>NZ_BTGK01000005.1:0-333851 GCF_042848605.1 Pseudoalteromonas sp. MTN2-4
AAGATTAAGTTTTATTTGACTCGACATCGTTTTGATTTGCTTTTCAGCGTCTCGCTCCGTGTCAGTGGGTGCGCATTATAGGGAGAAATTAAAAGTGCGCAAGCCCTTTTTTCAATTAATTTTAAGAAACATGCTCAACCGCTCAAAAAGAGAACAAAAAAGACTTATTAGAATAAAAAACGCTCTATTTACCCACTTCGAATAGCTAATTTCTCTTTTTAATTATTGCTTAAACATTTTAAGACGCTAAGATAGCAGCTCGTTTGTTAAATTATTGTATACCCATTGTATATTGGTAGATCCCTATGAACCCAACTCAACAAAAGTCTCTTTTTATTGTTTTAGCAATTGCGATAATCGGCTATTTTGCTGCTAATGCTCTTTTTGCAGACTCTTCTCTTAGTCTTGGTGCTACTTTTTCTATTGGCACACTCATCGGTGGTTTCATTGCAACTGTTATGTCGGCAAGTAATGTAACCCCACAATCTGACAATGCTGAAGTAAAAACAAAAACGCTTTATGTAGGTAACTTACCTTATAAAGCAAATGAAAGTGTCGTTCGAGAGCTTTTCTCTGAACAGGGCCGTGTATTCAACGTTCGTTTATTAAAAGATAAAAATACAGGTAAACGTCGTGGTTTCGGTTTTGTGGAGATGGCAGAAGCTGATGCTGATAAAGCCATTGCAGCATTGAATGAAAAAGAGTTCCAACAACGTACGTTGAAGGTTAGAGCTGCAAAACAAAAACCAGAGACAGCTGAAGAAGCTGTTGCAAGTTAAAGATGTAAACTTTTCACATCGTACCCTGTATTAGCAGGGACCTCATTTAAAGCCGTTGCATAAAACTGTAGCGGCTTTTTTATAACTATTTCACCTATACTGTCAGCCAATAAGTACTGCACTCTTTTTGCTATTGCAGTTCCGGAGTCGATTAATTCACATTGCGTCTGATAAAACTCAGCTATTTCATACTTCAATATTGGAAAATGTGTGCACCCTAAAATCAGAACATCAGCTTGATTATCGACCTTAATAGCTGATAGCTCCTTATTAACACCCTCTCGTACATCTTCATTTAACCAAAACTTACGCTCTGCTAGCCTTACCAACTCTGTTGAATGGTAGAAACTTACTTGGCAATCACTAGCAAACTCACTCACTAAAGATTGCGTATACTGATTATTTGAAGTAGCAGGCGTTGCTAATAAAGCAATATGCTTTCTAATACTAATTTGTGCAGCAGGCTTTATTGCAGGTACCACGCCAACAATCGGAATTTGAGTAAACTGGCGAATATGTGCCAGTGCGTAAGTTGAAGCTGTATTGCAAGCGATCACTATTAAGTCAACTTCCCCAAAAAGATTTGAAGATATTTTATTAACGAGACTTGCCAGTCTATTTTGAATTGTTTCTTCAGTCTGAAGACCGTAGGGCAGTAAAGCATTATCCATTATGTAGGTATAGTCTGCCCCTGGTAGTGTATTTTGGATATGTGTTAGGACACTGGTCCCACCAATACCTGAATCAAAAACTAAAATGTGCGGCAAACTAAGACTCCTCTGTATAGAGGTGCAAGTTTGCCCGAGCCTATATAAGTTGCCAAGTCACTTAAGCTGATTTCTATGACTTATTATCAAGTTGATTGAAGAAACCTTGCGCATAATCTAAAAGCTGAGCCATTCTTGCTTGTCCATCGTTCATCCACGCCATGATATCTGGCAATTGCTGCTCAATGCCTAATGCTTTACCTTCTGAATGAATACTCTCTAATTGTTTATCTAGAGGTTGAAACGCTTGTTCTAACTCTTTTATGGGGTTGGCTTGTTGATATTGAGCAATTGCAGCGGTTGTTTTTGTCTGACGCAAATCCATCGTGAAGTTGGTAATTTGATCGCTCTCTATATTTAATGCCGACGCTTTTTCGAACGCATCATCATATTCACCTGAGAAGAACGCATCACTGACATTGCGAATGTCTTTCATCATTTCATTAATAGCTTTTTGCTCTTCTTTATTGAGTTCGCCATTAACACTAATCGAAAAACTGACTTCCTCACTTGATTGCTCTGATACAACAAGACCATAATTATCACCGTTTTGAGCATAGCTGACAGCTTGACCTTTTGAGCGAACATCACTCAGTGATATGGTTACTTCGTCTCCCTCTGCTGTTGTGAAACTATAATCAGCTTGATTCGACAAGCTCGCATACTGCGCAGCGCTCACCTGCATAGAGTCAGGTTGTGGATTAAAAAGCTCATCCTCAAAATCATCTAATCCCTTAAAAATCCCTTCTTTAGATTTTTCGATCCCTTCTTCTATGTCTTGATTAAATAATCCCGAAGCTTTCAATTCTGATGTCGCATCATCTATGCCCATCTGCACACCTTTACGTGTTGCATTCAACATATCTTGAATTGCTTGGTCATCTCGACCATCAGCTTTCGCTTTACTTATTGACCCCTTTACGAAATCAAGCACATTATTAATAACGGTATCAAAATCAAATAAAGGCGCTGCCTTAGGCTCTGTTTTTTCAATATCCAAGGCTTTTGCTAACTTATCATCAAGCAGCTTTGCTGCAATTTTACCTTTATCTCCGTGAAAACCATCAGTACTACTTTGGATATTCGGTTTAAAACCCGCTTTACTGTTTGCTTTATTAGCAAAAGAAGGGTTGAGAAGCTGGTTTAATTGTCCGATTTTCATGTTTATCTCCAAAATAGTAGCAACCATGCGTACATCTTAATTATTACTTTATATCGGCAGTAGTTATTGACCCTTGAGCGTTTAGTATAAAAAAACAACAAATTTTAGCGAGAAACTGGACAAATCACCTATGCCCCCTACAATACCCGCTCTCGAATTTGTAAGGTCAGTTTAACTATGCCAGTCATCACTATTGATACCGCCACTTATGAACAGCAGCTTGCTGAAAAGCAAACGCGTATTAGTGCTCAATTTGCTCGCTTTAACGCACCAGAGCTTGAAGTCTTTGTATCAGCAAAAACGCAATACCGTCAACGTGCTGAATTTAGAGTATGGCACGATGGTGACGATCTCTATCACATTATGTTTGATCAAGAGAGCAAGCAAAAAATTCGAGTGGAAACATTTGACCCTGCCGCGCCGCTTATTAGTGAAATCATGCAAATTATGATGGAAAAGTTACGTCATAACGAGATACTTCGCCGCAAGCTTTTCCAAATCGATTATTTATCGACGCTAAGTGGTGAGATCCTGGTAAGCCTGCTTTATCACAAACAGCTTGATGATGAATGGTTAGCTGCAATTAATGCATTACGTTTTGAGCTTCAGAAAACCTATAAGATTGACTTTATTGGTCGCGCTCGCAAACAAAAGATTGTTTTAGGCAATGATTTTGTTACAGAGCAGTTGACTGTAAATGGCCAAACGTATCAGTACCAACAAGTTGAAAATAGCTTTACGCAGCCAAATGCGAAAGTAAATGAGAAAATGCTGGAATGGGCGCAAGACCTTTGTGCACCACTGGAGAATGATTTACTTGAGCTATATTGTGGTAACGGTAACTTTTCAATTGCTTTAGCTGGTAGCTTTAATAAAGTGCTAGCAACTGAAATCTCTAAATCTTCGGTAAACTCGGCACAAATTAATATTGCAGCGAATAAAGTTGAGAACTTAGATATTGTTCGCATGTCGAGTGAAGAGTTTACGCAAGCAATGAAAGGGGAACGCCAATTTTCAAGATTAAATGGCATTAACCTTCAAGACTACAACTGCCAAACTATTTTGGTTGACCCACCTCGTGCAGGTATGGATGAACTCACTTGTCGTTTAGTATCTAATTACGACAATATTATATATATCTCATGTAATCCAGACACATTAGAGCGTGATTTAGACATGCTATGCGAAACACATTCTGTATCTCGCATTGCGATTTTCGACCAGTTCCCATATACACATCATGTGGAGTCTGGTGTATTTTTACAGCGTAAATAATCCCGCTAATTCTTTTCAGCAATTGCCAGAGCACTGACTAGCTGTGGCAATTGCTCTTCACTAAAAACCTGTATGCCTGCTTTAACAAGCTTTTTAGCAGTTAAACCCATTCCAGCCACTTTAACTCCATTATGCGACCCATCGTAAATAGTATTTCTACCACATGAAGGGCTAGATTCTTTCAACAACGCAAATTTGATTTGTTGCGCGTCACATAATGCGAGTGCTTTTTGAGCACCCAACTGGAATTCACTGGTGACATCTTCACCTGTTGTCATGATTACCCTTTCGGCATTGATCTCTGCAGGTGCCCTGGGGGTTGGTAAGCCACCCGTAACTTCAGGGCAAAATGCAACAACTCGCTTTTCTTGCAGCCACCGAGTCAAAATATCATTTGTTAAACCTTTAGATTGCCCATCATAACGGACGGGTTGTCCGAGTAAGCAACTTGAAACCAATATCTTATGCATATCTTTTCCAATAAAAAAGCCTCGCAAGTGCGAGGCTCTATTTCAATTTATGATTAATTATTTAGCAGCTAAATAATTAATTAATGCACTGATCTGCTCTGGAGTCGTCGTTTTTGACTCACGTAAACGCAGTTTATATTTACCATTTACGATAAACGTTGGAACGCCTGTAAGCGCACGCTTTTCAGACCACTTTTGTTGCATACGCGCCATTTTTGAAGTCTTAGTACGTACAGCAAAGCTTTTGTACATTTTATCAAACTTAGTAGCGTCTACGCCTTGTGCAACGAAGATGTCTTTCATATCCGCAAGTTCATTGATCTTATTACGCTTTGCATGAATATGCGTAAAAATTGCAGCAATGATTTTATCTTTTTGAGGAAGCACTTCAGCAAGTGCTAAGCCTTGAGCCATAATCTTTTGTACTTCTGGATCACGAGGGCCTGAAAAATCTACGTGGCTCTTTTTAAACTTTACACCTTCATTCAGTTTAGGTTTTACCTGAGCGATCAATGGTTCAAACGCATTACATGCAGGGCAGAAAAATGAGAAGTACTCTGTCACTTCAGGTTTCTTAGTACCACGCTCGGCAACCACTTCGTAGTGAACGCCTTCTTCAAACTGAGCTGCGTTTGCAACTACAGGAAGCATGAGTGCCAGCGCAGCGGCTTTAATTAGCTTTAACATCTTATTCTCCGTATTATTTTGCTAATAAATGTTTAACCAATGCGTTGAATTGCTCTTGGCTTTTTAAACTGTTGGTATTTACTTTATATTTATCACTCACGATAAATGTAGGCACGCCAGAAAGTGCGCCCGCTTTTGAAAAACGATTTTGGTCGTCTTGCATCAGCTTTTCAGCCGCAATTACTGGCATACTTGCTAGTGCAGCATCAAACTGCTTTTCGCTGATACCATTAAGATCCAGTAGCTTTTTCACATCTTTAATGTCATTCAATGGCGCTTTTTTTAAATGGATACTGTCGAAGATTTTAGCTGCAATTTCATCACCTTTGCCCATTTGCTTTGCCACGATATAGGCATAGCTTAAATTACTTTGTACTTGCGCAGGCAAACCACCTAAAAAGTTCACATGGCTTTTTTCAAACACAGCACCTTCTGGCAAGCTTTGCTCTAACGCTTTAGCAACCGGTTCAAAACGGAAGCAATGCGGGCAGTAAAATGAAAAAAACTCAGTTACTTTTTCTTGCTCACTTTTTTGGGTGGTTAAAGTTTGGTAGTGCACACCTTCTTTAAAATCAAATTCTGCAGCCATGGCTAACAACGGCAAACAGAAAAATAGAATGGATAGTTTTAACGCTTTTAACATAGTTATTTCTCAATTTTTTATGGAAACAGTTGTAATGCAGGTTCTTGTAACGCTGCAAGCTGTTCTTTCAATGCTAAGATCTGCTGCTCCCAGTATTTGTCTGTTGCAAACCAAGAAAAGTTCCGTGTAAATGCAGGATCTTCCCACCTGGCAGCTAACCACCCCATGTAATGCACCATTCGCATCGCACGTAGCGGTTCTATCAGTTGCAGCTCTTTTGCATCAAAAGAGTTAAATTCTTCATACCCTATCAATAGTGTATCGAGCTGAATTAATTGCTCGTTTTTATCACCATTGAGCATCATCCATAAATCTTGGATTGCTGGGCCTGAGCGACAATCATCTAAATCCACTAAGGTCAGTGAATCGCCTGTGCAGAGAATATTGCCAGCATGTGCATCACCATGCAAACGAATAGGCTTATCGACATGATACATTTGCGCAGTTTGCGAAATAACCTGTTCTAAAATAGTGTAGAATGCGGTTTCTATATGTATAGGCACAAGCTTACTATTTTCAATAACTTCCTTGGCGTCGAATAAGTAGCTCTGGGTATTAATACTCAGTCTATGCTGGAATGGTTTACTCTTACCAACTAGGTGTAGTCGTCCGATATATCGGCCAAGCATTTCAAGCTGGTCTAAATTGTCAATTTCAAACTGACGCCCACCCACACTAGGAAAGAGCCCAAATTTGTAGCCGGCATGCTCGAATAGGCTTTCGCCAGCTATTTCGACTGGCGCGACGATAGGCACTTCTTCATTAGCGAGCTCAAATGCAAAAGCATGTTCTTCTTTTATTTGCGCCTCACTCCAGCGCTCGGGACGATAAAATTTAGTGACATAACGCTTACCGTCTTCGGCTTTAAACTGATAAACGCGATTTTCATAACTGTTCAAAGGTAGCAAGCCTGTCTCAGGGTAAACGCCAATGCTTTCTATGGCATCCAAGATACGATCTGGATTTAAATTCGCAAAACTAAACTCGCTCATGTATTCCTCATTTGGCATAAAAAAAGCGGGGAATACCCGCTTTTGCTTGGTTTAATTAGTGTATCTAATTATTTGCCTTTAAAAAAGTTGGTAGGCTGTGATAGTGACACTGTCGGGTCGCCTTTCACTTGAACTCTAAAATGGAATTCAGTCACTGGCTTTTTAAGGTCATAAGGGTCAATGATCACAGAAAGTGGCACATTCATCGATTCACCCGCTTGAACTTCAATCGCTAGTTTGCCAAGCACATTAAAGTTATTTAGCCCCTCAACCGCAATGTCGTATTGTTGTGTTTGCTGGGTTTTATTGATGACTTTTAGGGTGTAAGTGTTTTCAACTAAACCATCGAAATTGACTCGATAAAGCTGATTTCTATCACGAATAATATCGAGTTCCATTGGCTTGCGCATCGCAATATTCACCACCAGTGCAGCAATTAACACTGTCATGATTAATAAATAACCTGCCAACTTACCACGGAATGCTTTAGTTTTATTATCTGGTGTTTCAAGGTTGCGCTCTGTGGTGTAAGAAATTAAACCACGAGGGTAATTCATTTTATCCATCACCCCATCACACGCATCTATACATGCACCACAGTTGATACACTCATATTGCAAGCCATTACGAATATCGATGCCTGTAGGACATACCTGAACACACAGATTACAGTCGATACAGTCACCCAGCCCCATTTCTTTGGGATCTTGTTTACGAGAGCGAGGACCACGTGACTCACCGCGTTTCGCGTCATAGCTAACTGTAAAGGTGTCTTTATCGAACATGGCAGATTGAAAACGTGAATAAGGACACATATGTAAGCACATAATCTCCCTCATCCAGCCTGCGTTACCGTATGTACACGCCGTAAACACTAAGATGCTGATAACTGCATAACTTCCTGCGCTCCAGGTCAGTAAATCAGGCACTAATTCACGTATTGGAGTGAAAAATCCAACAAAGCTAATGGCGGTCCACAAAGAGAATAAAATCCAACTACTATGCTTTGCCGTTTTTCGCCAAAATTTATCAAAGTCCATTTTTCGACTATCGAGTTTTTTACGTTGATTAGCGCTGCCTTCAAACTTCTCTTCAAACCACAAGAAAATAAAAGTCCAAACGGTTTGCGGACAAGTGTAACCACACCAAACACGACCATAAAACGTGGTCACTACAAACAGTGCAAATGCAGCGATCATAAGGAAAAACGCCAGCACCGTTAAATCTTGTGGCATCAGCGTTAATCCGAAAATATTAAACTTTTGCTCGTAGAGATCAAAATAAACGGCTTGGTGCCCCTCAAAATTTATCCAGGGCATAAGCATGAACGCAAGCATGCCGATAAAACCCAAGCGCTTGCGAAGTTGCTGGTGTAGTCCTTTAACTGCACGCACATAAATTCGGCTGCGAGGGTTAAACCTATCAGGTTGGAGTTCCGGCTTCTGTATTTTTACATCGCTCGGAATGTTTTTTACTTTTATTTGTTTGTCCATCTCGGCTCCTTATGGCTGTGATCGACAGGTACTTGCTACAGTGACCTTTTTATCTATAAGGATATTATATGCAAGCAAATTCAAGCTGGGTACAATTGGTTCAGAAATTATTGAAGTTTCCCTTAACTGGGCACGAGCTTGTATAGTGTTTATAACTTAATCACTTGCTTTTGAAAGCCCCATTTTATTACACTCTCAATTGTTTCTTCCTGTTTAGATCAATATTACGGTATCCAATGAAAAAGTTTTTGTTACTTGTTGTTGTCATTCTGGCACTTTTTACTATCGATCATCCGGCCATTAAAGAGCCAAGAGAAGCACTATTAGGTGAAGGCGTGAGCTTGCTGAGTGAACAAAGTAAAGTAGCGAGAAGCACTTCAGCTAAAATAGCTAGAACACAAATTTCGCAAAAACTTGAATTAGATGAAACCGAATTAGAATATTTAAATGATGCGTTAGGCACTGATGATAAATTAAAGGCCTTCCACCTTCGTTACTGCAAAGAAAATGATTTGAACCTCTATTTTTATGGCAATAAGCTAAATGTGATTTGTAAAATCGTTGGTGAATCTATTTTTGAAGGGAAGTCGTTGTAATGAATATCGATATTGACGCTTTTAATAAAAAGCGTGCAGCAGCATTTAACCAGCACAAAAACATACTTAAAAAACTAAGCAAAGGGCAAACCTTGTTATGCGAGCAATGCAACAAGCCACTACAATTAGATTTAAATGGGCAAGATAAGAATAAAGGTTTGGTAAGTTGTGCAAAAGGCTGCACGAGTATTGAATTAGAGCTTGGGTAAGCGCTCGCTTACCCTGTAAATGGCTCTCAGGTTTTAACCCTCTTCATCATACAAGCCACTCTCAACAGCGCTGTTTTCTACTAATTGCACATAAGCCAAGGCAAACTCGTTCGCAATTGCATGCTGCTGCTGACAAAAGCTATTTAGCTCAACATTATTGGCATCACAGTAAGCGGCAATTTGCGACTGCTCTAGAGCGAAGAAACCTAGTTGCTCTGTACTACTAATCAATGCTTGCTTAAGCTCATCATTTAAAACTGCACTATTAACTAGCTCAGCATAAAAGTGCTCAATCCCAGCTAAAAAGCCCTGGCTCCATTGCTGCAGTTCAACTACAGCTGTTGACGCATAAGGCAACTGGAACAGACCTGAAAAAACGCGCTCACTGATATCGTGATGCAGTGCCATTAAAGCAAAAACATGCTCTTCTGCAATTTGCTCATCACCGCCACTGACGATTGTAAGCCACTGCTCCATTTCAATACCTGCTGGGCTGCAAATGATTGCAAACAGGTAGCCTTCACAAACAGCATAAGGCAGAGCATGCTCTGTGCTAGATAAATAATCGATGAGCAACGCTTTATGTTGCTCTGTAAACGAAAACTCTAACATAACAAGCCTTACAAGTTCACCGGATAACGGCCCTGGGCATCAGGACGACCTAAGAATTTAACCGCATCATGCACTTCTTTCGGTAATGAGGCATCTGGTTTTACATTACCAGCAACTTTAAATTGAAAGTTGTTTCCTAAATGAACATCCGCTTGCAAGCCCAATAGATTATCAGGCTGAACCACCGCAGCTAGGTCACCCGATTTACAGTTTAAATCTGCGCCCAACTCACCAATTGAGAACCAACCAGTTAACCCTTCAACACGAATATTTGGACTAAATACATCGCCTTTAATTTGCTGACAGTAAGGTTTACCACTTTCAAATTCATCAATGTTAAAAATCACGCGACCCGTTGCCTTAACAGGTAACGGGAGGTTTAACTGTCCCATTAGCTGTTCAACTTCAAAACGCAGTACAGCATCTTTCAAGCTTGCTTGTTGGTCTAACAATGACAGGCTGAAATGGCTTTTTCCTGACATTTCTTCGCTCGCTCTCGGGTTACCCCAAGTTAAATCACCAGCAAGGTTGCCTGTTAGTAAAGCGATAGGCTCTAACTGCCAACGAACGTTGAAAACCTGAACTCTATTCACGCGTACTTCACTAACTTGCCCCTGCCAAATTGAGCCGGTCAAATTGCCAAAAGCCACGTTTTTAGGCAAGTAACTTTGTGCGACTTGCACCGCAACTGATGCGGGCAGCTGAGATAGAGCAAAAGCCAAAAACGAGAAAATAAATAATAGAACTAAATAAATTTTTTGCTTCATACTACTTCTCTAACACCAATCGACTTACACGCACAAAGCCTGTGTCTTCACCTTGTGAGATATCTAGGTTTGCCACAGTGACACCATGTTGATGTACAAGTTCGTCGAGCCAACCAACCAATTTATTAAATTCAACGTTTTCAATATTCACACGAAGACTGTCGTTATTTGGCTGCATCTGACTGATAACGATGCCGTAGCGGCCTCGACTGCGATTCACGAGCTGCGACAAATTGCCTGAAGAAGTACGGGCTGAGTTACCCGCCGCTTTCAACTTGCCAATGCTTTGTTCAACAAACACTTGAAAGTTTTGCTCACGCTTTAGTTTTTGCTCAGCTTCAGCAACCGCTTTATTGAGTGGCTTTAATATTCCCATGACTAAAACGAAAACAATAAAAACAACTCCCGCGATAATAAGTAAACGTTGTTCTTGCTCTTTTAGCGAGCCCCAGTAGTTGATTGCTTGTTGTTTCATACATCACCTCGCAATCTAATTTCACCAATCACAGCATCACCATCGTTATTTAATGAACCCTGCTGCACTGTTAAACCTTTTTGCTCAAGAATCGTTTTAACTTGACCAAACACTTGGAAGTCTTTGGCTTTTACACGAATACGCAATTCATTACGTTTATGGTCATAGCGTAAAGTCTCAGGCTGGAAATCTTTGACTTGGCTATAAACTGACACAAACTTGTCCGCCAAATCTAAGAAACCGCCTTGTTTTGTCGCTGAAATGGCTTTTAATTCACCTTCAATTTGACGTCTAAGCAGTGCTTCACGTACTCGCTTATTTGGAAATGCTTGTTGATACGTCGCAACTGCATCAGCTCTCACTTTTTCTGCCTGATCTTTCAATTGTACAACTTGAATACCTTGCACAACCACAAAGCCTAACAGGGCCACTGATGCTGCAATTAAGCCTGACTGCCAATCTTTCCACCATTGTGGCGTACTCTTCTTCGCGGCAAAGATGCCTTGGCGTAAATTGAATGCTGTGCTGGTTAAATTTTTAGCCAGTAATGCAAGCGGCAGTTCATATTCAGCTTCTTTTGCAACCTTAGGTGCTACCTCTGGCAAGGCGTCAGCAGGACTATAATGAGAAATTTTATCAACCGCTAACGCATGCAAATAGTCAGCTCCCCAGCTTGGCTCAATTACACACGCATGCCATTGCCCTAAGCGACACAGCCATTGACCATCGAGCTCAACAACTGCAAGTTCATTTTCTGCCTGCTCTGGTAGCAATAGTGAATCAGGTACTACTTGCTTAGCAAAAATCTGATGCTCATCTAAAGCTGCAAATAACTCAGCAAGTAAAACTCGATCACAAAGTGCAATATTAATAGTCGGTTTATTATCTTTAATGCCCGGCTCACCTATTGCAATGAATACATCATCAACATCACTGGCCAGTTGCTCTTCCAACATAAATGGCAGTGCTTGTTCTAGTTTTCTATTCCACTTTGTTGGTAGTTCAATAGTTTTTAACTGAACCATAGATGCAGAAAGCAATATACTGGTTTCTCGACTCTGAGCTTTCTCAGTTAACTCGGCCAAATCTGATAGTTGTTTATACTCACCACTGGCTATAATTTGCTGGTCAGTTGAATATACTAACCAATGAATTGCCTGTTTGGCAGATTGATCAATACGGATCAATAATTTTTCTGTCACTGTACGCCTCCAAATTTTCGCGCCAGTATGCTCGCTTGACCTTCTTTTATTTGAATAATTGAGGTCATTGTGAAAAGCCGTTCATCGAACATGGCTTTTGCGCGCAACTTGAAATAGTCACTATTTACGGTAAATAGATCGGTTACTTGCTTGATATTCTGAGCCCCTTGAGCGGTGGCTTCAGAAAGAAAATCTTCCACTTTGTCATATCCCTGCTCTGGGCGTGCAGAGATGATACTTTGTGCATCTGATTCACTTAACCCATTGATTAATGCACTGAGTAATAATGCTTGTTCTGGCAAAATGGTATTCACGTTAATTTTTAATTCTTCACTGCCAGGGATAACACATACATAAGGGAGCAACTTTTCCATGACTAATGGATTAAAACCTCTGATCACACGTAATTCAGACACTGACGCAAATGCGTTATTTGCAGTTAAATAAGGTGTACGCAACGACATATATTCATCTTCTTCTGCACCCGAACGAAACGTGATGCTATCGGCGTCAAGCCAATCATATACACTGTCAGCCAAGGTTTCTTCACTCTCATCTGAGGGTAAATCTTCTATGTTCTTCAACAGCTCTAAAAAGGCTTTATGCGCTGGATTCGTATCATTAATACTGGCATTTTGTGCCTTTGGCGCACGCAGTGCGTTTAAGTTTAGACACGCTTGAAGATCGGTCACTTGTCCACTCAAGGTTCCATGATCTACAGGAAACGGGGTTTCTTCTAGCGCCCAAGGTTGACCTAAATGTACCTTCTCAGGGTCTTTCTTCTTACTTTCAATCAGAACTTTTTTCACTAATTCTTCAGCGCCATAGCTATACCATTTTGCTTGCTGATGAGTTTGAATATTTTGAGCTCGCTGTACCTGAATCATTAAATTCGTCGCCATTTCAGCGGCAATTACAGCTGCTAAGGCAACAATAAATAAAACAATGATCAGTGCAGCGCCTTGTTGCTGGCCATGCTTATAGGTTAACTGGTTCATGGGCCTGTTCTCCCACCACCAGTGTTAATACCATCATTTGTATTCGATGTGCTACTGGCCACCTTGCCATCACCTGGTGTGAGGAAAAAACGCGTGATAGGCTCCATTTCTTGCATTTTAATGGTTACAGAAACCGCTAAGGGCAGCGCTTTCTTTTCCCAATTTTCTTGCCATTTTTGTTTATCGTCTAAGAATTCAAATTTTAAATCTTCGATGTTTTCTAATATGACTTGACTGCGAGGTTCTGTACCATCTAGCTGATCAACGTAGACACGATAAAGGCGCTCTAACTTATCATCAACCACACGATAACCGACAGCTTGCAATTCAGAGCGAGGTAATAAACTAATGGGGTTGGTCCAGCCATCACGCACAAAGGCAATGCCGTCATACTGGCTGTCTAAATTGTAACGGCCATGAAGAATATAACTCGGTGTAAAGTCGCCCGCTTCGTTACGCGTTTCACGCTTGGTCATTTGGTTAAAATCTTGGTCCATCAAGCGAAAAGTCGTATTGAGCGCATCTAATTCTGCAATCACTTCTTCAGAGCCTTGTTTCGCCTGAATCGTTGAATTTAATATCTGGTGAGTCGCCAACACCACAAAGCCGAGAATACCCAGGGCAATCATGACTTCAAGCAAAGTGAAACCACGCTGACGGTTTTTCTGAGGATAAGTAAATCGCATCGTTACTTACCCTTTAAAATGAATGTACTTAAGTCATACAAAGAATTTTTATATTCAGCATCGCTGAATACTTCAACTTGCACTTTGACAAAACTTGGGTCATTGGTTCTGGTGACTTTCTCTTGCCAGTACCAAGTCATACCAGCTAACTCTTCTTCACCTTTGTTGTTATTCTTACCATTCCACTTATCACCCTGTGCGCGGATCATCACCAAACGATTCTCTGCCACCCAAGATGCGTAGGTTTGTTCTTCTAGTGAAGCAATATGGGAAACATGCTCACCTGTAACTTGCATAGCAGCAATGCCTGCCATGGCACAGATCCCCAAAGCCACCATCACTTCTAACAGAGTAAAGCCAGCTGATTGCTTCTTCATACTTCAGGCTCCACTCGTAAATTAACAGGGGCGATAAACTCACCTTCGATAAAGTAACGTGCTTGTTCCGCATCTCGCTCTGATAGCTCAACACTAAACTGAAACGCGCTCACTTCGCCCGAAGATAAAATTAGTACTTGCGGCACTTTGAGCTTTTTTAGTTCAAGCAAGCTTTCATCATCACTAGTGCCCATTAATTCGCGCCAGTTGACTTGCTCTAGCAAATTGTCTTGCGACCAAGATAAATCTTCGATATTCAGATTAACTTTGTATTCTTTACCGAAGGTAATGGGTTCATATAATTCTTCAGCATCAAATACCGACCACCTCTCACCATCAAAGACTAAAAATTCTAAGACATTTTTATCAAGGTGAAAGCCAAGCTCAATTTGGTTCAATACTGCAAACTCAGAGGCAAGATTAATTACTCTGTATACTCTGAGCGCTTGTTTTTCTAACTCTTCGGCTTCGGCATCATTAAAGGTGTAACTCACCATTTTCACTGACATGGCGATGATCACAAGTACAACAAGGACTTCAAGTAAACTGAAGCCCTTTGCCTTATTGATATTTTGCCCTAAGCCTAAACGCATACGTATTAACGCACTTCGTCTTCGTCAGTCCAGTTACCGATATCATCATCAGTACCCACTTCACCGTCAGGGCCCATTGAGAAGATATCGATCTTACCCATCTCACCTGGGCTAACTAGCTGGTAAGGGTTGCCCCATGGATCTTCAGGTAATTTAGAAATAAAGCCACCTTCAGGGAAACGACGTGGTACGGGGTCAATTGTCGTCTTAGTTACAAGTGCTTCTAAGCCCTGCTCAGTCGTTGGATACTTCTTATTCTTCAGCTTGTACATATTCATCGCATCTTCAAGCTGTTGAATATCTAAACCCGCTTTATCTAAAGCAGCCTCTTCTTGTTGGCCCATAATGTTTGGGGCAACGATTGATAAGATCATACCGATGATAACCAGTACCACCATTACTTCTAGTAGGGAGAAACCTGATTGCTTTTTCACAATGAATACCTCATTAGCTGCTAATAGCTGTTATTTTTAAACTCTTTATTTGACTATAAGCCGATGGCTTTGTTCATTTCCATAATTGGTTGCAAAATTGCCATAACAATAAACAACACAATAATGGCCATAGTTGCGATCATTGCAGGCTCTAACAGCTTTAATGACACGCTGACCATAGTTTCAAATTCTCTATCTTGGTTGTTAGCTGCTCGCTCCAACATTTGCTCTAGCTCACCCGATTTTTCACCACTGGCGATCATGTGCAACATCATAGGCGGGAATAACTTGGTTTGCTGAAGCGACGCCCTCAGGCTTGCACCTTCACTGACTCTGACCGCAGCTTCTGAGACCGCTGATTTAATCTTCTCGTTTTCGAGTACTTGCCCTGAAATTTTCATACCTTCAAGTAATGGTACGGCACTCGAAGACAGAATGCTGAGGGTACGCGCAAAACGTGCCGTATTGATACTGCGGCTAATTTTTCCTAAGCCTGGTAGACGCAATAATTGCGTGTCATACCAAAATCGAATTTTTGATTTCAGCAGCGCCTGTTTGATACCAATTGTTAGGACCACAATACCAATGAAAGTTGGCATCCAATAGGCTTGCACAAAGTTACTTGCAGCCATTACCCACTCGGTTGTCCAAGGCAGTGCTTGCTTAGATTTCTCGAAAGTTTTCAAGATCTCCGGTACCACAGTACCAAGTAATACCGCCACAATACCAATGGCAAAAACTACAAGAATGCTTGGATACACCATCGCCTGAGTGATTTGACTTCGCATATGCTGACGTTGCTCTGTGTAATCCGCCAAACGATTCAGTACTTCATCAAGGTGGCCTGACTTTTCACCCGCTGCCACCATGGCGCGATATAGGTTATCAAACACATGAGGAAACTCTGACATACCATCAGCCAGCGTGTAACCCTCTACTACCTTAGAGCGCACCGACATCAACATACGTTTTAATCGAGGTTTCTCACACTGCTCAGCCACAGCCATCACAGCCGCTTCGACTGGCAATGAAGACTGAATAAGTGTTGCTAATTGACGAGTGATTAAAGCGATATCAGAAACAGAAGGCTTATAGCCTGTAAATAGTTTAAAACCACCTCCAGATTGCTGCTTTTCTTTTTCAGCAGCCGGCGCTACTTCTAAAGGCATCATGCCTTTTTCTCGAAGTTGTTGACGGATCTGCTTCGCGGTATCGCCCTCTAAGATGCCTTTCTTTTCTTTGCCCTTACCATCGAGCGCTCGATACTCAAACGCAGCCATGGTTAGCCTTCCTCACGGGTTACACGTAACACTTCTTCTAAAGAAGTTTGTCCTTTCAGAACTCGAGAACACCCATCTTGACGGATACTAGGACTGAAAGTACGAATATACTTTTCTACCGCCTGCTCACCCTTACCATTATGGATAAGCTCACGTACTGTTTCATCAACGACCAATAGCTCGTGAATACCGGTACGGCCTTTATAGCCGTTGTAATTACATGATTCACAACCAACAGGGCGGTAAATGATTGTATTGCTGTCTTTGCCTACACCTAGTAATTCACATTCGCGTTCATCGGCTTGATGTGGTTCTTTACAATCATTACATAAGGTACGGACTAGACGTTGAGACAACACACCTAACAGAGAAGAAGACAGTAAGAATGGCTCCACGCCCATATCTTCCATACGCGTGATGGCACCTGAGGCCGTATTTGTATGCAGGGTCGACATAACTAAGTGACCCGTCAGTGATGCCTGAACTGCAATTTGACCGGTTTCTAAATCTCGGATCTCACCAACCATTACTACATCAGGGTCTTGACGAAGAATCGCTCTTAGGCCTCGCGCAAACGTCATATCAACTTTCGGGTTAACCTGAGTTTGGCCAATACCTGGGATTTCATATTCAATTGGGTCTTCAACCGTTAGAATATTGCGGTCTTTGGAGTTAATTTGACTCATACCAGCATACAAGGTGGTACTTTTACCTGAACCTGTTGGGCCGGTCACCAAAATAATACCGTGCGGTTTGGCAATTAGCTCGCTGAATAATTCGCGGTTACGCTCTGTCATACCCAAATCTTCTAGGTTTAGACGTGCATTATTTTTGTCGAGTAGACGCAGTACAACACGCTCACCAAAGCTTGACGGCATAGTTGATACACGAACATCGACAGCACGACCTGCGATACGTAACGAAATACGACCATCTTGCGGGATACGTTTTTCGGCGATATCAAGCTTAGCCATTACTTTAATACGCGAAACAAGTAGCGACGCAAGTTTTCGATTTGGCTTTAAAACTTCTTTTAAAACGCCATCTACCCTAAAGCGAATAACTAGGTCTTGTTCAAAAGTTTCGATATGAATGTCTGAGGCACCGTCTTTGATTGCCTCACTCAGCATGGCATTGATTAACTTGATGATCGGCGCATCATCGTCAGCCGCTAATAAATCTTCCGTTTGCGGTAGCTCTTCTGCCAATGAAAATAGGTCAACCTCATTACCAATGTCTTCCATCATTTGCTGAGTCTCGGAGCTATCACGTTGGTAAGCTTCTTCAAGCATAAACTCAAACTTCTCAGCTTCTAGCTGTTCAAGCTTAAATTCAGCGCCTGCTACTCGGCGAATCTCAAGCAAATGAGCAACATTTAAATCACCCGTATAGAAAACTTTAAGGCCGTCTTCTTTTTCAGCTAGCAACATATTTACACGGCGCGCATAAGAAAAAGGCAGTTTAAGAGACAGCTCGCGTGCTACCTCTTCTAATGGCGCGTCAGTGAGCAGCTCATCGTGCTCACTCTCTAGTTGATTGTGAGTATCAATCATCTTTACGCTCTTTCTTATTTTGCTCTTTTAAATACTGCTCATATGTTGGTGGTAATGTCAGTGCATCATTCCACTCAGGTAACACAGGCGAATCTTCAAACGGCATCAGGTCAATGCCATCTTCACGCTGCTTACTTTGCTCACCACGAATAAAGTTATACTTAGAATGACTTAATTCGTTCATGCTACGGCTATCACGCAAAATCGTCGGGCGAATGAATACTAAAAGGTTACGCTTACGCTTAGTTGTACTCGTTGACTTAAACAAGTGACCAAGAATTGGAATATCACCTAACAGTGGCACTTTAGACACACTTTCTTGCACGTCTTCGTCAATTAGACCACCAAGAATAACCATACCGCCATCGTCAGCAATAACAGTCGTGTTAATAGCACGCTTGTTCACCGCGATATCTACCGCAGTTGCGCCGCTGACACTCGATACTTCTTGCTCAATGGTTAACTGAACCGCTGAACCATCATTAATCTGAGGGGTTACTTTTAACTTAATACCCACTTCTTGACGATCAACCGTTTGGAATGGGTTAGTATTATTACCACTTGTTGTCGAACCAGTAATGATTGGCACTTCTTGACCCACAATCATCGACGCTTCTTCATTGTCCATCGTAGTTACAGACGGCGTCGCTAGGATGTTTGATTTCGTATCTGTCGAAATTGCCTGAATGATAGCACCCCAGTCATTTTTAATAATGCCAGCAGCAAGACCATTCACGCCACCAAGTAATGCAGCCAAAGGACCTAAATCACCTTCTTGCGTTTCTTCATATGGTGTTGTGTTGCCATTTTCGGTTCCTGTAATGGTTTTCTTGATTGTTTTATCACGAGCCTGCTCAGCTGCAACGGCTAATGAACCCACAGGCACATTACTACCATTATTAAATTGCAGCATACCACCTTGCTCTGAAATCCACTGTAGGCCTAGGTTGATACCATCACCTTCAAGCACTTCAACAACGATCGCTTCAACCAATACTTGCGCACGACGAATATCTAGTTTTTTAATCACCGATGCCAATGAGCGCATAGTATCTGGCTGTGCTGTGATCACTAATGAGTTTGAATCAGGGTGCGCTTCAATGCTAGTTTCATTCTTGTTGTTTCGGCTGCGGCTTTTATTGTTACCGCCTTGCGCTTCTTCTTGCAGCGTTTTACTTACACCTTGTAGTACTTTTACAAGATCTTCTGCTTTTGCATAATCAAGATAAAAAACTTGCGTATTACCTTGGCTTTTTAGTTCTCCATCTAAACGCTTCACTAAATCAACCGCTCTAGAGCGCGCTTGACCTTCACCACTGACAATGACACTGTTGGTACGGTTATCTGCCACAACTTTTGGTATTAGGAAGTCAGGAATACTGTTTTTACCAGATGACTTATAAATGCTCTCAACTACTTTTACCACATCATCTGCAGTTGCATGCTTGAGTTCAATAATTTCAACTAGCGTGTCACCTGCTTGGTCGACTGATTTAATAATATCGACGAGACGATTTACAGACGCTGCGTGGCCTGTCAGCATCATCACGTTAGCAGAACTGAAGTTAGTCACATGACCACCATCTTTTTGGTCACTGAACTGACGAATTAATGGGCCAAGCTCTTGAACAGACACATTCTTAACACGGATCACTCGCGTAACTAAGGTGTCACCATCCGTCGAAGTATTATCTGAAACTAAGGGCACATTACTTTTCTTACCATCTGAACTGCGTAAGATTTTTAAAATGCCGCTGTCCATTTCAATAACGGCATAGCCATATACTTCTAAAACATTTAAAAAGAACTGGTAATAAAGCTCTTCGTCCATCAATTCATAACTGCGCACGTTAATATTGCCACGAACGTTAGGATCGATAATGATGGTCTTGTTCAGGTTTTTACCAACGATATTAATAAATTCATTAATATCAGTACCTTTAAAGTTCGCTGCGTATTCAACAGCAGAAACAGATAACGATAACCCAGCTGCAAACATCAGAGCCGCATACTTAGCTAACCCTTTTTTGATTTTTCTGAGGTCTAGCTTATTTCTCATTATTATTAACTCCAAAAATTGTGCTTACAGGCTGAATTGTACGTCGATCACACGACCGTCTCGTTCAATGCTAATTGTGGCATCAGTGGCTTCTCTGAGCTCTTGCATTGCAGTCATTGCCTGTCTCATATCCGTTAGTTGATAACCATTGATTGCAATGGCCAAATCATTATTCTTTAAACCCATTTTTTTAAATAGCTCAGGATCTTTTCCTGGGCTTAAACGATAGCCTATTAACTCACCGTTTCTTCGAGCCTGAGAGATTCTGATGTAATCGAGTAACTTGCCTGGCTCTCTTAGTAACTCTTGGCGACGCTGTGCCAATTCAGAGCGGTCGATGCTTGGCTTTCTCTGTGCGTCACGCACTTCACGTGGACCAGATACCGGCATGGCCACTTGTTTTGTATAAGCAAGACCATCAAGCATGAGCGTTTCAAAACGGCCATTTACATCTAGCAAGACTCGATCAGGCAACACTTGTGCTAATTTAGCGCGCGTACCTGTGATGGCATCTTTTACTTCGTACGTTTCTTGTCGCCCCTGTGATTCGATAATCGCCAAGCCCGCTGTATCATTTAAACTGACAGCAACAATACCAGTAAGTTTCACATTTAATGTTGTTTTAGGTGCATCAGAAACACGTGCGACAGGCTTAGGGGGAGCTTTTGGTTTTTCGTTAGCAACACCAAACAGGTTTTGCTGAATAATTACTTGGGTGTTGACGTTATTGGTTTTACTGCTTACTGAACTTGAAAGCGGTGCTAAGTTCGCGCTTTGTGGTTGCGGCCAAAACAACCAAACGAGTTGGGCGCATAGATAAGCAATATAAACAACAGTCAGTACTACCACCAAACGACTGAGTCTGGCATGCGGCAACTTCTGAAATATGCTCGTTAACTGTTGTAATTGTAATTCCATATGAGACTTTTTCTTATTCTGTTGAACGGCCAAGTGTACCGCGACGAAATTAATTCAACAAGCGTACAAATGTGAAACTTTGTGACACTTGCATTACGTGAGATTACCCACATTATGTTGAAGGAAGGGTGAACAGCGCCCGCTTTTGTTGGGCCTGAATATATGATAAATTTCACCTCACAAATCCCTCAATCCTTGATGGTATTCTCGTTGTGAAAAAACAATCCTCTGAACAAAACAGCCAAATAGAAGCGGTTCGCTTAGATAAGTGGCTTTGGGCAGCGCGTTTTTACAAAACCCGCAGTATTGCTCGAGAAATGATCCAAGGTGGTAAAGTACACTATAACGGTCAGCGCTGTAAACCCAGTAAAACGGTTGAAATTGGTGCGACTGTCAACCTTGCTCAGGGTTATGAGGAAAAGGAAGTGACGATTTTAAAGGTCTATGACAAGCGTCAGGCCGCGCCACTTGCTCAGCTATTATATGAAGAAGCTGAGCACAGTATAGAAAAGCGAGAGCAAAACGCCATCGCTAGAAAGAACAACAGCTTTTTTGCGCCGCGCCCGGAAACCAAACCGGATAAAAAACAACGTCGCGAATTACTAAAGTTAAAATCAAGCTAGGATTTTATAAATGCAATCAGATTTATTACACCGTTACATTTTCGATCAGTTAGACGTTCGTGGTGAACTAGTACAAATCGAACAAACGTTTAAAGACATTATCGGTGAACACGACTACCCAGAACCTGTAAAGCAATTATTAGGTGAGTTGCTAGTCGCAACCAGCCTACTGACCGCCACTTTAAAATTTGAAGGCGATATCGCGGTGCAACTGCAAGGTGATGGCCCAGTTAAATATGCGGTAATAAACGGTGACCACAATCAAAATATGCGCGGTATTGCGCGCTTACAAGGCGAAGTTACGGGTAGCAGTATTCAAGACCTAATGGGTCAGGGATATATGGTTATCACTATCACCCCAACTAAAGGTGAACGCTACCAAGGTATTGTACCTTTGACCTCTGATAATTTAGCAGAATGTCTAGAAGGTTACTTTGAACAGTCTGAGCAGTTAAAGACGCGTTTATGGTTTGCAACACGCACTTCGGGTGAGCAACTCAAAGCTGCTGGTTTGTTTTTACAGGTTTTACCTGTAAATAAAGAAAAATCACAACAAGATTTCACTCATCTAGAAGCACTTAGTAACACCATCAAAGATGAAGAATTACTAGATCTAGATGCTCAAACGGTACTGACACGTCTATATCACGAAGACAACCCACAATTGTTCGAGCCCCAAGAGCTAAACTTTGTTTGTGGCTGTAGTCGAGACAAGACCATCAATGCTCTGGTGAATGTAGGCCAAGATGAATTACTGGCTCAAGTTGCAGAAGACGGTGAAATAAATATCAGTTGTCATTACTGTCTGAAAAATTACCGATTTGATGAACAAGATATCAAGGCTATTTTTAACTAAAAGTAGTATTGACTCAGCATAAGCTAAAAAGCCGTCAAAACGACGGCTTTTTTATGTCTAAAAAATGATACCGGTGTCATTTTAAATGGCTTTTTATGACACCGGTATCATTGAAATTATTCAAGTTTTTTACCAAATTTATACCTTTTTAACCCTTCCAAAGGCTCGAATATCTCAATTTCATCTGTTACTATAATTTCAGCTTAAGAGTATTAAGAACTCAGAGCTATCCCGTTCAATTCTCACATTTAGGTAATAACATGACATCAAGCGCTACTCGTTTTGTCGATTTAACTGCAGCTGAACTTGTCGAACACGCAATTAGCCGTGGCGAAGGGACTTTAGCCGCAAATGGAGCTTTCGTAGCTAAAACTGGCCGTCGTACAGGTCGTTCACCAAGTGACCGTTTTATCGTTAAAGAGCCAAGCACCGAAACTGAAATCCAATGGGGCAATGTTAACCGTCCTTTCGATGCTGAAAAGTTTGATGCGCTATGGGCACGTGTAGAAGCACACGTACAGGAAAATGACCACTTCGTCTCTCACCTAGAAGTTGGCGCAGATCCTGAACACTACCTTCCAGTTGTTGTAACAACTGAAACAGCGTGGCACCACATCTTCGCTAAAAACATGTTTATTGAACCTAAATCATACAATGCATCAGATTTACCTCAGTGGCAGATCTTAAATGTACCTTCATTTGTATGTGACCCAGAGCGTGATGGCACAAACAGCGATGGTACAGTTATCATCAACTTTGCACAGCGCAAAGTACTACTGGCAGGTATGCATTACGCCGGTGAAATGAAGAAGTCGATGTTCTCTGTTCAGAACTTCCTACTTCCTGCAAAAGGTGTTTTACCAATGCACTGTAGTGCAAACGTTGGTGAAGCTGGCGACACAGCATTATTCTTCGGTCTTTCTGGTACTGGTAAAACTACTTTATCAGCAGATCCAACGCGCTTCCTTATCGGTGATGACGAGCACGGTTGGGCACCTGGCAGCGTATTTAACATCGAAGGCGGTTGTTACGCTAAATGTATCGACCTTTCGCAAAAGAACGAACCTGTTATCTGGAACGCAATCAAGTTCGGTACAATTCTAGAAAACGTAGTACTAGATGAAAACCGTGTACCAGACTTTAACGACACAAGCCTAACGCAAAACACGCGTGCAGCTTACCCACTAGAGCACGTTGAAAAGCGTAAAGTTGAAAACCGTGCAGGTGAGCCAAAAGCAGTTGTATTCTTAACATGTGACGTAAGTGGTGTTCTACCACCAGTATCTGTACTTTCTGAAGAAGCAGCAGCTTACCACTTCTTAAGTGGTTACACAGCGAAAGTAGGTTCAACTGAAATCGGTTCAACGTCTGACATCGAGTCAACGTTCTCAACTTGTTTCGGCGCACCATTCTTCCCACGTCCAGCTGGCGTTTACGCAGAGCTTCTAATGAAGCGTGTACGTGAGTTTGGCGCGAAAGTATACCTAGTTAACACAGGTTGGACAGGTGGTCCTTACGGCATTGGTAAGCGTTTTGACATCCCTACAACACGTGCTGTTGTTGATGCTATCGTATCTGGTAACCTTGCTGATGTTGAAACTCAACACATCGAGTCACTGAATCTAGACGTACCAGTAGCAGTACCAGGTGTTGCAACTGAACTTCTTAACCCAATCAATACTTGGGAAGACAAAGAGAAGTACGCTGAGTACGCAGCTAAATTAGCAACTGACTTCCAAGCTAACTTTGAGAAGTACGATGTATCAGAAGCGATTAAGCAAGCTGGTCCTCGCGGCTAATTAGCAAAACCAATTCCTTTATCAAAAGCGCCCCCCGTTGGGCGTTTTTTTGTGCCTGAAATACAGCATATTGACCGACTTAATTTGGGTAAGTATAAAATTAACGGCTGAGCATACTGCTAAGAAAAACGCCCTGCTGAAGAAATGTCTAATGAGCTGTCGTTGACGAATATGGCCTCTCCCCATATCAACCAAGTTAAACATATTAGCTTCATAGATATAGCCCCGTGGCTATTGATTACGTCGCTCTAACAGCTACTATCTTAAACGTTTAGTTAAGCCTCCCTCAGAAAAAGACTCTATACCCTAGGTATCACCGACTTTATGTCGGGTTTGTATTTCCTTTTTTAGCCCTCGACACAACTGACACCATCTACTTTAGATAGACTCCATACTGACAACAAACCCAATTCAAGGTACCACTACAAAGAGACAGCGATAAGAAGACATGACTAGTTATCATAGTCCTGGCTAGCAAGCTGCACACTGGCGATATTATCGCGAGTAATCAACAAAACTTGCTTTAACTCTACAGAGTAAAAAAAGCTAAACCGCTCGGTTTCTGTGACTAGCTTTAAATGGTCAAAACGAAGCATAGATTGTTCATGAATTGACACTGGATTTACCAAGTCAATCTGATAAACCTTACCCCCCTCTTGGAGCACACTTTTTGCATCATTATGGCCGCTTACAGCTGAGTAAATCATTGGCATAGTAAGAAGAGCAAACATACCTAAAATAAGAGGATTCACTTTATAAAAAGGCCGCCATGTCTCAAACCAGCTTCTCCAACCTACACTCGGCTCAGTTCGTTTTGACTTTGCTTTCTCACTTTTTTGTATTAAGAAAAACCCGATTGCAGTGGTGCTAATCGCTCCAATACAAGAATATAAAATTTGAGGGGTTGCCAGAAACGCCATGAAGAAGTCAACCAGCTCTAGATATTTGATAATGTCCACACCAACGCCACGCCCAAGTACATAGAGATAAATTAAACCTGAGAAACTGAGCGCCAGATAAGTTAAGGACAATAACACACTGGGGTGCTCATAGAAAAAAGCTTTGTTTTTTTCTAATGAAGATTTAAACCAAGCAAAATATGCTTCATCCGTCGTGATCCGATTCATATCTCCCCCTGTTTTACATTAAAAATAGTGGCGATATTTCCCAGAGGTACCACTACCGATTTTTTTGTATCTGGATGGTAAATAAACACATACCGACTTGTACTGGCCACCACTTTTACTGCATTTAATTTTGTTATCGTGTTACCTAGCCAATTCACTGGATAGTTAAAACTGACCTCGACTAAATCTGGCTTTGTATGTTTGATTTCGCTAGCTCGACTCTCTGCCAAAATATTTGCACTAAAAAAAATAGCGATGACTGAAGAGCTAAAGCCATATAAAACGGGGATCTTTAAAAATGGCCGGTTCAAGGCACTCATAAATTTGCCAATAGACAAAAATTGAATACTTGAAGAAGCGCGATCTATGGGAATAAAGAAGACCAATAGCACCAGAAAGGCAACGAATGCTCCGAGTAACCAAAAGCTTGAAAAAATAATCGTAAGAAAATCACCGAGCCCAATGTGTTTTAGCCCATCAAAACCAAAGTGAGACAACAAACACGTCAGATAGTACAGACCCGCACCACTTGAAACCAAGTAAATTACAGCTGGCAAAAGACTAGGGTTAACTTTTAAAAAGCGCTTCACTTCAAGCAACTGTCGAAGATAACGAAAATGATAAACGCGAGTTAAATGATCCATATTTATGCTTTTATTTTTTCTTTGATTTTAACGTTATCGCTGCTTTATGTCATTAATGGAACAAGCACAAAAAACGCGACCTTGGTCGCGTTTCTTTTACTTTTTAAAAGTGATTACTGGAATACCACGTTCTCACTGCCAGGCAAGGCTTGGAACTCGCTAACCAGTTGCTCACAATCTTTAAGAATGTCTTTCTCAAGACGTTCTTCAGCACGCCAGCGCTCAGTGTCCATTTTGAAGATTTCTTTTTTAGAGTACTTCTTACGAGCATCGTGCGTCGGCATGTCTTTTACCACTTCATACATTTGATGAATGCCCGGGTAAATTTCTTCTAGGTTAACTTCTTTCTCAAAACCATATTGAGAAATAAGAACCCAAATACGCAAACACCCTTCCGAATACTCACATTGCTTTTGATTCATGGCTTTAGCAATGAGATTAATACTGTCAGCAAGCTTGGCATTACGCTCTTGACGCTTTTTCTTTTGCTCAGCTTCATGTTCTGCACGCTTTTTGGCAATGAGTTCATTTTGAGCTTTCACTTGCCAAATCAGCTTACCTGCATAAAAAGATAAACCAGCAATAATAAGTGCACCAATAACCAGTGCAATGATCCACTCAGTTGCCATTATTTATACTCTTCATCGTCGTCATCAAACCACTCATTAGCCAAATCGTCTGACATGAAGTTCTCTAAAGGATCATCTTCAATGATGTCATCTTCTTCAAACTCATCATCAATACCGAGTAGCTCGCACAGCTCTTGGTGACGTGCTACTGAGCGATTGAAGAACTTCGCATCTTTACCTGTAATCAACTCACCACGTTCATGCTGCTCCAGTAGCTTCATTAGACGTGGATCATTCTCTAGCTGTTCTAACTCTTGCTCAGGAGTAAGTGACGGCTTCACCTCTTTTAACTCAACCTGAGGCTTTAAGTGACGCATCATCTTAGGTGCAGCAGATTCAGGCTTAGCCGCTTCAGGTTTCAAGCTAATTGGCTTTTTACTGCCTAAACGCTTGTCTTTCTTACCCGAGCCTGCAGTTACTTGCTTGTCTTCTTTAAGCGCCTCCGGTGCATTACGCGACCCAGCTTTGGCGCCCTTAGATTTTTTCTTGCGCTGGTCTTTTAGAGCGCGTAGCTCTAATAGCTTTTCTTTACTTAAACGCGGGGTACCCGTTTGAGCTACCTTACGTGATTTTTTCTTTCTAGTCATAAATCTTCTCTGTCGTTACTTTTTCGACTTAGTTAATACAATGACGTCATTGCCGATAAATTCAACCTGACAGTCAAAGCGCGCCGCGACATAGTCAAATGTTTCACGGCTAAAGAATGCGATATGGGTTAAATCATTTTTATAGTGCCATTGAGCAAACCGATTTTGATCAATAATCAGTTTAGTCATCAATACCAAAGGGCCGCCAGCCTCGAGTAGTGACAGCAATTTTGCTAACACCTCACCGGGCAGAGATAGATGCTCAATTACTTCAGTGCACGTTATGAAGTCATACGTTTTAGTCAGCACTTCAGGCTCATTTGCATAGAACAAATCAAAACAAGCCATTTCAAAGCCTACTTCTTTGAACATTTCTGCCAATAAAGGCCCTGGCCCACAACCAAAGTCTAAGCCCTTGCTGTGTGAAGGTACTCTTTCTATCGTCGGCTCAAAAGCACGAGATAAAAAGCGACGATAACCTTCATCATGTAAGCTATTTTCGTGAGTATCGTAGATGGCTTTTTCATCTTCAGGAGATAAACGATCTCGCTCATCAACAATCACAAGTGCACACTGCGTACATTGTAAATAACGGCGACGTTTATCTTGGTGATAAGGCTGTAACTCATCTGAGCCACATAAACCACATACTGACATGATGAATAAGATACCGACTTTGAAATTGGTCGGCTATTGTACCAGCAAAGCACCGCGGCACAAATAAAAAGGCGGCAGAGATTGCTCTCTACCGCCTATCTAATCTGAGCGTCACAAACTTGGACACTTCTCCCTTCGACTTTTTTAAGCCTTATTATTATTTTTATTTACTATCCGTATTTTTATTAGTGCTTCCGTACATAGTCCATATTGTTTTTATTTTATACTTCCATGAGACTATTTTTTATTTTCGGTCTTCCTAACGCTTTCTTGTTCATCCATAGAGTACCAAGTTAGTACTAACTATTGCTGCCTACGCTTCCAGTTGCGATGTTTCCGTTTTGTTTTGTTGTCTTGGCAACACGTAGTAATCTACTCCTTAATGATTTCGTTACAACTGGTTAATAACCTTTTTTTTGAAAAGATCTGAATCAACTTTATGTGATCAAAATAAAAACAATAACTTACACTTATTTAATGGATAAATTTAAGCAATAACTTACACGCATCTATGGCAAATGTCTTACAAATGGAATGGGTATTATCTAACAAGTATTCGGGGATCAAAAAAGGCAGCCAAGGCTGCCTTTTGACTAATATATAGTTTATTATCAGAAAGATAACTAAACTATACTACTTTAGTAGCTTAGCGATTAGTGTAAGCCACCTAAGTACTTAGAAAGTACTTCAATATCTTTGTCTGTTAATTTTTTCGCGATATCACGCATCATGCCATTCATGTCATTGTTACGTGAACCATCACGGAATTTCTCAAGCTGCGCTTTGATATATCCAGGATGTTGGAAAGATATTTTCGGGAACTTAGCAAGTGATGTACCGTTACCACGTGGACCGTGACACGCTGCACATGAAGGAATACCGCGCTCAGCATCACCTGCCATGTATAACTTTTTACCTACTTCAACTACATCTTCAGGTGTTGTACCTGCACTCATAGTTAGAGAAGCGAAATAAGCAGATAGGTCTTTCATATCTTGATCTGAAAGCGGCATAGCCATACCACTCATTACAGGATCCATACGACCTTCTTTACCACCAGACGTCATACCTAGCTTAAACTCTTTTAACTGCTTATAAATATAGTCAGCGTGCTGACCTGCAATTTTTGGATAAATGTTTACAGGTGCGTTGCCATCTGGACCATGACACGCGGCACAAGTAGCAGCCTTCGCTTTGCCTGCTTCGGCATCGCCATCAAATGCTAGTGCGTTGCTCGCTGACAAGCTACCAAGCAACATCGTTAAAGTTAATGCTATTTTTTTCATGGTAAATTCTCTGTTTCCGACCCTGTAATTAATACCTAGCGATTGAAACACCTATTTTCAGGGTTGCTAGGGAAAAATCAATGCTATTTTTACTTTGCTAGTTGGCTATTCTACACGATTTAAATTTTTCTGGCACGTTTTCTACTCATATTAGACTTAT
Source organism: Pseudoalteromonas sp. MTN2-4 (assembly GCF_042848605.1). Classification (NCBI taxonomy): domain Bacteria; kingdom Pseudomonadati; phylum Pseudomonadota; class Gammaproteobacteria; order Alteromonadales; family Pseudoalteromonadaceae; genus Pseudoalteromonas; species Pseudoalteromonas sp. MTN2-4. The sequence continues at coordinate 29,396 of NZ_BTGK01000005.1, forward strand.
AAATTATAGGGTTTTGACCTAGATTAATTTTAAAAATCAATAAAAAAGTCATTTCACACTGAAATCATCTGTAAATGCTTGCTTTTGCCAAATAACTAACTGGTATAAAATAGCCTAATTAATATCTTCAATCTGTCAGGAGAGCCCGTGATCAAGTCACGAATGAAATACCAAACAGCCACATTTATTACCAGTGCACCAGATATCAGCCGTCTACCAATTGATTCTGGTATTGAGGTCGCATTTGCTGGCCGTTCGAACGCGGGTAAATCAAGCGCATTAAATGCACTGACCGATCAAAAGCTAGCAAGAACCAGTAAGACACCGGGTCGTACGCAACTTATCAATACCTTCGAATTAGATGAAGATAAGCGCTTAATCGATTTACCGGGTTATGGCTTTGCAAAAGTCCCTCTTGAGATGAAGAAAAAGTGGCAACGCGCGCTGGGCGAATACTTACAAAAGCGTAAGAGTCTAAAAGGCATCGTTGTCCTAATGGATATTCGCCATCCACTTAAAGATCTGGATATGGATTTAATTAACTGGGCGGTCGATTCAGAAATCCCAGTCTTAGCACTATTAACCAAAGCAGATAAATTAAAGCAAGGTAAGCGTAAAGCTGAAGTCCTTCAGGTTAAAAAGAAATTAGCTGAACTCGACGCAGACATTACCGTGTGTGCTTTCTCTTCATTGAAAGGGATTGGCTTGAAAGAGCTTGCTTGGAAACTTGATGACTGGTATTTAGGCCCTTATAAGCCTGAAGATGATGTTGAAACAGAGTCAGAGCCCGAACAGCCAGACTCTGAATAAGCACGTTAAGTCAGATAATATGACTGCCCCGCTGAGTTAAGATAGAGACCTTTGCCATCTTGCTCAGCGCTTTCTGCCCACTGATAATAAACCACCCTATTCACCCTTGCCGCCAAGCCATAGTTCAACTTTAAGTAAGGCACCTCTTGTCCTTGATATAAACGAGTTTCGATTTCAAACTCGCCCAATATTGGCCATTCTCGTTCAAGGTTATCTTGGCAAACAATCACATTACCTTGTTCTGAACTTATTACTCGCCAACCAACAATGATAAATGGCACATCTTCTACATCAACCTCACATTGTTCTGCAGGTGTTGTAACGGTATAAACGCCGTCTTGACACTGCAATACACTGGCAAATAACCGACAAAGTGCCTGCCTTTTAATTTCGGAATCTTGGTAGTACCAACGCCCTTCTTTATCAATGCGAATATCACCGCTACTGCAAGTTTGTTGTGGCCACTTTTCGGTTGGCGCGTGTGGCGTCAGTAACGCCGCTTGTAATTCATTCAGGCTTTGCATTTCTAACTAACCTGTACTCTGGATAATAAATCTTTCTCCAGCGGCCACTTTCAACGCTAACATCGTTGAATTTACTTACAATAGGCGAGCTATTGACTCGTAAACTCGCCTTGTTATCCTTAAAAGTTTCCGGCTGCAGACTTTAAAAAACATGTATCAATTCAATATCAACACGTGAATAAATCCCTTAACCACAGCTCAGGTTAACTAAAAGTCTTGCTGGTTAAATACTAAATTAAAGGTCACAGGCACAGATTGCGCAATACTGTCTAGTCCTGCAATTTTACGCAGCGCTTCGATACCCTGTTCAAGTTTATAATCAGCAGCATTCACTAAAACTGCTTTAGTTGGACTAACGATTAATTGCCTTGCCGTTTGCACAACCGCAAGGTCTAACATGAGCTGTTGCTTTTGACCATGCAGATTAAGTGTCACCGGTACTGATTTTAGTACCTGATAGCCTAGTTTTAAGCTGCCTAAATACGGCGCTAAATCGGCTTCAATCACAGCCTTAGGAAATTGCGCGACATTAAACAACATTTTTTGCATACGCTCATTACGAATCGGGATCAGCGACTCAACACTCGCCAACTCAATCACCATGCTTAATTGATTGTCATCTATCTGCGCTGCAAGTTGTTCAAAATGATGGTTTTCAGCAATGCTGTTTTTCTTAATAGAAGTGAAGCTCAGTTGGCTTGCATCATTATCTAATTGCCAGGCGGCAAATGCTTGAGTCGACAGTAAAGACAGAGAAAGAAGTACAGGTTTAAGCATGACGAGTCCTATCTAAAATTATTTGTTAGCCATTACGGTATGAATTTAAAAACCGATTTCGCAAAAATTGAATTATAACAATCCGCTTAACCAAGTGGTCTATTTTGAGGCAAGAAAACCTTGTTGGTAGCACAGCTCACGCGTCCTGCTATCGCTGAGGTACCTACATCCATGTAGACAAGGCAAATATTTCGTTATTTAGTTGTTCTAAATGAGAAATCTTTAACGCAGCTATCATCAGGTTTAATCCCTATAAATGATTAAGTGTTAGTGCGGATTGGTATTAATGTCAGAAAGGTACAGTGTAACTGTCGAGGAATTATGAAGGAATTAAAAATAATAAAAGTCGTGAAGAAAAAAACGGCCCTCGAAAACTAGGAGGGCCGCTATAGCAATTCTGGGGAGAAGCTATCAATACTCAGTATCTTCTTGCGAGAGATACATCATCAACAGGATGTCCTACAGGATGAGGACGCGCGCACTGTAACAAATGGATACAAAAAAATAAATGCCAAAAAGCAAAACTTAGGCCAATTTGATATTTTTTAAACATTCTGTTGCCTAAGTTTACGCTTTTTTTACTTTATAGCCCTTGTAAGCCCCGCTATATCTGAGTACTAACTTAATTGCTCTATTTTCTTAAGACATAAAAAAAGAGGCATAAAGCCTCTTTTTTAAAGTTCGAGTAAGCTAATTAGTGTGCTTGTTCCCAGTTGTCGCCGTAATCAGCTTCAACTAACAATGGCACATCTAAATTGGCCGCTTCGCTCATTAAAGAACAAATGCGTTCGCTAAACGCTTCTACTTTATCTTTCGCTATTTCAAATACTAATTCATCGTGCACTTGCATAAGTAGTTTGATGTCATTGGTCGTTTGCGTAGCAAGCCATTGTGCCACTTTCAGCATGGCTTTTTTGATGATATCAGCGGCGGTGCCTTGCATTGGTGCGTTGATCGCTGCGCGCTCAGCCGCTTTACGACGCGCACCATTTCTTGCCTTGATATCTGGCAAATGCAAGCGACGGCCAAATAGCGTTTCGACATACCCTTTTTCAGCTGCTTCTTCGCGCGTACGTTCCATATATTCAAGTACACCCGGGAAGCGCTCAAAATACTTATCCATATAATGTTGTGCTTCATTACGTGGAATATCGAGCTGACGCGCTAAACCAAAGGCACTCATGCCGTAGATCAAACCGAAGTTAACCGCTTTTGCTTTACGACGCATATCCGAGGTGACCTCTTCAAGTGGTACACCGAATACTTCAGATGCTGTTGCACTGTGTACGTCTTTACCTTCAGCGAATGCTTTCAATAAGCCTGCATCTTGTGACAAGTGCGCCATAATACGCAATTCAATCTGGCTGTAGTCCGCCGCCAAAATCACGTGCCCTTCATCGGCAATAAATGCCTGACGAATACGACGACCCGCTTCATTTCGGATTGGAATATTCTGTAAGTTTGGATCGCTTGAGCTTAGACGACCTGTTGCGGTCACAGCCTGATGATAAGAGGTATGTACACGACCCGTTTCAGGGTTCACTAGCTTAGGCAGTTTCTCGGTATAAGTAGATTTAAGCTTAGCTAAACCACGGTGCTCAATGATAAGTTTCGGCAACGGATAATCATGTGCTAATTCTTGCAGTACTTCTTCAGCCGTTGAAGGGGCACCTTTAGGGGTTTTCTTCAATACCGGCAAGCCAAGCTTGTCGAATAGGATCGCTTGTAATTGCTTAGTCGAACTTAAGTTAAATTCTTCGCCTGCAATCTCGTACGCTTCTTTTTCAAGCTCAGTTAGGCGCGCAGCGATTTCGACACTTTGCTCTGCCAACATTTGGCTATCGATTTTCACACCGGTACGTTCGATATCTGATAGCACAGATAGTAACGGCAGCTCAATGTCGTTAAATACAGGGAGTAGATCTGATTGCTCTTCCAGCATAGGCCATAGTTGATTATGCAGACGCAATGTGATGTCAGCGTCTTCTGCGGCGTAAGGTGCAGCTTTCTCTAACTCAATTTGATTAAATGTCAGTTGCGCTTTGCCTTTACCGGCAATTTCTTCAAAGCTGATATTCTTATGGCCTAAGTATTTTAATGCCAATGAGTCCATATCATGACGTGTGCCAACACTATTAAATACATAAGACTCAAGCATAGTATCAAAAGCAATACCATTGAGTTCTAAACCAGCTCTAGCCAATACGCTTTTATCGTATTTAAGGTTCTGTCCTACTTTTCTAACATTGTCATCAGCCAGAATTGGACCTAATACGTCGAATACTAGCGCTTTCGAAAGTTGCTCCGGCGCGCCCATGTAATCATGCGCAATCGGTAAGTAAGCGGCTTCGCCTTCTGTCACCGCAAAGCTCATACCGACTAAATCAGCTTGCATATAGTCTAAGCTGGTTGTTTCGGTATCAAATGCTATTAGCTCTGCACTTTTAAGCTTTTCGGCCCAAGCGGTTAACTGAGCTTCAGTTAAAATGGTTTCGTAATGCGCTTCGATTTTTTTCGCTTCAGGCAGTGCTTGCTCTGCTGCTGTTTTAGGCGCTTCTTTACCGTCTAGTAATTCACTGAGCCAACGCTTAAATTCACATTGCCCATAAAGTTCGATCAAACGATCTTTATTCATGTCAGCAATCGCGAAAGTCTCTAGGTTTTGCTCAACTTCAACGTCTAGTTTAATGGTCGCTAATTCATAAGACAGCTCTAGCTGCGCTTTATGTTCTTCGAGTTTTTTAGCCATGGTTTTAGAACCACGGAAACCAAGACCCGCAATATCATCCAATCTTTCATAGAGTGACTTAATTGAGCCAATGCCTTGCAGCATAGCCAGTGCCGTTTTTTCACCCACACCTGGCACACCTGGGATGTTATCGACCTTATCACCCATCAGAGCAAGATAATCAATGATAAGCTCAGGACCAATACCAAACTTATCAACCACACCCTGTGGATCAAGAACGGTATCAGTCATGGTGTTAATTAAGGTGACATGCTCATTCACGAGCTGAGCCATATCTTTATCGCCCGTGCTGATCAACACATGACGTTGCTGCTCAGACGCAATGCGTGCAAAGGTACCTATTACATCATCGGCTTCAACGCCTGTGATGCTAACTAAAGGTAAACCCATGGCTTTGATAATCTCATGGATCGGTTCAATTTGAGTACGCAGATCATCAGGCATTGGCGGGCGGTGCGCTTTATACTCGCTGTACATTTCATTTCTAAATGTCGGACCCTTGGCGTCAAATACGACAACCATATGGCTCGGGTTAAATTGCCTAACCAGGCTCTTCAACATATTGATCACACCATAGATGGCACCCGTCGCTTCACCTTTTGAATTGGTTAAATGCGGTGGAGCATGATACGCACGGAATAAATAAGAAGAACCATCGACCAAGATCAAAGGATTTTCGGGGATCTGAGACATAATTTAGTGGATCCTAAATGAACTTTTAAAAACCCAGTAAGGATGCCATAAGCAAGCGGATAACTCGAGTAATTATGTCCAGATAAAGCCTATTCGAAGCAGAACAATCTGTGGATAACTTTGTAGATAAAGATGTAAATATTCAGGATGTAAATTTCAAGATCGAGAAAGCAGCCCTAAAACCTTTGATTTTAAGGGGGTTTAACATTTTGCGCTTAAACAGAAATATAAAGCGAAATGTGGAAAAGCTAATTTATTGGCGGTCATTGCCACTGTTATTATTTACCACTCTTCCAAAGCGGGCGGACATACTACCAAGATTTGATCAGAGATCAAACAAGATCCTTTATAATTTTTTGATCTGAACATACACTACTTTCAATATAAATAGGTTTATCAACTTTAAAGAAGGAAAAACCATGAAAAAAGTCGCGATAATACTGAGTGGCTGTGGCGTGTTTGATGGTGCCGAGATCCATGAGTCTGTTCTAACTATGTTGCATTTAGAAATGGCAGGAGCAAGTTACCAATGCTTCGCACCAAATATTGATCAACACCATGTGGTTAATCATCTTAACGGCGAAGAAATGGACCAAAAGCGCAACGTACTTATTGAAGCTGCACGGATTGCGAGAGGTGAAATACATGACCTTGATACGCTTAATGCAAATGACTTTGATGCACTCGCGATCCCTGGTGGTTTTGGCGTAGCGAAAAACTTAAGTGACTTTGCGTTTAAAGGCGGTGAGTCGACAATTCTTGCGGCTTTAAAAACTACTTGTGAAGCATTTAATCAGCAAAAGAAACCTATCGCTTATGTCTGTATCGCCCCTGCATTGGTTGGCCATATACATGCTAAAGGTATCAAAGCAACCATTGGCAATGACGCAGACACTGCCGCTGCTATGTCTGCATTAGGTGCTGAACATATTAACTGTGCAGTTGATGACATAGTTATTGATGAAGCTCAAAAGGTAATTAGTACGCCAGCCTACATGCTTGCTCAGTCTATTTCAGAGGCATCCGCAGGTATTCAAAAAGCCATGGCCAAGCTTGTAGAGTTAGCTTAATCCGCTCTAAGTCAGTGGCTAAAGTTGCGTTAACGCAAAAAATAATCAGTTTTTAGTCTAATTTGCCAAGTTAACGTTTTATAAATCAATAGGTGGCGTTATAATCGCGTGATTATTCCGTCATCTATCGTGATTGAGCACATCACCAACGAAGTGAGCAAGACAAATGAAAAAACTTTCAGCAGCTTTATTATTGCTATCAACAACTGTTTACGCACAACCTTTTGATAACGCTTTAACTGACGAAGCGATTAAAAAACGCTTAGCACCAGTAGGTTCAGTATACTTAGCAGGTGCAGCAGCTGCCGCTCCAGCAGCGCCTACCGGCCCTCGTTCAGGTGAGCAAGTTTATCAGGTGTCATGTGCTGCTTGTCATGGTACAGGTGCACTAGGCGCGCCAAAAACAGCTGATGACTGGGCTGCTCGTTTGACAAAAGGTCGTGAGTTATTAGTAGAGCATGCAATTAATGGTTTTAATGCAATGCCACCTCGCGGTACTTGTATGGATTGTTCTGATGAAGAGATTGCAGCAGCAGTCGATTTCATGACTAAAAAGTAATACTTTTTAATGAGAGGTGGCCATCACCTCTCATTTAAATTCAATTTTTCTCAACTCCCCTTTTTGCTCCCTATTTTCTCCTTGACCCTCCATGACAAAAGTGGAATCATAAGCTTAATAAATAAGCAATATTAATAATAATTGGGTAAAATCATTGGAAGATCCCGCACTTTTAGCTACTCGCCTAAAGTATAAAAATAAGAAGCTAAACAAGCTCTTACAAAAGTATAAACAGCGAGATCAATTACAGAATGCACTCATACAATTGTCTGAGCTGGCGAATACTGTGGCTGAGCTAACTCTGCTGTACCCGGCTATTCACGATATTCTTAAGCAATACTTACCTAGCAACAGCTTTTATGTCGTGTTGCAAAACCAATATACCCAGTCCTTAGAGTTGTCTTATTTTATTGATGAAAAAGATGGTATCTCTGTGCCAATTCAAGAGTCACATCACTTTTCTGAAGGTGTGACAGGTTTTACTTTTAGAAAAGGCGAAACCGTTCATATCAATAAGCAAGAAATGAGTCGTCTTAGTGAGGAAGGCCAGTTCAAATTGCTTGGTACACCTGCTGAGCACTGGTTAGGCGTGCCTATCCGCCAAAATAGACACATTATTGGTGTGATGGTGACGCAAAGCTATGAAGCTGCTCTAAGCTATAATGAACAGCAAGTGGAACTACTTGAATTTATCTCACTTTATTTGGGTACAGCCATAGAGCGTGTTAAGAAACGTGAGTTACTTGAGTCTGAAGTAAAAATTCGTACTCGTGCGGTCATGCAAAGTAACGAAGCGCTCAATAAAGAAATAGAAAGTCGAAAACGTGCGTTAGACCGCCAGCAAATTCTTTTCAAAATTTCTGAGCTAGCAACACAGTTTACTGACATAGACGATGTATACAAACAAGTACATCGAATTATTCGTTCAATTACGTTTGCTGATAATCTCTATATTGCTTTATATGACAAAGAATCTAACTGGTTAAGTTTTCCTTATTGTATTGATGAAGTTGGTGATTACTGCCCACGCCCTTTTGCAAGTGGCTATAGCGAGCTTGTTATTAGTACAGAGCGCAGTCAGCTAATTAACCGCAAACGTGCCGATAAGCTAATTAAACAACAAATCGTCATTCGCAGCGGTGATGATATTATCAAACCAGCAAGCAGCTGGATGGGTGCACCGCTCAAAACAGCAAATGGTGTTATTGGTCTCATTGCTTGCCAAGCTTACGATGACGCGTATGAATTCACGCATGAAGATCTTGAACTTATTTCGTTCATTTCAAATCAAATCGCATCGGTTTTACAAACCCATCTTGCCAATCAAGCACTGAAGCTAAGCCACCAACAGTTAGAGCAGCGCGTTGCAGATAAAACCAAAGCATTACAGCAAAGCAATTTGCATCTACAAATGCAAATTGAAGAGCGTAAAAAGATTGAAAAGCAGCTCTATCACGACGCGCATCACGATCCGCTGACAGGTTTGCCAAATCGCAGTTTATTCTTAACTCAATTAGAAAAGACATTACTCAAATATCAAAGACACCCTGATTATAATTTTTCAGTACTCTTTATTGATTTAGATAAGTTCAAAGAAATAAACGATGAGTTAGGCCATCAAGCCGGTGATCAATTCTTAATCTGGGTCAGTAAAGCTTTTGGTGAGTGTATTAGAGATCATGATTTACTCGCTCGTCTTGCTGGTGATGAATTTGTCATTTTATTAGATCACCTCAGTGATAAACAACAAGCTGAAGACGTCGCTAAACGCATTATAAAAGTGATGCAGCAGCCGTTCGTAATGAAAGGACAAACCGTTTACAGCGGTGCCAGTATTGGTATTACCTATTCAAACAAACGCTATCAACATATTGACGATATTATTCGCGATGCCGATGCCGCTATGTATTACGCTAAAAATGCAGGCAAAGGTCGCTATGAGTTTTATCACCCTCTGCTGACCGCAGGCACTACCTCAAATAAAGTTGAAGCTGAACAACATAATTTAAGTAGCTTAACGACACACTTTAGGTCAACCGATGTCATCGACTTCTCAAGTAATCAAGTACAGCTTCAGTTACTCGAGATCTTCGGCAATCATCCTATTTTAGGCAGCACCAGTTTTGATGTGTTAAAGAAGTTCACCGCTGAGAAAAATGAATTACTCGATCTCGAGTTTGCTTTATTGAAAAAAGCGCTGTTCTTAAGTGAAACACATCATCAAGAGCTTTTATTTAGCTGTGCCGCAGTCGTACTCGAAAGCGATAACTTTACACACCTCTGTCATTTACTAAAACAGCATAAACATAACGTATGCTTATTATTTAGTGAGGAAGAGCTCAGGTTTGCATCTAGTACGCAATTGCAAAACCTCGAAGCCCTTACGCAGATGGAATTTGCCGTTGGCCTTAATGACTTCGGTAAAGATCGTTGTGATTTAAGCCTGATTAGTAAAATTAACTTTCAGTACTTATTACTCAGCTCGACTTTTAGTAAGCGCGTTTTACAGCAACCTTGTTACGAAGTGCAGCTACAAGGTGTGTTAGCAGTGACTAAGATGCGTCACTGCAAAGTGATTGCCAAAGGCCCTGCCATTCTAAATTTCAGAACCTTATTAGAAAACCATGGCTTGCAGCTATTCTTCGGCAAGCAAGTTAACTACGATAAAAATACTCGAGGCAATTCTTTCATCGAACTCACCTCAGAGTCAGAACCTTTATCGCTTTAACATAGCACGTAAATTAGCAACGCGTGCTTGGCCTGATTGCATGCGTTCTTGTTGTGATTGCACCGTTTTCTTCTGACCTTCAATTTGTAAATCATCTTGTGGTAACTCTTGCACAAAACGACTCAACTCCGGTGTAGATACTTCACCAAACTGACGGCGATTCTTAGCATATGTCATAGTCAAGGTTTGCTGCGCGCGAGTGATCCCCACATAGGCAAGACGACGCTCTTCCTCTACATTGTCTTCGTCAATGCTAGTCTGGTGTGGTAAGAACCCCTCTTCCATCCCCACCATAAAGACGTGCGGATATTCCAAACCTTTCGAGGCATGCAACGTCAGTAACTGCACTGCATCGCTATCGTCTTCTTCTTCGTTACGCTCTAACATATCGCGAAGTGTTAGCTTGCTGACTACTTCGGGCAAGGTCATCGGTGGGTTATCAGCATCACCCGTTAACATATCGGTGATCCAACGATATAGCTCAGAGACGTTTTTCATACGCATTTCTGCCGCTTTTGCACTAGGTGAAGATTCATATAAATACGCTTCATAATTAATTTCACGTACCATGTCTTTCACCGCTTCTAATGTGTCTCCACGCGTTGCTCTATCTGAGAGCTCAACCACCCAACGGGCGAAACCCATGAGCGCATTAAAGCCACGCCCTGCTAGTCGGCTTGCCAGTTCAGGCTCAAAACACGCCTCGAATAAACTGATGTGCTTTTCGTTGGCTAAGCTACCTAACTTTTCGAGTGTAACTGGGCCAATTTCTCGTCTTGGTGTATTCACAATACGTAAAAATGCGTTGTCGTCATCCTGATTCACTAACAAGCGTAAGTAAGCCATGATGTCTTTGATTTCACTGCGTGCAAAGAACGACATGCCACCACTTATTTTGTAAGGAATGCGGTTACTCATTAGCGCTTTTTCAAACACTCGCGCTTGGTGGTTACCGCGATATAAAATGGCGTAATCTTTATAACTGGTACGCTTCATAAACTTATGGGAGATGATTTCGGCAACTACGCGTTCTGCTTCGTGCTCTTCGTCTTTGGTCGCTATCACTCGAATTGGGTCGCCATAACCGAGTTCACTAAACAGCTTTTTATCAAATTCATGCGGGTTATTGGCGATCAAAATATTCGCAGCTTTCAGAATTCGCCCTGCACTTCGGTAATTTTGCTCCAGCTTAATCAAGCGTAATCCTGGGAAATCTTTTGATAGCAATACTAGGTTTTGCGGCTTTGCCCCACGCCAAGAATAAATTGATTGGTCATCATCCCCTACCACGGTAAAGCGCGCACGCTCACCCACCAGCAATTTAACCAACTGATACTGGCTGGTATTGGTATCTTGATATTCATCCACCAGCAAATAACGAAAACGCGCCTGCCAGCGCTCTCTCACATCTGGGTTTTGCGCCAACAGTAAAGTTGGGATCATAATTAAGTCATCAAAATCTAACGCGTTATATGCACGTAACTGCACCGCATAACGGGCATAGAGTTGCGCGAACAAGGCTTTCTGTGGTTCACGGGCTTCGCGAATAGCGCGTTCAGGTAAAATAAGCTCATTCTTCCAACTGCCAATTTGCATCTTCAGCAAATTCAGTAAATCTTTATCTCTGTCTAATTCTTTCTCTGTCAACTCTGCCAATAGTTGGTGGGTGTCTTGATCGTCAAATAACGAAAAGCCCGGTTTAAATCCCAGTGTTTTAAGCTCTTTTTTGATGACCTCTAAACCCAAGGTGTGAAAGGTAGAAACCCATAGACCTTTTGCCTCTTGCTTGCCCAGCGTTTGACTTACACGCTCGCGCATTTCTTTGGCAGCTTTGTTGGTAAAGGTTACCGCAGCAATGTTCTTCGCTTGGTATTCGCAATGTTGCACAAGGTAAGCAATTTTGTTGGTAATTACGCGCGTTTTACCTGAGCCTGCGCCCGCTAAAACGAGGCAAGGGCCACTGATATATTTAACCGCTTCATCTTGTTTAGGATTGAGTTTCATTTTTGGCAGGTCCGAAATTCTGGGGCGGTAATTCTATCGCAAAGCCCAGTGACTAACTAGTATGATTAAACAGCATTTGATCTAGAAAGGTGCCGAAACTAAACCGAATTTGCTACTATGGCGTAAGTTTAATTAATCGCCTTCATATCAGGTAATCAATCATGATCAACCCAGCTAAAATTGAAGAGATCGCCAAGCAGATTTCTAGCAACATGCCACAGGGTGTAAAAACTCTAGCAGAGACTTTCGAGTCAAAAACCAAACAAGCTATCCAGAATAAGTTAACTGAGATGGATTTTGTCAGCCGTGAAGAATTTGATATTCAATCACAAGTGCTGATCAGAACCCGTGAAAAGCTGATGCAATTAGAAGAAAAAGTTGCTCAGCTTGAGGCGAAACTTGCTGAGCAAGATCCAGCAGATAAGGCTGAATAAGCTAATTCTATTTGTAAAAAGGAGCCTAGCAGCTCCTTTCTACATTCATATACTCATTTAAGATAACGCTCGGCAATATGTTCTACCGCCTTACGATGCATTAGGTCCACTTCACTGCCATGGCAAGTTTGCGAGTTGAGCGCTTTCAACAAGCCATCTTCTAAACCATACACCCAACCAGTACGGTGAGTTCTTGCTGTCTATACCAAGCGTCTTGCACCACATTGGTTAAACACACATTGCGCACTTGTTCAATGACATTCAACTCACACAGGGCTGCACAACGCTGTTGCTCAGCGACACTCGACAACAACCCTTGATGCTTTTCTTTTACATCGGCAACATGCCTTAACCAATTATCTATCAAGCCTAATCGCGCCTCATCTAATAAAGCTTGCACGCCACCACATCCATAATGACCAACGACCATAATGTGCTTCACTTTTAACACTTCAACAGCGTATTGCATCACCGACAAACAATTATGATCGGTATGAACCACCACGTTCGCGACATTGCGATGCACAAATAGTTCACCCGGCATTAAATCAACAATTTCGTTCGCTGGTACCTGAGAATCATAGCAGCCAATCCACAGATATTCAGGCTGTTATTGCGCAGCCAGTTTGCTAAAAAATTCTGGGGGCTTTGCTTGTGTGCGCTCTGCCCAAGCTTGATTGTTTTTAAGTAAATGGTAGAGGTCACACATAATTGGGCCTTAGTTTGTTATTTTATTTGCCTGAATGAGTATGTTGCGCGGCGTTAGAGACTTTTCACAAAACTCACTGAGTTGCACATCATAGCCCGCCTGTTGCAAATACAATGCTCTATCTAGTACCAACCACAATTCAATGGCTCGTCTGAATATGTGTCTTACTAACTCGATGCGGTCGGTGATTTTCTTTCTTTGCTCACCTAAGCGCAGATAATGCTGATAGTCACATGACTCAGGTAACTCTACCTGCTTTTGCTCCGCCGCCCACTGACAGAAATCAGCAAATTCACCAGAAAATATTTGTTTATTAATAGAAGGCACGCTGACATAACGCTCGATGCCCGTCACTTCTCGACGCAACGCATCAAAACCCAAACGCCAAGTAACCTCTGTTTGCCTAACCTTGGTCACTCTGCTCGGCGCCGTAACGGTTTCTTGCAGCGCTAATTTCATATCACTGTGAGTTAATTGCAGTGTGCTTTGTTTGCCCTCTGTACTCATGGCCTCATAAGTCGGCTCGGTAAACAAGTGATAACAGCAAGGCGATAAACTAATTTTGTCACACTCTGCTTTAATAGCCTGCTGGATAAAGACCTGATGCAAACGACCACAGGCATGGAGAGCCACAGCATGTTGTTGCTGGGTAAAACAGTCATCGGTGTTATCTTGCAACACATCCGCACAGCGAAAGTGCATGTTTAAGCCCTGCTGTTTTGCGCTATGCTGCCCTTGCTCACACAAATTGGCTTGTAATTCCACACTTTGCACATGCTGCGCACCTTGATGCGCCAAGATACGGCCTAAATGCCCTTTCCCTGCGCACCACTCTAATACTGGCTGCTCACCATTATCGAGGTGTGAGACAAAATCTTTTAGCTGCAGTAATTTACGACCTTTAATGCCGTTACTGAGCCAAAAAGGCAAATCGGCTCTTTGCTGTGCGCTATAAGGTAGGGAAATCAACTGTGATAACTCTTCGACAGCAGGAATAAAATCAGCAAACACTTCATAAAGACGAGTTTGATCTGCGTCTAGTTCTCGTACCTGCTCGTCACTGAGCTCATTTAGAAAATGTGTTAACTGTTCATCGCACCAAGGAAATTCACTGTAATCAAAAGCAACGCACTGCCAATAGGCGCGTGTTTGCTGCAAGCAATGATCTAACTGAATAAATAATGACGATAACGGCACAGCACTTCCCCGACGCGAAAAAAGGCTATTCTACCTCGTTTTCATTTTCTTGTGCTGACTCATTCAGCTTATAGCGACGCTTTTTGGTGAATATAAGGTGTAAGTAGAGAGGGATACTGAATAAAGTGACTGCACACGCTGCTATCAACATCCATGACCAAGGAAAAAGTGGCTCTGACGGTTTGAGCTCATAAATAAAGCGTTCTCTAATAGCGTCATATTGCGCCATATCTAAGCCATAAATTTGCCCTATCCATCGCCAATGTAACTCTGACATATTACCAATGCTCACCCCTGGTGGCGCGATATAAGGGCGGAGTTTTTCAGCTTCATAGGCAATTTGCTCTACGCTTTTATGTGTGGCGTATTTCTGGTGAGTGATTTCGATACTTTCTTGTAAGTGCAACATAGCATAACGCCAGCCCTGAAGGCTGGCTTGCTTAAACTTTTCGACTAGCTCAGGACGATGCTGTAAGACGTTTTCGCTGGTAAACAAAATATCAGCATATAAATTGAGCCCATATTGTTTTGGGCAAATTTGTCTAATGGCAACACCTTGTTGCTGCATCTCAAAAGGCTCATTAGAGGTATACACTTGTAAGGCATCAAACTTTCCCACCTTGAAATCTGCAATTGGCTCAAAGCCCGCATATAAAGAAATGTCATCTTTGCCGACACCAGCCTGCTCTAGCATCAGCATCAACTCTGCCACACCAAGGTGACTGACTCGTTTTCCTTTGAAGTCGACAGGGTTGTAGATATCACTGTCAGCTTTGACCATCCAGCAGTAGGGAGAAGATTGCAACATAGCAGCAATTGCAACTAGCGGTTTACCTTGTAGGCGATCGGCTAAAATACCTGAGTGAGTTACTCCAAAATGCGCCTGACCGGAGAGCACTTTAAAGTGGGTATCGGGATCTTCAATATCGGCCGGAATAATCGTGACATCCAAACCCACACGCTCATAAAAGCCTTTTTCCACCGCCATATAGTAGCCTGCAAACTGAAACTGATGGGTCCACTTTAATTGCAGCACCACAGACTCTAATGCAAAGGCTGGAGATAGAAAAAATAACAGTAAGCTTATCAAGCTAAACCGTTTGAGCATGAAAGTCCCTTGTTCTTCTAATTAGGCGTGACTAAACTATAGAAAAACAAGGGTGATTTGCAAGCACTAAGCGCTTAACTTGCTTGCTGTTGTTCAAGCTCCTGGTTCTGTAAATACTGAGCAAAACACGGGTTGTGAGTCTCGTCCCAATACTTATACCCTAACTTAGCAAGATGCAGGTTAAATAGACTCAGTTGCTCTGGCGCAATATCAAACGCAGCAAGCACATTCCCCTCTGCCGCACCATGATTACGATAATGGAACAAAGTGATATTCCACTCACTCCCAAGAGTTTCTAAGAACCGTGCTAATGCCCCAGGGTATTCAGGGAACTCAAAGCGATACAAATGCTCATTCAATGGCACTGGCGGTTTACCCCCCACCATATAACGAATATGCAATTTTGCCAGCTCGTTATCTGAAAGATCTTCAAAGCCATACCCATTGGTTTGCAGTACTGACTTCACCTCATCTAATTCTGGCTGCCCACCGCGCAAGCCAACGCCTACAAAGATTTGCGCATCACCTTCACCAGCATAACGGTAATTAAACTCAGTGATGGCTCTGCCCCCCAAAGCATGACAAAAGCGCTTGAAGCTACCTTTTTCTTCTTTAATCGTGACACCAAAAAGTGCCTCACTTTTTGCACCCAACGCGGTGCGCTCAGCAATATAGCGTAAGCGATCGAAGTTTAAGTTAGCACCAGACAAAACTGCGGCGAGTTTAAGCCCAGTCTGACCACATTGTTTGCTCCACTTAGTTAAGCCCGCCGTGGCCAATGCTCCTGACGGCTCAGCGATAGCACGTGTGGCAACAAAGATATCTTGCACTGCAGCACAGATTTCGTCTGAGCTCACCGTTACTACTTCATCACAGAACTTTTGCGCTAAACGAAAAGTTTCTTTACCTATGATTTTCACAGCAACGCCGTCTGCAAAACTGCCAACTTGCTCAAGTTCAACAGGCTCACCAGCAGTCAGTGCAGCATCTAAACAGGCGCTTTCTGCTGCCTCAACACCGATGACTTTAATATCTGGTCGTAACGATTTGATATAAACCGCCATTCCCGCGAGTAAGCCTCCACCGCCAACAGGAATAAATACAGCATCGAGGTTATGTAATTGCTGCATTAATTCACGAGCGACAGTGCCTTGTCCGATGATCACATCTGGGTCGTCAAATGGCGGTACAAATACCGCGCCTTGTTGCTCAGTCAGTGCATAAGCATGAGCTTGTGCGGCATCAAAATTATGGCCATGTAAAACCACTTCACCACCAAGGTTTCGTACTGAGTTTACCTTGATATCAGGCGTTGTGACGGGCATCACTATAGTCGCTTGATGACCTAAATGCGCCGCGCTCAATGCCACACCTTGGGCGTGATTTCCTGCAGATGCGGTGATCACTTTAGTGCCCTTAGGCAATTGGCGAAGCTTATTGTAAGCACCACGTAATTTAAATGAATAAACAGGTTGTTGATCTTCGCGTTTTAAAAACACCTGCTGGTTAAGTTGCTTGCTAAGCGAGGTCAGCTCGCTGACCTCTGTGACTTTCGCAAGCGGAGCCATATCCGCTTGGATGATGGCCCGAAAGTAATCGAGCTCTTGTGCCACCATGACTAACTTAACTCCTCGAGTTTCGCTAAATCACGCACCGCGCCTTTATCGGCACTGGTTGCTAATAAAGCATAGGCTTTTAGTGCTGGCGACACTAAGCGCTGTCTATCTAATGGCTTATAAGCGTCTTTGCCACGGGCATCTTGCTTTTCACGACGCGCAGCCATTTCAGCATCGTCAATTAATAGATGGATGCCGCGATTCGGAATATCGATGTGAATGCGGTCACCATTTTCAACCAGCGCGAGCGCACCACCACTGGCCGCTTCTGGCGAAGCGTGACCGATAGATAAACCAGAAGTACCACCCGAGAAACGGCCATCCGTTAGCAGTGCACAATCTTTATCTAGGCCCATCGACTTTAAATAACTGGTCGGATAAAGCATCTCTTGCATGCCCGGTCCACCTTTCGGCCCTTCGTAACGGATGACAACCACATCACCTTTTTGCACTTTACCATTTAAGATGCCATCCACAGCGTCATCTTGTGATTCAAACACTACGGCAGGCCCCGTGAAATCAAGCATTTCGTCAACTACACCGGCACTTTTTACAATACAACCATCTGGGGTCAGGTTACCTGAAAGTACCGCTAACCCGCCATCTTGACGGAAGGCGTGCTCAACACTGCGCACACAGCCATTTTCGCGGTCAATATCAAGGGTGTCCCAACGATACTCTTGGCTCATTGCCTGAGTAGTACGAATACCCGCAGGACCTGCACGGTAGAAGGTTTGCGCACGTTCATTATTGCTGTCAGTAGCATCCCAACGCTGTAACACATCGCCCAATGAACCACCTGCTACATGGCCTACTGATAGGTCTAACTTTTCAGCTTTGGCGAGCTCATTCAGGATGCCCATGATGCCACCCGCACGGTGCACGTCTTCAATGTGATATTGCTGAGTCGCAGGGGCAACTTTACATAAGAATGGTGTAGTACGTGAAAGGCGGTCGATATCACTCATGTCAAAATCAACTTCACCTTCGCGCGCCGCTGCTATCAGGTGTAAAACCGTATTCGAAGAGCCACCCATAGCAATATCTAGGGTCATGGCATTAGTAAACGCCGCTTGATTAGCAATGTTACGTGGTAAAACCGCTTCATTGTCGTTGCGATAATACTCATAACACAGCGCCACAATACGTTTTGCGGCACCCATATAAAGTTGATGTCGGTCTTTGTGTGTTGCCAAAGTTGTGCCATTACCCGGTAAGGCTAGGCCTAACGCCTCCATTAAACAGTTCATCGAATTCGCAGTGAACATGCCCGAGCAAGAACCACACGTTGGGCAGGCAGAACGCTCAACTTGTTCTGAATCTTCATCACTCACCGATGGATCAGCGCCTTTTACCATGGCATCCACTAAGTCAAGCTTAATATCAATGTCGGCTAAACGGGTTTTACCCGCTTCCATTGGGCCGCCAGAAACAAAGATCACCGGAATGTTTAAACGCAGTGCCGCCAGTAACATCCCCGGGGTGATCTTGTCACAGTTAGAGATACATACCATGGCATCGGCACAGTGGGCGTTCACCATATACTCAACTGAGTCAGCAATTAGGTCGCGTGAAGGCAGTGAGTACAGCATACCACCATGACCCATGGCGATACCGTCGTCGATAGCAATGGTATTGAATTCTCGAGGCACACCGCCCGCTTCACGAATGGCATCCGCCATTAAATCGCTGAGCTGATTGAGGTGCACATGACCCGGTACAAACTGCGTATAAGAGTTCACAACAGCAATGATCGGTTTTTCGAAGTCACTGTCTGTCATCCCTGTTGCACGCCAAAGTGCACGAGCACCTGCGCGTTGTCTACCTTCAGTGGTGGTCTTACTACGTAGTTTAGCCATGGTTTAGCCCTCAATAATATGCGGCAGTTTCTGGTTGCTTGCCGACTTTCCTCATTCCCAATATTCAATTCGTTGGCTGCTATTAAGGTCGCAGCCAGACCTTAAACGCCAAAAGCGTCTTAGTCGATATAAGTTAACCAACCGTTTTCGTCTTCACTTTGACCTTTTACTAAATCAAAATAAGCAGTTTGTAATAGCTCGGTGATCTCACCACGCTTACCTGTGCCAATTTCAATTTGGTCTACGCTGCGAACCGGTGTTACTTCCGCTGCAGTCCCTGTCATGAAGAATTCATCCGCAAGATAAAGTGCTTCACGTGCAATTGGTTCTTCGCGTACTTCTAAACCAGCTTTGCGAGCAAGGTGCATCATAGTGTCACGCGTCAAACCCGGTAAGATGGCCGCTGTGGTAGGGGGGGTGAATAACACGCCATTTTTGATCACGAATAAGTTTTCACCTGCGCCTTCACTTAGGTAACCGTTCACATCTAGCGCAATACCTTCAACATAGCCATTACGCTTTGCTTCACCTGAGATAAGTTGCGAAGATAAATAGTTACCACCAGCTTTAGCCGCTGTAGGCATCGTATTTGGTGCTAAACGATTCCAAGAAGAAATACAGGCATCAACACCCGCTTCTAATGCACCATCACCTAAGTAAGTGCCCCATTCCATTGCTGCAACGGCAACATCGGCTTTGTGTGATTTAGGATTTACACCCAAACCCACATTGCCTAAGAATGCGAATGGACGTAAGTAGGCATTCTTTAAACCATTTTCGCGTACCGCTGCTTTACAGGCTTCATTGATTTCTTCAGCCGTGTAAGGGATCTGCATACGATAGATTTTTGCAGAGTCGAATAAGCGTTTAGTGTGATCTTGTAAACGGAAAATCGCCGGACCTTTTGGTGTGTCATAGGCACGCACACCTTCAAACACTGAACTACCATAGTGAAGCGCATGGCTTAATACGTGTGTCGTCGCTTGCTCAGACGGTACCATTTCACCATTGAACCAGATCAGGTCAGATTTATTACTCATGTTTATTACCTTGTATTAATTATTCTTTTCTTTCGCTCTTTATAGCAGAGCAATTATCCAATAGCCTGTTGCTGCATCGGTTGCAGCTCAACCTGTTTTACCTCAACCAGCTTACTCAGTTGCGAGGTTAATAGATAGATGGGTTTGTCACTGTCCACGGTCATTTTGACTTGAAACAATTCATCTTGTCCCTCCAAGGCTAGGTCTAATAACTGGAATCCACGGTGACGGACCACACGTAGGAAACGTTCAATTGCGACACTTTGTTGTTTTACTGCAATATTTAGTTGGTGTTTCATTATGCATTCTCCGTCATCATTTCATCATTTGCGGCACCCGGCGGAACCAGCGGCCATACGTTTTCTTTATCATCTATACAAGCGTGTAAGATATAAGGCCCTTCAGATGCCACTAGCGCATCCACCGCCGCATCTACTTCGCTTGCATGGGTAATGGTTTGCCCCGGAATACCAAAAACAGCTGCAAGCTGCACAAAGTCTGGGTTATCCGATAAATTCGTTTCACTGTAGCGCCCTTCAAAAAACAGCTGTTGCCACTGCCTCACCATACCCAGTCTTTGGTTATCTAATATTAAGATCTTTACAGGAAGATTATTTCTGCGAATGGTGGCCAACTCTTGGATGTTCATCATGATTGACCCATCACCTGAGACAGTGATCACCATGTCATCAGGACGTGCGATTTGTGCACCGATTGCCGCGGGTAAACCAAAGCCCATGGTACCTGCACCGCCACTGCTTAAATGGTTGTGTGGGCTGGTGAATTTCATATGCTGCGCCACCCACATTTGGTGCTGGCCCACATCACAACACACCACGCCAGTATTTGGCATACGCTTACTGAGTTCATTTAGAAGATAAGGCGCAAAGACTTTTTCGCCTGGGTAGTCATAACGCCAAGCATGTATTTTCTTCATTTCCAAAGTGTGTGCTAACCACTGTGCATCTGTCACAAAGCACGCTAAATGAGGGATGGTGGCTTTAAGGTCGCCAATCATAGATGCCGCAGCGGGCTTGCGCTTGCCAACTTCTGCTGGGTCGATATCTAGATGGATTACTTTCGCCTTCGAGGCAAATTTAGAAAGATTGCCCGTTACGCGGTCGTCAAAACGCGCGCCGATACAGACTAAAACGTCACACTCTTGTACAGCTAGGTTGGCAGCTTGACCACCGTGCATACCTAACATGCCTAGGTCATATTCATAGTTAGGTAAAACACTGCCTAGCGCTTTCAATGTTGAAACAGCCGGCATGTGCGTTTTATTTAAAAATTGCATCAACTCAGCTTGCGCATTGGCGTTGTGCACCCCACCACCCACATAAGCCACCGGCTTTTTCGCTTGTGCTAGCAGTTGCTCCGCTTTGACAACTTCGTTCATGTCGAGCTCGGGCGCTTCTTCTTCAAGCGCAAGCCAGGGGTGAAATGGAACTTGTGCTAGCTGAATGTCTTTTGGAATATCAACCAACACAGGGCCCGGACGACCTGATAATGCTAAATGCATGGCTTCTTGCAATACTTCTGCTAAGTCTTCAGCGCGCTCAACCATGTAACTGTGCTTAGTGCACGAAAGCGACATGCCTAACACGTCAACTTCTTGGAATGCGTCAGAGCCGATAGCCGCCGTAGGAACTTGCCCTGTGATGGCCAACACAGGCACTGAGTCCATCATGGCATCGGCAAGTGAGGTGATTAAGTTAGTTGCGCCTGGGCCCGACGTAGCAAAACATACCCCTAACTTGCCAGTACTGCGGGCATACCCTACTGCCGCAAATCCCGCACCTTGCTCATGACGAGTTAGGTAATGTTTGACAGGCGCGCCATACAACGCATCGTAGATTGGCATGATTGCCCCACCAGGGTAACCAAATACCTCTTTAACGCCATGTTTGGCTAGTAAATCTATTAGTAACTCTGCGCCTGTCATCTTCGTTCCTCATTCCCAATCTGACTGCTATTTAACTTAAATTCGACCCTAAAACGAAAAAGCCCCCCGAACTTTTCAGTGCGGGGGGCTTTTTGCTTAATACTTTTCTTTCAGCACTAACCAGCCCCCGCGGTAATAATAATCACCACGTTGATAATCACGACTAGTAGAGAATGTGCTGTTTTGAGCATTTAAAAATCACCTGAATTATTTACGGCAACGGTATACAATATTCATCACGTTGCGTTCTTTTTCTATTAGTACCGCGAGTAGCCTATTAAGTCAACAGCAAACCCTATGTTATTTGCAGATTCAAAGCATTACCAAGCACATTTATAATTCAATAAAACCAAAAATAAGAAATAAATATCCAATCAATTTAAAATAACTCAGCCTTATTCAATACATACAAAATTTAACAACACATTTTTTGTTTATTCAAAAAATCACCAAATCTCCCATTTTTATACAAACTTGTTATTATGTTGGGGAAATTTTTTTACAAGGGAATACTATGTTCAGCACTGTAAACCGCGTTTTTTTTACGCTGCTTTTAGCTTTTTTAATTGGCTTTTCTAGTCACTCCGTCGCACTTTCTCCGGCCCTGTTCAAGGTCGAAAAAGCGGGTGTCACATCTTATTTATTTGGCACGGTTCATGTTGGTGATAAAAGCATGGATGGTTTACCAAAGAAGATCACACAAGCAATTGAGCAAACTGATGAAGTCATCGTTGAAGTAAACGTTGAGGCACTCAACGCATTTGAAATACAAAAACGCTCCATTCCTTTTATGACTTTACCGCACGGTAGAACGTTAAAAGATGAAATAAGCACCGAGCACTTCGAAGCATTAAAGCAATATTTTGCAGCAAAACAGATCAATATTGCGCTTTTTGAAAACCTAGCACCTTGGGCTGTGATGGTCACTATGATGCAGATTGAGTATCAAAATTTGGGCTACCTAGAAGACTATGGGATCGACAAACAGGTCATTGTCCATGCTAAAAAGCACAATAAACCTATCGGCGAGTTAGAAACTTTAGAGCAACAACTTGAAATGATGAGTTCACTAGGCGTAAAAAGCGACTTGATGATAAGCACTACGCTTTCGCAATTAAAAGATGTTGAACACTACTTTCTAGATTTGGTTAATGCCTGGAAAAAAGGTGATATGGACACCTTAAACAAGTATTACCAACTAAGCTTTGATGATTCAGACTATGGTAAGTTCAGTGAAGAGGTAATGCTGACTCAGCGTAATAATAATTGGGTTGAGCAATTAGCTCCAAGATTAACAAAAGAGTCGTTATTTATTGCTGTGGGTGCCCTTCACTTACCTGAAAAGCATGGCTTAATCACTCAATTAAAAGCACAAGGCTTTAATGTAACTCGCTTATAAATCAGTTAGTTAAAAAGCTACCGCTAAGGCAATCGCATTTCTTTTCGCTGTTGCCTTAAAAATTTTTTAAATTCTTTTAAACCTTTTTCAACCCACCTGTCGTCTAACTTATTAAACAACATCAATCAGGGTGACGACGATGAAAAAATTATTATTAGCTGCTTTAACCTCTGCTGTTATTTCTGCGCCAGTTTGTGCCGAAGACACGAGAACCATTGAACAATCATTTAATCTTGAAAACAGCACTGAATTAGAAATCGATTTTCCAGTCGGCAGCCTAGAAATGACGAGCTACGAAGGCGATCAAATTCAAGTCACAATTCGTTTAGAGCCAAAAGATAATGATGGCTGGTTTACTGACAAAGTAGACTTAAGTGCAGTACAACTCAAATCTTCGCGTCAACGCCAAGAGTTATCACTGTCTATTGATGATGATAATTTAGAGCAAACTTGGGAGGTCAAAGTGCCTAAAAGTATGCGTCTAGATGTTGAAGTCGGCGTTGGTAAAATTGAAATACAAGCACTTGAAAATACAGCGGATGTTGAAGTTGGTGTGGGTAAAGTGCGGATCGACACAGCCATTGATGACTTCAAACAAGTAAACCTTGAATCTGGTGTAGGAAAAACGAGTCTATCAGGCTTTGTAGGCAAAGCGCAGTCTCATAAGAAAATGGTCAGCTCACAAACAGAATACTTCGGCTCTGGGCAATACAACTTAGAAGTTGAAGTGGGTGTAGGCAATATCAAAGTGCGCCACTAAGCCACGGCACTTAAATTAACAAACTCCCTTTGCCCGGCCTTGCACCGGGCTTTTTGTTGAAGACTATAAAAGCCTTTTCCTAAATACTCTTATTTCGTTTATTCTGTCATCTCATCAACTATGGTCACTGTGCATCTATCACATTGCAACCCGGCATTTAATAACGCTTCTAGCCTTCTTAATACAAGATGATCTATTCTTTTATTCAGCAACTGAATAAAAGCTAGGTGATCTTTGGTCACATTGTGCCTGCCACTTAACAGCTCTTCAGCCGCCCCTTTAAGCTTAACGGTACCATCTGAGTCTACGGGGATTTTAATGCCATTGGGTAGATAAAACTCAACAACCTCAACTTTCCCTCTAGGATTGGAGTAAAGTGTGATTCTGTACCCATCAGGAGTGCTAAAGTGAAGCGGTCGATTTACTTTGGCCACAAAATCATTGCAATGCTGCCTCATCTTTGATGGTTCTCGCTCCAATGGAGCACCTTCTTGACCGCAAGTAGTGTCATAATCAATGAAACCCCATTCATCTACAATAACTTCACTCCCCAAGTCATTGAGAGCACGGTTGCGGTACTCTTGCACAACTTCTTTGTTGCTGTATTTTTCTATAAATTGCTCGGTTGCTACCCTAGGTGAAACGGCACGCTCTATATCTGCCTTTGCTGCACCATGGATGCCTGTCTCACTTATAAAGCGTATACGCGTTACCGGATGCAATATATCTTGGCCATCTGGGCCTTCTGCCCATTCTTGGTCTTTATATACGTGAAATTTAAAATGCGTGACCGTGTTGCTGGTGTCAGATTGAATAACATAGTTGAGTATGGCACTGTCACTGTCTAACAGCGCTTCTGGCGCATCATTTTCTGCTAAAAAACGACTATATTCACGTTGCTTGCTAACTTGACTGCATAAGGCCGAGCCCGTGTCCCAACACCCTATGACTTCTAACTTATCTTTACCGAATGATAAAAACGATATAAACAATAGAGTTGATATAAGTAATTGCTTGATCATTTCCTTTATCCTCAGCCCGGCCTTGCACCGGGCTTTTTGTTAAAGGCTATAAAAGCCTTTTCCTAAATACTCTTATTTCGTTTATTCTGTCATCTCATCAACTATGGTCACTGTGCATCTATCACATTGCAACCCGGCATTTAATAGCGCTTCTAGTCTTCTTAATGCAAGGTGATTCATTCTTTTATTCATCAGCTGAATAAAAATCAGGTTATCTTTGGTCACAGTATACCTGCCACTTAACAGCTCTTCAGCCGCCTCTTTAAGCTTAACATTACCATCTGAGTCTACGGGGATTACAATGCCATTGGGTAGTCTAAACTCAACAACCTCAACTGCTCCGTTGGGGTTAGGGAAAAATATGATTTTGTACCCATCAGGAGTGTTAAAACGAAGCGGTCGGTTTACTTTGGCCACAAAATCATTGCAATGCTGCCTCATCTTTGATGGTTCTCGCTCCAGTGGAGCACCTTCTTGACCGCAAGTAGTGTCATAATCAATGTAACCCCATTCATCTACAATAACTTCACTCCCCAAGTCATTGAGAGCACGGTTGCGGTACTCTTGCACAGCCTCTTTGTTGCTGTATTTTTCTATAAATTGCTCGGTTGACACCCTAGGTGAAACGGCACGCTCTATGTCTGCCCTTGCTGCACCATGGATGCCTGTCTCACTTATAAAGCGTATACGCGTTACCGGATGCAATATATCTTGGCCATCAGGGCCTTCAGCCCACTCTTGGTCTTTATAAACTTCGTATTTAAAATGCGTGACCGTGTTGCTGGTGTCAGATTGAATGACATAGTTGAGTATGGCACTGTCACTGTCTAACAGCGCTTCTGGCGCATCATTTTCTGCTAAAAAACGACTATATTCACGTTGCTTGCTAACTTGACTGCATAAGGCCGAGCCCGTGTCCCAACACCCTATGACTTCTAACTTATCTTTACCGAATGATAAAAACGATATAAACAATAGAGTTGATATAAGTAATTGCTTGATCATTTCCTTTATCCTCAGCCCGGCCTTGCACCGGGCTTTTTGTTAAAGGCTATAAAAGCCTTTTCCTAAATACTCTTATTTCGTTTATTCTGTCATCTCATCAACTATGGTCACTGTGCATCTATCACATTGCAACCCGGCATTTAATAGCGCTTCTAGTCTTCTTAATGCAAGGTGATTCATTCTTTTATTCATCAGCTGAATAAAAATCAGGTTATCTTTGGTTACATTGTACTTGCCACTTAACAGCTCTTCGGCCGCCTCTTTTAACTTAACGCTACCGTCTGGGTCTACAGGGATTTTAATGCCATTGGGTAGATAAAACGAAACAACCTCAGCTTCTCCGTTGGGGTTAGGGAAAAGTATGATTTTGTACCCATCAGGAGTGTTAAAGTGAAGCGGTCGGTTTGCCCTAATAGTCACTTTTTGGGCTTGTGTATAATCTACTTTCGCCTCAAGACCAGCACTAATAATCCCTTCAATACCTGACTCTACATTGCCTGCTATCGATTCTGTGGTAGAAATTAGCAACTCGATCTCTTTTACTCCCGAGAACATACCAATACTGACCATAAAATCATGGCAATTTTGCCTCATGTTCCAAGCCTCTCGCGCTAACACATGAATACCTGTCGGCCCGCAAGCAGAGTCATAATCTATATACCCATTGGAGTCTCTAATAACCTCACTTCCCGAACCATTAACAGCCCCTTTGTTGCCGTATTTTTCTATAAATTGCTCGGTTGCCACCCTAGGTGAAACGGCACGCTCTATGTCTGCCTTTGCGGCACCATAAATGCCAGTCTCACTTATCATGCGTATACGCGTTACCGGATAGAACATATCATGACCATCTGGGCCTTCTGCCCATTCTTGGTCTTTATATACGTGAAATTTAAAATGCGTCACCGTATTGCTGGTGTCAGATTGGATTACATAGTTGAGTATGGCACTGTCACTGTCTGACAGCGCCTCTGATGCGTCAGTTTGTGCTAAAAAGCGACTATATTCACGTTGCTTGCTAACTTGACTGCATAAGGCCGAGCCCGTGTCCCAACACCCTATGACTTCTAGTTTATCTTTACCGAATGATAAAAACGATATAAACAATAGAGTTGATATAAGTAATTTACTGGTCATATTTCCTTTCCTTATTGAATAACCAACTAATAATTTTACAACAAAATTAAAATAAATGTAACAATTACACTTAA
Organism: Pseudoalteromonas sp. MTN2-4; assembly: GCF_042848605.1. Lineage (NCBI taxonomy): Bacteria > Pseudomonadati > Pseudomonadota > Gammaproteobacteria > Alteromonadales > Pseudoalteromonadaceae > Pseudoalteromonas > Pseudoalteromonas sp. MTN2-4. Next base: position 56,615 of record NZ_BTGK01000005.1, read on the forward strand.
AAATCAAACAAACGTTGATTATAACGAAGATACTTGACACCTAGACGGCTAAAATGTTTCAATGCCGCCTCACCCTATTTGAGCGCAGTGGAGCATTGACTCGGCTGCCAGGGCTGGAAGAGGTGCGTTATTCAGGTAGCGCGGTTGAGGAGAGCAAACTCCATTGATGCCGTAGCGAGGGGAATTAACGCCGAGAAGCAAGCGTATTTGCTAGACGTTTACTTCGGGCGACTGGGCTGAATCCCAGCGACTGTCACCAATTGCGCAAGGCGCAAGAATTTTGGTGGAGAGCTTCTGGTCTTAGAATAAATAAGGCCAGTTTGCCTTATCTTTTTTAAGTCCATTGCTCTTCGAATTTTAATTGTTCGAAGTATGGACACCCTCCTTACTCCGAACATGCTATAAGTTCGGTAGAGATGAAATCACAATACGATTTATCCAACTATCCTTTATGGACAGCTTTGGTGACGCCTTTTGACGCGCAAGACCAAGTTGACTTTGACACACTCACAACACTCGTTCGTCAGCAAGAACACGCTGGCAATGGCATTTTGTTGCTTGGTAGCACAGGTGAAGGCTTAGCCCTTACCCTGCCTGAACAACAAGCGATTGTTGAATTTGTTTGTAACTTGACCCCTAACGTCCCCCTTATGGTCGCGGTAGGTGGTATCAACTTACAAGAACAATTAGCTTGGGTTGAGTTTTGCAATCAGCACCCTATTCACGCTTACCTACTTGGTTCACCGCTTTATGCTAAGCCGGGTGTAATTGGTCAGACTCAGTGGTTTGATGCATTACTTAACGCCACTGACTTACCTTGTATGCTTTACAACGTACCGGGTCGCAGTGCCGTCGAAGTGTCACCACAAGTACTAAAGAATCTTGCACACCACGACAACTTATGGGCGTTAAAAGAAGCCAGCGGTGACATCAGTAAATTTGAGCAATTCCGTGAAGCTGCACCTGAACTGGCTATTTATAGCGGCGACGATGGGTTGATCCCCTACTTTGCTCAGGCAGGCGCAAAAGGCCTTGTCTCTGTTGCAGCCAATGCTTGGCCAGAGCAAACCGCTGAGTTTGTGCGTCGCGCTTTAGCAGGTACTTATCCGAACTTATTCACCACCTGGACGCAAGCTGTAAATAGCTTGTTTAGTGTCGCCAACCCAATTCCTGTGAAAGTGCTCATGCACCAACAGGGAACTCTGGCAACACCGAATCTTCGTCCTCCTCTTACGCACCTAGAACTGCAATGTAATGCAGCGATTGAGCGTGCAAACGACACAATTTTATCTTGGAATTAAGGCAGTAAAACATGAGCTGGTTAGAACTATTAAACAATTTAGAAAACGGTAGCGTACGTGCGGCAACTCAAGACGAGCAAGGCAACTGGCACGCCAACGTGGAAGTAAAACAAGGCATTTTAGAAGCATTCAGAAACGGCACGAACGTTGAGTTCCCAGGTGGCTTTGTAGATAAAGACAACTTAGCACCACAAGGTTTCAATGCAGAACAAAACGTACGTATGGTACCAGGTGGCTCAAGTGTACGTCGCGGCGCCTATGTGGCCTCAGGCACCATCATTATGCCACCAGCGTATGTAAACATAGGTGCATTCATCGATGAAGGTACTATGGTAGACAGCCATGCGCTAGTTGGCTCATGTGCACAAGTAGGTAAAAACGTTCACCTAAGTGCAGCTGTGCAACTAGGTGGTGTATTAGAGCCTGTTGGCGCTAGCCCAGTTGTGATCGAAGATGATGCGTTCATCGGCGCTGGTTGTGTGATCGTTGAAGGTGTGGTTGTTAAGAAAGGGGCTGTACTTGCACCAGGTGTCCGTTTATCTGCAACCATTCCTGTTTACGACTGTGTGAACGAGCGCGTCTTAGAAAAAGGCGAGCCAATTCCTGAGAATGCGATTGTTATTCCGGGCTCTCGTCCGTCTTCAAGTGCATGGGGCCGCGAGCAGGGCTTAAGCATGTCATGTGCTTTAATTGTTAAATACCGCGATGAGCAAAGCGATGCGTCTTTAATCCTTGAAGAGGTATTACGCTAATGAGCTTTTTGAGCACACAGCTACGTCAGCATATCACTGCGATCAGTGAGCAGAACGACACACCGTTTTTTGTCTATGACCTAGATGCGTTATACGCGCATTTGAAACCACTGACAGAGCAATCTGTGGTGAAGTTATGGTATGCAGTTAAAGCCAATCCACTTTCTAAGGTGATCCAAACTTTAGATAAAGCGGGCTTCGACTTTGACGTAGCAAGCAGTGGCGAACTTGACCAAGTATTGCGTCAAGGCGTGGCTGCTAACCGTGTGCTCAACACCGGACCTGCTAAATCTAAAAAGCAGATCCAACACTTTTTGTCACAAGGTGTACGCACTTTTGTGGCAGAAAGCTTAAATCAAGTAGCTTGGTTAAACCAAGCTGCGACAGAACATCAGGTGCAGTTGCGCATTCTACTGCGTGTGCAATTGCGCTGGCCCGATGGCGAAAAGAACCCACTTGGTGGTGACAGCTTAACACCATTTGGTTTAGGGCTTGAAGAGTGGCAACAGCTGAGTATTCAAGACTATCCTGCACTTAACTTTGTTGGCCTGCATATTTTCCAATGGGGCAATATGCTTAGCACCGAAAAACTGGCAGAGCTGTGGTCGCAAATGGTCGCGCCACTGACCGATTTGGCAGCGCAACTCGGATTTACATGCCAAATTTTAGATTTAGGTGGCGGTTTAGGTATTCCTTACACTACCGATGCTGATCGCCTCGCTTGGCCTAAATTAGTCGATGCACTGGCAACCATTAAAGCCGCGGCTGGGGTTGAAGAACTGTGGATGGAGCTAGGCCGTTATGCGGTAGGTGAAATCGGCCATTATGTAAACCCTGTGGTTGAGCAAAAGCTTAACTATGGTGAGCACCAGCTTATCGTCGCAGGTGGTATTAATCACGTATTACGCCCTGCTGTGACAAACCAAGCTTTTCCGGGTGAATTATTACGCCAATCTAGCGCACCATCACAAGACTTCCTAGTACATGGTCCATTGTGTACCGCACTCGACAGCTTGGGTAAGCACTCACTACCTGAAGATATTAACGAGCACGACTGGGTGGTATTCAGTCAATGTGGTGCTTATGGGTATACCGAAAGTATGCCGTTCTTTTTATGTCATGAATTGCCTGCTGAATACGTGATTGAGCAAGGCCAAGTTGTCTGCGTGCGTGAAAGCCAAAACGCCGCAAGTTATTTAGTGTAGGTGCTCCCATGAATACAATTACTCAAGAACATATTCAAGTTGGTGAAATCGCCAATGGCTTACCTTTAACCATTCCTGTGTATCGTTTACAAGGCAATGGCAGCGGCCCTAAAGTGTATATTCAAGCCAATATGCATGGCGCAGAAGTGCAAGGTAATGCGGTTATTTACCAATTGCTTGAGCAGCTAAAAACACAAACACTGGCTTCAGACATCACCTTAGTGCCTTATGCGAATCCGATCGGTTGTAATCAAAAGTCGGGGGAGTTTACTTTAGGTCGTTTTGATCCGATCACCGGCACCAACTGGAACCGCATGTATCACGATCACAGCAAGTTGATCGAGTCATTTGTAAGCGAACATTTAGATGCGCCAGAAGATGAGATCAAAGCAAAGTTCCGCGCTCTGCTTGTTGATCAGACCCAAGCATTTCTAGATCAACCCGCTTATCGCGTGAATACCGGCAAACGGATCGCTGTGACCTTGCAGCGTTTAGCGCATGAAGCTGACATAGTGTTAGATCTTCATACCGGTCCGATCTCAGCAAAGCATTTGTACTGTCCGGAATATGCGAAAGCCAGTGCGAGCTACTTTGACATTAAACACGTGCTGTTGATCCCCAATGAATTTGATGGCGCGATGGACGAAGCGACTTTTTGCCCTTGGTGGCAATTAAGCGAAGCCTACAAAGCGCAAGGTCGCAATATTCCTGTATGGGTTGAAGCTTTCACCGTTGAACTTGGCTCACAAGAGAAAATCGATCTAACCGAGGCGAAACTCGATGCCGAAAGTATCTTAAGTTACCTAAACCACAAGCAAGCGTTTATCGATGCTGAGTTTACGCCTAAGCCTATTACCCGCTATGCCTGTATGCTTGATGACTATTTGGCGTTTTATGCCCCTATGGGTGGCATGGTCGAGTACAACGCCGAACTAGGCAGTCATATAAAAGCCGGTGACACCATTGCGAAGATTTTACGCATGGAACAATACTTATCAGAAAAGCCATTACATGAAATCACGTTAGATACAGATGCCATCACTATTTTGCATTTTGCTTCGGCCAGCGTGAATCAAGGCACTGAACTCTATAAGTTCTTCACAAACTATTTCGAGCTGTAAGGCTTCACCTTATTGCGTGAGAGTAAGCACCTTTTATTGAGTGTCGCTTACTAAGGTATGGCGGCTTTTGCCGCCCGCCTTTTTACTACTTTTTTATTGTGATTATTGTGTATAATTTGTGCCACCCTCTCACAAGCAAATTGCACTTATGATCAAATATGTTCTTGCCACTTTTGGTTTATGTTTCTTATTTTCTCCGACTAGCTACGCTCAACAAGAAGACAAGCTCGATCTCGTTAAGCAATGCGTACTCAACGAGTTAATTTCGGCCGACGGTGACACCAAAGTCGCTGATGTTCGCGAAAAGTGTAGTCAGCTAGCAAACAAGCCTTTTAGCTCTCTCGATAAACGAATGGCAAGAGAGCGCGTTACGCAAAAAAACCGTAATGTACTGACACCGCATAACCGCAACTATATTTTACCTGTGTCTTACATGCGCAATCCAAATAACCGCCCCTTCGACGGCCTCAAGGCGATCACCGAGCAAGAGGGCGAATCGCTTGATAACTTTGAAGTGAAATATCAGTTATCATTAAAAGTACCGGTTTATACCGGATTTTCGGACCCAGATCAGGCTATTTATACCGCCTTTACATTGAAATCTTATTGGCAATTTTATAATAAAGACATCTCCTCACCTTTCCGTGAAACCAATTACGAGCCAGAAGTATTTTGGGTTAACTTTTTAGATGATGAAAATGTCCTTTGGGGAGATGAGATGGCCCTAGTGCTGGGCCTTTCTCACCAATCCAATGGCCGAAGTCAGCCTAACTCACGCTCTTGGAATAGAATTTATGCCAACTTCATTTGGGAAAACCGAGGGTTTGTTTTTAGTTTTAAGCCTTGGTATCGATTGCCTGAAGACGACAAACCAGATGTTTTAGAGGCAGAAGGCGACGACAACCCAGATATATACAAATATATGGGCTACTTTGAGTTTAGTGGCGTGTATCGTCAGGGCGATCATGAATTTGGTTTCATGGTGAGAAATAACCTTCACAGCGATAATCGCGGTGCTTTACAGCTAGATTGGTCATTCCCGCTGTGGGGTAGGCTCAGAGGATATGCGCAATACTTTAACGGCTATGGTGAGAGTATGATTGATTACAATGCCGATATACAACGTTTTGGTGTGGGTATATTGCTCACCGATATTTTGTAATACCAATCCTCTTAATTAAGCAGTCTATTTTGAGACAAGAAAAACTAGTCGATAACGCCGCTCACGCGTCCTGCTATCGCCGAGGTACCTACATCCATGTAGGCAAGGCGGAAATTTTGCTATTTAGTTATTCTAAATAAGAAATTTTCAACGAAGTTAGCGTCAGTTTTAGTACCTCAAAATGATTAAGTATTATTGAGGATTGGTATAACTTCTACCTAATAATAAAAAAGCCAAGCGAGTAGCTTGGCTTTTAATATCTAACGCTTTATTTAGCGAAGCACAACAAAGCAGCCTTCAAACTTGGCAACCAGTTTATCGCCATCGTACACATTCACTGGTACATAGTATTTCGCTTTACCTTCAGTTTCTAACTCAAGCAATTTGCCCGAACAATCTGCGATAGTCACAGTCGCACTTGGTGCCGTTGTGAGTGGCTTAAGGTATTTGATTTCAGCATCAGCTAATACAATGTTACCTTCAAGGTTGAGCTCTTTAAGCGCCAAATAGGTCGCGCCCCACCCTGTCAGGGTCGCCATGCTGTATACCGAGCCTGCAAACATTGAGTTATGTAAATTTAAGTTCGCTTTTAAGTCTGCTTTAGTTGAAAACTGCCAGTCAGTGTAGCTTTCAACTTTAATACCCATCGCATCACTGATTGGAATAGACTCACGCCATGTGTTTTGCAATACCTGCGTCCAGTCAGGGTGGCGGAACCAACCTGGCTCACAAGGCTTTTGCTTGACCATTTTCCAGTGCTGTACGTCACCGTATGCAAGGTGGGCTTTTTCTAATACGGTATAACCATGCTTCTCATAAAAAGACAGCGCTCGTTCACGGGCAAATAGTACTAGTTCATCAGCATTTTGCTGCCAAGCTACCTTTTCAAGTTCATGCAATAAGCGGCTACCTAAATGTTGACCACGGTGCTTTTCATCTACCGCCATATAACGCACTTGCGCTTGCTGCTGATTATTGAAGTGCAAACGTGCAACGGCTAATACATCTCCGTCGTTATTCTTAATATAACGATGCTCCGCTTCTTGCTCTAAATCGTCTTGCTCAGAGCCGCGAGGCTGTTCCCACGGGGCGCGTAAGACTTGCCAACGTAATTGATAATAGGCTTGCCAGTCTTCGCTACTTTGTGGCGCAGTTACCTGAAACATAGTTACTCCTGTTGAAATGCATCTCTGGCCGTCGATTTACTAACAAAGCAACGGCAACTTGGTGTCGTTTTTATAAACTCACCATACTAGAAAACCGCAAAATAAAACATAGTTTCGCGCTGCTTCAACTACAAACAATGTAAAACTTGGTGGACACACTGGCATTACAGAAAAGCTCAGCTATGATGATGTAATTATGGAAAAATTTTTCACAAGCTCTGACACTTTGAGCACCGACTTTGTTTTTCACTGCCACGATTTTGGACATCTAATTTATTGGCAGAAACATGGCCAGATCAGTATTCAAGTGCGCCAAGAAAAACAGTATCGATGGCTCTTAATCAACGACACTTTACAATCTGTGATTGATAGAGACGATGCCTCGCGCCTATTACTTCCACATTTACAGCAGCTTGCAACACTTTGGCAGCCATTAGCAGCGCCAAAAACCGTATTAGAGTTAGGGCTGGGTGCTGGGGCTATCCGTAACTACTTAGAATCTCAATACCCAGACGTGCATGTCACCTCAATTGAAAAAGACCCTGAAGTTATCCGCTGTTATAAGAAGTATTTCGACGGTGATGCACTCAGTGCATTGATCTGTGATGACGCCGAGCGATTTGTGCAAAAAAGTGCGTTATATGATTGGATTATTCTAGATTTATTTAGCCAAGAAGATGCGCCGAATTTTTTGTTCGACCATAAGTTTTATCAAAGTATTCGCAATCACTTAAATCAAGGCGGCTGGCTGTTTATTAACTTTCTCTCCAGTCACCCCTCACAGTTAGAGCAACTTCAACACCGACTGATCACCAATTTTGGCAAAAAGCCCAATGAAGTTGCCATACCTGATTATTTGAATCACATCATCGCAGTAAGCCGCTAAATTGACAGGTTAAAGGTGATCGGCCCGTCGTTACACAAGCTCACTTGCATATCTGCGGCAAACTGTCCTGTTTGAACTCTAATACCCGCGGCTTTTGCCTGTGCCACAAAGTAGTCGTATAACGCTTCGGCTTGTGCTGGCGTGCCTGCGCTCGAAAAGCTAGGACGCATACCTTTTTTAGTATCCGCGGCCAAAGTAAACTGCGATACCACTAAAAGCTCACCCTCAATGTCTTTCAGGCTGAGGTTCATTTTACCAGCGTCATCCGTGAATATGCGATAATTACTCACCTTGTGCAGTAGCTTATCTGCTGTAGACTCATCATCAAGCTTTTCAACGCCCAATAGCAATAAAATGCCTTTGCCTATCGCACCCACGCACTCACCCGACACGTCTACTTTTGCGTGAGTAACTCTTTGAATTAATCCCTGCATATCATTCTCAAAACTTTATTTTTAATGTGCCAAATATACCGAATTTAACCACTTTCTAAAACGAAAGTCTTTACAGCTGAATAATGTGTAAGTCCCGATATAACAAAGGCATTAATGCAAACGGCACAGCATTAAGTCAGAAGCACGAATAATGGCATCCATATAGTCACCTTCTCGCTGTGCGTGCCCGGCATTCTCCAAGACATAAAATTGCGCTTTATGATTTTGAGCAAAGCGTTGTACGGGGGCATAGCGACACAATAAATCATCTCGACTATGAATAAGCCAGCATGGCAGATGACAAAGCGACGCTTTAAATTGGGCGATATCACAGAGCTGAGAAAAATTTTGTTCTTGGAAAAAGTGACACATGATTTTTGCTTGCTGAACAGCACAGTGCGCTTGTTCAATGTTGGCAAGTCTGGCTCTTGTGCCTAAAGCCAACTTTGACTCCCAAGCCATCCATAACTGCGCTGCTTTGTGTTGCTCCAGCTCATCTGTGCCTGTCAAAGACTGATAATAATACTGTAAGATCTCAGGTTCACTCTTGAGGCCATGGCTAAAATCTGAATACAACTCAGGATAAAATTGCGCACCAGCCCCATGTGGCCCATACAACCAAGCGAGATCGGTGGTTTCAGCGAGGAAGCTTGCCCAAAGTATTAACCCTGACACCCTTTCAGGGTGAGATTGATAAAAAAGTAGCGCCAATGTCGCACCCCAAGATCCCCCTGCAATGACACTTTTTTCAATGCCAAGGTGATTAAGCAGCAAACGCATGTCATCCACCAAATGGGCTGGACTATTATGCGCCAGTGAATCAGGCGAAGAGAGACCGCAGCCCCGCTGACTAAATAAAATAATGCGGTATTTTCGCGGATTAAACAGGCAGCTCATCGCAGGCACAAGACCTACTCCCGGGCCACCATGGCAAACGACCACAGGCACACCTTGCTCGCACCCATATTCTTCTACGTGAATTTGTGCACCTTGCCCTACCGCAAGGTGAAAACTTTGACGCGCCGCTTTGAACTCGTAACCAAGAGACATAAGACCTCCAAGGTTATCGCTTTTCTCACTGCGCTATTTGCTGGCTATCCTCAGTATGTTGTTCAGGCGCTTGTTGTTGCTCAAGCCTTTCGCTTAAACATACAGTAAACTCAGCGCCTAACAGCACCACAATCCAAGATAAGTAGACCCAAACAAATAGGATCGGTACAGTTGCTAATGCACCATAAATCACTTCATAAGAAGGAAAGTGGCTGATATACATAGCAAAGCCTTTCTTGGTTAGCTCGAACAGCAATGCCGCAAACAAAGCACCAGGGATCGCAGCTTGAAAAGCAACTCTCTTATTCGGAACTAAAGTATAGAGCATAATGAAGCCGGCCATGGAAATTGCGTAGGGTAAAAGTTTTAATAAAAAGCCACTAAACCCTGGGATACCCTGATCGGCAAACGATACCAATGAAACGATGTAAGATGTGACACCAATACTTGCCCCAAGTAGAACTGGGCCCAGTGTTAATACCATCCAATAAATCGCAAAAGAGATCATGAATGGTCGCTTATCTTTTACTCTCCAAATGCGATTTAAGGCAGTATCTACATTTCTAATCAGCAATAGCGCCACAGCGGCTAAGAAGCTGATACCCACTGCGGTCATTTGGTTCGCATTACCCGTAAAAGCGCTGATATGAGACTTAATAGAATCTGTTGAAGTCGGGACAAAATTAGTAAAAATAAAGTTTTCTATGGCAACTCGGGTGTCTTCAAACCCAGGAAAGGCTGAAAATATTGCCACACCAACCGCAATTAATGGCACCAAAGACAAAAGCGTGACATAAGCCAAGTACCCCGCGTTAATCGTGATTTGGTCTTCTAAGCAGCGCTTAAAATAGTGCTGCCACCAACTAGGCTGACGAGCTAAAAACTCTTTCGCCTTAGACTGTAATTGCTGGTAGTGCTGTTGCATAGAAATAAAATAAACAGGAAACGTTTTGCACATCATAGCAATCCGCCCCATAATTTACACCAAGATAGTTAATCAAATAGGTTGATTATGAAACATTTAGCCCTAGCAGCGGTGCTGTGCTTAGGCCTTAGCGCATGCCAAACCGTTTACTACTCTGCAATGGAAAAAGTTGGTGTCCACAAGCGTGAGATATTAGTAGATAGAGTCGAAGCCACAAAAGAGTCACAACAAAACTCACAGCAGGAGTTTCAATCAGCACTCGAAAGATTAACGACACTCGTTAATTTTGATGGTGGCGAATTGCAAACTGCCTATGAGCAATTGAATGATGATTATGAATCTAGCCTTTCAGCTGCGAGTGATGTCTCTAACAACATCGACAAAGTAGAAGATGTCGCCGAAGCATTATTTGATGAATGGCAGGATGAACTTGGCCAATATTCAAATGCCAACTTAAAACGTGAGAGTGAGAAAAAATTAAAGCAAACACAAAGGCAGTTCTCTAAGCTGCTTAAATCGATGCGTCGCAGTGAAGCTAAAATGCAGCCTGTTTTAGACTCATTGAAAGACAATGTGCTGTATTTAAAGCATAACCTAAATGCCCAAGCTGTCGCGGCGATCCGAGGTGAGTTTGATTCATTGAAAGTCGATATCCAAAACCTAATCAATGATATGAATCGTTCGATTGCCGATTCGAATGCCTTTATTGAGCAAATGAATCAGAGCAAAGTGAACTAGTCTTTATACCTCCTACGACTCAAATTAATCGCCTGCCATATAACATTTTTATGGCAGGCCACTCACCACAAAAGCGTCAATCTCGTCATTTTGTAAATACCTAAAGTGTTCTCTACGCCTATCCAGTTAGGTTCACCCTGAATGCCGCATACTCTTTTGCTCTTTGTATGTGCAAACTCCAAACGCTGTAAAGTTGCGACTAAAAAAAGGTACAATTCTGAGAAGCAATATTTAAAAACCAGCTGCAAATAATTAAAAATAAGAAAGTCACAATCAGGGGAGATTTTTACGGTGACAACTATGTTAAACAAGTATAAGTATAAGTATGAGCTGCTATACGCCTTTTTGATAACCACCTATATCGCACTGATCGGCTCATCACCTTTCATACTCTCACTATGGATCGTCTCAGTGCCTTTGCTGCTACTTGGTTTGAATTGCTTTTTGAAGTTCAAAACACAGCCAATTAGTAGGAGAAACCAATTCGCCTCGATCGCTTGTCATTTGATTATGTTAATAGTCACTATTTCATTGCACTTTGACATTGGCGGAGTCACTACAGGAAGTTCTACATCAGCAATTGCACTGGTTATGCTACCAATTTTATGTGGCGCAGGAGTGATTGCACTGGTAGCACTTCATTGGCTGTTTAACTTTTTAAAACACAAAAATGTGATTTAATAAATGAAAAATAGCTACTTAGGTAGCTATTTTTCATTCCCTCTTCTCAGCATAATTAATGACGTGAAAACCAATCCAAAATACGATCTAAACGCTCAACTAAATTTGTTGGCGTACCATTGCGAGACAGACCATGTGTCTCACCTTTAAAGATCACCATTTCTACAGGAACATCATTCGCTTTTAGCGCATAAAACCACTCTTGACCCTGCCCGATTGGTGTCACCATATCTTGATCACTGTGGATGATCAGAGTCGGTGTCGAAACCTGATCAGCATACTTCAATGGTGAGCGATCCCAATATCCGGCAAAGTTAGTCCAAAGTGTACCACCAAACTCTTTCGTCATTTGCGCTGGCGTATACTCTTGCGTGCCCGCCTCAGAGATCCATGAGCTGACACTACGTTGCGTGACAGCAGCTTTAAAGCGATCGGTTTTGGTAGTGATCCAGTTAGTTAAAAAGCCACCATGACTGCCACCTGTGATATACAGCGCATCTTTATTAATCCAGCTATTCTGTGCAATAACCTTATCTAAAAACTGCATGTTATCTCTGTAATCTGCACCACCGTAATCCTTTCTAACAGCTTTACTATGTGCAATACCATAGCCGCTACTACCACGGTAATTCACATAAACGACACCATAGCCTTTGGCAGCATACATTTGGTTTTCATGGAACCACTGGTGCCCCCACATACCACCAGGGCCGCCTTTAATGTTCAATACCAGTGGATATGATTTATTCTTGTCGAAATTAATTGGCTTATGAACGAAACCCTGTACTTTCATTCCCAGCTCATTCTCAAACCAAAATGATTCTGCCGGTGAAAGCGCTTTGCTCGAAATCAATGCATCATTAAATTGTGTGAGCTTTTGCAGCTTTTTCGACTGAATTTCATATCGATATAGTTCTGGGAGTGTTGTTGAACTTTCTAAGGTAAAGACTAGAAACTTGCCACTGGGTGCAATCGCTAAATTTCTAACCGACTTGTCTATGTCTAATAGTTTTTTGACCGAGGCAGCCCCAGTATCAACTGCGAATAAACGGTGGGCACCATGATCGCTGGTTGTAAAATAAAGCGACTTACTTGTCGGTGACCATAAAGCCCCTGAAGCGCGTCTGTCGAATGCTGCAGTTAAATTTTTTGGCTTATTATTTCCACGCTGTACAAATAGATCTGCTTGCTCATAGGTGTCTTCTTGGTGGCTGTACACGATCGACTTACCGTCATGCGAAACGCTCACGCTATATTGACTGCCTTGATGTTGAGTCAATGCGACTTGCTGCTTTGTCTTAATATTTAAGCGATAGATATCGCTATTATCATTACCCTCATACTCAAGCCCTGTTTTATTGGCATGAAAGTAAACATATTGGCCATCTTTAGACAACGTTGGGCCATTCACATTCCAATCAGACCCTTTTGTCAGTTGAGTCAATGCTTGGCTTTCTAAATCATAGGTAAATAGATGGCGACGCTTATCACTTAAATAACCTGCACCATCTCCGATATACCTCGCGTTTTTGACAACCACAATATCTGGTTTAGCACGCTTATTTTCAGATTCGCTATCTAATCCTTCATTTTCTTTCTCGGGATTTACAGTTAATGTGAGCAGCAACTGCTCGCCAGATGGCAACCATTGAAAACTCGACAGACTTTGCTCTACAAAAGTCACTTGCTTTGCCTCACCGCCATTGGCCGGTATGACAAATACCTGAGATTTACCATCAACCGAACGGATAAAGGCAACACGAGAGCCATCTGGTGACCATTGAGGCGCGCGGTCGCCTGTACCTTGAGTAAACTCAGAAACAACACCCGCTTTGTCTATTTTGAAAATCTGACTATTTCTTCCGCTGGCATCGTCATTGACTGTTCGTCTAACAAATAAAATGTCTTCGTTATTAGGAGATACCTGAGGTGAATTTAAAAAGACAAAATCAAAGTAATCTTCAGGCACCAAGCCTTTTGACTCTTTCTTTACTGCAGATGCGTGTGCATGTGTGGTGGTAAATAGGGAAAATAATAATGCCCAAGTTAATAAGCCACTCAAATGGCGCTTTTCATTCATATCCTTCATTCCAAAACTCAAAGTCAAAGATCAGAAACACTGCCATCAACACAATGAGGAGAGTCATTGTTAATGCATGTCCCGAAAGTAGTTTCAAATTGTAGAATACGTGAGCAGCCAGTATCAATCTTAATAAATCGATAAAAGGATATTATTGAAATATAAAAGGCGTTTCATTTCTGTGGTGTTCTAATAAATTGAGACAGGTTTAATACCCGGTTACCGCTAGTACGCTTGATGAATTTACAGTTTGAGTTAGATAAGATTTAACTAGATTTGGAAAACACGACAAGCTCTAATTTACTTACCCCTAAACGACAAAAGCCCCAGCAAACGCCGGGGCTTTTAAGCAATTATAAAATTAGTCTAAAACTAAAATTAAGCTTGCTTAGGACTAGAAACAACTTCTACTAAAGTCCAAGACTTATTCTTAGAAATTGGCGCGCACTCACGAATAGTAACTACGTCACCTGCTTTAGCAGTGTTGCTCTCATCGTGTACTGACAATTTAGTAGTACGCTTGATGAATTTACCGTAGATCGGGTGCTTAACCTGACGCTCGATAGCAACAACAATTGATTTGTCCATTTTATCGCTTACTACACGACCTTGAAGAGTACGGATCTTATCGCTCATTATGCACCTGCCTTCTGGTTAATAACCGTTTTAACACGCGCAATGTTGCGACGTACTTTTCTCAGTTCGTGAGTTTGAGCTAGCTGACCAGTGCTCGCTTGCATGCGCAGGTTAAACTGCTCACGAAGTAGCTCTAGAAGTTCAGCATTTAGCTCTTCTACGCTTTTGTCTTTTAATTCGCTAGCTTTCATTACATTACCGTCCGAGTTACGAAAGTTGTCTTGAATGGTAGTTTACGAGAAGCAAGGTTGAATGCTTCACGAGCAAGCTCTTCTGAAACACCTTCCATTTCGTAAAGCACTTTACCAGGCTGAATTTCAGCAACCCAGTATTCAACAGAACCTTTACCTTTACCCATACGAACTTCAAGCGGCTTGTTTGTGATTGGCTTGTCTGGGAACACACGGATCCAGATTTTACCTTGACGCTTGATGTGACGAGTCATAGCACGACGAGCTGCTTCGATTTGACGAGCAGTCATACGACCACGACCAGTTGCTTTCAAGCCGAATGAACCGAAGCTAACTTTGTTACCGTTGTTCGCAAGACCACGGTTGCGGCCTTTATGAACCTTACGGAATTTTGTACGTTTTGGCTGTAACATTAATCGCTACCTCTTACTTAGCACTTTTTTTGGCTTTCTTCGGAGCACGTTTAGCTGGCTTCTCTTGCTCTTGTTTCAGTGGAAGACCACCGATAACTTCGCCTTTGAAGATCCAAACTTTAACACCGATGATACCGTAAGTGGTTAAAGCTTCAGAAGTTGCGTAATCGATATCAGCACGAAGTGTATGTAGAGGTACACGACCTTCACGATACCACTCAGAACGTGCGATTTCAGCACCGCCTAGACGACCGCTAACTTCAACTTTGATACCCTTAGCACCTAGACGCATTGCGTTCTGTACTGCGCGCTTCATAGCACGACGGAACATAACACGACGCTCTAGCTGAGAAGAGATACCGTCAGCAACTAACTGTGCATCTAGCTCTGGCTTACGTACTTCTGCAATGTTGATTTGTGCAGGTACACCAGCAAGCTTAGTTACAGCTTGGCGAAGCTTTTCAACGTCTTCACCTTTTTTACCGATAACAACACCAGGACGAGCTGTGTGAATTGTTACACGGATTGATTTAGCTGGACGCTCGATAACGATTTTAGACACAGAAGCAGACTTCAATTCCTTAGTAAGGTATTGACGTACTTTGTGATCGCCAAAAAGCTGTTCAGAGAAATCTTTAGTATTCGCGTACCAAGTAGATACCCAAGGCTTTGAGATACCTAGGCGAATACCAGTAGGATGAACTTTTTGTCCCATTACTTATATCTCCTAGCTATCCGAAACCACAACAGTGATGTGGCTTGTACGCTTAAGGATGCGGTCTGCGCGTCCTTTAGCACGTGGCATAATACGCTTCATTGTAGGACCATCGTCCACAAAGATCGTAGCTACGCGAAGCTCATCAATGTCAGCACCTTCGTTATGCTCCGCGTTCGCGATAGCAGACTCAAGTACTTTCTTAACCAATACAGCCGCTTTCTTAGGGCTGTACGCTAGGATTTCTAGCGCGCGATCAACCGGAAGTCCACGGATTTGATCAGCCACTAGACGTGCCTTTTGCGCCGAACCAGAGGCGAATTTGTGTTTAGCTAATGCTTCCATCATACCCTCCGATTAACGCTTTTTAGCTTTCTTATCCGCAGCGTGACCGCGGTAAGTACGTGTAGGTGCAAATTCACCTAGTTTGTGACCGATCATTTCGTCTGTAACGAATACAGGTACGTGCTGACGACCATTATGGACAGCGATGGTCAATCCGATCATGTTAGGGATGATCATTGAACGACGGCTCCAAGTCTTGATAGGCTTCTTGTCACCGCTTTCCAACGCCTTCTCTACCTTCTTCAGCAAGTGTAGGTCAATAAATGGACCCTTCTTGAGAGAACGTGGCATGGCAATTCCTCAACTATTACTTAGTACGACGACGTACGATTAATTTATCAGTACGCTTGTTTTTACGTGTCTTCTTACCTTTAGTAGGTACACCCCATGGAGATACAGGATGACGACCACCAGAGGTACGACCTTCACCACCACCGTGTGGGTGGTCTACTGGGTTCATGGCAACACCACGAACTGTAGGACGGATACCACGCCAACGATTTGCACCAGCTTTACCTAGTGAACGTAGCATGTGTTCTGCGTTACCTACTTCACCTAAAGTTGCGCGACAATCCGCTTCAACTTTACGCATCTCGCCTGAACGTAGACGAAGTGTTACGTACTGACCTTCACGAGCAAGGATCTGAACGTATGCACCCGCTGAACGAGCGATTTGAGCACCTTTACCAGGCTTAAGCTCAACGTTGTGAACAGTAGAACCTACAGGCATGTTGCGCATTGGTAATGTGTTACCAGCCTTGATTGGTGCATCAACACCAGACTGAATAGTATCACCAGCTTTTAAGCCTTTAGGTGCGATGATGTAACGACGCTCACCGTCTGCATATAATACAAGAGCGATGTTTGCGCTACGGTTTGGATCATATTCTAAACGCTCAACTTTAGCCGGAATACCGTCTTTAGTACGTTTAAAATCGATTACACGGTAGTGTTGCTTGTGACCACCACCGATGTGACGAACCGTGATACGACCGTTGTTGTTACGACCACCTGACTTAGAGTTTTTCTCTAGTAGCGGAGCGTATGGCTTACCCTTGTGTAGATCAGGGTTAACCACTTTAACGACGTGACGACGACCCGCAGAAGTTGGTTTACACTTTTGAAGTGCCATAATTCTAACTCCCCTTATTACTCGGCGCCGCCGACAAAGTCTAGCTCGCTACCTTCTTTAAGAGTAACGTAGGCTTTTTTCCAGTCTGAACGACGACCGAAACGCATGCCAGTACGCTTTGTTTTACCCTTAACGTTAAGTGTGCGAACACCAGTTACTTCTACTTCAAAAAGCTTCTCAACAGCTGCTTTAACTTCAGCTTTAGTTGCGTCTGTTGCTACTTTGAAAACGATTGTGTTGTTTTCTTCTGCAGCAATAGTGCTCTTTTCAGAGATGTGTGGAGCAAGGATTACTTTTAAAAGACGTTCTTCACGGATCATGCTAGCGCCTCCTCAAGTTGCTTAACAGCACCTGCAGTAATTAATACCTTATCGAAAGCGATTAGGCTTACTGGGTCAATGCCAGCTACGTCACGTGTATCAACCTTGTATAGGTTACGTGCAGAAAGGAATAGATTCTCATCTACTTCTTCAGTCACGATTAACACGTCTTTAAGCTCAAGCTCTTTAAGCTTACCAACAAGCTCTTTAGTCTTAGGTGCTTCTAAACCGAAGTTTTCAACAACTACTAAACGCTCTTGGCGTACAAGCTCAGATAAGATGCTTTTGATCGCACCGCGATACATCTTACGGTTAACTTTTTGGCTGTGATCTTGCGGCTTAGCTGCAAAGCTCACACCACCGCTGCGCCAGATTGGGCTGCGGATTGTACCAGCACGTGCACGGCCAGTACCTTTTTGGCTGAATGGTTTCTTACCACCACCACGCACTTCAGAACGTGTCTTCTGAGCACGAGTACCTTGACGAGCACCTGCTGCGTATGCAACAACTACTTGGTGTACTAATGCTTCGTTAAACTCACGTCCAAAAGTAGCTTCGGAAACTTCAAGCGCGCCAGCGCCTTTAATTGCTAATTCCATCACTAAATCTCCAGGACTTATGCTTTAACAGCTGGTTTAACGATAACGTCACCGCCGATAGCGCCAGGTACTGCACCTTTAACTAAAAGCAGGTTACGCTCAGCGTCAACACGAACTAGTTCAAGATTCTGAGTCGTTGAACGCTCAGCACCCATGTGACCGGCCATTTTCTTACCTTTAAACACCTTACCAGGTGATTGGTTTTGACCGATTGAACCAGGAGCACGGTGAGAGATAGAGTTACCGTGTGTAGCGTCTTGCATGCTGAAATTCCAGCGCTTAACACCACCTTGGAAACCTTTACCTTTTGAAGTGCCAGTAACGTCAACTTTGTTCACGTCATTGAAAAGCTCAACTGTAAGTTCAGCACCAACTTCAAATTCACCTTCTCCGCCGTTAAGACGGAATTCCCACAGGCCACGACCCGCTTCAACACCAGCTTTAGCGAAGTGACCCGCTTCTGGTTTGTTTACACGGCTTGCTTTTTTCTCGCCTGCAGTAACTTGAAGCGCGTTATAACCGTCTGTAGCGTCAGATTTGATCTGCGTTACACGGTTAGGCGTCGCTTCGATAACTGTCACAGGGATAGATACACCATCTTCAGTGAAGATACGTGTCATACCCACTTTACGACCGACTAGACCTAATGCCATTTTCCTAAAACCTCTCTAATCTTCCGATTAACCCAGGCTGATTTGAACATCAACACCAGCAGCAAGGTCTAGGCGCATTAGAGCGTCTACAGTCTTGTCTGTTGGTTCTACGATGTCGATCAGACGTTTGTGGGTGCGGATTTCATACTGATCACGCGCGTCTTTGTTTACGTGCGGAGAGATCAATACAGTAAAACGTTCAAAGCGCGTAGGTAGTGGGATTGGACCACGTACTTGAGCACCAGTGCGTTTCGCAGTTTCCACGATTTCCGCCGTTGATTGGTCAATCAAACGGTGGTCAAAAGCTTTTAGGCGAATACGAATGCGTTGATTTGACATTCTTAAACCTCAAATAAAAAGAGCATTTAAAAAGAGCATAAAAAAACCTCCGAAACCATCTTAAAACAACAAGAGGTCGGGTGTTCTTCTATTTCTACCATTGAACTCCAAATCGGAGTTCCTGTTTAATGACTTGAAATCCAAGTCCTATAGCTGACTTTCTATCTCTTAACGAGCAGAAAGTTTGCGTATTATATAGAGACTGGTGATAAATGCAACAGTTTATCTTAATAAATATCATATCTAGCGCTACAGCTAATTAGTCGAGTTCTTTTTGAAAACATCTACACTTAAGAGTGGCTTCTGAGATTGATGCTTTTTTGTAAATGGTCAGTCCAGTATTTCCTTGGTATTCTATAGCAAATTTTTTAGCTGGTTATAATATGAATATTTTGACTCGCAGCGCGAATGTAATTGCGGCTGCCGTAAACCGTATTTTGGTTAGGACAAAACTGCTGCCGGAGTCCCCTGTTGCACAATTTGAACTCGACCCATCTGTGCCTACGTTTTACGTAACGCGTCTAAATTCAAAAGCAGATTTAGCTGCATTGGCAGCAGTATGTAAACAGCTTGGCTTACCTGATCCTAGAGAGCAACAAACCCTCTCAGGAAAACAGATCGACCGTTTTATCCCACTCTCTAACCCAACCCCTCTGTTTGGTGAGAAAGCAAAACCCAGTGACGCACTTGAACTAGGTAAACAAATCTTCGATGCATTTAGCCTCTCTCCTGAGCAACGCGCACAGGTTGTGCCTGTTACTATTCTTTGGGGCAGAAACCCAGGTAAAGAAAAACCAGGTATCGGCACACTATTCTCTCACTCAATGACCCCAAGCTGGTTACGAAAGTTTTTTGTTTTGCTGTTCTCCGGCAGAGATAATCTTGTGCGTTTTAGTCAGCCTATTGAACTCAATCAATTAATGACAGACAAATCTGATGTTGACGAACTGCCACACAAATTACTCCGTGTTGCACGGGTGCATTTCAAACGTCAAAAGTTGGCTGCAACAGGTCCGAAATTACCATCAAGAGAAGCTCTTTTCTCAGGCTTACTAGCGTCGCCAAGCATTAAGAAAGCGATTGCAGACGAAGCTAAAGCGAAAGGGCTAAGTCATGAAGAAGCCAAGTTAAAAGCGAAAGAATTGCTTGAGGAGATCGCTGCCAACTACTCCGACGCAATGATCCGCGTAGGAGACCGTATATTAACTTGGTTGTGGAACAAGCTTTATAATGGTATCGAAGTGAAATACGCAGAGCGTGTTCATGAGCTAACCAATAAAGGCCACGAAATTATTTATGTGCCTTGCCACCGCAGCCACATGGACTACCTGTTACTGACCTATGTTATCTACCACCAAGGGTTAGTCCCTCCACATATCGCTGCAGGTGTAAATTTGAATTTCTTCCCTGCAGGGGGGATTTTTCGTCGTTCTGGTGCTTTCTTTATTCGCCGCTCTTTTGCTGGTAATAAGCTTTACTCTGCCATTTTCAAAGAGTACCTAAGCCAACTCTTTTTGAAAGGTTATTCAGTTAAGTTTTATACTGAAGGTGGCCGTAGTAGAACTGGTCGCCTATTACCACCTAAAACAGGTATGTTAGCGATGACCATGCAAACTATGCTTCGTGGTATTGAGCGACCAATCTCTATTGTGCCTGTTTATATCGGCTATGAGCATGTAATGGAGATTAATACGTATCTGAAAGAGCTCGCGGGTAATGACAAAAAGAACGAATCCGTTTTCGCAGTCTTTAAAGCGATTAAAAATCTCAAAAACTACGGTCGCGGTTATCTTAACTTCGGTGAACCAATCGCTCTTCAGCAATATCTAAATGAGCACCAACCAGATTGGCGTTCGCATATTGGTGATGATAGTGCGAAACCGCAATGGCTTAATACCCAGGTTGCAAATGTGGCGCAAGATATTATGACCAATATAAATAGCGCCGCTGCACTTAATGCTGTTAACTTACTCGCCACAATTTTACTGAGTCGCGATCAATTTGCTTTAAGTAAACCAAAGTTACTAAAGCAGCTGGATTTTTATTTAGCACTACAGCAGCGAGCAAAATATAACGATCAAGTGACACTTCCCTCAGACGATGCGCAATCACTACTAGAGCACGCATTAAAGTTGAATAAGTTTGATGTGTTAACTGATGAGATGGGCGAAATCATCTCTATTATAGAGAAAGAGCGCACACTGTTTAATTACTATAGAAATAACATTATTCATCTTTTTGCTGTTCCGAGCATACTTGCACAGCTAATTTATCAAAAAACGGAAGTCTCTATTGAGTCTGCAAATCAGACCGTGAATGCATTGTATCCACTGTTTGCGAAAGAATGGTTTTTAACAACACTGTCTGAAGACTATATCGCGAATATCTTAAAAAGCTTTGAACAACAAAAGTTGATCAGCACGGATAATGGCACCATCAAGATCACTGCCGACAAGCAAGCGCAAGCTCAATTAGAAATGCTTGGAAACGTGATGCATCTAACCCTTGAACGTTATGCAATTACGACGACACAGATCATCAATTCAGATGCGATTAAGCGCCAGCAGCTTGAAGCAGATTGCGAAGTATTAGCCAAACGCTTAGGTACTTTACATGGTATAAAGAGCCCAGAGTTCTTTGATAAAAAAGTGCTTACCAATTTGATATCTGGGTTAAAAGAGCAAAACTATATCAGTATTTGTGAGCAAAACACAATTCATGCCGAAAAAGCCATCTCTGATTTACAGTCTCAACTTACTGAATTATTGCCAGCAAGTATTTGGCAGTCCATACATGAACACAGTAGTTGATATACAGACCTAAAAGCCGTATTCAAATGCGGCTTTTCTTTTCTAATATCACGACCAATTTAATAGAATATAACCTACCAGTAACTCTGCTCTTAGCGTCATATTTACTTTAAGCACCAACATTTGTTAATCAGGTAATCACACTCAGTTTTTAAGTAAACAAGCAATTTGGAAATTGAAGGCAGATTCAATTAATAGATATTTGAAGCGACTAAAAATGATAATGTTAGCTTAGGGGGTTATTTTGATACTTAGGCTGAAATCGAGATTGAAATATGTGTACTTTAAAAACAAAAAGGCCGAGCTAATGCTCGGCCTTTTCATGTCTTATAAAGACTTACTCTGCAGACTGCGCGTCTTCTTGAGTTTCTTCCGCAACTGGACGGTCTAGAAGCTCAATGTAAGCCATTGGTGCGTTATCACCAGCACGGAAACCACACTTAAGAATACGAGTGTAGCCACCAGGACGCTCTGAAAAACGAGGACCTAGTTCGCTGAATAACTTACCAACAACTTCTTTATCACGCGTGCGAGCAAACGCTAAACGACGGTTTGCTACGCTGTCAGTCTTAGCCAGTGTGATTAAAGGTTCAATTACACGGCGCAACTCTTTCGCTTTAGGCAAAGTTGTTTTGATGATTTCGTGCTTCACCAAAGAACCAGCCATGTTGCTGAACATCGCTTTGCGATGGCTGCTGTTACGGTTTAATTGACGACCACTCTTACGATGGCGCATGACCCTATCCTTCTAACTAAACTAATATAGTAATCTGATTATTCAGCTAGACTTGCAGGTGGCCAGTTTTCTAGGCGCATGCCTAGAGAAAGACCACGTGAAGCTAGCACGTCTTTGATCTCTGTTAGAGACTTCTTACCAAGGTTAGGCGTCTTAAGAAGCTCAACCTCAGTACGCTGTACCAGATCACCGATATATTGAATTTGCTCGGCTTTCAGACAGTTCGCTGAACGTACAGTTAGCTCTAAATCATCAACAGGACGAAGTAGAATCGGATCAAACTCCGGCTTCTCTTCTTTCGCTTCTGGCTCAGAAACATCACGTAAATCTACGAATGCTTCAAGCTGTTCAGCTAGGATAGTCGACGCACGACGGATCGCTTCTTCAGGATCTAGTGTGCCGTTCGTTTCCATATCGATGATTAGTTTATCTAAATCTGTACGTTGTTCAACACGTGCTGACTCAACCGAGTACGCAATACGCTCAACCGGGCTGAATGATGCATCAAGCAACAAACGACCGATTGGACGCTCATCGTCATCAGAGGATAAACGACTTGACGCCGGTACATAACCACGACCACGCTCAACACGAATACGCATGCTGATCTCGCTATTGTCAGCCGTTAGGTGACAAATCACGTGCTCAGGATTAGCAATTGTTACATCGCCATCATGTTGAATATCTGCCGCAGTCACAGGGCCTACACCAGATTTAGTCAGGGTAAGGAAAACTTCATCTTTACCTTCTAGAGATACTGCTAAGCCTTTAAGGTTTAACAAAATTTCAATGATGTCTTCTTGAACGCCTTCTTTCGCGCTGTACTCGTGTAATACACCGTCAATTTCAACTTCAGTCACTGCACAACCAGGCATAGATGACAGAAGAATACGACGTAAAGCATTACCCAAAGTGTGACCAAAACCACGCTCAAGTGGTTCTAAAACAACTTTAGAACGTGATGGGTTGATAGCGTCGATATCGACTAACCTTGGTTTTAGGAATTCGGTTACAGAACCCTGCATTTTATCCTCTCTTAACTCTTAACTTTACTTCGAGTAAAGTTCGACGATTAGTTGTTCGTTAATGTCCGCAGACAGATCAGAACGCTCTGGTAGGCGCTTGAAGCTACCTTCCATTTTCTTACCGTCAACTTCAATCCAAGTTGGCTTTTCACGTTGCTCAGCCAACTCTAGAGCAGCGATGATACGCGCTTGCTTTTTAGACTTCTCACGAATTACTACTACATCTTCAGGAGTAACAACGAAAGAAGGGATATTAACAACAGTACCATTAACCATAATCGCTTTGTGGCTAACTAGCTGACGTGCTTCAGCACGTGTGCTTGCAAAACCCATGCGATATACAACATTGTCTAAACGTTGCTCTAGAAGCTGTAATAGGTTTTCACCTGTGTTACCTTTAAGGCGAGCAGCTTCTTTATAGTAGTTACGGAATTGCTTTTCTAGTACACCGTAAATACGACGAACTTTTTGCTTTTCACGTAATTGTAGACCGTAATCAGATAGACGACCTTTACGAGCACCGTGCTGACCAGGTGCTGTTTCAAGCTTACACTTAGAGTCGATTGCTCTAACGCCGCTCTTAAGGAACAGGTCAGTACCTTCACGACGACTTAGCTTGAGCTTAGGGCCCAAATATCTTGCCATGTTCTTTCTCCTAACCTATTGTTATACGCGACGTTTCTTCGGTGGACGACAACCATTATGAGGGATTGGCGTCACGTCAGTGATGTTTGTGATACGGTAACCTAGTGCATTTAATGCACGAACTGAAGATTCACGACCTGGACCTGGGCCCTTGATGAATACTTCTAGGTTCTTAAGACCGTACTCTTGTGCAGCAGTACCTGCGCGCTCAGCAGCAACCTGTGCAGCGAACGGAGTAGACTTACGAGAACCACGGAAACCAGAACCACCTGCAGTCGCCCAAGAAAGAGCATTACCTTGACGGTCAGTGATGGTCACAATAGTGTTGTTGAATGATGCATGAACGTGTGCCATACCATCAGCAACTTGCTTTTTGACCTTTTTACGACGAATTGGTGCTTTAGCCATAACTTACCCCACCTTATTTCTTGATAGGCTTGCGTGGACCCTTACGAGTACGCGCGTTAGTCTTAGTACGCTGACCACGTAGTGGTAGCGAACGACGATGACGTAAGCCACGGAAACAACCAAGGTCCATTAGGCGCTTGATGTTTAGTGTAACTTCACGACGAAGGTCACCTTCAACAGTGTACTTACCTACTTCTTCACGAAGTACGTCAAGTGTTTCGTCAGAAAGATCACCGATTTTTGTAGTTTCGGCGATACCAGTCGCTGCTAAGATCGCCTTAGCGCGAGTTTTACCTACACCATAGATGCTTGTTAAACCGATAACAGCATGCTTATGATCAGGAACGTTAATGCCTGCGATACGGGCCACTAACATATCTCCTATAAATAAACTTGATCATCATCTTGCTGGAAAGCCCGTATAGGATACCCAGCCGATATTCAAGTTTTACCAATGAAACAGGCTAAGTAGTATTACTTAGCCTGCATGACTTTTATTAGCCTTGCCTTTGCTTGTGCTTTGGCTCACTGCAAATCACACGTACAACACCTGCACGTTTGATTACTTTACAGTTACGGCAAATTTTCTTAACGGAAGCACGTACTTTCATTGCTCAACTCCGTAAACTAGCCTTAACGACCGTAGCCCTTAAGG
The DNA here is from genome assembly GCF_042848605.1 of Pseudoalteromonas sp. MTN2-4. Lineage (NCBI taxonomy): Bacteria > Pseudomonadati > Pseudomonadota > Gammaproteobacteria > Alteromonadales > Pseudoalteromonadaceae > Pseudoalteromonas > Pseudoalteromonas sp. MTN2-4. The sequence continues at coordinate 81,738 of NZ_BTGK01000005.1, forward strand.
TTTGCTTTTTTCAGCACAGAATCATACTGATGAGACATCATATGAGTCTGTACTTGTGCCATAAAGTCCATGATTACTACAACGATAATCAATATTGATGTACCGCCGAAGTAGAATGGCGTTTGCCACGCCATAGTCATAAACTCGGGCACTAGACAGATAAAGGTTATATACAACGCGCCCGCAAGGGTTAAGCGTGTCATCACTTTATCAATGTATTTTGATGTCTGTTCACCCGGACGAATGCCTGGAATAAAAGCGCCAGACTTTTTAAGGTTATCTGCTGTCTCACGCGGGTTGAATACCAACGCAGTGTAGAAGAAGCAGAAGAAGATAATAGCCGCAGCTAATACCATCGCATACAGAGGCTGACCAGGAGTCAACACTGCAGAGATAGCTTGTAGCACATCAGCGACCGGACCTTCACCTTGGCCGAACCAGCTTGCAATTGTACCAGGGAACAAAATGATACTGCTAGCAAAGATTGGTGGAATAACACCCGCCATATTAACTTTTAATGGTAAGTGCGTGCTTTGAGCAGCAAATACCTGACGACCTTGTTGACGCTTCGCATAGTTAACAACGATACGACGTTGACCACGCTCAAAGAACACAACAAGATAAGTTACAGCGAATACGATTACCGCAATCATAAACAGTACAAAAACATTCAAATCGCCTTGGCGCGCCATTTCGGCTGTCGAGCCAACAGCAGACGGCAGGTTAGCTACGATACCAACAAATATTAGAACTGAGATACCGTTACCGATACCCCGCTCTGTAATTTGTTCACCCAGCCACATAAGGAACATAGTACCTGTTACTAAGCTCACCACAGCGGTGAAATAGAAACCGAAACCTGGGTTAACAACTAACCCGTCCATCATGCTTGGTAAGCCAGTGGCGATACCAATCGACTGGAATGTAGCAAGCACGAGCGTACCGTATCGAGTATACTGGCTGATTTTCTTACGACCTTGCTCACCTTCTTTCTTAAGCTCTATCATCGCAGGATGTATGTGCGTTAATAGTTGCATAATAATCGAAGCTGAGATGTAAGGCATAATACCCAGCGCTAATACCGAAGCACGCTCAAGCGCACCACCACTGAACATGTTGAACATCTCAACAATGGTGCCCTTTTGTTGCTCGAAGAACTCGGCAAGTACAGCGGCGTCAATCCCAGGGATCGGCACGAAAGAACCTAAACGGTAAATAATAATTGCACCTAATACAAATAGTAAACGGCGCTTTAATTCCGCTAAGCCACTTTGTGCACTTTGCATATCTTGACCTGGTTTAGCCATTGTGTACTTCCTTAGTCTTCTACCTTGCCTCCGGCAGCTTCAATAGCTTCGCGTGCACCTTTAGACACTTTCATGCCTTTAACAGTAACAGCGCGTGAAACTTCGCCAGATTTAACTACTTTAACGAACTGGATGTTCTTTTTAACTAGACCAGCTGCTTGTAACGCGTTCAGATCTACCACATCGCCTTCAACTTTAGCGATTTCGTATAGGTTAACTTCAGTAGATACTAGAGATTTACGTGAAGTGAAACCGAACTTCGGTAGACGACGTTGCATAGGCATTTGACCGCCTTCGAAACCAACGCGAACTTTACCGCCAGAACGTGATTTTTGACCTTTGTGACCACGGCCGCCAGTTTTACCTAGACCAGAACCGATACCACGACCAACACGTTTACCAGCAGACTTAGAACCTGCAGCAGGAGAAAGAGTATTCAAACGCATCGAATTAGCCCTCTACCTTAACCATGTAAGAAACTTGGTTGATCATACCACGTACACATGCTGTATCTTCTAATTCAACAGTGTGGTTGATACGACGTAAACCAAGGCCACGTAAAGTTGCTTTATGCTTCGGTAAACGACCGATAGAGCTCTTTACTTGAGTAACTTTTACAGTATTTGCCATGGTTAATTACCCCTGAATTTGGTCAACAGTTAGACCACGCTTAGCAGCGATCTTCTCTGGAGAGTTCATGTTCTCAAGAGCAGCTACTGTAGCGCGAACGATGTTGATTGGGTTAGTTGAACCGTATGCTTTCGAAAGTACGTTCTGTACACCAGTTACTTCTAGTACTGCACGCATCGCACCACCTGCGATGATACCTGTACCTTCAGATGCTGGCTGCATGTATACTTTAGAACCCGCGTGACGACCCTTGATTGGGTGCTGTAGCGTGTTGCCATTTAGGTCAACAGTGATCATGTTACGACGCGCTTTTTCCATTGCTTTTTGAATCGCAGCTGGAACTTCACGTGCTTTACCGTAACCAAAACCTACTTTACCTGCGCCATCACCAACTACTGTTAGTGCAGTGAAGCTAAAGATACGACCACCTTTAACTACCTTAGACACACGGTTTACCGCGATTAGCTTTTCAGCTAATTCTGGCTGTTGTGCTTTTGCTTCTACGTTAGCCATTGTCTACTCCTAGAATTGCAAGCCAGCTTCACGCGCTGCATCAGCAAGCGCCTTCACACGGCCGTGATATTTAAAGCCACTACGGTCAAAAGCAAGTTTTTCAATGCCTTTGTCTGCAGCGCGCTCAGCAATTGCTTTACCTACAGCTTGTGCTGCAGCGATGTTGCTAGTGCCTGTTAGGGCTTCTGCAATTGCTTTCTCAACAGTAGAAGCAGCAGCCAGCACAGTACCTTCAGCGTTTACTAGCTGAGCGTAGATGTGACGTGGCGTGCGGTGGATAACAAGACGCGTTGTGCCTTGTTCAATAAAATTTCTACGAGTGCGCTTAGCACGACGTAGACGAGCTGTTTTCTTATCCATCGTCTTACCTTACTTCTTCTTAGCTTCTTTACGACGCACGTGCTCATCAGCGTAACGTACACCTTTACCTTTATAAGGCTCTGGCTCACGGTATGCGCGGATGTTAGCAGCAGTTTGACCAACTAATTGTTTGTCAGCGCCTTTAACTACTAGTTCAGTTTGGCTAGGAGCTTCGATTGTGATGCCCGCAGGGATCTCGAAGTTCACTGGGTGTGAGAAGCCAAGAGTTAAGTCTAATACTTTACCCTTAACTGCAGCACGGTAACCAACACCTACTAATTGAAGCTTTTTCTCGAAACCTTCGTTAACACCTTGGATCATGTTGTTGATCAGTGCACGTGCAGTACCAGCTTGAGCCCAAGCATTTGCTACGTCACGTGGAGCAGTAGTGATAACGTTGTCGTTTAAAGCAACTTCAACAGCATCGTTAACTACACGAGTTAATTCGCCGTTTTTGCCTTTAACTTTGATTTCCTGGCCAGCTAGTGTAACTTCAACACCGGCAGGAACTGCAATAGGAGCCTTCGCTATACGAGACATAGTTCCCCTCCGATTAAGCTACAAAGCCAATGATCTCACCGCCAATACCAGCACTACGTGCAGCACGGTCAGTCATTAAGCCTTTAGAAGTTGATACGATAGCGATACCTAAACCACCCATTACCTTTGGTAAGTCGTCACGTTTCTTGTAGATACGTAGACCAGGGCGGCTAACACGCTGGATATTTTCGATTACAGCTTTGCCTTCGAAGTACTTAAGTTCGATAGTCAATTCTGGTTTTGCGTCGCCAGCTACTGCGAAGTCAGTGATATAACCTTCTTCTTTTAGTACTTTAGCAACTGCTACTTTCAGCTTTGAAGTTGGCATTGAAACTGATACCTTCTTCGCAGACTGACCGTTACGGATACGTGTGAATAAATCCGCAATAGGATCTTGCAAGCTCATGTCTTACTCCCGTGATTCTATTACCAAGAAGCCTTTTTAAGGCCAGGAATTTCACCGCGCATAGCAGCTTCGCGAACTTTGATACGGCTCATGCCGAACTTGCGAAGGAAACCATGTGGGCGGCCCGTGATGTTACAACGATTACGTTGACGTGCAGGGCTTGAATCACGCGGTAAAGACTGAAGCTTTAATACCGCGTCCCAACGATCATCTTCAGATGCGTTAACATCGCTGATGATAGCTTTTAGTGCAGCGCGCTTTTCAGCGTACTGTGCAACTAATTTAGTGCGCTTTGCTTCGCGCGCTTTCATTGAATTCTTTGCCATAACCCTACCCTTACTTTTTGAATGGGAAGTTGAACGCTTCTAATAACGCACGGCCTTCATCATCTGTTTTCGCAGAAGTAGTGATCGTGATATCCATACCGCGAACGCGGTCTACTTTATCATAATCAATTTCTGGGAAGATGATTTGCTCACGTACGCCCATAGAGTAGTTACCGCGACCGTCAAAAGACTTTGCGCTAACACCGCGGAAGTCACGAATACGTGGCATCGCGATAGAGACTAAACGCTCTAGGAAATCCCACATACGCTCGCCGCGTAGGGTTACTTTACAGCCGATTGGGTAACCTTCACGGATCTTAAAGCCAGCAACTGATTTACGAGCTTTAGTCACTAGAGGCTTCTGACCAGAGATTGACTCAAGGTCGCGTACAGCGTTCTCAAGGATCTTCTTGTCAGCTAGGGCTTCGCCCACACCCATGTTAAGTGTGATCTTTTCGATCTGAGGGACTTGCATGACAGAGCTGTAACCGAACTTTTCAAAAAGTTCTTTTACTACTTTGTCTTTGTAAACTTCATGCAGTTTCGCCATCGTCTACTCCAACTAATTAAATAGCTTTTCCGTTAGACTTAAAGAAACGAACTTTTTTGCCGTCTTCAAATCTAAAACCTACACGATCAGCCTTGCCAGTTTCGGCATTGAAGATCGCTACGTTAGAAGCGTCGATTGATGCTTCTTTTTCAATGATACCGCCAGCTTGTTGAAGCTGAGGAACTGGTTTTTGGTGCTTCTTGATAAGGTTTACACCTTCAACGAAAACACGACCAGTTTCAGTAACAACTGAAAGCACTTTACCGCGCTTACCTTTGTCTTTACCGGCTAGTACGATTACTTCGTCATCACGACGGATTTTTGCTGCCATGATCGACTCCTTATAGTACTTCTGGTGCTAGTGAAACGATCTTCATGAACTTGTCGTTACGTAGTTCACGAGTCACAGGGCCGAAGATACGAGTACCAATTGGCTGTAGGTTATCATTTAAGATAACAGCCGCATTGCTATCGAAACGGATTAAAGAGCCGTCTGGACGACGAACGCCTTTTTTAGTACGCACAACTACTGCGTTTTTAACATCACCTTTCTTCACTTTACCGCGAGGAATTGCTTCTTTAACAGAAACTTTAATGATGTCACCAACTGCCGCGTAGCGACGGTGCGAACCACCAAGGACTTTAATACACTGCACTTTGCGAGCGCCGCTGTTATCAGCAACGTCCAGCTGAGTTTGCATTTGGATCATTTTTGATGCTCCGGTGTAGTTAAACTTCGCTTCAAATCTGTATAAATATGAAGCAGTTAGATTATTAATCACTCAAAAAACGTGGAGTTCGTCTTTCAAGGGCGGGCAATTGTAGCAATAAACATGAGGGATGGATAGTTCAATTTTTAATTAATTGTGCTATTCCACCAAGTTTTCTAGATTGCATTTCTGATATGGAGACAAGCAGTTAGTTTTTCAAGCGCAAAAACTAAAACAACTTCAACTGATTAAATAACAAACAAGTAAAAATAGCGGTGATAAAATAAAATCGTCGTTTTTTTACACTATTTCATTTTTTCCTATTGTAAATAGTTCAAACTCTTGAAGTCGAACCGATACACTAAACCAAGAACTAATAAAATTTATACTAGCTAAAGCTCTAATAGATAAAAGACGCAAATAAAAATCGCTGCTTCCGAAATTAGGGCTGGCGCGTAAGTTTATTTACAGCACAAAAAAGCCAGTGCATTGCGGCACTGGCTTTTGCCTATCCGAAACACAGAGCTTTTAACCGAAGAAGCCTTTTAATTTGTCTTTCAGCTTATCTTTTACTTTGTCTTTCGCTTCTTCTTTGGCTTTGTCTTTTGCCGCACTGCCAAAGTCGAGTTTGTAATCAACCTTGTGGAATGGGCCTTTAATACGCAGCGGTACTTTAAAGCCGGTGCTGTCATCACTGCTTGCTTGACCCTCAATGGTATCAACTAAGCCTGTGACTAAGCGGTAATTCACATAAGTCTTTGGTAAATCGACTTCACCGCTGCCCGTAATACGTAACAGTGGACTGGCAAGGTTTAGGTCGGTATTGGTGCCGACACCATTTTTAAAGGTGAAGGTGCCTGTCAGTGCCGAGAAATCGGTTTTCTGATTTGGATCGAAGTCGGCGTTTAAGCCTTCTTTTAAAGATGAGAAGTTACCTTTGAGCATTTCGCTGCCTTTACGCATCATCTCTGCGATATTGGCCCCTTTTACGCCACCATCTACAAAGCTAAACGCCAAATTACCTGCTAAAGCCGACACAAACTGCTTCTGACTTTGACCTTGAGTGTTCAGCGCCCAGCTGATGCTGCCTTTACCTAATACCTTGTCAAAGCCGACCGCGTCAGTCAGTAGTGGTTCGGCGTTGATGTCGGTTAAGCTAAAATCGGTATTGATCTGATAAGGGGCACGCTTGGCATTCACCACCACTTTACCCTGCCCTTTACCTTCGTAAGCGTTGAATTTATCTAAGCCTAGGCGCGCTTTGCCGTCTTTTAGATTAACTGAGAATTGGTTTTCACCCAGTTTGATCTCTTTGGCAATGAGGCCCGTTGAGCGCACTTTAATGTCGGCGTCTAAGGCATTAAGACCCGATAAATCAATCGGAGTGTCGTCCCATACAATCGGCTGTGGCTCACCCGGTTCTGCAGGCTGTGCAGGTTCGGCTGGTTTTTCTGGGCTCTCAGGTAGATATGGGTTGAGGTCTAACATACCGAGATCAATGTCAGCCATGACATCTAAACGCGCGCCTAAATCAATTTGGCTTTGCCCTTTAATTGCCAGTGCATCGAGCTTGGCTTCGAATGCACTCAGCTTAAAAGTCTCTCCGGCTAGGTGCACCTCACCACTGACACTAAACTGGTTAAAGGCGTTGTCTTTGGCTTTGAGGTCAATGCCCTGCCACTGAGTAATGGCTTTTACTGAGTCACCTGCCAGTTTCAAGCTACCTTTAATGTCTTTACCTTGCTGAGCAATGGCACCGTTGAATTCAAGATCTAATAACGCCGACGCTAAAGTTTGCGTGACATTAAAGGTTTGCCCTTCAATGGCTTTTGCTGGTGTGTCGACTTGGGTATTTAATTCAAAACGCTGTTGTTGGTAGGTTAACCCCCCTTTCACATCAAGCGGCTTGAATAAAGAAGGCAGCGCTACGATTAATTCAAAGTCGCTCACCTGCTGTTTTGCGCCAGTCACGCCATCAAGATAAGTCAGTTGACCCCCGTAAATCGCCACTTCACCTAAGCTGACATCAAACCCTTGAGGTAATTTTACTGGGCCAGCGGCTGCCTCATTAGCTTGAGCTGTTGGCGCAGCGGAGGTTGTTGGCATGATCTGCCAGTTCGCTTTGCCTTGTTTGTCTGTTTCTAGCAAGATGTTTGGATTGCGGATCACAAAACGCTCTAACTTGGCTTCACCACTTAATAATGACAACCAAGGAATATGCACGGCAAGCTGTTCCATACTTACCATATTTTCAGCACTACCCGAGGCCATATTGGCAAAAGCAACGTCGTTCAGTTCTATACTCAGGCTTGGAAACACCGTTAGCTGACTTTCGCCGTCAATGGTGAGTTTACGACCTGTGGTATTTTCGACTTGTTCTGAAACCTGCTGAATAATGGAGTCGGTTGGGATCAAAAATGGCGCCGCAACCACAGCACCAACGGCTACAACAACCACACCACCGATAACTTTCACAAAGCGATTCATTGCTTTTCCTTACATTTGCAATTGATGTTACTAATCATAACGGCTGAGACGAAAAAAATCTGCACACAAAACCAATGAAATTAATATGATACCTAGGGGTTACAAAAAAATGTTGACCTCATGATACCTAAAGGTTACATTGATACCCATAGGTTACATTACGAAGGAAAACATGGCATGACAAAGCTAGAAGTTAAAAATGAAGAAAAGCACATTGCATTAAGTGGTTGGTTTTTGCTGGCACTTGGCACAATGTTGATATTCATGGTGATCTCTGACGTATTCAGTGACAGTGAAAATAAACAATTCTTCAATACAGGCTTTGTGGTGCTATTTGTTGGCATAGCTGTTTTTTACAAAATTAAAGCGTTCTTTAATTCAAAAAAATACACTGGCGGCTATCAGGACGAATTTATAAAACAAATGAACCATAACGCTTACCGCCATGCTTTTTATTGTACTGTCGGTGTCATTTTTGCGGTTTGGGTAATTGGAGATGCCATTTCCATTCCATTTACTCATGAAACAATGTCACTTGTGTACTTGGCCACTGCCAGCTTAAGTTATGGCGCTTCGGTAATTTGGCAAAATAGAGACTAACAACTATGCAAGTTAAGGTTGCTGAATTAAGAAAGCTCAACAATTTATCTCAACAAGAGTTGGCCGATTTAATTGGTGTCTCTCGCAAAACAATTAGTACCATAGAAACGGGCCGATTTACTCCCTCTGTGGTGATTGCATTAAAGATTGCGCGCCACTTTGAGCAACCTGTTGAGTCACTCTTTAAGTTAGAGACAAGTGATTAACGCAAAAAAGGACACTTACTATGAAAAAACAAATAACTGAGTACTGGGTGACCTTGCCCAAATACACACAGTATGAAATAGAAACACACCTTGCCATTGTGTTACCAGCGTTAGGGTCAATTCTTGGCACAGCTTTGATTTTAGCCTTTTAATTTCCCCTTCAAAAACTCAGCTTGTTAGCTCCTGCAGATGCTGAGTTTTCTTACTTCTTGTAATAAATAAGCGTTTCTTCGATTGCATCCACGTCTCACTTAGGTATGATCCACGCCCTCATTTGTGTAGCACAAGTTCTGCTACACTTATTTGGTTAGCTATTTAACCTGAGCTCAGGTTAATTAACCCCTAATAACTTAACCCGTGGAGACACCAACCCCTATGAAAAAGCTGCTCATTTCCCCGTCAAAAATGGCATTGGGTGAACAAGAAAGTCAGATTTACCAAAACATTCTTAAGCAATCTACCGAGATAAGTTTGAATCTGATGGCAGTCAAAGTAGAAAACCACCCAGAAGACTTCTTGGGTTGGTGCTATGAGTTATTAGATGTAGCAAAGAATCGCATCAACTTCGACTTGCTCGACGACCACCAGCTTCCGACAGTTAAGAAGCTACAAGATTTGTTAATTTCTGCCATCAGCTTTTTACAACTTAAAACGCTGCGTATTGCCCCTTGGCCTGTGATCTGTGGTTTTATAGAGCAACATAAAGACGTATTGGCCCTCGAAGAACAGTTAAAGCTAACCAGCTACTTAGCACCGATGCGCAGCACGCCATTAAAAGAGATGATCGCCGAAGACCGTTTAGCGTTTACTGGTAAACATGCTGCAAGTTTAGATACCAGCGTGTACAACTTCGACGTTGAGTGGTTTGCGTCAACGAAGAGCGCCAAAGGGTTTCACCAGCTATTAACAGACTTACCTGACGCATTTGATGACGCCCTTGCGAACATTCCTGCTGAAGGTGACGTAAGCGAGCAAGACTATCAAGCATTTATGATTGGTTATTTAAGTGCGTTTGCGGGCACAGATGAAAAACCAACCCTTGCGCCTGCTTCGCGCCTATTAGCGATGCGTCGCCCAGATGTGTTCACGCCTATTAGCAACAACCGATTAGATGCACTTTGCCAAGCATTGGGTATTAGTCGTTTAAATAACCGAGACTTCGAACGCTATTGGTCTGATGTTGTGGTGAGCATCCGCACTATGCCTTGGTTTGCAATGACGACTGAAAATGGTGAATTAGAAGAGCAGCTAGCCAGCATTAAAGCACTACTGCCCTGCTTCTTCTATTATGCTGACAAAGACACGGCTGATAACTCTAACTATATTAAGTTATTAAATAAGCCTGTGCGTGGTAGCCGCAGCGGTGGCACTAAAACAGTTCGTCGCGGTAAAGAGTCAGCAGAGGTATTGGTTGATCGCGCACTTGCTGATGAAAGCATTCCTGATCATATTCGCGATAAGCGTGACTCAATCATCGCAGAAGTTGAAAAAGGCCGCAGCGTGGACGAAACCATCGGCTTGATGCGCGCTATCTTTGGCTAACCTTTAGATATACAAGGTTAAGCACAAAGAAATAAATATTCTCCGTTGCACGATATGCGCAAATATCGTGCAATACATTATTCCTTTCGCACTAAAACTGTGCATAAATTTTCTAATCAAAAAATATCATTTATAAAAAAACATTAATAATCAGATAGTAAACTATATTAATATAGACATACGAAAAGTGGTGCACGCATTGCTTTTAAAATTAGGAAAAATTAGCCCACATAGGAATGAAGATGAAAAAGACAACCTCTCTCTTACTTAGCTCACTATTACTCGCAACTTCTACTGCAAGTTATGCTGAAGTCACCGCAAACATTGCAGCAAGCTCAAACTACTTCTGGCGTGGTATTACGCAATCCGCTGATGGTGCAGCCGTATCGGGTGGCATTGATTATGGCAATGATTCTGGTTTTTACGCTGGCACTTGGGTATCAAATATCGACTTTGGTGGTAAAGAAAGCTACGAGATGGATTTTTATGCGGGCTTCAGTGGCTCTGCTGGTGATATTGGCTACGATGTGGGCTATGTCTATTACGCTTACCCAGATGCCGAAGGCAGCATCGACTTTGGCGAACTTTATGGCGAAGTCAGCTACGACGTATTAAGTGCGAAGATCAGCTATTTAAGTAATGCGCAAAGCGGTTCAACTGCAGAAGAAGACATGTTGTATATTGAGCTGAACGCCGCATTTAGCGTATTCAATGACACTGAGCTTGGCTTACATATAGGTCGCTCTAGCGGTGACACCGTGACTGAGTGGTACTCAGAAGATAACTATATGGATTATGGTTTTAGCCTAAGCAAAAGTGGCTTCACTTTTGGCGTGATCAAAACTGATTTAGACGCGGATGACGATATGAAAGCATATGTCAGCTATGCAATTGATTTTTCTTTATAATTTCAATTAATAAGAGACAGGAAACTGTCTCTTCAGTTATGTCAATCAAATCATCCCCAAAAAAGGCACTAAACATATTTACACCTCCCCCCCCCCAAAAAAGTAACATGTATTAACAAAGCGCTTTAAGAGGTTTTTTAAATTACTCTTAAACGCACTCTACCTGCTGTTTGCATTATCACTTTCAGCTTTACTGAAGATTCTTTTTGCTTATTCATATACATGCTCATTAGGTAAAGTAACTATGACTGTAAAAAATGGTGTGGTGTCAATGAACTGCTCAACAGGATAACTACAGTAGAGAATGGATGTGATCGAAGGTCAATAATAAATATAGTGATAGCTGCTTTTATTAAAAGCACCACAAAAAGGATATTTCATGAATAAAAAAATACTCATTGCAACGGCTAGCGTCGCCATCACATCGGTGGTGTTGGCGGTGTTTTTCAATTCAAGCAATAACAGCGCTTACGATAATGAAAAGCAAACAACCATTCAAGAAAACCAACGTCTTAGCTCAACTACCTTAAAATTACACACGCCTCCAGATGCTATAAACAGTTCAACGAATGACGCATATCAAGTTGATACAGGCCAAAGTTCAGCAATAGATTCACAAGGACACCTTGAGCATGAAACAAAAGTCACGTCGGTTGAACTATTTAACCAACAGTTTCTGTCGATAGATGATGAAGGTGAAGGTTTATATCAAGCTAGCCTTAAAAAAGTGTTTAAGACACCGACTGATGAGGTTATAGCTGATATGCAATTAGTCGAATACTCAGATCTAGCACAACAAAGAAAAAATAAGATTGCCGACTATATTCAAAATAAGTTAAGCGATCTAAATATTTTCGAAGAGAAATTTGAATGTGCAGGCCGGGTATGTCTTGTAGATATTAAATTTTCAAATGAAGACACTAATGGTGCACTGAACACGTTTTATGAATTTGACGTCAATTATAGCTTCGAAAATAAAACCATAGATGACGCCGGCACAACCACTTACAAAGCGCTCTTCATTGAAACAAAAGACGCAAGTAAGTTAAGCATGATTAATACACCACCAAGTATTTAATCGCGCTTGGTAACAGCATAATTTTGCGCTATCAAAAAACAAAGTAACACTGTGAGAGAGTAATCTCTCTCACAAAATAGTCGTTAAAGTTCGAGCTATTTAATGCTGACTTTCGCGTACATTGGCGTATAAAGCTGATACTGCAATTGCAGCTCATCACCATCATTCAACACCCCTACCCCCTCAGGTGTTCCCGTCAACACAATGTCGCCTGGCATCAGCGTAAAGCTTTCGCTGATCTCTGTGAGTAAGCGCTCGATGTTAAATAGCATGAGTTCAGTTTTACCATGCTGTTTTAGCCCACCGTTTTGCCAGTATTTGTACTCAGTGCTCGCAAGCTCATTCGGTGATTTCAACGGGTAAAATGGCGTGACTGGACAGCTGCCATCATAGGCTTTGGCGCGCTCCCATGGATGACCTTTGCTTTTTAGTTCGCTCTGCACATTACGTAAAGTTAAATCAAGCGCAAGCCCGACTCCAGCAATTTTTGTTATCACACCTTGATCGCCGTATGAAATCGTTTCGCCAATTAACAGGGCAAATTCAGCTTCGTAGTGATGTTCACCCAAGCGTTTAGCGAGCGTAATCTCTTTGAAAGACTGTAAACATGTACTGGGTTTAATGAACAAAATTGGGCGGCTCGGAATGGGGTTATTCAACTCTTGTGCATGCGCGGCATAGTTGCGTCCAATACATACTATCTTACCCGTCGGTAGATTAATTGCCTCGCCTGTGTGCCATTGATGTTGATACATACATGCTCCTTATTTGATACCTTTTCATTTAACCAAAGCTCAGGTTATTTGCGAACAGAGATTAACATAACGGAGTTATTCTCAAGCTTTATTTTTTGAACCTTGGATATTCACCAAAAATATTTTAGGTCTATTTGATCAATTTAACCTGAGCTTTGGTTAAGAGATTTACTAAAGTATTGATATTGAATTGATAAGTGCATTTTTAAGTCTGCAGCCGGAGACTTTTAGCGATAACCAGGCGAATTTACGCGTCAATAGCAGGCCTATTGCAAGTAAATTCAACGCAGTTAGCGTTGAAAGTAACCGCTGGAGATAAATTTATTATCCAGAGCTCAGGTAATTTACCTTCAGAAAAACGAAAGGCCTCTACAAGAGAGGCCTTAATGATTGAGCTGAGCTATCAATGAATATAGCTCATACAAATTACAGCGACTTAATATTATCGCCGCTTTCTTTATCAATCAGTTTTACAAATGGGTCGATACCAGCAAACTTAGGTAAATCCTTCACTTTAAGTTTGATCACATTATCGCCCGTTGTGATGCTGTGCTTTTGCAGATACATCACATTCTCACCTTCATTTATGTCATCAGGATCAGCTTTGAACAGGGCAATATCTATCATTTGCTCAAGAGGTACATCTTCTTCGTTACCTTCCCCATCGGCATGCTTCTTCGCCGCTTTTACGGTAAGTGTAATCGTATGAAGTTCCCCCTCTGATGTTGCCTCTTCGATTTCAACGTCAGCCAGTTTTAACTCATATAAAGTAATCGAGTTAAATTGGTCTTCGATGAAGGCTTGCTCTTGCGTCGTTGCATCTGACTTCAAGTAAGCAATGAAATCGAGTGTGGTCGGGAAAACATCACTTCTGAAGCGATAGTCATCAATGAAGTTACGCAATGCTTTATTCAGACGCGCTTCACCCAGTAGGTCATGCAATGCCAACATTACGACTGATCCTTTATTGTAATGAATATGCTGCTGCCCCACTGTTCTAGCAAGCGTTCGCTCTTCATGGGCTTCTGTTGTACGACCACGCAAATATATATCAAGCTCATACTTCAAAAACTTACGTAGGTTGTGCTCGCCGTACTTCTCTTTCATCACCATAATGGCCGCATACTGAGACAACATTTCAGACAGAATATTCGAGCCCTCAACGTTTGCCCCAATCACCTGATGCGCCCACCATTGGTGAGCCAGTTCATGAGCTGTAACATAGTAAGGTAAATTAATATTCTCAGGATTACGGGTATCGGTTAAGAAACCCATCTCTTCTGAGTAAGGTACAGTATTGGCAAAGCTCTGCGCGAACGAACGGTAACGAGGAAACTCAATGATCCGCATTTGATTATGCTGATAAGGACCAAACTCTCTTGAGAAATAGTCGATTGAATCTTTTGTTGATTCAAGCATGGTATCCACATTCCACGCATGATCTTTGTGATAGTAAACCTCAAGGGCAATGCCTTTATACTCTTCACGTTTCACTTCTAACTCCATCGACAGCATGGTGTAGAAGTGCAACATAGGTGCATCCATCTCATACACATAAGTTGTGCGACCATCTTTCGTTTCTTTCGACTGCAGGTAACCCGGCACCATAGCAACCTGCGACTCATCGGTCGTGACACGGGCTGCGAAGGTGACAAAGTTTTCAGCAAACAAAGGTTGGTTATGGTACTGCGCTTCTTCGATTTTATTGCCACGCTTTACCGGCTCAAGACCACGTTTTCGGCGCTCATTTTTATCAAAAATTTGCTTACTTTGAGCATAACCAAAAGTTGGGAATAGCTCACCATTGTTAATAAAGGTACCATTGTGAACCAAAGTAGTATCACTGCCTCTATCAACAAAACCTAGCGTTTGACGTACTACAGACATAGTGATCACGCGACGCTCACCAGGCAACATAGGCTCAGATAAATTCATCCATGCGTGATAATAGTCTTCGTCAAATTCACCCAGTGTTGCGCCAGGCATTTCAACCGACCACTCTAGCGTGTGCGAAGGCTTGTTGACCAAGAAGCGTTCAATAATTTGCTTACTCTTGTTTTCGACTTCTAACGTCACGGTTGCTTCAATACGGCGCATCTTTGGGAAAATCTCCGCATCGAGCTTTACATCAAGTGTCGTTGGTACAGGCGCATCTTTGAATTGCACAAACTCACGCTCATATTGCTCTGAAAGATCTTCGCGCGCATCTTGCGTAACAAATGAGTTAAGCACTTGTGTGTTGTAATAAATATGGCTACCACTGCCCACAAATAATAGTGCACCCGCAGCTATCGCAACCTTACCTACATTGCCTAACTGATAGTTCAACTGAGCAAATCGTGCTTTTAGTGTTTGTCCTGCACCACGCGGCCAAAGCGCAAAACTCAATGCAGCGAAGATCACGCTTAAGCCTAACCAATATAAGTTGTACCAATGGATTGCAGTTAAGAAGTGGCCATAACCATTGATGTCAGAATAAGGTGCACTTGGCGTATCACCAAATCGCCACATATTATGTTCAAAGCCAAAGCTCGCCATCACGAGTGAGCCTATGTAGTAGAGTAAAAATAGTCCCATACCGACATATTTACTAGGGCTGACAACTTGTAATAAGAAAGCCAAGGTGCCTTGCAGGGCAAAGCCAAGTACAAATAAGTAACCTAAACGAATAACATATTGTGACAACTCAATAGTGGCCATGCCTGATATCAGTTGATATAGAATAGTCAGTACAGACCCAAATACACACAGCAACACCAACACTGAGACAAGCGCAATATATTTAGAGCCCCAAAACACCCAGTTCGCCACCGGATAAGAGTCCACAATTTCGCTCACTTTTGCATCGCGATCATGCCAAACAAGTTCGGCACAGTAGTAAACCAATACGATGATCATCAGCAGGCTAAAACTACCTTGTATTAGCTCGACCATTCTAAAAGTTACAGGCCAAGTATCTGTACCATACATGCCAAATGAGCCAACCAGGCCCGGCACTAGCATAGACACAGATAAAATAAGTAAAACGAGGAATGAGTAGCTGCGTACTACTTGCTTCACTTCAAAAACGGTACGCATTAAGAAATGGGACCAAGCACTACCCGCGCTAGATTTATAATTTATGCGATGAGCCAGTGCATCAGTTTGCTGGCCTTCACCTTTGGCTTTGCTTTTCACTTTTTGCTTTTGTGGTAAAAAGTGTGAATTATTAAGTACCAGCATCGCTAAACTCAGTACAGCTACACCAAGCCAGATCAAACGGTTATATAACAGTTCTTCATGTAAACCTATGGTCAAAGTGTTTCTATCTGCAATGGTCCAATATTCGGCTTGAACAGAAATAGCAGATAATCCAAACATATCTAAATAAGCTGCGATGGCACGGTATTCAATCTCAGAGAAAATGCTGTTTGCAACCATGTAACCTACCACAAGCGCAACTGCGACTAAGTACATGGCCACCATACTTCTGAACTTTTGCGCGACCAATGTAAACAAGCTAGCGACAAAGAAAAGAGAAGGTACTGCAATATAAAACAACGGTGATAAATAGTACTCGAGTTTATTCGGGCCCAGCATTTCAGCATCTAGCCAACCCATTAGGCTACCAAACCCTGAACCAATCCAAATGCCCAATAAACACATTGAGAACACTAACATGGTGACAAGATAAGCACCTAAAAAGCGACCTAGGCGATATTGCACTAAACTAAGTGGCTTACTCAAAACCAGTTCATTTAGCTTGCTTTGGTCATCTCTAATGGCGGCACTGCCGACAAAATTCACCACCAAAAAAATTGAGAATATCGCCATATTGGCAACAATTAGCAAAATAGAGTAAGGAGAGTTTACGTTGACGTTACTGCTCCCACCTATGCTAAATGAATCTGATACCGAAGCAAAAAAGGTAAGCAAAAATATAATCAAAGACGTGACATAAAAAGAGGGCTGGCGCATAAAATAGCGCAGCTCAAATTGCATCATTTTAAATAGCATTCGCCTACTCCTTATGCAGCTTGGCTATTGCGGTGTTGATGCAATGTCGAGAAATACACATCTTCTAGATCTGCAGGTACTGCATTGAAGCCTTCTGGAGCTTCATCAGCAAATACATTCAGCAAAGTATTACCCGCAAATAAGCGTTTAGAAATAACCGGTAAGACTTCTTCTAACTCTTTTGCTTCAGCTAGGCTCACAGACTTACGCCAGATCTTACCTTGTAGCTGCTCAGTTAAATCAATCGGGTTGCCTTCAAGTAAGATTTGACCACTTGCCAATACCGCCATATTTGGGCACAGCTCAGACACATCTTCTACTATGTGCGTCGATAAGATAATGACCTTACTTTCACCTAAACCCACTAATAGATTGTGGAATCGGTTACGTTCTTCTGGGTCCAGACCAGCTGTTGGCTCGTCGACAATCAGTAAGTCAGGGTCACCAAGTAATGCCTGCGCAATACCAAAACGCTGGCGCATACCACCAGAGAAGCCACTTACAGCATTTTTACGGTGGTCATATAAATTGGTTTGGGCCAGTAAGCCTTCAACCGCTTCTTTACGTTCTGCTTTATTATTTAGGCCTTTTAGCACTGCCATATGCTCAAGTAAGTCATAGGCACTGACGCGTGGATACACACCGAAGTCTTGCGGTAAATACCCTAAACGCTCACGCAGTGCCTTTGGCTGTGCGAGTACGTTAATCCCATCAAACTCAACACTACCTGAATCAGCGGATTGTAATGTCGCAATTGTACGCATAAGTGAAGACTTACCTGCGCCATTTGGCCCCAGTAATCCATACATACCTTTTGGAATATCTAAATTCACCCCGCGTAACGCGTGAACGCCATTGTCATATGTTTTTGAAAGCCCAGTTATTTTAAGCATTTACATTCCCTTTTATTGAACAAATAAGCAACGCTGTTATAGCAGCTTTACATAATAGGTACAATTAAAACTCTGCTAACAATTGCAATAGTTTGTAAACACTGAAACACTAACGACAAATAAGAATATCAAGGGGATGAAATATGCAAGACCATGCAAACCGACCATTAAGTGATTTTATAGAATACCCACAAGAAGAGATGCTGAGCCGTGCTAAAAGCTTTTTAGACAATTGCAAGCGTCGCCACTCTATTCGTAGTTTTAGCGACCGTCCTGTACCCAAAGAGATCATCGAAGCCTGTATTAAAACCGCAGGTACGGCGCCAAGTGGTGCCAATCACCAGCCTTGGCATTTTGTCGCGATCCACTCAGCCGATGTAAAAAAGCAAATTCGCCAAGCGGCAGAAGACCTAGAGCGCTCTTTTTATGAAGGTCGAGCAGGTGAAGAATGGCTAGATGCCCTAAAGCCATTAGGTACAGATGCACAAAAACCGTATCTTGAGCACGCACCTTGGTTAATTGCCGTGTTCAGTCAGAAGAAAGGCGGTATTCACACTGAAGATAAGAACACCAACTACTACGTGCATGAGTCTGTGGGTTTAGCGACTGGGTTCTTGATTCAAGCATTACATAATGCGGGCTTAGCAACACTGACACACACGCCAAAACCGATGAGCTTCTTAACCGATATTTGTGGCCGTGACCGCGATAATGAACGCCCTTATATGTTGCTGATTGCAGGTTACCCAAGTGAAGATGCGACTGTGCCAGAGCACGCTTTAGTGAAGAAACCAATCGAAGAGATTGCGACGTTTTTATAAAGAACGCGCTCTAAGAAAAAGGCCACATTAAAATATGTGGCCTTTTTCTTATGTATCCGTTCCGTCAATTATATCGCAGGCTTCAATGCGATTTTCTCGCCTGCTTCTAACCCAGCCAGCACTTGCACGTCACTGTTATTTACGGCTTCACCTAACCGAACATAGCGCTTTTGCAATTGTCCTTGCTCAACCACTTCAACCATAGTCAATTGCCCATAGCGTTTCACCAGTTTACGCGGGATCACAATGGTGACTTGCTCTTCACCCGGCAGAAAGACTTGTGCATACATGCCCGGTTTGACTTCTTTGGCAAAACCGATATCAAGTTTGATGGCAAAACGGCGCGCTTGTTTATCAGCAACCGGTACAATTTCGCTAATTTGCGCATACTCGGTTAAGCCAACGGCAGGCACAAACACTTTTAATTTATCGCCGACTCGTAAAAAAGCAGCTTGCTGTTCACGCACCGGCGTATGAACTTGTAACTTAGTTGGGTTATACAATGAAACAATCGCCATGCCAGGGCTCAGCATAGTGCCAGGCTCTTGTAAGCGCTCTACCACTTTGCCATCAATTGGCGCATGAATTTTGGTGTATCCCAAGGCAACTTGTGTGCCTTCAAACTGCTGAACCAAAGCCGCCGACTGCGCTTCTAGTTCATTCACTTTGGTTTGCCATTCATCAACCTGATTTTGTGCCACAAGCCCTTGGGCTTTTAGTGCAACCACGCGCTCTAATTGCTTCTTAGCTTGTGCAAGCTGAGCGTCATTGGCGCTTTGCTGAGCTTTAACTTGCTGTACTTGTGCTTTTAAGTCAGCATCTTCAAGGGTTGCGATTAACTGCCCCGCCGATACAGTATCGCCCGCACGTACATGTAAGGTTTTTAACTGCGCCAGCACACGGCTCGACACGCGCGTATTAAACTTGGCATCGACACTACCGCTGACGACTTCAGCGCTTTTGACTGCGTGTAAACTCACGGTATGAGTTTGACCATTATATTCTTCGGCGAGCGCTTTTGTGCCCGCGGGCATTTTTTCGTTAAACACCCCAGCCATGGCCGCAATCGCAATCGCTAACACGCCCATCGCCGCACTGATCCCTGCAATTTTAGTTACTTGTTGCATCTTGCTGCCCCTGTTGCTCGGTTGATTTGAAAACTAAGAAATACACCACTGGCACCACTAACAACGAGAAAATTGTTGAAGCGATAATGCCAAACATAATGGCCAAAGCCAGCCCGCTAAATACGGGGTCAAGGATGATCACCGCATTACCCAATAAAGTCGTGCCTGCGGTGAGTAGCACTGGGCGCATACGCACTTCACCTGCGCGCACCAAAGCTGCTTTTAATGCCATGCCTTCAGCTCGAGCCTGATTGATAAACTCAACCAAAATAAGTGAATTACGTATTACGATGCCTGCCAGTGCTATCATGCCTATCATAGCCGTGGCGGTGAATAAAATAGGCTCAGGTGCGCCCGCAATCACGCGTTCGCCAAACTGATTTAGCGACCAAAAGCCTGGCATAATGCCAATCATGGTTAACGGAATGGCCGACATAATTATCAGCGCTAAGCGGTTCGAGCCCGTTTGCATACGCAATATGATAAATATCGCCGTAAGGGCAAAAGCAAAGGCAATTCCCATATCTCTAAACACATCCACAGTAATGCGCCACTCACCTTCGCCACCAAAGCTATAGCTGGTACCTGCAGGCATTTGCCAACCTTGTGTGCCGCCTGAGTTAAAGAAAGTGCGCGATTGCCAAGGTTGGTAGTCTTCTTCAGTACGATTTTCATCTGCAACCACATCGGCGATGACTTCTGCAGGCGTTCGACCATTTAACTCCGCCATAACATACACCACGGTTTGAAGGTCTTTGCGCATAATCGGCTGTTCAACATGATGTTGTTGCCACTGACCAAGTTCAGACAGTGCAACCAAAGGTCGTGCAGCACTATCGAGGCCATAATCATTGGCGACTTTACTTAAAGCCTGTTGACCCGTTAACTGCACGGCTGCCAAAGACTGCCATTGATTACGCACTTCATACGGTACTTGCAGTTGCACAGGTACGGGCATGGCTTCATGCGGTGTATATAGCACACCCGCTGGCATACCTTGGCTGGCTATCTGTAAAGTTTGGCTGATATCTTGAGTGCTAATGCCTGATAACGCGGCTTTTTCTTTGTTTGTCACAAAACGCGCCAAGGGGGCAAGCTCAGCAATAGAGGTATCGACTTCAACCACATGAGGCTCTTTTGCTAAACGTTTAGCCAGCGCATTTGCCGCTTCATGATGCACTTGCGTATCAACAAATGGATCGGCGGTGACTTCGGCCACTAAGGTGTTTAGCACTGGCGGACCCGGTGGCACTTCGACCACTTTGACCTTGATGCCATTTTGATTGAACCCGGCCAGCGCCTGACGTAAACGCAATACCACCCCATGAGATTGGTGGTCGCGCTCGGTTTTATCGTTCAGTAATACGCGCAAGTCAGCAAGGTGCGGAGCATGACGTCGATAATAACCGCGTACCATACCATTGAAGTCCATGCTCGAAGGTTGACCGACATAAGCGGCAACCGCGGTGATTTCGTTAAGCTGCCACGCAGCTTGTTGTACTTGTCGTGCCACTAAGCTGGTTTGCTCCAGCGAACTACCCTCTGGTAGCTCAACCAATATTTGCACTTCATTCTTGTTATCAAACGGCAGTAACTTAAGCGGCACGGCTCTGAAGACTGGTAAACTCGCACTCAGCATAAACAGCACCAATACCGACCACAGCAACCACTTTGCTTTCTTGTTCGAGTCTAATAGCGGCATCACTAACTTGCTATAAAGACTCTTGCCCTCACCGATTTCTGGCTCTTCAATTTCATGACCTTTAAGCAGTTTTTTGGCAAGCCAAGGTGTGACAAAGAAGGCTACAACGGTTGAAACCACCACACTCACAGGCACATTAAACGCCATCGGTGCCATGTAAGGGCCCATCATGCCAGTAATAAATGCCATCGGCACAAATGCCACCGCAATGGTTAACGTCGACATCAACAACGCAACTTTAATTTCACTCATCGCACCAAGAATGCGCTTGCTTGACGAGTCTGATTTCTTACCATGTTTTAAGAAACGACTGATGTTATCGACGCCCGTGATTGGATCATCAACTAATAAACCTAAAGACAAGATCAGTGCGAATAAGGTGACGCGGTTAATGGTATAACCAAAGGCAAAATCTAGCGCCAGTGTAATGCCATAACAAATAGGCACAGCGAGGCCAACCACAATCGCTGGGCGCCAGCCTAGAAAGACCCCAACAAAGACCACCACAGTAAAGACCGCAAAGGCCAAGCTCGCAGTGAGATTATTTACTTTCTCATTGGCCGTTTCACCATAGTTTCGCAATACTTTAAAATCCACTTCAGCAGGCAATAAATCGGCTTTAAGCTGCACCATTTTGGCCAGCGTTTGCTCGGCTACCGCCACGGCATTACTGCCTTTTTGCTTGGCAACGCTGATGGTGACAAGAGGCAAATCTTGCTGTGTATCATCAATAGCCAACCACTGATATTGATTTGGCTCGCTAGGGCCATCGGTGACTGTTGCAACATCTTTTAATAAAACTTGCTGACCGTTTACGACATTCACTGGCAGGCTCGCCACTTGTATTACATCGCGAAGCACATCGCCCGCTTGAAGTTGAATTTGCTGTTTGCCCGTCACCAGATGACCGACTTGCTGTAATTGATTCGACACTTGCAGTGCGCGTAATACATCTAAAGGCGTGGTTTGGTGTGCAGATAGCGCACTGATGTCTAAATCGACTTGCACTTGACGGGTGCGACCTGCGAGCACTTCAATGGCACTGGTATTGGGAATTTGTTGCAGGTGATTGGATAGCTCTTGAGCAAAGCGCGTGAGTTCGTAGTCGCCATATAAACGGGGATCTTGTGAATACAAGCCCAACATTAAAATGGGCACATCGTCTACTTCTATGGGTTTGATCTGCCAATTACTAATCACCGGCGCCATCCGCTCTTGGTGTGCATAAAGCTTGCTGTAGGTATTGAGAATGGCATTTTCTCTGTCTTCACCAACATGAAAGCGCAGCGTCACAACCGCTTGCCCTGTTTGTGTCGTAGAGTAAACGTGCTCAACACCAGGGATTTGTCGCAATAACTTTTCGAGTGGCTCAGTGACTAAACGCACCACTTCAGGTGCGCCTATGTTTGGCGCTTGCACATGAATGTCGAGCATTGGCACCACAATTTGTGGCTCTTCTTCACGCGGCGTAAACTGCAGAGCCATAGCCCCCATTACCAGCGATAAGAACAAGATCACAATGGGAATACGACCTTGCAAACTGGCCGAAATAGCTTTGTCTAATCCCATCATTATTCACCCGGTTGGCAAAAGAGTTGATAAAGCTGCTGCAAAATCGCCTCAACCTTAGGATCGGTAAGACGGTAGTAAATCGTTTGCGCATCTCGACGTGTAGCAACACATTCGGCCTTTCTTAACGCTGCAAGATGCTGAGAAAGTGCCGACTGCGCTAAAGATATTGACTCATTTAACTGCGTCACACTCATTTCACCTTGCAACAAGCTACATAAGATCATCAGGCGATTTTTATTCGCCATCATTTTTAATAACTGCTCAGCTTGTTCTGCGTTATGCGCCATATCTTCAATTTGCATACATGTCCCCACGGTCGATTTTCAACAAGTATAAATCATACATTAGAAAAGTCTAATATTAGAATTTTCTAATTTAGATTTTACTAATAAACTAATTATACCAATCCTCTTAATTTAGTGAGCTATTTTTAGGCGAGAAAAACTTGTCGATAGCAAGGCGAATATTTTGCTATTTAGTTGTTCTAAATAAGAAATTTTCAACGTAGCTAGCGTCAGTTTTAATCCCTCAAAATGATTAAGTATTATTGAGGGTTGGTATTTTGATGTCTTTTATTCTTAATTTAGAGGTGAGCTATGACTATGCATCCAATACTGCCTTAATTACCGGCACTATGGTGTTAATTTCTTTACTGTTAACCTATTTCGTACACGAAAACTTTGTGTGGTTTACGGTATTTATTGCTATAAATTTAATTCAGTCATCTTTCACGCTTTGGTGTCCGATGATCACTTTTTTAAAACGATGCGGTATTAAGGAATAGTTCAATGTTGACTCCTGTTCAAGATGTATTAAAAACAGTTCGTCCTAATCAGCGCTGCATTAGCGCAGAACAAGCAAAGCAAGAAATTCAAGACAATGAAGGTGTACTTGTTGATGTACGCGAGCCTCAAGAGCATGCGCAAAAAGCAGCAAATGGTGCCATCAATGTGCCACGCGGTTTACTAGAATTTAAATTACCTGAAATCGTGAAAGATGCCGCAAAACCCATTTATGTGCATTGCGCTGCAGGCGGCCGTGCAGTATTTGCCGCAGAACAACTGACTCGTATTGGCTATCAAAATGTGACGGTGATCACCTGTAAAGCTGACGATATTTGCAATATTTTCTAACTTTTTGCGCTTTGCTCCCTGTGCAAAGCGCTCTTTCACTCTGCCACCATACTGTCATATCACTCCTTAAAAATATTTTTATTGCCATATAAATTAACAAGTTACAATATATGACACCCACTGTCTTATGACAAAAAAGGCACTGACATATTGCTGTCGGCGCTTTATACTGACGTACCGAATATGCTTATCCCAACTTAATCAAAACAACTAAGGGAATATGCACCATGACTCCTAGCATCAACAACGAAGAAAAAGCACTACCTAAGAAACTTCCTTTTGAATTGTATTTTCAAGATGGGGATAACCAAATCGCCTGTAAAGCCAATTTTTATAACGGCAAAGAATATGTTTACATCAATGATGAGTTAGTTTCCGAAAAAAGAAATATTGGTTTTAAAACGGTACATGAATTCGAATTTGAAAGTAACCCGTGGCAAGTCACATTCGATGTAGTGAACCTAATAACCTGTAAAACAGAGTGTGTTGTCATTAAAAATAAAAAGATTATTGGTCGAAAAACTCTCGACCCATTTTCTTGGAAAGCACTATTTAAATTCTTTATATACGGGGTTATTTTTGGCGCTACGGTTATGACAGCAGCTTATTATTTAGGCCGCTGGTACGGCAGCACACTGTAGGAGACTGCCATGCGATTAAACCCAAAAACCATAAAGCAACTAAGAGATGACAAGAATTGGACTCAGCAATCACTGGCAGATGCGTGTGGTTTGAGCCTTCGCACCATTCAACGTGTTGAAAAAGAAGGGGTTGCCAGCCGCGAAACCATGATGAGCTTGTGTGCCGTTTTTGAAGTAAAGCAGTCATACCTGATCAATCTCGATGATATTGAAGAAACCAATGGCAACCAAACTACGGTGAATATGAAACTACATTTAATGATGTTAGGTGCTGCAGCACTATTTGGTGGACTTGTTGGTGCAGGTATTCTGTATTTATTAATCGGATAAATAGCATAAGTTTTATATTTCAAGGAAAAGACAATGAAAAAATCAATGAATAAATATTATAAAAGTAGCTTGTTTCTTATCGTCATTGGCACAACTCTGTCGACACAAACACCACCTTTTTATGCTGACATCATTATTTTGTGTGCCGCTTTATTGTTTGCCGTAACTGGTAAACTAAAAACGAGAAAAGACATTTAGCCTAAACCTGACACCTTAATTCTGAGGATCTCATGACAGACATTGAACTGACTACCATTGCCATCGTTGATAAACAACTCGACGCCTATAACAACCGTGATATCGACGCCTTTGCTGCGACATATCATGATGATGTTGAAATTCATGCCTTCCCTGGTGGCTTACAATATCAGGGTAAAGATAAGCTGATTGAACGATATAGTCAGAAGTTCGCCTCTTTGAAATATCTTAATGCTAGCTCACTAAAACGCATGGTAGAGGGCAATATTTTGGTGGATCACGAGCTGGCTGAATCAGCCAGTGAAGATGCAAATATAATAGATAACAGCGTAACCGTGATAGCCGCTTATGAGGTGATTGACGGCCTTATTAAGCGCGTGACGTTTATGGGACGCTGATTGTTACTCTGTGATTAAAGCTGATGGAATAGCCGGTAACTGATATGGGGCAACCAATTTATTGAGTTGTCCTGATTTAGCCAGCTTTATCATTTTTCTTTGCAGCTTTATCGCCAGCTTGGTTTTTGCAAAGCGCTGGCTAAACGCCATATGACCATAGATGTTGTTGGTATGGCGATAATTCACTTTCTTTAATTGCTCAAATGGCTGGTTCAATGTTCTCATCGCCACTTCTGCGGTTTCTTCAACCGACAACACTAAATCAACCCGCCCTTTCAGTAGCAAATCAAACGCCACATGCTCAGAGTTCACTTGCACTCGATTGAGTGTTTTGTCTTCATCAAACTCTTTGTAATAGGCGCCTCCGCGCATTACCGCGATACGTTTGCCATGTAACTCATCGAAGTTGTTTACTTCGATATCGCTGTTTTTATTGGCATAAAAAACAAAAGAAGACGACAAGACCATGTAGGGCGGTTGCACAAATGCCATGGTTTGTTCACGGCGGTTGGTTTTTATCAGGCCACCCATAACATCAACCTGCCCTTGGGCGAGCATACGTACACAGCGAGAAAACGGGCAAGGTACAGGTTTAATTTTGTAATTTTGATGAAATTCTTTCAGTAACTCTGAGACGATATCGATGATCAAGCCTTGGCTTTCACCTTGTTGGTCGATATAGCTATAGGGGGGAGCATGATCTACGGCAATATGAATAGTGTGGTCGGCCCAAGAAAATCGAGCAAACAACAAAAGAAAAAATGTGATAGCAGTATATTTCATCAAATTACCTCTATTCACTTCCTTATTGCTTTGCGTGATTTCTAACTCCGTATCAAGTGCCACAAAAACAAACTGACGTTATCGTCAGAACCTGACTATATTATCATAGCCAGTTGTCAATTAATGAGTAAATTATGACAATTTTTTTACTAGATATAACGCAAATGAATTAAAGTTACTCATCTAAAGTATTATTGGCGTTTCAAACTAGTTAAGTTTCAAGTGCCCAGTTACGGCTTGGAAAGGCTTGAGATCAAACTCTTCAAGCGAAGCAATTAGATACTCAATCACCTCAGCCTGCAACTGTTCATAAGGAACCCACTGAGTATTACGACTAAAGCAATAGACTTCTAACCCCAACCCTTTTTCACTCGGTGCCAATGATCTTACCATCAATACACAATCTTGATTAATTTTAGGGTGATTTCTTAAATAATGCTCAGCGAATAGGCGATAAACTGAAACATTACTCAAGGGTTGATCTATTTCGAGCTCAAACCCTATGCTCTCGGCTACCTGTATCGCCTTATCTACAGGCCAAGTCTGTAGGCTATTCATATCGACATAGATCGGCCGTTTAATACGTCTTCCTGCCGACTGCTGCATAGCGCGCCAGTTTTTAAATGAATCCGTGATAAGTAAATAAGTAGGAATAGTCGTAATGGTGTTATCCCAATTTCGCACTCGTACCGTATTCAAGCCCAAATCAAGCACTTCACCATCCGCACCAAAGGCATCAACTTGGATCCAATCTCCAATACTAACAAGTCGATTTGCCGCTATCTGAATACTCGCTACCAATCCTAAAATAGTGTCTTTGAATACCAATAAAGTAACTGCAGCAATGGCACCAAAACCAGAGAGGATATAAGTCGGAGACTTGTTTATCAAAATGCTAATAACTAGTATTGCGCAAACGATAAATGTGATCAGCTTTGCGACTTGTACAAGACCTTGAATAGGCACATCTTTAGCAAATTTTAGCTGTAAATAAATACCATGACCTAAATTTGCAAAAGCACTCAGCATCAAACCTGAGAATATCACTAACAAGATTTGCCCTGCTACTTTAGCAACAGAGAATAGCCAGTCAGGTGCAACAAATACTCTTTGATAAAAACCCAAAAATAATACACAGCAGAGCAAGGCTGACAAACGGCCTGATAGTTTGTTTAGCTGTGAACTCAGCGGAGTTATGCGACTCGGTGAAAAGCGTGTTATGGCATTTTGCAAGCTAGGTAACACTAAACGACGGATCACCAAATACAATAAGCAAATACCTGTTATACCGATCACGTTAGCAACGGAACTTGTCAGCCAAGTAGCCGTTATTGATTGCTGTAACCAAGGCTCGATTAATTGAGTTAAGTGTATTTCTGTCATAGTTGCGACACTTCCTTTGCTATCGCGCTACTACTGCTTTGTTGAGTTGCAAGTGAATCAATTAAACTATCTTTACTGTACCATTGAGTATTTAGATATTGTTGAAACGTTACTCTATAGGTTTTATCTAATTGATAGTCCCCTTGCGGTACTTGTGCCAAAGGAACATAGTCTAATTTAACATCTATACCTGCTAACTTACCAAGCATAAAACTTTGAAAAATCTTTTTATTGCCGCCATGGTAAATGAGTGTAGCATTAATTAAACCATCAAGTTGTTCGACAAGTACTTGCAGCGCAAAAGCCGTTCCTCCAGCTTTAGGTTTAAGCAGATGTTTAAAAGGAGAATTTTGTTTTTGCTGTTTGTGTTCAGTAAAGCGGGTACCTTCAGCAAAGTTAATCACCGTCGTTGGGTGATGTTTAAAGTTCTTACAGCTTTTTTGTGTGCGCGCTACATCCATACCCTTTAGCTTGGGGTTTTTAGCTATTTGCGCTTTACTCGCTCGCTTCATAAATGGCATACCTAACGCCCATGCGCCAGAACCAATCAGCGGTACGTATTTTAATTCATCTTTTAGAAAGAACTTAGGCGCAGGCAAGGCATCTATTGCTGTAAGAACAATGATATCTAACCAACTAATGTGATTTGCAACTAATAAATACCAGCCCTGTGCATTAACCTGTGGCGCAATATCTGTTGAAAACTGAACACCACTGAGCTTAAGAGCAAAATAGTTTCCACGACACCAGCATTTATAAAAGCCATGAAGCGCATGAGATACCAGCGCAAAGGGCACCAGTAACTTCACCAGCCCCAGTAAAAAGATCAACGTGCCCCACAATGCCGTATTAAGCACTAAAACAGCTGTCGCAACTGCCCCTCTGATTAATTGCATTAAACCTGTTAGCACATGCATCTCCAAAGCCTATTTCAGTTTTTCAAGTTGAGCGTCTTTTTGCTCCCAAAGCGTATTAAGTTCCGCTTGAAACTGCACTCTAAACTGATTATCACCGCTGTAATCACCAATCAGTTTGTCATCGACGCCTTGTGTTTTAACATGGACTTGTACACGCTTCATTTTACCTGAAGCAAAATCCATAAAGGTCGGAATGCCATCTGGATAATGAATAGTCACATTCACGATTTGATTGATTTGCTCACCCATTGCTTGCATAACAAACGCGATACCGCCTGCCTTCGGCTTAAGTAAGTGCTTAAACGGGCTTTTCTGACGAATGTGTTTATCAGATGTAAAGCGCGTACCTTCAACAAAGTTCACTATGCTCACTGGCATAGTTTTAAACTTTTCACAGGCTTTACGGGTAGTTTCGATGTCTTTGCCTTTAAGCTTAGGGTTTTTCTTTAACTGACTTTTACTGCTACGCTTCATAAACGGAAAATCCAGCGCCCACCAAGCTAAACCTAAGAAAGGCACATAGAGGAGTTCCTTTTTTAAAAAGAAGTTCAAAAAAGGAATTCGGTTATGCAGCACACGTTGCAATACTAAAATATCTACCCAACTTTGGTGATTCGCAATAACTAAGTACCAATCCTTGCGCTTTAAAGCATCTAACCCGATTAATTCAATCTTATATGGTGAAAAAATATTTTGAATTAAGCTGTTGGTCGCCACCCAATTACTGGCACAGCTTTTAGCTAATACACCAAATAAAGTTTGTAGTGGTTTGAAAGGAATGAGTTTTATCAATCCGAATATGAAGATAGGAACAAACCAAAATAATGTGTTTAAACAATAAAAAATAAGACTAAAGATACTGCGAAAAAACGACATGAATGACTTCCTTTACCACAACATAAGTACGGCGATACACCTTATATCGCCATATAGCGTGTGGATAATACCGTTTTTTGAGCAAACACAAAAGTGGAGGCTAAAACTCGCACTAATCCTCGAAGTAGGTATAACCTTCTAGACCCGCTTGCAACTCAGCTAAATATTGCTGTTTTTGCGACTCAGGAATAGTTAACGCAGACACTAATTGCTGGAAGTTATCTGCAAGCGAGCTCGGCTCATAATGCACAAACTTCAATACATCAGTGACGCTATCACCTTTAATCGCATTGGTTAACTGGTAACCGTTTTCAGTCATTTCAACATGCACAGAGTCGGTATCACCAAATAAGTTATGCAAGTCACCTAAGATTTCTTGATATGCGCCGACCATAAACATCGCAATATGATATTGGTCGCCGGTATTGTATTGCGGAATTGGTAAACTCGCTTCGATGCCGGTCCCTTCAACATATTCTCTGATCTGACCATCAGAATCACAGGTAATATCTTGAATGATCGCGCGTTGAGCCAATGGTGTATGTAAGTTTTCAATTGGCATCACAGGGAATAGCTGTTGAATACCCCACACATCTGGCAGCGACTGGAATAAAGAGAAGTTAACAAATAATTTATCTGCCAGCTTTTCATTTAAGTCGTCTAGCACTTCGCGGTGTGCGCGCGATTTACTATCTAGCGCGCTACGCACTTTATGCAGAATCGTAAAGTAGAGCTGCTCAATTTGCGCCCACTGCAACATGCTTACTAAGCCGTGTACATACTGACCATGGGCTTCGCTGAATAAATGCATTGCATCATGGTAGCTTTCAAGTGCCATACGCGGCGATACTTGCTGATAGACACCATATAGCTCTTGCAGAATTGCGTGCGCATCGGGTTCAGGTTGACTCACTTCGACTTGATTAGGGGCTGTTTCAACATCAATTACATCAGTGATCAATACAGCGTGATGCGCCGTCAGTGCGCGGCCTGATTCCGTAATAATTGCAGGCTGCGTTAAACCATGCAGCTCACATACATCCGCAAACGCCGACACCACGTTTTTCGCATACTCTTCAACTGTGTAGTTCATCGAGCAAGCACTGCGCGAACCCGACCCCTCATAGTCAACACCTAAACCTCCGCCTACATCAACGGTGCAAAGTGGTACGCCTATTTTAGAAAGCTCTGCAAAATGACGAGCACATTCAATCAACGCACGTTGAATGTCGCGGATATTGGCGATTTGCGAGCCGATATGAAAATGCACTAACTGCATTAAGTGTAATTTGCCCGCAGCTTTGAGCATCTCAACTGCTTCAAGTACTTGACCTGCAGTAAGACCGAACTTACCTTTTTCACCACCGGTATTTTGCCACTTGCCTTTACCAACTGAGTTGAGGCGAATGCGAATACCAATCGCAGGTTCAATGCCTAAGTCATCAATTTCTTTCAGTAAAGTGATTAACTCTGAGAGCTTTTCGACTACGATATTAACGTGATGACCCAACGCTTGACCAATACATGCCAAACGCAAGAATTCACTGTCTTTATAGCCGTTACACACGATTTTAATCGGCTGTTTTGCTAAGCCTAAAATGGCCATCAACTCAGGTTTAGAACCCGCCTCTAAACCGACTTTGCCGCTTGGATGAGCCAATAACTTGCTAACGACTGAGCGCTGCTGATTTACTTTAATTGGATAAACGCACGTGTAGTCGCCCTGATACCCTTTATGTTCGCACGCTTTTGCAAACGCATTGGTCATGGTGTCGACTCTATCTTGTAGAATGTCGGTAAAGCGAACAAGTACAGGTAAAGTTAGACCTTGAGCCTTAAATTCTTCTGTTAATTTTGTGAAAGAGATCGGTGCTTTATTTTGGCATTTATCTGGAAATGCAACCAGCTCACCTTGCTCGTTGATATCAAAGTAGCCATCACTCCAATGGGCTACGTTATATGTTGCTCGCGCGGTATCTAAACCCCAAGTCATCTCGACCTCTTAAACAAACTAGCAAAAGATGCATTTTAATATGCAGTTTGCGCATTTGCGACTGTATTTTTACTCATTTTGCTCAGTTACAGCTAAGCTATAAATTAACAATCTATTTTTAACGCTATCACGTATTGAAATAATGTATTTTTAGTTGCAGATCTAGAGTAAGACGGCACAAATTAAAAATGGAAAACACTGGGGAAGATTGAAGTATAAAAAACTGCCCCAACATCATTAAATAAAGATTGAGCATAAACTCAGGCGCTGGCAAAATGCGCCGTTAACAATTTACAGTGTGATTTAATTCTTATGTCGAATTTAGAAGCAAACCGTTGGTTTACCGAGATCAGTGATCGCGATGGCAGTGCGTTCTCTTTACGCATCAATAGAAAGCTTGATGAAATTCAGTCTCCTTTCCAAAAAGTTGAGATGTTTGAAACAACTGATTTTGGCAACCTGATGATCATCGATGGTTGTACTATGGTAAGTACTCGTGAAAACTTCTTTTATCACGAGATGATGAGCCACCCTGCGCTATTTTCTCACCCTGCACCTAAAAACGTAGTGATTATTGGTGGTGGCGACTGCGGTACATTACGTGAAGTACTAAAACACCCTAGTGTTGAAACAGTAAAGCAAATCGACATAGACGAAATAGTGACACAAATGTCATTGAAATACTTCCCTGAATTATGTGAGTCAAACAACGACCCTCGTGCAACAGTGATGTTTGATGATGGCATCAAGTACATGCGCGAAGCGGCACCAGAATCAATTGATGTGATCATTGTTGATGGCACAGACCCAGTGGGCCCTGGTGAAGGTTTATTTAACCACGCTTTCTACATAAGCTGTCTAAATGCGCTGCGTCCAGGCGGCATCATGATCCAGCAAAGTGAATCACCACTGATGCATATGCCACTGCTATTAGAAATGCGCGATGCAATGAAAGACGTCGGTTTTGCTGATTTACAAACACTGCCTTTCCCGCAACCAATCTACCCAAGTGGTTTATGGTCTGCGACAATGGCGCGTAAAGGTGAACAGTTCGATGGTTTCCGTGAGAAAGATGCAGAAACTGCAACTTTCGATACTGAATATTACAATGTCGGCATTCATCATGGCGCATTGGCAACGCCTAACTTTATGAAGCGCGCGTTTGATAAGTAATAACCCTTACTGAATTAATAAAAAAGCCCGATTTTCATCGGGCTTTTTTATACCTAGAAATATGTTTTAACTATTTCTGCAATGTTTCTGTTATATAAATCTCTATTTGTTTCTCTAGCACAAACAGTGGCACTGAACCGTGGCGTAAAATCTGGTGATGGAATTCACGAATATCAAACTTATCACCTAAACGTGTTTCTGCTTCTTTACGTAAGCGCTTAATTGTCAACTCACCAATTTTGTAAGACAATGCCTGTCCTGGCCATGAAATGTAGCGATCAGTCTCGGTTTTTACGTTATGTAACGATAAAGCCGTATTATCTTGCATAAACTTCATAGCTCTATCTCGGCTCCAACCAAACATGTGCATACCGGTATCAACCACTAAGCGTGCTGCGCGCCACATTTCGTAAGTTAAACGACCAAAGTTGCTGTACGGGTCTTGGTAGAAACCCGCTTCCAGCCCTAAATATTCAGAATATAAGCCCCAACCTTCACCAAATGCTGAGATATAGGCATTACGGCGGTAACTTGGTAAATAATCTAGTTCTGCGTTTAAAGCGATTTGTAAGTGATGCCCCGGCACTGCTTCATGCAGTGTTAACGCTTCTAAAACATAGAGTGGGCGCTTATCAAGTGCATAGGTATTTACCCAATAAAAACCTGCTTCATCGTCTTTACGTGCACCTGAATAACGACCCGTTGTGTATTTAGGCGCTATGCTCGCTGGCACTGGGGCAACACCGTATGGACGACGCGGTAATGTATGGAACAGCTTAGGCAGTTGTGCATCCATTTTTTTAGCAATAAAAGATGCCTCTTTTAGCAGTTGCTCTGGCGTTGTGGCATAAAACTGCGGGTCGGTACGCAAGAAGTGCACAAACTCAGCGAAGCTACCTTCAAAGCCTACTTGCTTGATGATTTGCTCCATTTCCGCACGGATTCTGGCGACCTCTTGCAAACCTAGCTCATGGATCCCTTCAGGGGTCATATCCGTAGTGGTGTAATGCTGAGCACGATTAGCATAAAAGGCTTTGCCATTCGGTGTACTACTAATGCCAATCTCTTTACGCGCTGCTGGACGATACTCTGTTGTGAAGAATGTGAAGTAGTTCTGGTACGCAGGAATAACCGACTCTAACAAGACTTGTTTAGCCTGCGCCTGCAAAGCCTGCCATTCAGCGTCATTTAATTTTGCAGTATTTGCTTTAAATGGTGCAAAAAACTCAGACTCTTCGATATTTTCTGGAATATAAGCAGAAATCGACTCTTCATAACCAAGCAGTACGGCCTGTGGCTGAGTTAAGCCGACTTTCATCCCTTCTTTCATCCAAGCAATATTTTGCTGAAAAAACCGAGGGACTTGTGAAAGGCGTTTTAGGTATAGCTCAAAGCCTGCTTTCTTACTGAAGTCATGCCCTCGAACCATAAATGACAGACTTGAATGAAAGCCATACTCAGAGGTCAACGGCATGTAATGTGCGTTAAATTGATATTCATCTACCCTATTCTGTACTTGTGCACGAATAATGGTGTGATTGATTTGGTTTTCACTACTTAATCGCGACACATCAATGCGATCTAACTGCGCTAAAAAGTTGATTCGTTGTCTATTCTGCTCTGCCAACGCCGCCGCTGATAAGTTTGGTAATAAATACTCTGAATTTAAATCTTTGCGAGAATAAGGGTTAATTTCGCCGCGGTAAGTTTCTATTTGCTGAGTTAGTTGCGTGAACTGAGTGTCTAAAGACTGACTAGTAAGTTGGCAGCCCGATAGCGCTAAAGTGACCGAAAGGACACATGCACTTAACAAGCGAGTTGGTCGAACATTTTTCACTTTTTTATCCTGTAACTGATTTATTACTACCTTATCGACTCTGAAAGTACTGATGCAATAAATTGCGACCAGCTTAAACAAACAGCAAACTCGGTCCTCACTTTGATCCCAAGTTGGAAACTCATACTTTTTGCTCGCATTTCAATCAAAAAATCCCTCTTATCTTTATATTTGCTGCTTTGACGCATTTTTTCCTTTGCAAAAAACCAGAAAAAAAGTAGTCTGGGACGGTTGTGATGGATCACAGTGTTTCATAGGGAGGTTGCTAATATTTTGTTTGATTTGGTATGCGGTAGTAACATCATGTTTCATGATCCAATGGTAATAGCTCAAGAGAAAATGACTAAGGTCTGCGTGTTCTTAGAGCAGCACAATTTACCCCCGACTCCGCTCAATTATCAAGTCGCTTATACTTACATTAGCAAGTCTCATAACGAACTCAATCAAACCTTAGACTATGCCATTAGGCAAGGCCACAACATCGATAGCATCTTTGTCGAGCAGCTGTATTTTGAGCACCTAAATCGCAGCCATGATATGGAAGCAAATATGCTTAAAAATGTTGATGGTGTGGTAACCAATCTCGCTAATTCAGCGCAACACTCTCAGCGTAGTATTACCAATTTTGCAGAGCAAGTGAGTATTTGCGTCAACAGCTTAGATGAACACAATATTGCAAAAACTAAGCATGCTCTGACTCAGCTCGCCAAACATACTGACGTGATCCTTCAACAGCATAAAAAGTTTAAAGAAACTCTTCAGAAAACCCGCTTAATGCATCGTGAGGCGAGACAACAACTTACTAAGTTGCGTAAAGAGCAGCTAATTGATGTGCAAACTGGTTTATATAAACGCCATTACTTAAATCAACAAGCGCAACTGTGGATCACACAAGGTAAGCCTTTGTGTGCTATCTCTATTCAGATCAATAACCTGCATGAGTTTTCTGAAGATTTTGGCGACCTAGTTAGTGAAGTTGTTCTGAATCGTGTGGCGAAAAAGATTCAAAAATATGTATTTGAAAGTGGCTTACCGGGTCGCACTGCGAAAGATGAGTTTGTCGTATTGATGTCTGATATAGAACCGGAAACGGCGAATATCATTGCTGAAAAGATCCGTGTCGGTGTAGAAAAGCTTAAATTTGTCAGCTCAAAAAGCGACAAGAACTTACCAAAAGTTGACTTATCTTTCGGCATTGCTAAACGTAACGACGAAGAGAATTTTAATGCACTAGCGCGTAAAGCAACGCATGCAGCACACAAAGCACATTCACTCCAACAATCCGCTTTTATTGCGCTGTAACAAACAAAACCTAAATTTACAGAAACAAGCGCAAATTCATCTGTTATAAATTGCACCTCTTAGCCGCAATCAAGTACACTATGACTTGAAATTCAACGCCAAACAATTAGAGAAGCTAAGATGAAAGAGTCGCAACACAATACTACTGACTTTGGTTACAAAACCGTTGATCGCGAAGCAAAAGCCTCTATGGTTGCCGATGTATTCCATTCCGTTGCGGCCAAATATGACATCATGAACGATCTTATGTCGTTTGGTATTCACCGCCTTTGGAAGCGCCAAGCCATTGCTTGTGCAGGTGTACGTAAAGGTCATCGCGTTTTAGACTTAGCAGGCGGTACTGGTGATTTAACTGCAAAGTTCAGCCAGTTGGTTGGTGATACAGGTCAAGTTATCTTAGGCGACATTAACGACTCTATGTTAAAAGTGGGCCGTGACAAACTCCGTGATTTAGGCTTAGTGAGCAACATTGAATATGTGCAAATGAATGCCGAGGCACTGCCATTCCCAGATAACAGTGTCGATGTGATCACCATCGCATTTGGTTTACGTAACGTTACAGACAAAGACGCAGCACTTCGCTCTATGTACCGCATTCTTAAGCCGGGTGGTCGTTTATTGGTATTAGAATTTTCTAAAACAGATAATGAAGCACTTTCAAAGCTGTATGATTTCTATTCTTTCAATATCTTGCCAAACATGGGCAAATTGGTTGCCAATGACAGCGAATCTTACCGCTACCTTGCTGAATCTATTCGTATGCACCCAGACCAAGAAACACTGAAAGGCATGATGGAAAACGCGGGCTTCGAACAAGCAACGTATCAAAATATGACAGGTGGCATCGTCGCATTGCACCGAGGCTTTAAGTACTAGGAACGACTATGCTGACAACGCTTGCCTGCGCAGCCATTGAAAATGCGCTTAATCTGCTTTTAGACAAAGAGCCCAGCTTAAAGCTAGCACTTGATCAGGTTAAGCATAAAACCTTGGCCGTTGAGATTAGGGACTGGCATACAACTTACGCACTCACTTTCACTGGCAGACAGTTTATGCTGTTCAACAATTACCAAGAGCAAGCAGAGTGTAAGATCAGCGCACTTTTAGAGACCCTGCCAGAACTCAAAGATCCCAGTGTCATGACACAACTTATTCGTCAGAACAAACTGGATTTAGAAGGTGACTTGCACTTAGCACAGGCTTATAGCGGCGCTTTTGCCAAGTTAGACATTGATTGGGCTGAACATCTATCTGCTTATATCGGTGATGCCCCAGCGCAACTCATCGTCGAAAAAGGCCAACAAACCAAAGCGTGTTTAAGTCACAGTGCCACAACCTTTGCGGGCACTTTCACACAACTTATGCAAGATGAGCTGAAAGTGGCGATTCATCCATTGGAATTGCAACAATTTAAACAACATACACGCGCTATTAAACAACATGCTGCGCAACTCGAACAACGTATTGAACAACTTTTAAATCGCTAAGGGAGCTATTTTGTCTGCATCGCGTTTGTATCATATTACAAAAACCCTTCTGCAATACGGCCTTGATGACCTCATACCGAAAGACAAATTCCCTTGGTTTGCAAAAGCCGCCAGAAATAGCTTATTTTGGCTGCAAAATCAGCATAAAGATAAACCTCTGGGGTATCGCCTTCGCCTAGCCCTGCAATCTCTTGGCCCAGTTTGGATCAAGTTTGGGCAAATGCTGTCTACCCGTCGCGATTTGCTGCCTGATGATATCGCCCGAGAGCTTGCCCTACTGCAAGATAAAGTAGAGCCTTTTGAAGGCCGCAAGGCACAAGAACTCATCGAACAAGCGCTAGAAATTAATAGCATCGATGCGCTTTTTGCTAACTTTGAGCAAACCCCGTTGGCGTCTGCGTCTATTGCCCAAGTACACACCGCAACCCTAGAACTTGAGTCAGGTACTCAGGACGTCGTCATTAAAGTCATTCGCCCTGATATCGAAAAACAAATTCATGCCGACTTATCTTTAATGGGGCAAGTTGCCAAAGTCATCGTCAAGTTTATTGGTGAATCACGCCGTCTTCGTCCCGTTGAAGTAGTAAAAGAGTATCGTAAAACTTTATTAGATGAACTCGACCTGCAACGTGAAGGGGCAAATGCCCTGCAACTAAGACGCAACTTTTTAGACTCTGACGCACTATATATTCCTGAGGTATTCAGCGATTACTCACGCAAGAATGTGTTGGTGATGGAACGTATATACGGTATTCCTGTATCAGATATTGATGCTCTTGAAGCTCAAAATACCAATTTAAAATTACTTGCTGAGCGTGGTGTTGAAGTCTTTTTCACCCAAGTATTCAGAGATAGTTTTTTCCATGCCGATATGCACCCTGGCAATATCTTTGTCTCTCGTGAACACCCTGCTAATCCGAAATATATTGGTATCGACTGCGGCATCGTCGGCACCCTAAATAAAGAAGATAAACGCTATTTAGCAGAAAACTTTATTGCCTTCTTTAACCGCGATTATCGCCAAGTCGCGCAGTTGCATGTTGATTCGGGCTGGGTGCCCGCCGATACTTGTGTTGAAGAGTTTGAGTTTGCCATTCGTACAGTGTGCGAGCCCATTTTCAATAAACCGCTAGCTGAGATTTCATTTGGTCATGTGTTAGTTAACCTGTTTAACACAGCACGTCGCTTTAATATGGAAGTACAACCACAACTGGTATTGCTGCAAAAAACCTTATTGTATGTTGAAGGGTTAGGTCGACAGCTCTATCCACAGCTCGATCTTTGGCAAACGGCGAAACCTTTCTTAGAAAATTGGGTCAAAGAACAAGTAGGTCCTGTCTCAGTACTGAAACAAATGTATGCTAACTTACCATTTTGGGCAGAAAAGATGCCTGAACTACCAGATTTAATCTATCAAAATCTGAAACAAAAAAAGCAGCATACCGTACAGCCTGTTGTAAGCTCTCAAAAGCCTATTTTATTGGGAATGCTGGCTTCTAGCTTGTTAATTGTG
This sequence comes from Pseudoalteromonas sp. MTN2-4, assembly GCF_042848605.1. Taxonomy (NCBI): domain Bacteria; kingdom Pseudomonadati; phylum Pseudomonadota; class Gammaproteobacteria; order Alteromonadales; family Pseudoalteromonadaceae; genus Pseudoalteromonas; species Pseudoalteromonas sp. MTN2-4. The sequence continues at coordinate 120,731 of NZ_BTGK01000005.1, forward strand.
TCTGGTCTCAGCTTTTTAGCAGCGCAGACAACCTTGAGCACTATTACCCTCATTGCATCAATCGGCGCATTTCTAGCAGCGTGGCGTAAAACAGGGTGATATTTTGCTCACTGAGCGTATAATCAACTTTTATTTAATCTTTCATACGGAGTCATTATGGGTGTAGGTGGAATTAGTATTTGGCAACTTTTGATTGTTTTAGCGATCATTGTGCTTTTGTTTGGTACTAAAAAACTACGCGGCATTGGTGGCGATTTAGGTAATGCAGTAAAAGGCTTTAAAAAAGCCGTTGCTGATGAAGACCAAAACAGCAAGCCCGAGCAACTCAAAGACAACAGCCAACAGCAAACCCAAGCAGCTGAAGAAAAGCAAAAAGATAAGGTTTAACCCTTATGGGTATGTGGGAATTAGTGGTCGTCTTAATCGTCGGCCTCGTCGTGTTGGGTCCTGAACGTCTGCCCGTCGCAATTAGAACTGTTAGCCGCTGGATTAAGACCATTAAATCAGTGGCTAATTCTGTTAAAGCTGAAGTCAATGAAGAGCTGCGAATTCATGAGTTGCACAATAACCTTAAAAAGGCTGAGCAACAAAATATGGAAGATTTAGCACCAGCACTAAAAGAGTCAGTTGAAGAGCTTAAAAAGGCCGCTGAGTCAGTACAACACAGCTATAAACAACCCGTTCAACAATCTCCTGTTGAACAGAAAAACGATAATCAGAAATAACGAGCATCCACTATGTCCGAATCGCTTCAAAGCGGGTTTATTGGCCATTTAATTGAGTTGCGTAATCGCTTAATGAAAGCGTTACTCAGTATTTTATTGATATTTATTGCCTTAGTTTACTTTGCTAACGACATATATGCTTTTGTCGCTGATCCGCTTGTACAGAGCTTGCCTGAAAACAGCACAATGATTGCAACTGATGTGACGGCCCCTTTCTTCGCGCCGTTTAAGTTAACCTTGTTTATATCCTTGTTTGCTGCCATCCCTTTCATTTTGCATCAGGTGTGGAGTTTTATCGCACCCGGTCTTTATCAACATGAAAAGCGCATGCTGATCCCAATTTTGATATCAAGTATCGTGCTGTTTTACTCAGGTATTGCTTTTTGTTATTTCGTTGTCATGCCAATCATTCTAGGCTTCTTTACGAATGTTGGCCCTGAAATGATGACGCTTTCTCCCGATATCAGTAGCTATTTAAGTTTTATCTTAAAGTTATTTTTTGCCTTTGGTGTCGCATTTGAGATCCCCGTGGCCATCATGCTGTTATGCTGGAGTGGTGCAACAACAACGCAAAGCTTGCGAGAAAAACGTCCATATATTGCTGTCGGTGCCTTTGTTATTGCGATGTTTTTAACACCGCCAGATGTGCTATCGCAAACTTTACTCGCATTACCTATGCTATTGTTATTTGAATTAGGTCTTATATTAGCCGCTTTTTATACAAAAAAAACAACTGAACAACAGGAAGAAGAGCTATGAAAAAAATACTAATGACAACGCTTTTGTTACTCTCTACGTCAAGTTATTCATCCCAGATTAACGTGCAAGCACTTGAGGCGTGCAGCCTGGTAGAAAACGACTTAAAACGCTTAATGTGTTATGACAAAGTCATCGCCGGCAAGAAAGTTTCTCAGCCTGTAACGAAAGTCGAAAAAAATAAACTAGCTAAAACATCAAAAATAGTTGAAAAACCTCAAAACAAAGCCAACGAATTTGGGCTAGAAAAAAGAAAACAAGCCGCAGCTATAAAGCTAGATGAAATCCGTTCTACGGTTGTAAAAATAACACTGAACCCGAGAAGACAACGGACTTTCACTTTGAGCAATGACCAGGTATGGAAGCAAAAGGGTTCAGACCGCTTTACTGTAAAAGAAGGAGATGAAGTGGTAATTATACGCGGTACCTTCGATTCTTTTAGAATAAAAAAAGCAGGTACTAACCGTCAAATTCCGGTTAAACGTATTCAGTAATGCACAATCGTTTCATCGATGCGGGTGTCAATTTAACCAGCAGTCAGTTCGATAACGACAGGGCAAAGATGCTTGTACGTGCCGGTGAGGCCGGTATAGACAATATGCTTTTGATTGGTTGCTGTCTTCAATCTAGCCATGAGAGCTTGTCGCTTGCCAAACAGCATAGTTTAGTGAGTACAGCAGGGATCCACCCTCATGACGCGAAAAATGCACCAACAGATTTTGTGGCGCAAATCAACGCTTTGGCCGAACACCAGGAAGTGGTTGCAATTGGAGAGTGCGGACTCGATTTTAATCGTGATTTTTCTCCTCGTGATAGCCAAAACGCGGTTTTAGAGCAACATCTACTGCTTGCTCAGCAACTTGATATGCCTGTATACCTTCATGAAAGAGATGCCTTTGATAGTATACGTGCGCAGTTAGAGCGCACTCCAGTCAAAGGCGTGCTGCATTGCTTTACTGGTTCGCAAGATGCGCTAGAGTACTATCTAGACTACGGCTTAATGATTGGCATTACCGGCTGGTTATGTGATGAGCGCCGTGGTGAGCAACTGCAAAAGTTATTACCTCTGATCCCAGATGACAGGCTCTTACTTGAGACTGATGCGCCTTATCTGTTACCTCGTAGCTTAAAACCCAAGCCAAAATCTCGCCGCAACGAACCTGCTTTTTTGCCAGAAGTTGCGAAAGTAGCAGCAGAGCTAAGAGGGCAAACAATCGAGCATATTTCAGAGATCACACGCAGTAATTTTCAGCGTTTATTTTTGTCTGAAAAGGACAAGTAATATGCGTATTTTGCTGTCGTTTTTATTATTTTTAAGCTCATTTCTTAGCTCAGCATTAGAGGTAGGCAACGATTTTCGTTATCAAAAACAACTGCCATACATTTATACGCTTGATGACAGCAAGAACCTCAAACAACTCATTGAAAAAAACGTTAACTGGACAAGTGAAGCAACAGAGCCACTTAACTTAGGCAAAAGTACTAAGCCGCTATGGCTTAAAGTCTCTCTTAAGAATCTCTCTGTGAGTGATATCGACTTATTATTAAGTGTCGATAATATCTTACTTGATAAAGTTACCGCTTACATTGCTACGCAAGACAACTCAATTATCACACTTGCCTTAGGCGATGCACTGCCGCTTGTGAAACGGCCGATAAAGCATGAGGCACAGCTAGTGCCCATCAAACTTTTAGCGCAACAACATGCTATTTTATATCTCAACATTGAACACTCGGGTGCCATCAATGTACCTTTGAGTCTGTGGCATCCTATTGAATATATAAAGTACAAAAGCAAATTCAATCTGATTTACGGTATTTTTGCCGGTTTTATTATTGCTCTAGCACTGATGCATTTGGCGCTATTCTCATTTACCAAAAAGCCTTACTTTTTATACGCGACAGCATTTGTGAGTTTACTGTGGCTACTCAACATTCACCTCTATGGCTTTAGCTATCGCTATTTATATGGCAACTGGCAGTGGCTACAACAATACGCACAACCGTTACTGATCCTGTTGTCGAGTTGTGCCTTAATTCCTTTATTGAAACCTTACATAAAGATACCAAAACTCAAAAGAGTACTTTCTTTACCTAAGCGCTATGCATATCTTGTAATTGCCTTAGTCACACTTGCTCTGGGCCTATTACCAATTGATATCGCTTTAGCATCCAGCTATACCCTTAGCTTTGTTGTGATTACAGCACTCATGCTGGTATTTATTAGCCAATGGGTGATTTACAAACAGCATGCGCCTTGTTTTATTAGCATGTTTGCTTTCATGCTATTTGCACTAGTACATCAAGTTAGCTTTGAATTAGGCTTTCTTTCAGGGCCGCAACTGAGTACCCCTGTCAGTTATTTTTGCTATTTCATTGTGAGCTTAATTCTTAGTTTTGCTTTGGTAAGACAGTTCATTTCTGAACGAGACCTTGAGGTCGAGGCTCAACAAGCTAAATTAGCCCATAGCCAAGCGCAAGATGCTCTGCTTAATGAAAAGCTTAAACTACAAGAACAAACACAAGCTGACTTAGAAGCACTCGTTGATGAACGCACCTTTGAATTACAGGTCACTTTGCGAGAGCTTGAAGATAAAAACCGTGAGCTTGAACAGATCAACATTGAAGATCCACTCACTAAAATTAAAAACCGTCGTTATTTCGATAAACGTCTACAAATGGAAGTAAGGCGCTCAAGACGAGAACAAAGTACATTAAGTGTCGTGATGTTAGACATAGATCACTTCAAAAATATTAATGATACCTATGGCCATTTAAGTGGCGATAAAGCCATTTGCGCTGTTGCTGATATCATCAAATCACACTTACAGCGCCCTTCAGACGAAGTCTTTCGTTATGGCGGTGAAGAATTTGTCATGTTACTACCGAACACAGAGCTTGTAGGTGCACAGCAAATTGCCGAGCAGATCCGCAGTACCGTTGAGAAATTCCAATTGAAACTCGACAAAGCAATCGTCAATCTGACGCTCAGCGCTGGCGTTTATAGTGCCATTGCTATCGACCCTAAATCACCACATCTTTATACCGACCTTGCTGACAAAGCACTCTATGAAGCTAAAAAGCAAGGCCGTAACCAAGTTAGAATCTATCAGCCTTAGGAGAATAGAATGGCTCAATCAGGATTAGATTTATTTCCTTATACTCGTATGCGTCGCATGCGTCGTGATGACTTCTCTCGTCGCCTGATGAGTGAAAATCAATTAACCGTGAATGACCTGATTTATCCAGTTTTTGTACTTGAAGGGAAAAACCGTCGTGAGGCCATTGAATCTATGCCTGACATTGAACGGTTATCTATCGACTTACTCGTAGAAGAAGCAAAAGAGTTGGTAGAGCTAGGTGTACCAGCAATCGCAATCTTCCCAGTAACACCTGCTGATAAGAAATCACTTCATGCGGAAGAAGCCTATAACCCTGAAGGGTTAGCGCAGCGAACAGTCCGTGCCCTAAAAGCTGAGTGTCCAAGCCTTGGCGTGATCACCGATGTGGCACTTGACCCATTTACGACGCATGGTCAAGACGGCATCATTGATGAAACAGGCTATGTGATGAACGACATCACCACAGAGATCTTAGTAAAACAAGCACTGTCACATGCTGAAGCGGGTGCCGATGTGGTTGCACCTTCAGATATGATGGATGGCCGCATCGGTGCCATTCGTGAAGCGCTTGAAGCTGAAGGTCACATCCATACACGCATCATGGCGTATTCAGCAAAGTACGCGTCAAGCTACTATGGTCCGTTCCGTGATGCAGTCGGCTCTGCAGGTAACTTAAAAGGCGCTGATAAAAAGAACTACCAAATGGATCCAGCTAATTCAGACGAAGCCATTCGTGAAGTTGCACTAGACCTGCAAGAAGGTGCTGATATGGTGATGGTTAAGCCTGGCATGCCTTACTTAGATGTGGTACGTCGCGTAAAAGACGAGTTTGGTGTACCAACTTTCGCTTATCAAGTAAGTGGGGAATACGCCATGCATAAAGCTGCGATTGATAATGGCTGGCTTGCTGAAAAGCCATGCATTATGGAATCGTTACTGGCCTTTAAGCGTGCCGGCGCTGATGGCATTTTGACTTACTTTGCTAAGCAAGCCGCAACCTGGTTAAAAGAACAGTAAAACCATATGAAATAAAGAGTGAAAGCATAGAGTTTTCACTCTTTACCCATCTCTAGCATTAACATTTTGTCATTTTTATGTAACATACCCCGCGTAGGCTAATGTCCCCATTTAGCTAATAATCAAAATATACACGGGAACAAAATGATTAAAACAAGCTTAAAACCCCTTGCTCTATTAGTAGCTGCCGCAACAGCTCCTGCGCAAGCAAATCTTATTATCTCTGAATATGTAGAAGGCAGTTCAAGCAATAAAGCTGTAGAGTTATACAACACTTCTGGTGCTGAACTCTCACTAGATGGCTACAGCATCTCTCTTTATTCAAATGGTAACGGTGATCTAGCTTCACCTAATAACACCTTAGCTTTAACCGGCACACTCGCGGCAAACGCAACCTACGTTATTGTAAATAGCAGAGCAGTTGATGAATTAAAAGCAAAAGCCAATACAGAATCAACCATTACTTTTTTCAACGGTGATGATGCATTAGTACTGACTAAAGACGGTACAATTGTTGATAGCTTTGGTCAGTTGGGTGTTGATCCTGGTTCAGCATGGGATGAGGGCGGTGTAACAACAGCCAACAAAACCCTGCGCCGTAAAGCAAGCATCACTTCAGGCCGCACTGATGCAACATCTGCTTTCAACCCAAGTGAACAGTGGGAGCAATTCGACCAAAATGATTTCTCTGGTATAGGTGCCCATGGTGCTACAGATGGTGGTGACGGTGGTGATACGCCTGAGCCAATTAAGCCGCTAGTGTGTAACGACGCATACACTACGATTAATGCGATCCAAGGCAATGCTGACGAAAGCCCACTTAAAGACCAAGTGGTTATTATTGAAGCGGTCGTAACAGCTGACCTACAAACTGACGACCAACTAAAAGGCTTCTTTGTTCAGTCATTAGCAAAAGATGTTGATACAGACGTAAAGACCTCTGAAGGTATTTTTGTTTACTACTCTGACTTAGATGTAAAAGTCGGTGACATTGTGCGCTTAGAAGGTACCGTACAAGAGTATTACAGTGCGACACAGATTGGTAATGTCACTCGTGCAGAGAGCTGTGGTACTGCGGATATCTCAGCTTCAACGCTTACTCTGCCTGTCGCCGCTTTAGATGATTTAGAAGCCTTTGAAGGCATGCTTGTCAACATAGAACAACCTCTTTTTGTAAACAATACCCATAGTTTAGGGCGATATGGTGAAGTTTCGCTTGGTACAGAACGCCTTTATCAAGGTACGCAAGTTGCACTTCCTGGTGATGCAGCCAATGCGGTAGAAGCACAAAATAAATTAAAAGAAATACTTCTAGATGATGGCTCTACAAAGCAAAACCTTGATCCTAAATACCCGCAAAATGGTTTAAGTGCATACAACAGCTTACGTTTAGGCGACACTGTAAATAGCTTAACAGGTGTTGTCGGCTACAGCTTCAACAAGTATCGTATTCACCCAACCGTTGATCTTGAATTTGTAAACAGTAATGAGCGTACTGACGCACCTGAGTTAAAAGGTGAGGGTGATTTACGTATCGCCAGCTTTAACGTATTAAACTACTTCAATGGTGATGGTGAAGGCGCTGGCTTCCCTACCCCTCGTGGTGCAGATAACGAAGAAGAATTACAGCGCCAACAAGCTAAACTTGTTTCTGCTATCACAGCATTAAACGCTGATGTTATCGGTTTAATGGAAGTCGAGAACGATGGTTTTGGTGAGCTGAGTGCAATTGATGATCTGGTTGCAGCAATTAATGCAGAATCAGACAGCGACTATGCGTTCGTTAACTTCAATGCAGAAAAGATTGGTACTGACGACATCACAACAGCGATCATTTATCGTAAAGATGTTGTTGAAGAGGCTGGCACGGCAAGCTTTACCACAGAAGCACCATTTGATTATAGCAACCGTCCACCAATTGCACAGAGCTTCAGAAAACTGGATACGAATGAAGAGTTCACAGTTGCAGTCGCTCACTTGAAATCTAAAGGTAGCTGCCGTAGCGCTGAAGGCAATAATGCTGACTTAGGCGATGGTCAAGGCTGTTGGAACGCAATCCGTACTGAAGGCGCGAATAAGTTCGCTGACTGGCTAATGACTTACCCAACAGGCAACGAAGATGCAGATATCATTCTTGTTGGTGACATGAATGCGTATGCGATGGAAGATCCGATTAAAGCATTTGCAGACAAAGGCCTAGCAAATGTAATGAACCACGTTGATGGCGATAACTTCGGATACTCTTATACTTTCTCTGGCCGCCTAGGTAGCCTAGACCATGCTGTAGCATCTGCTAGTCTTCTGAAGAAAGTAACAGACGCAACTGATTGGCACATTAATGCGGATGAACCTGCGGTATTTGACTATAACACTGAGTATAAGTCTGACACTCAGCTAGCAAGTTACTATGCTGATCATGCATACCGCTCGTCAGATCATGACCCGGTTGTTATCGAAATCAAGACTGTTGATGCTCGCCCTGTCATTACTACAGGTCAAACTTTCCAAATCGAAGAAAATGCTGAAATGGATAAGGAAATTGGCACATTAGTATTTACTGATGCCGATGCTGACCTATCACCAGTTACTAAGTTTATGATTGAAGGTACTGAGCTTGTAAAGATCAACGAGCAAGGTAAGTTAATGGTTGCTGGTGAACTTGATTACGAGGCGAATAGTGTAATCACATTCACAGTACAAGCAGAAGACTCAGCGGGTAATGTATCTGACAAGGTTGAGGTGACGCTGAACATCCTTGATATTGATGATACCAGCCCAGTCATTGCAGCTAATCAAACTTTCCAAATCGAAGAAAACGCCGAGATGGACTCAGAGATTGGTATGTTAGAGTTCAGTGATAACACTGCGGTAACTAAGCTGATGATTGAAGGCACTGAGCTTGTGAAGATCAACGAGCAAGGCACTTTAATGGTCGCGGGTGAGCTTGATTTTGAAACGAATAGTTCAATCACATTCACAGTACAAGCTGAAGATGCTGCTGGTAACCAATCAGAAGCCGTTGAAGTGACGGTTAATGTCCTTGATATTGATGAAGACGACAGCGGTAGCTTAGCATGGTTAAGCTTACTTGCGACACCGTTCGCTTTCTTACGTCGCCGACGTAAATAGTCTGTATTAACAATATAAAAATGCGCCTTAGGGCGCATTTTTTATAAAAACTATAAAGCCAGTAAACGCTCTGCTTTTGACAAATCAGCCTCACTGACCTGCCAAGCGTAAAAACGAACCACACTATTATCTCGAGTTCTTACCGTCAGCACATCTCCAAATAAGCTTGTGTGAGATGAAATTGATTCAATAGACTCTTGGTGAATATATCTCACTGTAAAGCCAATACCATAACTGATACCCGCTTTATCAATGTGCACAAACAGCTTATTTTTTTTCTGAAGCGTTGCCACAATAACACTAGATGACACCAAAACTAAACCCAACCACTTAAGTAGTTGAAATGTCACGAGCTCAAAATTGACGAGCACTAAACAGAACAGACCTAATGAGAAGCTAATTAGAAGCAATATTTTATTCGAATTTAAATCCACAGTGTGCACAACACGACTCCATTATACGTATCACAAAGCTGGTACTAAAATAGTTACACTATTTGAAGAATCGGCATAATACTTAGCCAATGTCCCTTTTTCAACTATATTTTATACGAAAATAGAATGAGATATTGCGGGCATAAAAAAACCGCTTGTAAAACAAGCGGTTTTTAAAATCAGATAAAAAGGGCTAATTACTTAGCTGCTTTTTTCTCTTTCTCAGCTGCGATTACAGTGTCAGCAACGTTTTGCGGACATGGTGCGTAGTGAGAGAATTCCATTGAGAACTGACCACGACCAGACGTGATAGTACGTAGGTGACCAATGTATCCGAACATTTCAGATAGAGGTACTTCACCCTTGATACGAACGCCCATTGCACCAGCTTCTTGGTCTTTGATCATACCACGACGACGGTTAAGGTCACCGATTACGTCACCTACGTTGTCTTCTGGCGTGAACACGTCAACTTTCATGATAGGCTCAAGAAGTTGTGCACCCGCTTTAGGGATAGACTGACGGAAAGCGCCTTTAGCTGCGATTTCGAACGCGATTGCTGATGAGTCAACTGCGTGGAAAGCACCATCGAATAGCTCAACTTCAACGTCTAGTACAGGGAAGCCCGCTAGAACACCTTCTTGCATCATTGATGCAAAGCCTTTCTCAACTGCAGGCCAGAATTCTTTAGGAACGTTACCACCAACAACTGATGAAGAGAACTGGAAGCCTGAGTTAGGCTCACCTGGCTTGATGCGGTAATCGATCTTACCGAACTGACCAGAACCACCAGACTGCTTCTTGTGCGTGTAGCTGTCTTCGATTTCTTGCGTGATAGTCTCACGGTAAGCAACCTGAGGCTGACCAACAACTAGCTCAACGCCGTAAGTACGCTTAAGGATGTCTACCTTGATGTCTAGGTGTAATTCACCCATACCTTTAAGGATAGTTTCACCTGAATCTTCGTCAGTCTCAACCTGGAATGACGGATCTTCTGCAACCATCTTACCGATCGCGATACCCATCTTCTCGTTACCACCTTTATCTTTAGGTGCAACAGCGATAGAGATTACCGGATCAGGGAAGATCATCGCTTCAAGAGTACATTCGTGCTTAGGATCACAAAGCGTGTGACCTGTTTGAACGTTCTTCATACCAACAACCGCGATGATGTCACCCGCTTGTGCTTCAGTCAGTTCGTTACGCTCGTCTGCTTGCATCTCAACCATACGGCCGATACGCTCTGTTTTACCAGTTGCAGAGTTAAGTACTGTGTCACCTTTCTTCATGCGACCAGAGTAGATACGGATGAACGTAAGTGCACCAAAACGGTCGTCCATGATTTTGAACGCAAGCGCTTTAAGTGGCTCTTCTGCAGAAACAGTTGCTACTTCACCAGTAGGCTCACCTGTGTCTTTGTCAGTTAGAGGCTGTGGATCAACTTCAGTTGGAGACGGTAGGTAGTCAACAACTGCGTCTAGAACTAGCTGCATACCTTTGTTCTTGAATGCAGAACCACAGAAAGTTGGGAAGAAAGCAAGGTCACGTGTACCTTTACGGATACAAGCTTTGATTTGCTCTAGTGAAGGCTCTTCACCTTCCATGTACGCTTCCATTAGGTCGTCGTCTTGCTCAACCGCAGACTCAACTAGCATCTCATGGTATTCTTCAACTTTGTCTACCATATCAGCTGGAACGTCAGTGATTTCGTAGTTTTCAGGAAGGCCTGTCTCGTCCCAGATGTATGCTTTTTTCTCTAGTACGTCTACAACACCAGTGAACTGGTCTTCGATACCGATTGGAAGAGTCATAACTAGTGGGTTAGCACCAAGTACTTTCTCAACCTGACCAACTACGCGGTAGAAGTCAGCACCCATACGGTCTAGTTTGTTTACGAAGATACAACGTGCAACTTCTGATTCGTTCGCATAACGCCAGTTAGTTTCTGACTGTGGCTCAACACCACCAGAACCACAGAATACACCGATACCGCCATCAAGTACTTTAAGTGAACGGTATACTTCAACTGTGAAGTCAACGTGTCCAGGAGTATCGATAACGTTTAAACGGTGGCCTTTCCACTCACAAGTTACAGCTGCTGATTGGATTGTAATACCACGCTCAGCTTCCTGTTCCATGAAGTCAGTAGTTGACTCACCGTCGTGAACCTCACCAGTTTTGTGAATTTTACCAGTAAGCTTTAGGATACGCTCAGTGGTGGTAGTTTTACCCGCATCAACGTGCGCGAAAATACCAATGTTTCTGTATTTCGATAAATCTGCCATTGTTTTACTCTATTTAAAGTAGAAAATTATTCGGCGGGAGTATATCACCTCTTTCGGTGAACATCATCCTAGATATCGTCTAAAATGCAGACAATTTGCTAAAAAGTGATTTTTCTTGAAAAGAAATACGCCTCACTCGATACATTTAAATCGAATGAGGCCGAAAAGCGCTTAAATAAAAGGGTTTCTAAGGCTAGTCGCCATCAATTATGTCACCAATTGAACCTAGCACTGAGCCCTCACCTTGACGACTACCTCCTTGACTTGGTGCATGTTGGATCACTCTGTCGGCCAACCTTGAGAAAGGTAAACTTTGGATCCACACAGTGCCGGTACCCGACAACGTCGCTAGAAATAGTCCTTCACCACCAAAGAACATACTTTTTAGACCACTGACACGCTCAATATCAAACTCAATCCCTTCGCTAAAACCGACCACACAGCCTGTATCTAACTTCAATGTGTCATTATTAAGTTGCTTTTTGATAACCGTGCCGCCTGCATGGGCGAAGGCCATACCATCACCTTGCAAATGCTCAAGAATGAAGCCTTCGCCACCAAAAAAGCCTGCGCCAAGTTTACGTTGAAATGCAATGTCAACTTTGGTGCCTAGAGCGGCACACAAAAAAGAGTCTTTTTGCAAATAAACAGAGCCGCCAAGCTCGGCCATATCTAAAGGTATAATGGAGCCTGGAAAAGGCGCAGCAAATGCGACACGTTTTTTGCCATGCCCACTATTCGTAAAGTGCGTCATAAATAGCGACTCACCACTGATCATCCGCTTACCTGCACTGAATAGCTTACTCATAAAACCCTGTTCAGGCTCTGAGCCGTCCCCCATTTTGGCTTCAAACTCAATGCCGCTTTCCATATAATTCATTGCGCCTGCTTCAGCAATTACGGTCTCTCGTGGGTCTAGCTCGACCTCAACCATCTGCATGGACTCGCCGATTATTTCATAATCAATTTCATGACATCGCATTGTGTAATCCTTCTAGATTGAACATGATTGTGGCTGTTATCTTGCGCTTAAAAACACCGCGATTAACAGCCTTAAATTGTAAGCAAAGTTAAAAAACAATAAATAACCCTAAGATCAGCGCCAAGCCTATTAACGGAACGACCACAGTGAGCATCGCTAGAGGCCAATAAGCATCTTGGTGTTTTTCGCCACAAATCGCACGTATGGTCGTCACCACATAGCCATTGTGTGGCAAGGTATCTATGGCACCTGAGCTTATTGCTACTACACGGTGCAATTCATCAGCCTCAACACCCAAGTCCATGTAATGTGGCGCCACCAAAGGTAAAGCGATGGCCTGTCCACCAGATGCTGAGCCAGTTAAACCGGCAATGACACTCACCGCTATCGCAGCACCAATTAGTTCATGCCCAGGGATCTGCGTCATCATAACGACTGCATCTTGAAATGCTGGGGTCAGCTTAGCCACTGCGCCAAAGCCAACAACAGCTGCCGTATTTCCTATTGCAACTAAAGCGCCTGTTGTTGCTTGATTCACCGCAGCTTCAATATTAATAAAGTATTTAAAGTTAATAATAAATAGACTGATCACCCCACCGAGTAAAGCCACAATTAAGGCATTTTGCTGCAGTGCTTCATGTAAGGTAAAAGACAGCGCCAGCACGACCAACAAAGGGATCACACCCGTAATAGGATTTGGCAGCTTGTTGCGTGTTGCCTCAGGGTCATTATCTCGCGCTTCAAACTGTTCGCCTTTTGCTACGGCACGTTTAATCATATATTGCAGTAATACATATCCGAGTCCCGCCATGAATATGGCAATGATCAAACTCTCTTGCCATGCAGCATAAGGTGAAGTGCCTAGGTATTTTATCGGGATCCAGTTTTGAATTTCAGGGGAGCCTGCCGATGTCATGGTAAAAGTGACAGAGCCGAACGCCAATGCCGCAGGAATAAATCGACGAGGCAAGTTCGCATCTTTAAATAGACTGAGTGCCATGGGGTAAACCGAAAATGCCACGATGAAAACACTTACACCACCATACGTGAGCAAGGCACAAGCAAGCACTACAGCCAACACCGCATACTTCATACCCAGTTTATTCACGATATAGCGAGCAACAGCATCTGCCGCCCCACTGTCTTCCATCAACTTGCCAAACAGTGACCCCAATAAGAACATTAAAAACCAAGCTTGCACAAAACCAGCAAAACCACTCATGTAGCCCGATACAAAACTTGCCTGATCACTTATTTGGAATAAAGGTATACCACTCGATAACGCGACAACCACAGCGCACAAAGGGGCTGAAATAAATAAGTTAACGCCCCTGAGCGTCAATACGATTAATGTAACTAACGCAAATGCGAGACCGATTGAACTCAACATAATGTCACCTGTTTGTTTTTATTTTTGTTTTAAACCAACCCTCTAATTAAATGCTCTATTTTGAAGATTGGTATTACAGATAACTACACGTTAGGAGATTTAGATGAAAAAGTACACAGTCTATAATTTATAACGTTGTTTAAATGCGGTTGTTTGATTGCGAGACAAAGCAATTTGCAGATTATTTTGCAACCTCACTTCAAGCGTACCGCCACTTTCTTGTTCCAGTTCTGCGATATTATTAATATTAAATAGCCAACTTCTATTGGCCCTGAAAAAAGGCTCTTTCGGTAAACGCTCAGCGATATTTGCCAATGTTCGATACACGCTAACAGCGCCATTTTCTGTGTGTAAGCGCGTATAATTTCCCATGGCTTCAAATGCCTGCACCTCTTCTAACGCAATAAAAAAGCAACGTTGACCATCTTTGATAAAAAAGCGACTGTCTATTTCAAGTGGCGTTTGCAGTTTCTTATACTTTTCGATCGCCACAGCCAGACGAGCTTGCGTCACAGGTTTAAGCAAGTAATCGAGGGCGTTGACTTCGAATGACTTAACAGCAAAATCATCATGCGCGGTGACAAAAATCACATGAGGCACATAGGTTAATTGTGCCAATAAGTCGAACCCACTGCCGCTGGGCATATTGATATCAAGCAGCAGTAAATCAGGTTGTTCCTGCTCTATAACCACCTTGGCTTCAATGATATCTGGTGCCTCACCAACCACATCAAGTCCACCTAACTCTTCAATTTGCGCTTTTAGTTCAAGTCTTGCTAAATGGCTATCATCTACAATCACCACCCGAGTCATACTGTTTCCTTTGGTAATTCAATACGTGTAATTACTTGCTGATCTTGCTCAAAACGATTCAACCTTGCTTGACCTTTATAGAGTAACGCCAAACGTTTCTCTATATTTTTTGTCGCCAAACCCAAGCCATCTGAAGGCTGCTTGTTTGTAAGTAAGGGATTAACAACTTCAATCATGAGCTTTTCTTCACAGCTAATCGATAAATAAACTGTGCCACCTATGCGACTATTTGCAATGCCATGCTTAATGGCATTTTCTAAACATAACTGTAGGATCATTTTCGGCATAGTTAACTGAAGCGCCTCAGGTACAACCTTGATTTGTGTCTTTAATCGCTCTGCTAAACCAATTTTGCATAGGTTTAAATAATGTTCTGCATTTGCAAGCTCTTCTGATAATGGCACTTTATCTTCATGATTGGGTTGCAGAGAATAACGCAACATATCAGCCAATTCAGCTAAGCTATCACGCGCTTGAGAGGGCTGGGCTAAAATCAAAGCCCGAATGTCGTTAATGGCATTAAATAAAAAGTGAGGGTTCAGTTGGCTGTTCAACGCCTGTAATTGACTAACCGTGAGTAATGAGTGCGCCTCTGTTAACAATTTAATTTTACTTACCGCTAAATACCCAAATGACCATAACAATGTCATACCCAACATATTAATGCCGTTACTCAAACCTACATGCTCTATGATGAAAGTAACTTGCGAAGATGGAATTGGTTGAGATACGCCAATGTAAGCAATGAAAAAAACACCGAGTAATAACACGGCTGTTGCTAAAAACGTGCAAATTAATGCACCTATAAATAAAAAGATAAACTGATGTAAGTTACTCTTTTGTTGCATAAAACGTTTATATACACAACGTAAAATATACGTCACTAGAGCACCAGCCGATAAAAAGATTGCACCATATACCGCTTCTACCCAACCCGCATAAGGGTTTTGCATGACAATAGAAGTAATGAATATGTAGGCAATTAACCAACTGATGATATGACAGACAGCGAAAACATATCGCTGTCCGAAAAAGTACTGATACTGTAGAAGCTTCATTTTATTTATCTTTATTTTGCAACTGCTCAAAGAGTGTCATCGCTATTTTGCCTGCATCACGCTCACCCGCAACCATAGTGATCACAGCAACCTGTTTTTTAGGGTTAAATACCACCATAGTACTAAAGCCAGCCGTTCGTCCTCCGTGAAAATATTGACCTTGCTGCCCTACTCGCCAAGCATAAGCCATGTCATCATTTAAGAGAGTCAAACTGTTGCCCATTGACTTAGCCAATGTGGGGATATTTTTCGGCGATAGCCAATATGCACTGATCCAATTTGCCATATCTTGTGGTGACGCTAACACGCCACCAGCTCCAACTAGGCTATCAAAGTGCCAATTAGGTACCTTATCACCATAATAGTCCTGACCTCTCAGTTTAGTTTGCTTAGAACCTGTTATCGCTAACTGCGCATGCTCCATTTCTAAGTTATCAAATAAATATTTTTCTACCATATGAGACTGTGACACTTTGAAGTTTTCAGCCATTAACCAACCAAGTAAGCCATAGCCATAATTGGAATATTCAAACGACCCAGGGGCTGAATTACTTGCGCTTAGTGCTTCTGCAAGGGCATCATCTCCAAATAGCGCATAAGGGTCATCCATGTTAATGGGGGTTAAGTTACTGGGTAATCTAGGCAGACCAGAACGATGGGTTAATAATTGCTGAAGAGAATAATTATGATGACGATATTGTTTATCTAGTAACTGAGCAACAGGCATATCAAGTGACCATTCTTGCTCTATCACCAGCTGGCTTGCTAACAAGGCAAACAGCGGTTTTGACACTGATCCTATTTCAAACAAACTCGACTTGTTAACTGGCTCCCCATGCAGGTAAAACACTTGCTCATCACCTTTAAGCACAATAATTGCGGCATTTATGTCAGCAAAGATGTCAGGTAACTGAGCCTGAAGCTGGCTCAGCTTTATTTCTACCTGCTTGTCGTTATTTATAGCTGTTTTTTTTTCAAGGTAAGCGGCATCTCAAAGCCTTGTACAAACTTCCCCTTGTAACCTTGTTCGCTGAATTTGCCAGAAAAACTTGCACTGATCATTTTCGATTTAAACGTCATTTCATCATTATTAATTGCAAACTCCGTCATGGGAATACCATAACTCTGCTGAGCAGGGCTATCTAATGAGGTATAAAAGCCACCATGAATCACAGCCACCTGAACCACAAGAGGCAAAGGTTTACCATTAATATCAAGCTCACCAGTATAAGCGCCTTCATATTTAAGCTGCGTTAGATCTTGCTCGCTAAGGCGCTGCAGGGTTACAGGCATTGCTCGACCTTGTGTAAAGGTACCAACTAATTTGTTCCCTTTTACTTCACCGGTAAACTCAGCTTGAAGTTGCTTATCTTTAAAAGATAAATGCGTTTTTGATACTGAAAACTCTGTTGGCACTTTGCCAAATGCACCTTGATTAGGACTATCTAGCGTCACAGCATTTGCGTTAACGTCAACATTGAATCCTAAAGTTAAATATACACCCGGCTGTATTTCTAATAAGCCACGCCATTTATCCATTGCGATTGTCGTTGCACTCATTAATAAACTCACTATTACTAATAACCATTTCATTTTTAGCTCCTTAGTGATTGCTACCGCAATCAGCATACCTTTTGATAACTTAAGTACCAAACCTAGTTAAAGATTACATTGTGAAAAGTTTTGCATGGGCGATTATTTGTTCGAAAGGAAGAAAAACGATGTGAACAGCAAAGAAATAACAAACCAAGAAGTAAATGAGAATTATTTTCAAATAAGTATTGACACAAATCAAAAGCTAACTGATAATCAATTTCAACAAGACGAAATAACACACAACTTCATCTTGTTTATCGACCCAGAATTCGTGACGCAAACACGTTAACAGCACTGGTCAAAAGCCAAAAATAACACGCCCCTGTTAGATTAAGCTGGCGACCAAACTTATTTTACTTGCTACATTGCTCATATCGGTGACGGTAGATATGAAAAGTCAAAAAGCCCTTAATAGGGCTTTTTTTATGTCTAAATTTTGTATTTTCATAACGAAAGATCTAAATGAGAATTATTTTCAAATATTTATTGACACACTAAACAATCTAACTGATAATCAATCTCAACAAGAAAGCACGCTACTGAATCTTGTTTCTCGACCCAGAATTCGTGATGCACACACGTTAACAGCATTGGCCAATAACACTCTGTAACGCGCCCCTTGTTATCAAGTGTTAGCGGCCAAACCCATTTTACTTGCTACATTGCTCATATCGGTGACGGTAGATATGAAAAGTCAAAAAGCCCTTAATCGGGCTTTTTTTATGCCTGTAATTCCCGAATTCAGCCACCAAAAATAAATGATAATTATTTTCAAAAAGACTGTTGACACATCCATTAATCTAACTGATAATCAATCTCAACAAGGCGAGATTGACGGCTTACTTTGTTACTTTACTCTAATTGTTTCTCGACCCGAAACACGTGTTGCCACGTTAAAGCCATGGTAGGAAGTGAGATGTCGCAACGCCCCTCGCGATATCTTCACTTTTCTCCAAACACATTTTACTTGCTACATTGCTCATATCGGTGACGGTAGATATGAAACACAAAAAGCCCTGAAAGGGCTTTTTTTATGTCTGCAATATACGTGAGTGTTTTAGCGGCGGTTCTTACGCGCTCTTGCTCTACGTAGCTTTTTCTCTTCCTCTTTTGCTGCTTTTTTCGCTTCAGCTGCAGCACGCAGCTCAGCAACCATAATTTCTTCTTCATCACGCATCGCAGGTGTTTCCATGGTGATGCGACCAATAATGGCATCTCGTAACTCATTGATTAAGATTTCAGACATCTTATGGGTATCAACTTGGTTACCACCGCGAATACAACCACGCTTACGGCCCGCCATTTCGACAAACTCCCAATCTTGCTCAGGCAACTCATCAATTTTATAGCGTGATTTTAATAACTCTGGGTAAGCACTTAGTAAGTATTCGGCGGTAAAGCTGGCGACTTCCTCGTAGTTCATCGCCGTATCTTTTACTGCACCTGTTGCCGCTAGACGATAACCCGAGTTTTCATTTTCAACTTTTGGCCATAACATGCCAGGTGTGTCATACAGCATGATGCCATCTTCAAGTCGAATACGCTGCTGAGACTTGGTCACCGCGGGTTCATTACCGGTTTTCGCCACGATACGACCAGCAAGGTGGTTAATTAAAGTCGATTTTCCTACATTCGGGATACCCATGATCATGGCTTTTAGCTGCTTATCTGCACCCACTTTATGTGGGGCTAGCTTTTTACAAAGTTCGTTTACCTTCGCAACTTCGGCACCTTTATCATGACCAAACGCAATGGCTTTAACACCACTTTCTTGTTCAAAATAATCCATCCATTGCTTGGTAAGCTCAGGGTCGGCCAAGTCAGCTTTGTTCATAATTTTGATGACCGGTTTATCACCGCGAAGCGCAGACACCATTGGGTTTTCACTGCTATACGGGATCCTCGCATCTAAAACTTCGATAATCACATCCATTTGCGGCATGATCTCTTTAATCTCATTGCGAGCCTTGTTCATATGCCCAGGAAACCACTGAATGGCCATACTTGCGCTCCTAAATTCTGTTCGACAAAAATTGATTGCGCTATTTTACGCAAAAATAAGCAAAAACACTAAACAACCTCGTTGATAAAATCGTATTTAAACGAGCTTGCTCATGTATACTGCTGCCATTCTTATTAGCATGAATGAAGACAATGGCTTTAAAATCGACCATCATCAAAGCGCAACTCGCTTTGAGCGATATGGATAAACACGTATACGAAACTCTCTCTCTAACGGTAGCGCAACACCCTTCTGAAAATGAACAGCGCTTAATGATCCGCATTTTAGCATTTGCGCTTCACTACCAAGAACGCTTGGAATTCACCAAAGGTCTATGTGCTGATGATGAGCCTGAAGTTTGGTTAAAAAACTATAATGAAGAGATTGAGCTTTGGATAGAGCTAGGTCTGCCAGATGAAAAGCGCGTTAAGAAAGCCTGTAATCGCGCTAAAGATGTGGTGTTATATTGCTATGGCGAAAACAACCAAGAAATTTGGTGGCAAAAGAATCAGCCTAAGCTGTATAGCCACAATAATCTATCGGTTATCAGTTTACCGTATGAAGCAACATCACAACTTGCGACGATGGCAAAACGTGGCATGAATTTAACCGTGACAGTGCAAGATGGTGAAATTTGGGTAAGCGATGAAGAACAAAGTGTGCACATTATCCCAACCATCTGGAAATAGTGGTCATCATTGGCAAAACTTGAACTTTAATTGGTTTTCAACGATTAATTAAGCTCCGGCTCAGTTTCACTTGTTAGAGTAATCTCAACAAAACAGGGAAGGCTTAAATTGGAGGCACAATGGCAATACATAAAATCATCGTTTTGCATGGGCTTTATATGTCTGGCTTCGTGATGCAGCCATTGTGCAATAAGCTTAAGAAACACCAATTTGAAATTTTAAATCTTACTTACAATACCCTTAGCCCTGATAAATCAGAGATCTTCTCTCAAATCGATGACTTTATTGGCAATGATAGCGCTGCGCTAGTTTGCCACTCAATGGGCGGATTAATCGCGCGCGCATACTTAGATAACCACTCAGCAATCAGTGAGCAAGTTGAGAAGGTCATTACCTTGGGCACGCCCCACAAAGGCAGCATATTTGCCAAGCAGATGCATGAAAAAGGGCTCGATGTTTTTTTAAAAAACAGTGTGGAGTTTTTGGTCTCAGACAATCAAGATTGGCCATACAAGGCAAGGCTTTACAGCATTGCTGGTGATTTACCTTTGGGACTGATGCCTATCTTACAAAAAGGCAGTAGCTCTGATGGCACAGTATTATTGGAAGAAACAAAACTACAAGGTATGGCAGAACACAAAGTATTTCATGTTAGCCATACCAGTATGATTTATTCACGCAAAGTCACCGACTATGTACTATCACTTCTAACTGATTCTGAATGACTTTAGTACTTGCTTAGTGATCGCCTTTTTCTGCAATTTTATAAGCCACAAATGCGATAATGCCTGTGATCAGTGGGATTGGTGCTGCAATATAACCAAATGCATCTGAGTTTGCGAAACTCGCACCTGCTAAATGACCAACAAGACCGACGACAAATGCCAGTAGCGCGATAACGACAACGGTGATTTCTGCTTTATGTTGAGATTGTGTTTTTAGTTCCATGATGACACCCATTGATTTTTGTCTGTTTACAGAGTCATTATGCGCGTCATGCCTGTGTAATTATTGACCTAAATCAAGTTCTATTTCTGGTATTTATACCCCCTATCACCAACTTGTTATAGATCAATTGTTCGGTCAAAAAGCAAACAAACCAGCTAATGTTGGCAAGCTTTATTCCATAGATTAATAACACCTAACCAATCGCTTTTTTGAATTGCAGTTATTGTTTTATCCCGTTAGACCAATCAAAGCACATACCCCATACTTACTCCCATGCAAACAACAGGAGTAAATAACATGACACAGTTCAGCGATATCGGTTTATCAACACAAGCAAGTGAAGACCTAGCAGTAAAACTAAATGGCTTATTAAGTAATTATCAAATTCAATACATGAATGCGCGTGGTTTTCATTGGAATATCAAAGGCAAAAACTTTTTTGAACTGCATCTAAAGTTTGAAGAGATTTATGACCAATTATTGTTAAAAGTAGATGAGCTAGCGGAACGTATCCTAACCATAGGTGGCCAGCCACTTCATGCATTTAGCGATTATCTTGAGCGTGCTGAAATTCAAGAAGCGAAAAACATCACAGAGGGTAATGAAGCGGTGACAACACTACTGAATGGTTTCACGCTATTATTAAAACAGCAACGCGAGATTTTAGGTGTGGCAAGTGATGCAGAAGATGAAGGTACAGCCGCTCTAATGAGCGACTATATTAAAGAACAAGAGAAACTAGTGTGGATGCTCAAAGCTTATTTGGGATAGTTCGGCTAAAGGCTTCATATGCTCAGGCTTAGCACTCATATAAGCCTTCTCATCAGGGTAAAAGCAGATCTCTGTTTTTGCCCCTTGCCACAGCTGCTTTAGGTTATATTCAGCAATTGGATTCACACCTATATAGTCGACCCATTTATAACCTCGTTGCTTTACCCCTTCGAAATATTCTTTAGTTGCCTCCAAACTATCTGAGGTACTCATTTCAAATTCAGATAAATTCAATACAGCACTGTCACAAGGTATTGGCTCTGACATAACACGTTTAATAATATCATTTTGAAAATCAATCACCCCTTCGCGATTGAACCCACCTTTCAACGCAATATAAATAGTCGCATTTTCAATATGAACACGCCATAAACCGTGTGCTTTAAACTTCATCTTTACTCCTATTAAAACAGAGCTGTGAATGTCACAGCCCGTCTTAGTCATTTAAAAGTATAGCGTCTTATCATGACGCCTGTTCAAACAGGCTAATAAAAAATGCCTGCTCTAGGGCGATTTCCTCAAGGCGCTTAAAACGACCACTTGCGCCGCCATGACCAGACCCCATATCCGTTCTGAATAACAATAAAGAGTCTGTAGTTTTAGTTTCACGTAATTTCGCTACCCACTTCATCGGCTCCCAATACTGCACTTGCGAATCATGCAGGCCTGTCGTAACCAAAATATGAGGATAAGCTTGTGGCAGTAAATTGTCATATGGTGAATATGCCTTGATAGTGTGATAATCAGCTTCGTTATTTGGATTACCCCACTCGTCATATTCATTCGTCGTAAGCGGGATTGACTCATCAAGCATGGTTGTCAAAACGTCTAAAAACGGCACATGGCATCCTATCCCTAAGTACAATTGAGGGGCTTGGTTTACCACAGCCCCCATTAATAAACCGCCCGCACTGCCACCAGAAGCAAAGACTTTATGCGCATCAGCATAACCTTGCTCAACAAGGCTACGGGTCACATCTTCAAAGTCGTTAAAGGTGTTTTGTTTATGGGCTTTTTTGCCTTGCTCATACCATTGTCGACCTAACATTTCAGAGCCGCGAATATGTGCAATGGCATACACAAACCCTCTGTCTAATAAACTCAGGGTATTACTTGAGAAGTTTGGATCTATGGTGATGCCGTAAGCGCCATAGCCATACTGCAGCATAGGGTTTGTGCCATCTTTTTTAAATAATGACTTTTTATATACCAAAGAGACAGGCACTTTAACGCCATCTCGCGCCGTAATGTGTAAGCGCTCAGAGGCATAGTCATCCGCTGAAAAACTACCAAGTACTTGCTGCTGCTTTAAGCACTGCTTTTCACCTGTGGCTAGGTCGCATTCATACACGCTACTCGGCGTAGTCAGACTTGAATAATGAATGCGCACGGCAGTTGATTCTGGCTCGGGGTTATTGCCCATATGGGCGCTATAACACACATCATTAAATGCCAATGTATGGCTACCGCCCTGATAGTCATGCACGACAAAACGTGTTTGCCCTAAACAACGCTCAGTCACAATATAATGGCTATTGAAAAGCTCTAATCCTTCAATCAGTACGTCATCTCTTTGTGCAATTTGTATCTGCCAATTCGCTATATCTGCGATGTCTTCTAACTTTGCTGTACAGAGCTTAAAGTTTTTTGCTTGGTGGTTAGAGACAATGAAGTACTGATCTGCAAACTTATCAATACCAAATTCATGGCCTTCTAAACGCGGACACAATAACTCAAATACCTGTTCAGGATTATTAGCATCGAGCGCCCATTGTTCTGATGTTTCGGTTGCAGCTAGATAAATATAGATCTGGCTATCGTCACGACTTTTTCCTAAGCCCATATAAAACTGACGATCTTGCTCTTCATAAACGAGCACGTCATCTGATTGAGGGGTACCCAGTACATGCCTGAACACTTGAAAACCTAGTAGAGTTTGTAGGTCTTTCTTTACATAAAAAACCGTACGATTATCATTGGCCCATACCACTTGGCCTTCGGTATTTTCTAACTCATCAGACAGATATTCGCCGCTTTCTAAGTTGATAAACTTAACTTTATAAATACGTCGGCCATCAGTATCTTCGCTATAGGCCATCAGTTCATCGTTTTGGCTCACCGCCATATCGCCAATATCATAATACTCGTAAGGTGCGGCAAGTTCATTGACGTCCAGCAGCAACTGCTTGTTTTGCATCTCGGCATTGTCTGCTCGATAGTGAAACGCATATTCGTTGTCACCTGCAACTTCACTCATATACCAGTATTTACCATCCTTTACTGGCACTGAACTATCGTCTTTTACAATGCGCCCTTTCATTTCTTCAAACAATTGATCTTTCAGAGTATTATGAGGTGCCATTACCGCTTTTAAGTAATCGTTTTCAGCCTCTAAGTGCGCCAGTATCTCTGGGTCTTGACGATTATCGTCACGCATCCAGTAATAGTTATCGACGCGTTGCTCTGCGTGCGTCTCTAAAATATGGGGGATTTTTTTTGCGATTGGGGCTGAAATAGACTGACTCACTTGCCTTTCCTTAAATAAGTTAATTAGCAGCAGTGTACCATAGTCAAACGACCTGAAAAGGGAATGCAATATAGCTCAGCACACTTCCCAAGCCATTTCCCACATAGCGCCAATTCCAGGCTCGAAGTCGCCGCTGGTATCACGACAATATTCACTAAATGGCCAAGCTTTGCACTTGTAATAACGTCCTGTTGCTGGATGCCATACTTTGGTACCTGGTTGATAGTTTTGCGGCTGCTGAGGATAAATGTTTTGAGAGTGCGCTTCATCACTTCGCGCTTTCGGCTTAGCCGTACATTGATAGCTGAGTTCGAACTGCGTAATGCCACTACTTGGGTGGCTAAAGACAGGTAACTCTCCGTAGCCCACTTCCCAGCCCAATAAAGCTTTTTTACCCACCTTTACAAGAGGCAGATGAAAATTAATGAGGTTTGCCAGTTCTCGGGTCCAATACTGTGATGTTTGCATTGCATTGTAAGCAATGTTTAAAGTGAGCTGCAACGCTTCGATTTCACCTTCTTGAGTAAAAAAATGCGCAGTAACATTATCGCCAACATATAAATGACGATTCTGTTTTAATACTGATATCTGTTGCCATTCATCAAGTATCAATGGGCGCCTAAACATAACTATCTCAAAATAAAGAACGAACCTAAATTATAGCTAGCGACACCCCAAACTCAACCTTTTAACTACAAAATAAAAAAAGACTACTACTTTTGTATATAAACTCATATTCTATATAAAAAAGGCCAGCATATGCTGGCCTAGATACTCTTTAAAATAAGGTATCAGATATTTTGTACCTTACCTTTAGGTTTAATCGCATTACCAGCACGCTTAATCAAACTTCCACCCTTACCGAATATATTACCAATATCAGTCAATATGATGTACAAACACGGTACCAGTAATAATGTGATTAATGTCGCAAACACAACGGCAAAACCCAGAGACACAGCCATTGGAATTACAAACATTGCCTGTAAGCTGGTTTCAAACATGATCGGTAATACGCCCACAAAAGTTGTGATTGATGTAAGCGTGATTGCACGAAATCTTGCACAACCCGCTTCAATTACCGCTTCTTTTATTGAGTGACCCGCTTTACGAGATTGGTTTACAAAATCAGTCATTACCAGCGAGTCATTGATAACAACCCCCGCTGCTGCAATTATCCCGTAAAGTGAAAACAAGCTTAAATCTAAGCCAAATGCAAGATGGCCCCATAACGCTCCGACCAAGCTAAACGGAATAACAGACATAACAATCAGTGGCTGAGAGTAACTTTTAAGCGGAATTGCAAGTAATATATAAACCAGTAGCATACCAATTATGAAAAATACGATTTGCTCATTGGTTTGAGCTTGCTGCTCTTCAATCGCACCACCTAGCTTAGTTTTAACAGACGGGAACATCTTAATAAGCTCAGGTAATATTTCATCATCAATGCGCTTGGTAACAGCATTAGGTTCTACGACCTCTTCATCGATGTTGCCGTAGACATACACAGTACGGTAACCGTCTTCACGGCGAATATAACTAATACCTGGTTTTTCAGAGATCTCAGCCACATCACCTAGCATCACCTCACGACCTTGAGGCGTTTTTATCACGGTATGCTTTAATGAAGAGTATGCTTCACGAGTCAGTTTAGGGTAGCGCACCATAACGCGTACTTCTTCGCCATTACGGATCACGCGCTGCGCTTCTCCACCGTAAAAACTTGCACCCACTTGAGAACCTATATCACGTAGAGTTAAACCCAACTCATAAGCAACCGGTTTAAGGGCTAACTGGATCTCTTTACTGGCAGGATCAATGGTTGAACTCACATCAAAGACGCCTTTTTCAGCTTGCAACATGCTGATCAATCGACGACCAGCCGAATTCAACGTATCTATGTCAGAACCAAATAATAAGTAACCGAAGTCACCATTTTGCCCCATATTGATTACTTCATCTTCAATTTGGATAGACTTCATACCTGCAATTTCAGGGAGTTGCTCACGCCAACGACGCGTTAGTTCAAAAGTGTTAAACGGGCGTTCTTCTTCATCTACCAGCGGGGCGAGTAACTTACCCTCAGTTCGACCTTCATTAAACACCATGACATCACGCAACATTGAGACGCCATACTCCTGCTGAACTTGCTTATCGACATTCAGCACCACTGCTTCAAGCTTTTTCAATGCCTCAATGGTTTGCTCATCCGACACGTTGTCATTCATCGTGATATTGATGCTAGGGAAATCATGCGGGATCTTTGGTAAAAACAGAGTGCGCAACATACCGCTGCTACTCAACGCGATACTGGCGATAAACATACCAATAAAGGCACATAAAACAGTCCAACGCCACTCTACACAAAGTGTAACGAAACGACGGTAAGGCCCATTCACAAACCCAAAGAACTTAGTATTGAACTTATGACGCCAGCTATCTTCTTTAAGCGGCTTGAACTTAATCGCAGCGATATGCGCAGGCAGTATTAATTTAGATTCAATCAAGCTGAAGAATAGACACAGCAATGCTACGCCGGCAATATTAATAAAGTTGGCACTTTCTGGACCCGTAGAAAACATAAGTGGTGCAAATACAGCCATGGTGGTTAGTACACCAAAAGTTGCAGGCGTCGCAACGCGTTTTGCACCCACAATAACGTTGTGGACACCTGAGCCTTTTTTTTCTACTTCTGTGTAAGCGCTCTCACCAATTACGATTGCATCATCAACGACGATACCCAGTACCATGATGAAGGCAAATAATGAGGTCACATTAATGGTAATACCCAGCACTGGCATCAACATAACTGCCCCCAGAAAACATACTGGAATACCAATGGTTACCCACATTGCCAACTTAAATCTTAAAAATAAGAACAGCATTAGGGTCACTAAGAACATACCTTGTAGTAGATTAGTCTTCATCATGTTTAGACGACCATTTAAGTAATAGGTCATATCAACAATGGAATCCAATTCAACACCAGCTGGTAGCTCTTGATTCTTAAGTTCAATAAACTTTTTAACTGATTCAGCAACCGGCACCATGTTTTGTTCTTTGGTTGCCTTAACAGAAATAAATACCGCATTCTTTCCGTTTAATTTGAAGTAGCGCTCGCCTTCAGTAAATTCGTCTTTGATGACTGCAATATCACGTAAAAGTACTTGACCACCATGTGCACCAATTTTTACCGGTAGTTGACGAAACTCGTCACCGTTATAAGATTGGTTTTCAATACGTACTGAAATTATGCCTGAGTCAGTTCGTAGCTGACCTGCTGAAAAGTTAGCAGAGTAGTTGCGAATAGTGCTTGCCACTTCATTAATAGTTAAACCGTATTGACGCAGCATGTCTGGTTTTATCTCAATAGCGATCTCATCTAAAGGCACATTCACATCAACCAACGACACGTTGTTAAGTTGCAATAACTCATCTTCGATGCGTTTGGCCATCGGCTTCAATTCAGTTAGTGGTAAATCAGCCGACAAAGTCATTTGTATCACTTGCTGCTGAAATTCAATTTGATTAATGGTGACCGGCTCCATCGCTGCAGGGAAAGTCGCAATGCCATCGACACGCAATTTTACCTTATCTAACACGTCAGTTAGTTCAACGTCAGGATCGATTTCTAATGTCGCGCTACCGCCATTTCGGTTTGCGCGGTACACCCCTTCTTTGATTTCAGTGACATCTTTCAAGGCCTCTTCAATCTTCATTAAAATACTTTCTTCGATTTCTTGCGGTGAAGCACCAGGGTAGTTTGCCGCAACAGTAATGTAGTTAATCTCTACATTCGGAAACATCTGTCTTTGAATGGTGTTATAGGTGTACAAACCAATAATGATGATGAAAACCATCAATAAGTTGGCCGCCACCGAGTTTTTCGCAAACCAAGCAATTAAACCGGTTTGCTTTTCAAGTTCAGCTTGACTCATCTGCTACTCCTTAAAGCTTGTCTGTGGTTTCAGCTTTAGATGAATCTGAACCAGCTACTTTTACCGACATCCCTGTTTGCGGGTATTCAGGCAAAGTAGTTACCAGTTTTTCGTTGTCTTTCAGGCCTGTGCTCACGTAGAAATATTCACCTTCTTCACGGATCACCTGCACCTTGCGAGATTCAAGTTGGCCTTCGCTATTTAACAACCATACGGTGTTGTTATTGACCAGATCTTGCGGCAAGCGGTAGATGCTATTTAACGTTTTACCAGAGAAGTTTACTTGTACGTATGAGCCAAACTTCACTTGTGGCTGTTGCGTCTGTAACCCATATGGATCTGCAATTCTAACAACCAGATTTACCATACGCGTTGCTTTATCAACCACACCTAAATCACGGTGAATTTTTGCAGAGCGGGTAAAACCGTTTAAGCCCGATTGAGTGATCGTCGCATCTAAGCCCTCAATACGCTCTGGTAAAAAGGCGCTATCAAACCCTGCAACCGGAATGATCACTTCCGCATGCTCAATATTATTTAGCTGTGCAATACTGCTACCCATGCTCACAAACTGACCTAAACCCACATCACGAGAAACAATCAACGCATCGTACGGCGCAACTACATCACAGTTGTCTAAATCTCGTTGTGCACGCTTAAGTGCTGCTTTAGCTGACTTTAAGGCGGCTTGAGCACTTAGAAGCTGCGGTTTACGAAGGAATAAGTCGGTGTGTTTTTTACTTGGGAAACGTTTTGCTTCATCGGCTGCAACATCTGCAAGTGCTTGTTCTTCAATCAGTTTAGCTTCCGCACGTGTTACTTCCGCTTCTGCTTGTAAGACAGCCGCTTCATAGTTATCTTTTTCGATACTCAGTAACACTTCGCCTTTGGCGACAATGCCACCGGTTACGAAGTTGTCGTGCCAAGCGACTACTTCGCCTGAAACCTGAGCTGAAAGCCTAGTACTTTCAAAAGGTTGAACTTCACCATAGCTTTTAATGACAACTTGATGGTCAAGTGCTGAAACCGCTTCTACAGCAACAACAGGTCTAGTATCTACCTGCTCCTTTGCATCCGGCTCATTTGCCAAAGCATTGATGCCCTGTGCGCCCATCATCCCAACAACAATAGCTGCGACAGGGAATATCCATTTTAGTACCTTCGTTTGCATAACGATTTCACCTATTAAAAAATTTTCTAGCCTTCTCTACTTTCTATACTAACAAGATTAATACCAAGAAAAATGTGACATTTGTAAGAATCTGTTACAGCTAATACGATGAATAGCAGGCGTTTGGTTTTACATACAATGTTACAAAATCAAAAACCATAAAAATCATAACCTTAACAACATTCAAACTGACCTAACTATGTCATCAATCGCATCAATATGGCTTTATAATTCATATTCGGTACACTAAAAAATCCAAAGAAAAATTAACAAGCGTACTTATGAAAAAAACTGCCCTTTCAATTGCGCTAGCACTGACTTTTGCTAGCCAAGCAGCCATTGCTGCCGATAAGAAAAAAGAAGATAAAAAAGAAAAGACCATTGCCAGTCTGATTGAAAACAAAACCGCATTCAAAGGCGTATTTGAGCTTTACCAAGATAAGAAAACAGGTGAGCACTTATTGGTTTTAGAAGAAAGCCAATTAAACACCCCTTTTGTGTATTTTGCACATACCGTTGACGGTGTAACGGATGCGGGTCATGTTCGTGGTAGCTACCGCGAAACTAAACTGATTGAATTTAGACAGCATTTCAACCGCATCGATATCATCAGCAAAACACCACGCTACCAGTTTGAAGAAAACACTGCACTAGCACGTGCAAGCAAAGCAAACATCAGTGAAGCAGTATTAGCGAGTGTAAAAATTGAAAAGCAAGAAGACGGTAAGATTGCCTTTAAAGCCGATAAAATCTTTTTAAGTGAATCACTACACAAGGTCTCTCCTTGGAAGCGTGCTGGTGATAAAAATGCCAGCAAACGCTTTAACGTGGGCAAGCTTGATAGCAAGAAATCTCGCATCATCAAACAACGTCCATATTCAAACAACTTAGACATTGTTGTTGATTATGTATTTAGCAACCCAAATCCAAGTGTTCGCGGCTCTGCCGCAGTAACAGATCCACGTTCTGTATCTGTCAAAGTTCAGCACAGTTTTGTTGCATTACCTAAAAACGATTACCAACCACGTAAAGATGACGCGCGTATCGGTTATTTTACTAACCAATTCGACGTGATGACATCACCTGATTGGACACCATACAATGACGTGATCAAACGTTGGGATTTAGTGAAAAAAGACCCTAATGCTGAATTATCTGAACCTGTAGAGCCAATCGTATGGTGGATTGAGAATACCACCCCGGTTGAATGGCGTGACACAGTACGTGACGGCGTCTTGGCTTGGAACAGTGCATTTGAAAAAATCGGTTTCAAAAACGCACTGGTTGTAAAAGTGCAACCTGATGATGCGGAGTGGGATGCGGGTGACATTAACTACAACGTGCTACGTTGGACATCATCACCTCGCCCTCCTTTCGGCGGTTATGGTCCTGCACTTGCGCACCCATTAACGGGCGAGATCTTAGGTTCAGACATCATGCTTGAGTATGTGTTTATGAAGAACCGTTGGATCTACGACACGCTTTACAGCCAAGGTGCAATGAGCCACAGCAATGCCGATTTAGGCGAACATGATGCGATGAACTGTTCATTAGGTCATGAGCTACAAGGCGAAATGATGACAGCCAGCCTATCAACGGGCAGCGATATCGAGCGTAAAGAAATGCTTCGCCAAGCCCTTGTGCAACTTATATTACACGAAGTGGGCCACACACTAGGTCTTAACCACAACATGAAGTCGTCTATCATCTGGGATGAAAACGAAGTACATGATAAGAATCTAACACAAGGTATCGTGACCGGTTCCGTGATGGATTATGCACCAGCGAACATTGCGCCGCTTGGTAAAAAACAAGGTGATATCTTCCAAACTCGTCCGGGTCCTTACGATGATTGGGCAATTGAATACGGCTACAGCGTTGCAGCAAGCACGGCTGATGCGGAAGAAAAGCGCCTTGAAGCAATTTTATCTCGCTCAAATGATCCAAAGCTAACATTCGGTAATGACGCAGACGATATGCGTGCACCAGGTCGTCATATTGACCCACGCGTAATGGTCGGTGACTTATCATCTAACCCAGTGGCTTATGGTGTTGGTCGCATGGAACTTATCGACAGCCTACTAGGCAAGCTAACTGATACTGCACGTGTACAAGGCGAATCACACCAGCAGCTGTTAACCTCAGCCAATGTACTGTTCGGCCAATATAAGCGCCAAGCTGACGTGATCTCTCGTCAAATTGGCGGCGTATATGTAGAACGTAACGTAGTTGGTACAGCTGATGATGTAAAACCATTCACACCGGTACCTTTAGCGCGCCAAAAAGAAGCCATGCAAGCACTTACTGACAAAGTATTTGCACCAAATGTATTGGCAAACATGCAGCCTCTGTATAACTACATGCAGCAACAGCGCCGTGGCTTTAACCATTATGGTAAGAACGAAGATCCGAAAGCGCACAAAATGGTATTAGGCATGCAGAAGTCAGTGCTGAACCAACTGTTACACCCAAATGTGTTACAGCGTTTATCTGACACGGCGCTATACGGTAATGAGTACGCGTTAAACGACTTTATGACTGATTTAACTGCTGGCATTTTTGTGAAGAGCAAAGCAGTAAGCACATTCAGCCAAAACCTACAGGTTGAATATGTAAACCGCTTAATTAAAGCTGCAGGCCTTGGTAAAGCAAGCCGATATGACAACCTTGCTAAAGCAGCAGCGTTATATCAGTTACAACAAATTAATGACATGAGTGCACCTTGGGGCGCTGACACAGCTACTAAAGCACATCATGCTTACATTAAGCGCTTAATCGAGAAGGCATTAGACGCTTAATCGCTCAGTTTGCATTGTGATGTTAAAAGGCCAGCGAAGTTTATGCTGGCCTTTTTATTTATCTGTTCTAAGTAATCTATGTCTTGGACAACTACATTTTACTGGCTTCGATCGGCTGAATAGCCACAATACCTTGATTTCGAATGGTCACATTAAAACGCTTTTGCCCACACTCAAGTGGATAAACGCCGTCTTCTAGCCCTTTGTTGGCCAAGCTGTTTAACGCCGCAGCAAGCAACATGGTGTCATCTTCTGTCTGCTCGCCGCGTTTCGCCATATATGCCATGCCTTGTTGCATCGCTTTTTCAACCACAATACCCGCCACTTTTTTGCTGGCCTGCTGTTTAAACAATTTAAAAAGTAAGGTCTTTATCAACACGAACATTTCACCCCAACCTTGGTAATAATTTAACTCATCATAATATAGCGGTTAGTCCCAATATTCGAAAATCATAATCAATTTAAAATGCAACAAGGTGTAAATATCTACCGATTGAGTCAGAGTTGCCCGAAATCGAACATTCCTTGTTCGTTACCGCACACACGTCATCTAGAAATCACTCATAAAAGACCACAAACAATTGATAATTAATGATTTTAAATTTTGGCACAAGACTTCCTTAATCCTTAGCATAGTTACTTATATGCAGGTTTTACATGGATATTTCGACCACCACTCAACACAAACCAAAACAACATAAATATATTTGGCTAACCGCGGGGTTAATGACTATTGCATTACTCGTTTTCTGGCTAAATAGCCCGTCAATACCGACTTTAAGGACCGCTGAACTCGAAACAGCCACAGTTCAACAAGGCCCGCTTGATATTAAAATTCCTGTGCTCGGAGAATATGCTTCACGCTACGAGCGCTTGATCAGTGCGCCCGAAACCGCACAGGTTACAGAAATCTTTATACGCGCAGGTGCAGAAGTAACGCCAACCAGCATCATCGCAAAGTTAAGTAATCCAGATCTTGACCAGCAACTCTTTGAAAGCCAATCACAGCTAGAGCGTATGCACTCAGAATTCGCGGCATTTAAGTTACAAAAGCAAAACGAACAACTGAACTTTCAAGCTGAGCTGGCCGATATGCAAAGCCAAATTCAGGCTGCACAACTCGATGTAGATGTAAACCAGAGACTCGCGCAACAAGGGATCGCCGCCAAGATAGAGTTAGAACGTGCTGAGCTACGTTTATCGCAACTGCAAAAACGATTGCAGTTCGCACAATATCGTTTCGAAAAGCAGCAAGAAATGCACAAACTTGAACTGGAACAACAACAAATACAGCTTAATCAACAGCAAAAACAAGTAGCACTCATTGCCGATAAAGTGGCGAATCTCACCGTCAAAGCAGGCATCGAAGGCACTTTACAGCAGCTCGATATTGAACTTGGGCAGCGCGTATCTCAAGGTCAGGCCATGGCTCGTGTTGGCTCTAAGTCTCAGTTAATGGCGCGCATTAATATTCCCCAACGTCTTGCTGAGCGCGTAAAACTGGGCGCGCAAGTTAACTTAAAACATCCTCAAGGGGCATTTTCGGGCACCGTACAACAGCTCGGCTCTGTGGTTGAAAACGGCTTTATTATTGCCGAAGTGCACTTTACTGAAGGCGCGCCAGCTAACTTACGTCCTGCACAGCCAGTTAATGCCTTAGTGTTTTTAGAGCACCTTGAAAATGCGCTCTATATCGCACAGCGCCCGGGCCTCTCACCTTTAGGCACGCAACCGCTTTATAAAAAAACAGCGCAGCAAGCGCAGCTTACACAAACACAAGTTCGCTTTGGTGAGCTGAGCGAGCAATACCTTCTCATTCACTCCGGCCTACAAGCCGGTGACATAGTTATCACATCTGATCTCAGTCAGTGGCATAATTTCAGTCAGCTTTCGCTTGATAACGACAAACTATAAGGAACGCACATGAAAACTTTAGTGACCATTAACAACATCAACAAAATCTATCAGCAAGGGCAAGTAAACACACATGCGTTGCAAGATGTATCGTTACAAATTCAAGAAGGCGAATTCATTGCTATTTCTGGCCCTTCAGGCTGTGGTAAATCGACATTACTCAGTATTTTAGGGTTACTTGATACCGCATCTGACGGTCAGTATGTGTTGGCAGACATAGACACAAAAAACCTCAACGTCGATCAGCGTTCGCAAGTCAGAAATAAGCATATTGGCTATGTATTCCAGTCATTTAATTTGATCGATAGCTTAACTGTGTTCGAAAACGTGGCATTGCCGCTTGAACATCGTGGCGCGAGCAAAAAAGACATTAAATCCGCCGTAGAAAAACAGCTTGCCGCCGTTAATATGACAGGTCGCTTGGATCACACGCCAAGTCAGCTTTCTGGCGGACAACAACAGCGTGTTGCGATTGCACGCGCTTTAGTAGGTGAACCCGATCTGCTACTCGTGGATGAGCCAACCGGTAACCTAGACAGTCAAAATGGTGATGCCGTGATGCAGCTGTTATTAGAGCTTAACCGCCAAGGTACAACCATTATCATGGTGACACACGACGAACGATATAGTCGTATGGCGAAACGCCAAATTCGTTTATTTGATGGCAAAGTCTTAGTCGAACAGCAGGAGGCGGTAGCATGAGTATATATCAACGCGCGCTGACACACGGGGTGCAAAGGCTGATCACAAAACCAAGGTTAGCCCTGCCGGTATTGATCACATTAAGTTTGACTTTAGCTGCCGTGCTGACAGTCGTTGCCATGAGCAGCAATCTAATTTTTAAGCCTTTGCCAGACATTAAAGACGAGCAAAATATTTATCACGTTGATAGGCAGGTACAGGTCTCTGAAGACTTTAAAATCTCGATTATTAACCGCCATGGTGCCGCCGAATTTGCCGATTATTATAAGCAAATTGGTGAGGTTGCAACCTTGCACGCCCGAGCCAATTTTGTACAGGTCAACGAGCAAAATCTCGCTATTACTAAGCTCACAGCTTCAAATAACTTTCAAACGGTTATTGCCAATACACCACTATTGATTGGTGAGATGCCAAACTTGAGTAATCAAGAGGGTGCAGTGTGGATATCTGAGAGCTTGTGGCGTAACGCTTTTGCCAGCAGCGCGAATGTGGTCGGTCGACAATTAGAGCTAGAAGGAAAGCAACTAATTATCCGTGGGGTATTCGCTGATTTCCGCTCTTTTTATAGTATGGATGATATCATTTCGCAGCAAACATGGCAGTTTTTTGATTTATCAAGTCACTTAGCTGATACCCCGTCGAACCAATTTGGCGGCTCAAATAAACTCTTCATTAAAACGCAAAATCACGTATTTACCGAAGAAATGCTCACCCAATTTTGGCAGCATTTATTCGCAAAATACGAAACTGAATTAGCAAGCTACAAAGGCATGCTAGAGCAAATGGGCACATCTAGCAAGGTTGAGCTTTATCGTGCACATTTAATGAAAGATCAAAACACACTGATTATTTTTCTATTTATCTCAGTGTCTGCATTGCTGTTCATGGCGAGCTTAAACTTGTTCAACTTATTTTTGTCTCACTATCAACAACGCGAGCAAGAATTAGCCACACACCTATGCCTAGGCTCTCCGAGAAAGCGCTTATTTATCATTGCCTTTTTAGAGAACCTGCCACTGTTTTTACTCTCTGCGCTCGTTGGCCTATTTGCCTGTGCTTGGATTATTCGTGCATTGCCTATCATCAGCGGTGGCAATATTGAAATGCTTTCACTGGTAAATTTAGATCTCGTGACTGTTAGTATGGCCATATTCATTGTCTTGATCATCAATGCTGTTTTCTCTCTTTCTGCCATATTTCAGTGCGACTCGACAGCATTGAATCAACACATTAATACCTCTAACAAAGGGGTGAATGCTGGCAAAATGAGCCCGCTAACAAAAGCTTTATTTATCGCACAATTAAGCTCGGCCGCGTTGATCATGACAGGTACAGCCCTCTTAGCCGAAGCAACTTACAACAAGGTGAACGTCGATTTAGGTTTTACACCAGGCAATACTATGATGGTAAAAGTTGATTTCGAGGGACAAGGTGACCCACTACCTTCAGAAGAACAGCTAAGACGTGCTGAAGAGCAGCGTCTTCACTTAGAGATTCTAGATATCAAAGCACAGTTATCGTCAGCAGCTCAAAACGTTCAACCTCAACTCAAAATTCTCGACTCTCAAAGTGAACCATTTGGTTCAAATATGATGATTTCGATGAATTTCGATGAAGATACTAACGAACAAATCACATACATGTACAAAAACATTGGCGCAGATTATGTCGACGCGTTTGGGTTAAAGTTACTAGCGGGTCGCAACATAACAGCAGAAGAACAAACTTCATTAGCGCAAGTCGCCATTATTAATGAACCTTTAGCATTGCAATTATCTCAGGATGGTACGATTGAATCAGCCATTGGCAAACAAATAGGTACCTTGCAAATCATTGGTGTGATTGCCGACCACTATAGTCTTGTCAGCAAAGGGCTAGGCTACCCAACCCTAATGGCACCTATTATAAATACTGCAAATACCGGAGTTTACATCATGATGCAGTTGCCTGAGGGACAAACATTCAAGCAATCAGAGCTTGAAACTGCCATGTTAAGTGCACATCCAAAAATAAAGCAATTACAGTTTGACTCACTGGCATCAATTTGGGACAAACATATTGAGCAAGATCGCATTCGCTTTTATTTCATTTCAGGTTTATGCGTATTGACCTTGTTACTGGCTTTTGTTGGCTCAAATGCCATGGCGGTTGGTTTTAGCGAATTAAAACGTTTTGAACTGGCCATCAGAATGGCAACAGGTGCAACCCGAGTATCATTACTGAAGCGCACTTTGCAAAGCATCACGCCTTTATTGCTGATTGCCGCAGGCATTGCCATTACGCTATCAAGTATTGGCTATATAGTGCTTCAGCACAACCATAGCAGCTTGCCAACACTTTCTTGGACGGCACTGGGCTTGTTTGGTTTTGCCTTGCTTGCTATCGTACTCTTTGCCATTACTTGGGTTGTTTGGCGCATTATTAATGCCGACCCGATGCGCGCACTAAGAGAGTTATAATATTAATTCTCTGAATCAAGGACCGGGCGGCTATGGTAGCCGCCCTAGAAAGAAGTACATATATTCATGCCCATATCAAAGCCCTGCATTTTAATTGTCGATGATCATGACGACATACGTTTCGCGCTCAGTTTATTACTCGAGCAAGCTGGTTATCGTGTTGTTGAAGCCGAAAACCCATTTGCCTGCCAACAAGTATTAACGCGTCTGTCCCCCGACTTAATTTTGCTTGATATGAACTTCTCTCGTGATACCACTTCAGGCCAAGAGGGCCTCACCTTACTGCCGGAGCTTACCGCACTGAATATTCCGGTCATCTTAATGACCGCCTGGGCAAACATTGAACTTGCGGTAAAAGGTATGCAACTCGGTGCAAAAGACTTTGTTGAAAAGCCATGGCGTAAGGACGCCTTATTGGCACAGATCGCCCGACATATCGAGCCTACCAAAGTGCAAAGTGATAGCGCTTCAGCTTGGGTAGCACATTCTGAGAAAATGCAGCAAATTGAGCAATTGGTTCACCAACTGGCACAAACAGACGCCAACTTACTGATTTTAGGTGAAAACGGCACAGGCAAATCACAACTAGCGCAGCGTATTCACCAACTCAGCCACCGTCGCCAAGCTCCCTTGATCAACTTAAATATGGCGGCCATCACAGATAACTTGTTCGAAAGCGAGCTATTCGGTCATCAAAAAGGGGCTTTTACCGATGCCAAGACAGACCGTTTAGGGGCATTTAGTCAAGCCCAGTCGGGTAGCTTATTTATGGATGAAATAGGGGCACTGCCCATTCATTTACAACCCAAATTACTACAAGTATTAGAAACTGGGCAATTTACGCCACTGGGCGCGAGTGCGCCAAGCAAAGTTGATGTGCGCTTAATTGCAGCAACCAATCAAGATATTCCGCAAGCTATAGCTAAACAGCAATTTCGACAAGACCTGTATTATAGACTCAATACATTTGTCATCACCTTGCCACCACTGCGAGCCAGACAAGCGGATATTTTACCTCTTGCCGAGCACTTCATTGATAAATACAGCCAAAAATATAACAAGGCTCGACCGACTCTAGACCAAACTGCCAGCCAGCGACTTCTTTCGCATAACTGGCCGGGCAACGTCAGAGAATTAAGTCACACCCTTGAACGTGCAGTACTTATCTGTCAAAACGAGTCCATTGATGAAACACACTTGTTGATTGAAACGATGCATTCAGAGCAAACCTCTGAAGTGCCAGCAATGACCTTAGAAGCACTCGAAAAGCAGCGCATTCTGGATGTGCTAGCAGCGAATGAGTCGCAGATCAGTGCCTCTGCCAAGGTACTAGGTATTTCTCGTAATGCGCTTTATCGTCGCTTAGAAAAATATCAAATCGATTTGCCAGAGTAAGCCATGAGACATACTCAAACTTTCAAAGTAAAAACGCTCTTAACTGCTTCTGTACTGTTATTGCTCACTTTGAGCAGCGCTTTACTTTATACATGGAGCAGCGATGTGTTACTCACTGCCAGTGTATTTTCAGTCTTAGCTTATTTGTTCAGCTACATAGCGTACCGCATATATTTGGCTTGGTTTGAACCCATAAAACAACTACAAGCCTTTGTGAATGCTAAACAACAAGGGCAAACCAATCTCAGTTTAAACTTTACCGATCACAGCGCCCCCATTGCGCAACTTGGTATGCAACTGAGCAATCTATTTCATCAAGATGAAGCACAGCAACAGCCACTGTTTTTTTCACTGTTGCAGAGCTGGCCCACACCGATTGCAGTATTCGATGAACAACAAAAGCTGTGCTTTTTTAACCACAGCATGCATCAGGCGGTAAATCTACCATTACTCACCGGCATGCCACAGGTACAAACAGGCTTTAAAATCTCGCAGAATAATGTCTGTCATGATGATTTCAATCAACAATGGCAGTTACAATTATTTAAGCTTAAAGAGCAAGGTTACACGCTGGTAAGCGCCTTGTTTATTGGTGAGCAATTACAAAAAGCCAAGCGCCAGAGCCAAGCTGATTTGATTCGTATTTTATCACACGAACTCACTAATTCTCTGGCTCCTATGAGCTCGATGGCAGAGACCTTATTAGAATATGAGCCACTGCCCGAATCACAAACTCGCCAGGCTCTAACTCGTGTCAAAAGCCGCAGCGAGGCACTACTGAGCTTCATAAAAAGTTACGCTACTTTGAGTCGGTTACCTGAGCCACATGCTCAGCATTTTAATTTACAAGGGATCGTTCAAGCGTGCGCAGATGAGCAGAAAGTTGAGCTGTACTACTCTGGCGCCAGTAATTTAATTGCTGATGCAATACAAATAGAACAAGTGCTGATTAACTTAATTAAGAATGCCAAAGAAGCGGCCGAGTCAGACGCAAAAGTCACCATACAAAATCAAGTCATAGGTAGTTGGCAACAGATCACAGTCTGCGATAACGGCCCAGGTTTTGCCAATTTAAGCAATGCACTCACACCGCTTTACACAACTAAACCGTCGGGACATGGACTTGGCCTTGCTATCTGCCAAGACATTATAGAGAGACATGGTGGTGAGCTCTCTTTGAGTAACCACCAAGACGGTGCAAAAGTGACAATACGCTTGCCACTTTGATCTTTATTATGCGCAAGTTTAGGCCAGCGCAGGGCGGCGATAGTAATGAATACACGCCAGCTGCGCAGCATTTGTCAGTAA
Organism: Pseudoalteromonas sp. MTN2-4; assembly: GCF_042848605.1. Taxonomy (NCBI): domain Bacteria; kingdom Pseudomonadati; phylum Pseudomonadota; class Gammaproteobacteria; order Alteromonadales; family Pseudoalteromonadaceae; genus Pseudoalteromonas; species Pseudoalteromonas sp. MTN2-4. The sequence goes on from NZ_BTGK01000005.1 coordinate 160,663, forward strand.
GATCATCACAAACGTGAGTACGTGTGCCACACTCACTTGCGTCATATGTAACTCTGCACTCAATCCGGTTAAACCTGCAATAAACTGCAGCGAAAAGTAGCGGGCACTCAAGTTCGACACATCCCCACTTTTAATCGTTTTATAAGTTTGTGGCATAACCCTAACTGAGCTCATCACTAAACCCACATAGGTTAGGCCATTTAACAAACTTGCCGCATCGGTATTGGGTAATAATAACAGCCCAAAAGGCAGTACTGAGCACAGCAGTATTATCGCCAACTGTTTACGCTGTTTTTCATCTGAGTTATAACGCACAAAGTAATATAAGATCTGCGCACTCAAAGCACCGGTCACCCCAAATGGCAACACCATGAACAAGCGGTCAAAAAACAAATTGTAAGCAATAAAGTAACTACTCTGTGCCACACCAAAGCTCATCATCATCAGTGACAGCCCTGACACACTGCGATTACGGCGCACTTTATTAATTAAGGGCCAAAAACTAAAGACTAAAATGAGGGATGAGGCGATCGGCAAATAGTCGAACAACGCTGGCTCCTGTAACGATATTGTGAACAAGTAAAAAAGGCGTAACCATCAATAAAATACGATGTAAAAAACTGATTTTTATTGATAATTGAAAGAGGGCGCGCATTTTAGTGAATAACTTTACAAATACAAGCATACGAGGTAAGAATAGAAATTGAGCAGTGCAAAGCTAGATTGACAGATAACAAGGAGCTGTATTTTGCGTTATTTATTTGTGTTTCTTTTCATCACTTTTTTACTGACAGGTTGTAATTCAATACAGCCTAAACCAGAAGAAAAAGCTGTCATTCCCTCACCGATTTCACTAGCAAATCCGACCTTGTTTGAGTTGCAACCCGTTCCCAACGAACAAGACATCTTCTCTCTTCCTGATGCTGAGCAAAAAAAGTTTATAGAAAAATTTAATAGCTCAATATCTCAAGGAAAAAGAGCAGATAAAATAATTGCAGATTACCTTGAATACTCGGTTAGTAACTTCACTTATGACGGTAAAACCTTCACCGCAACTGAGGCATATAAGCAAAAATATGGAAATTGCGTTAGTCTAGCAATTTTAACTCAAGCCTATGCCAATTTAGCAGGTCTAGAAACTAGCTTTCGTGAAGTTTCAACTTACCCGATCTTTAAAAAAGAAAAAGATCTCGTGTTAGTATCTACACACTTCAACACCAAATTATTCGCACCTAAAGAAGAGCCAGAAGATAAAAACTGGATTCAAATTTTACGAGCTGGCACCGTTGTAGACTACTTCCCTGAGCAAAGTACTATTTACCTAGGTAATGCAAAATACCCGAGCTTAGTCGCAAAGTTTTACGCCAACCTCGCTACAGAGGCTCTATTAAAAGAAGACTTTAATTTAAGTTACTCTTTCACCAAAGAGGCCTTTAAGTTTACCCCTCGCAATCCAGAGCTTATTAACCTTCTAGCCATTCTGCATCGTCGTGCCGGTGATACTGATACGGCAAAAAAGCTGTTTGAGTTTGCCCTAAAACATGAAATGGTAAGTAGCAACCTTATAGCATCTTATAAGTATTTAGCCGATAAACTTGGCGACAAAAAACTAGAGCTACGCCTTGAAAGTGAACTAGAAAAATCAGCTAAAACCCCGTTTGATTATTTACAAGTAGCAATTAAAGCAACAAAAAAAGAGCAATTCAGCAAAGCGAAACGGATCCTCAATGCAATAATTAAACACTACCCTTACCTACCTGAACCACATTTTGAGTTAGCCAAAGTTCACTATTTACAAAACCGTCATGACTTGGCCAAAATTGCTTTAGAAGAAGCTATCAAAATGTCTGATTCCCAAGAAAAAACGGGGATGTACGAAGCTAAGCTGAAGTCTCTCGAGCTCACACTTTAGTATTCTATAGTTAAAAAAGCCCAGCAATTTCTGGGCTTGTATAGCACGTATAAACCTATAATAAATAAGACTATTAAATTAAGCTTATATGCTTAAAAGAGTATTTGAGCTTCAGAAGTAACTTTATCTTTGCGAACATTGTTAGAAAATACCTCTGGTAGTGACATCGTAAATTGACTACCTCCCCCTTTTGTTAAAGAGACACTTAAACTTCCACCTAGTTGCTTTTTGAGTAAGTTGTAAGAGATTGATAAACCCAGACCGGTATTACCTTCATGCCTTTTAGTAGTAAAAAAAGGATCAAATATATGTGCTAAGTGCTGTTCACTAATGCCTTTGCCATTATCTTTAAAGTGAATATATATATGATCAATTGTCTTTTCGATTATAACTTCTAGTTTCTTCTCTGACTGTTCAGTCTCAAACGCATGATCAATGGTATTGTTAACAAGATTCGAGATTACCTGCGCGAGTAGACCTGGGTTAGTATAGCGTGCATGACGACTTACAATATTATACTCAACCTGCACTTTGTGTTTTTTCAGCTTAGGGCTAAGCGTATTTAATACTTGCCCAACATACTCTTCTATTATGACTTTTTCACGAGTGGGATTAATTTGGTTGGCCGAGACGTTTTTAAAATCATTCATTAGATGCGCCGATCTATCAAGGTTTGCCAATACTATTTTGAGCGCATCACCAGAGTGATTCAGAAAATCACTTAGCATAGGCTTGGTCAATGTCTTATTCTCTAGGTTTGTACTGACTGCACTCATTTTTTCAGCACATAAACTCGCCGCAGTTATCGCAACACCTAAAGGGGTATTAACTTCATGAGCTATGCCTGCGACCATCTCTCCGAGTGCAGCCAATTTTTTACTTTCGGCGAGCTCTTCTTGCGCTTGTTTAAGTTCATAGATAGTGGCTTCTAATTCTTTTGTGCGCTTTTTCACAATACTGTCGAGCTCTGCATTAAGGTCGCGTAACGCTTCTTCATATTGCAAACTACGGTGTGCATTGATCGCCCGCCCATACAGCTCAGCCAAAGTAGATACAAATATAAGTTCATCATCTTGCCAATGCTTAAGGTGCTGACCTTGATGTTCACAGCAAATAATACCGATCATTTTACCTTTTCGGCGTATTGGCACGTCTAGCATAGAAGCAATGTTACGAGGCTTTAAATAGACCTCAGCAAATTCAAAAGTGATTTTATCGTTCACCGCATCAGCTGCAGCGATGATTCTCTCGTTATCTAGATTCTGGAAGTAAATAGGAAATGCTTGGCGGCTCAAAAAGAAGTTATCGAATGTTTGAAATTCACCATTATCAATCAGGAGATGACATTTTGCGCCACTTTCATCTACTGACCACATAGATGTGCGCGATATGTTTAACCCTTTACAGCATGCTTGAATGATTAAACTACCAGCCGTTTTAAGATCGCCACTATCAATTTCTGGGCTTTGGCTAATTTCAAATAATATTGTTTCGAGTGACTTATCCATATCGCTATTGCTAGATTAGTTCCTTTATCGCAATAGTATAATTCAAACAGCACCCTTTTTGGAAACAACATTTGGAATGTTAATTATGGCTCACAACTCAAAGGTGACTATTTACATAACAAAGCCCCAAAAGATGGGTTACCAAAGAAGCCAACTTTAATAACCCAACAAGTCATTAACGCCTATAAATCAAACCACAGCCCAAGCCATGCGCGGTTTTCATTTTCAAAACGTTCGCTTTCAACTCGGCTTAAGCCTATGTCGATACGTAGATCACTGATCCCCGCAGGGGCGAATTTTGCGCTCCAATCTCGACCATTAAACCAGGTGGTCCATTTGGCTCCATAGCTTTGCCCAAACACCTGGTTATCTAATTGGTGCTGTTGATAATAAAGCCAAGGAGCGCCCTCTGACACTGCCACACCACCACCGTATCCTTGATAACGCTCTGCAACACCTGCAAAGAAAGGTAAGTCAGGCTCATAAATAGTATTTGCCATGACATTCTGGTCAATAAGGCTCGATCTAAAGCCTCCTACATTTAATAATGAATCTTCGCGTCTAGCTTGCTCTGCTTGAATATACAAAGGCATATGAAACGCTTTTCCGAATATAGTCGCAGTAAGGTTGTAGCCCTGCCAGTCCGTCTCGCCTGATTTGCCATTTAGCCATTGGGCTTGAATTTGCTGGCCAATCGCAAATGCCTGCTTGTCATATTGCCAGCTTTGCTCCAGTCCAAGGCGCAACCAGCGTTCGTCTTGGTTTCCTAAGCCTGTGTCTAGTTCACTCGCATGTACGGAAGCATGGCCGGTCAATGACAGCATATTTTGGCGATAGCTATGACTAACCTGTGCGCTAAGCCCTGTTTGTTGCAGTGTATGCGGTGCCATTGCAGCAACCTCGGCTCCGCGACTTTGCGCTGCGGTATCTAGTTCAAACGAAAAGCCCTTTGCCTGCCACTCAGTATTCCCTTGTTGCATTTTTATATCGGCAAAACCACCAACTAAGGTACTGTCGCCCAAGCTTTTGCTCAGCCCAACATGCCAACTGAGTTCTTCTAAGAAGTCAGACCCTTTTACTCCCAGATGTAACACTTCAGTACTAGCGCTGTAATACTGTGAGCCCAAGGTCATGGATGCACTATGATCCCACTTATCATAGGGTTTACTTTGCAATGGCTGTTGGTAAATCTGGGCATCATCAAGTTGCACGGATGCATTTGAGAGTTTAGGGGCTTGCTTCGTGTCACTCAACTCTGTGACCAAACTGGCTGTGTTATCCATGTCCAGTGTGTAAGCATCAGGACCTTCTGACGAAATACCGAGATAAAGCATTTCACTGTCATTCAACTGCTGCGGAAAACTCACGACATGCTGACCTTGACTTAATTGCAACAACTGCTGCGTGCTAAAGTCATAAGCATATAGGTTAATCGCGCCCTCAACACCGGCTACGTAAAACAAGGTATTGCCGTCCTTGGACCAACTGGGCTGAGTTAAGAATTGATAACCTTTAGGGGTAGGTACTTGAAAGCTGTTTTGTGTTTGCATATCTCGCACATACAGCTGCCAGTTTTGATTAAGCCCTGATTTTAAGTAGGCCAGTTTATTGCCATTTTCAGAGATCTCAGGATAGTCGTATGTATCGCCCAGTTGATTGCTTGAAAGTATGGTTTCAGACCCTTTGTTGAGCTCTAAATTCACTAAGTGTGAATAACCATAGCGTACTTTCTCAGCCACAATCGCATTGTTGTTTTTATCTATCGCAAAACGGCGAATGCCCGCATCATCAGTTAACTGTGTGACTTGGTTATCATCGAGTGTCCACTGAAATAGCTCACCTTGCACCGCATGCTGATCATTTGGTTTTTGCACAGATGCCACGAAATACAAAGTATTTTCATCTTTCCAACGCGCATAGCGAATGCCTGAAAAGTTACTTGGCGTCAGGGTGTGCTTTTTTATTCTGCCAAAGGTCTCTGGGGCATTATCAGCTACATCTTTAGGATCTGCCGCGAGTAAGGCTTTTTGCTTTTCATTAAAGTCTTTTTCAGCCTTTTCATTGTCTTTGGTCACATAGATATTAAGCTCAGTACGACCTTTGCTATCACGCTCAGTCACGGCAATGAATTCACCGCTCGGTGATAAACGCAGGTTTTTAGCGTCAAACTTAAAGTCATGCCATAACTTAGTATCCAACTCGGGCAAATCTTGCGCAGAAGCCATGCTCAGATAAGTGTATTCGGCGACAAAGCGCTTATATAATTTTGCTGGATGATCGCCAAATACGCCCTTAAACGCCTCGTCAAAATCACGAGACTCCACCGCCTGCATACGAGTCCAAACAGAGTCTAAAGTCTGCTCACCATAGTTCTTTTCAAGCCATGCCAAGTATCGCACACCGATTAAATATGCCATTGAACCACTCAAATAACTATCGTTACCATTATTGAGCGCAGAATAAGGTAATAATGCGCCTTGGCGTGCGAATTCTGTGAGGAGGGCTTCAGTGTAGTTATCAAATAAACGACCTCGCCCTGTCATTTTCGACTCCATCAAGGTGGCATAACCTTCTGCAACCCAGCGAGGCATGATCGCAAGCGCGATATCGTATGGATCCCATACATCGCGAAGTGTTTGTCGCCATGTACTACGATTAGGTTGAGATAAATGCACCAAATGAATGTACTCATGCAAAATCAATAGTTGCTGCCAACCACTGCTGTTAGAGATCACGGTGTCTGATTGCGGTGGCGTGGTAAATAACGCCATTAGGGGTTTATCGGTACTTGGAATAGCAAAGCCGTTTGCACCATGGTAAGGGTCAAAGACCACTACATCGGCTTTGGCTTCTAGACTGCGATTTTGCTGCTCAAGTACTTTATTGCGAACTAACTCAAGCTCGTGTGCGGCAGATTCTGCCCAGCGCTTATGTCCTTGCGTGTAATGCACATTGAAATGTTCGGTTTCTATGGTTTGCCACATCGGCGCGGCATAACTCATACTCGACAAAGACATGAGTGAGCCAAGGGCGACTTTTTTCATAACTGAATGCATGTTCCGTGATCCTTTCTCAAATATGCGTAAAGCATAAGGGAATCACATTGTTAAGAATGTAGGCAAGCCGTATGAAATTGTAACATGGTGTTATGTAACCAAAACCAAGGGAGCTCAGAAAAAGCTATTCTCGCCCTGCTCTGGCTTTGCCAAAGTGATAAATAACGCCAAAATACCACCAGCCACCACAAACATCGTGACCGCCAACAGCATACTTAGTCCCATATAAAACATAGCACTGGCTATGATTGCCGCGGCTAACCAAGTCGCAATATGGTGCAGATATTTAAATAGCGGTGTGTACGCTCTAATATTGACTAAAGCCATTATCATTAATACTACGACAGCTAAACTTAAAACAAAGATCATCACCCTTCCTTATATTTACTGTGTCAGACACCATCCTTAAAGTTGATTATATGCAAATAAGAATCATTATCAAGTTTGATTTATAAAAAAAGCCACTTCACGCAATGCAGCTTTTTGAAATTAATTATCTCGTTCTGAAATGCGTTTACACATTTAGAACTTATTATGAAAAGGGTTTATACCCAGCGCAATGTCGTTGTCAGAGTATGACTTTGCCCCGGCTCAACGGTAGCAGCGTCATCCATTACATTTGCCGCTTCTAGACACAGCATGGTTTTATATTCGTCATCTCTAAAGTTACTTAAACGCTTAGACTTTTCAATCCACGGGTTCCAAAGCACGCAAGAAGTAGAGCATTCACGACCCACTTCAATGTTACCGTCTGGTGTTCTAATAACTTGAACCGGTGCTGCCTGGGTATACACCATGTCTGTTTCACGAGCGAAACCGACAACTTCATTTTGATCAAATGGGCCTTCACCAAACTCAATAAACTTCGAGCCCTGTAAGCCATCCACTGTCGTCGCTTCAATATTTGGCGTCGGGAAGTAAGTATGCAGTGCTTGAGTTAAAGTAAAGGGTGAATCACCCAAGTTTGCGTTAGTTAGACTCACTTTTAACTGTTCTGTTAAATGAAATTCAACTTCAAGCTTAGATTTATGCGGCCAGTAGGTCTCATCAACCAAAGTCATAGGTAATGAAAGCTTAATCACAATGGCTTCATCGCTTTCATGTACTTCTTCAGCACGCCACATTAATTTACGTGCCACACCATGAATTGGCCAATCAGGGTCGCTGTGCACGCCAAACCATGGCCAGCAAATAGGAATACCACCACGAACGGCTTTGCCCTCTAGATAGTCTTCATCTTCTGACACCCAGATCAAATTGCCTTTGCCAACAGGCGTGAACTCTGTCAGTTGTGCACCTTGTAAAAAGATTTTAGCACTACAACGCGGACCGTCGACATTTAAATACTCGAGTCCAGACTCCGTGCGCTGGATAGAAACTGATGCTGAAAGTTCCATAATTCACCTAACTTCAAAATTTTGATATCTCGACTACATTACCGAATAACCCCACTCATAGTAAACATATAAACGTCCAAATGAAGCATCTTCACGCAAACGTCATGCTTCAATGTTGCTGAAAAACTCGCAAACTAATAACTCTGTGATAAGCTTAAAATATTACATGTTGGCGAGATTAATTAATGAGCAAAAGTAGTCCTAAACTCTTTAATAAATGCTTTTGGCTTCATGCTGCTGGGATCATTTTTGTCGGTCTTGGTTTTGTCGGCATGGCCTTACCTGTGATGCCAACCACCATCTTTTTTATTCTCGCGCTTGCTTGTTTTACTCGCTCTTCACCAAAATTCGCCAACTGGCTACTCACACACCCTAAATTCGGTGAACCGTTAAGACTTTGGCATGATCATCAAGTTATTCCTATCAAAGGAAAATGGGGAGCCGGTTTGGGAATGCTACTTGGGTATGCGATCTTATTTTATAGCCAACCCGCACTATGGGTGTTAATACTTGTTGCAAGTATCGAAGTGGCGGTGATGATTTATATTTTGTCTAAACCTTCTGCACCGCCTATCAGTCTCTAATTAGCGCATTTATAGGTATTGCGCCCTGCGCCTTTTGCTTGATAAAGCGCATCGTCTGCGCTTTGCATCAACGACTCAACTGAGTTGCATGTTTTGGTGGCAGACGCAACGCCCGCACTAATGGTCACAACATTATGTTCAAATTGGCTATGTTCTAGTTCCATACCAGCAATTGCACGCACTAAGGTTTTGGCAATAATCTTCGCACCTTGCAAAGGGGTATCTGGAAGCAATACGACAAACTCTTCACCGCCGTAGCGACATACCGAATCAAGCGGTCTTCTGACAATTTCTTTTAGCTTATCAGCCACTTGCTTTAGTACATCGTCACCCGCCAAATGCCCATAATGGTCGTTATATTTTTTGAAGAAATCGATGTCAATCATGATCATAGAAAGTGAATGAGCTGTACGATGGCGCTGCTTCAGTAGTCTTTCTACTTCAGTATCAAAGAAACGGCGGTTATAAATACCTGTTAAGCCATCAATAAAAGAATAGTTACGTAAAATATCAGCTTGAAGTTTATATTTAAGATGCGTCTTGACACGGTTTTGCAGCGTTTTCGGTACGATAGGCTTAGGCACAAAGTCTACAGCGCCCGCTTCCCAACACTGTAACTGACTCTCTTCATTGGCGTTAGAGGTAACAAATACTATTGGAATTTCAGATAACTTAGGCGTTGCTTGCATTTTTTTACAGGCTTCAAGCCCAGACATGCCCTCTAGTACCCAATCCATCAAAACTAAGTCTGGCTGCTCTTCTTGGCAATAGGCAATTGCTTCTTCGGCTGACTCGACTGTTTTTACATTACATATCTCTTGCAGGCACCCCTCTAGTAGCCTGCGCATTAGCTCAGAGTCATCAACGATTAATACTTCACAACTAGCAAGGTCACTGACATCTTTAAACATAACTCAACTTTTCCATTTATAACTCTGGGAGTACACCTTGCAGCTTTTAACTTAATCGATCTGAACAAGTGCTGATACGAATACCAATTCTCAAAATAAATTACTTAATTAACAGTGATAGATATAACAACTAAGCGTGTCACCATTAAATACCTTTATCGACCAAGATTACAACAACTTAAACACCTAAAAGCAGACACTAAACCTAACCATACTAGTTCAGTCAACTATTTTTGCTCAACCTGGGTTTTTAATACTGACTTTTCCTGTTAGCTTTTGCCCAATCAAGTCCTAAAAACCGCTGATTTAAAACCATATAAATCAATATATTAATAATTATAAGCTGAAACAATATGACACTAGTATGAACAACTTATTACAAGGTAAGACCAGTCGTAAAAATGTCATAACTCTTCTCTAACATCGCCTCTTTTCTGAAGCATAACAATAAAGAGGTACAACTCATGAAAGGGCTTTCACGTCGCAATTTTATTAAAAGTGCATTAGCTGGTGTCGGCGCTGCCACGGTATCTTTATCTTTAACTGGATGTGGTCACAATGACTCAAGTCCATCTTATAACGACTTTGCCGTTGCGTTTGATCACGGTGTGGCAAGTGGTGACCCATTAACTGATAGAGTCATCCTATGGACCCGAGTTACTCCTGAGGGTACGCCTAATAATGTCAATGTCAGCTTAGAAGTCTCTCTAGACAAGACATTTGAAAACATAGAATTTAAAGAGTCACTTTCTGCATTAGCGAAAAACGATTACACAGTAAAAGTCGACCTGACAGGGCTGAAAGCCAATACCCGCTATTATTACCGTTTCAAAGCCAACGAGAGCCCGTCACCTATGGGCGAAACAAAAACCTTACCTGAAACAGATGTGTCGCAAGTGAAATTAGCGGTTATGTCATGTGCAAATTACCCTGCGGGTTATTTTCACGCATATGCTGAAGCAGCAAAAATGCAAGACCTAGATGCAGTACTACATTTAGGCGACTATATTTATGAATATGGCATGGGAGGATACGCCACTGACAAAGCGGCTGAGCTTGGTCGAATGCTACCAGAAGATAACCAAGGCGAGCTCATCTCTCTAACAGATTACCGCAAACGTTATGCGCTATACAGAACAGATACAGGTCTGCAAGCCCTGCATGCCAAAGCGCCTTTCATTGCTGTATGGGACGACCACGAAGTCTGTAACGACGCCTATCTAGATGGGGCTGAGAACCATAATGACGATGAAGGCATGTTTGCCGACCGAAAAATGGCCGCGCTTAAAGCCTATTACGAATGGATGCCTATTCGACCATACGTTACAGGTCAAACCGAAAGCCTATATCGCAAATTTGATTTTGGCTCTTTGGTGTCCCTTTACATGCTCGACACACGTCATGAAGCCCGCGTTAAACCGCTTGATTATCAGAACTATTTTGACCCAACATCTGGTCAGTTAGATACTGCAAGTTTCCAAGCAGATCTGGTTTCCCCCGATCAGCAACTAATTGGAACTCAGCAGCTAACTTGGCTAACTGACAATATCAAAACCTCAGATGCCAAATGGCAAGTACTTGGCCAACAAGTACTGATGACAAAGATGATGCTTCCAGCAGAGTTACTGGCTGCCATGGCCAACCCAAGCCCTGCTATCGCTGCACAAATGACAGAACTGGCGCAATTAAAAGCACGCACTCAAGCAGCAGACCCAACGCTAACAGAGCAAGATAAAATGCGTATCGGTTTTACCGCACCATATAACTTAGATGCATGGGATGGGTACCCTGTAGAGCGTGAAGTCTTATTACAAACAGCTAAAGCCGCAAACAAAAACCTCGTTACCCTTGCTGGCGATACCCATAACGCTTGGTCAGGTAAGTTATGTACAGCACAAGGCGATGTATGCGGATATGAATTTGCGACACCATCAGTGAGCTCTCCTGGTCTAGAGTATTACCTACAATTGCCAGAGTCACAGGTCAGCAAATTTGCTAAGGTACTTGAACTCTTGGTTGACGATCTAGAGTTTGCCAACATCCACCAGCGTGGCTTTATGACACTCACATTTACACCTGATAATGTTGACAGTCAATGGCACTTTATTAGCGACGTACATAGCAAAGTATTTGGGGTTGAAAATAAAAAACTAATCCAAAAAATGTTATAAGTCTCAACAAGGAAGATTAGGAAATGAGCTAATCTTCCTCCTTCAGTTGGCTTGACCCCTGCCAGCAAAAAGTCATAATTTGTCTATATTAAGTAATACTTAATAATCAAAAAGAATATCTCACAATTAAACGGTAGGAATATGAATCAGCGCTCTATTAAGATTAAGCTAATCGCTTTTATTTCCATCACACTCATGTTGCTTGTTGCCTCATTAGTCACCATTAGTTGGGTGCAGCTCAATGATAATAATCAAGTTCAAAGTGATCGTGTACAACGTGTTGTGTTAGACGAAATTAATGCTCGATTAATTGCGAAAGCGAGGTTGTACGCCGAACAAGTCAGTGCTTATATCAACAAGGAGTATCAAATTCCTTACAGCCTATCTGGCGGCATAGCCAAAACAGCAGAGCAAGAACCTATTTCAAGACGAAGCCTGTATTTGATGATGTTGGGAGCGCTCGAGAAAAACCAAGGTATCTCGTCAATCTATGCGCAATTTGAAGCCAATGGCTACGATGGTAAAGACAGTCAGTTTGGTAGATCTGGTCAGACTCATTCGGTTCCTGGTGCAGGCTCTTTAGAAGTTTATATAACCCGTGATGCGCCGGGTAAATTCACGCAACACCAAATTGAAGATCCGGGCGAAAAATACCTCAATGCCCGCAATGAGTTTGGCTTTAGAGAAAGTGAATGGTATTTGTGCGCCAAAGATAATCTTAAGCCCTGTATTATGGAGCCGTACTTGTATGAAATCACACCCGGTAATTCTGAGTTAATGACTTCTCTCACCGTACCAGTGATTGCCAATAGTCGCTTTATTGGTTTAGTCGGTGTTGATATAAACCTGCCACGTTTTCAGACTCTCACCGAAGAAGTGTCGAAGTCGCTTTATAATGGTCAAGCCAAAGTCAGCATACTCAGCGATATAGGGTTAGTAGTTGGCTCAAGCCACTACGACAAGCTGGCACGCCCCTTAACAGAGTCTCTGCCGGGTAACGCGGGCAAAACTATTATGGACAACCGTAAACAACAAACTCAACTCGAAATTGGCAGTCACCTCGTTTTCACTATGCCCATTGAAATTAAGGTCGCCAATACAACTTGGAGCTTGGTCATTGAATTACCGAAAGATCTGGCACTTGCGCGCGCACAAGAGTTAGCGGAACAACAGGCTGAAGACAATGCCTCTGTTGGCTCCAGCATGCTCTTTATTGGGGTGATCACATCGGTTATCGCATTAGCCCTTTCTGTGGCTATTTTAAAGACCATTATCGACCCACTAACAGACATCAAAGACAGAGTAGAGAATCTTGCAAGTAACGATGGTGATTTGACGGTAAAGCTCGACGTCACGCAACATGAGGAGCTCATTGCCATTGCGACAGGCTTTAACTTATTCACACAAAAGCTACGAAATATGGTGAATGACTTAAAAGGACTCGCCAACAACTCTTATCAACAATCAACCAAAACCTCGCAGGCGGCTGAGGATATTAAAACCAAAGTAAACATGCAACATATGGAGATTGATAGCGTGGTAACAGCCATCAATGAGCTCAGTGCCACTGCCAGCGAAGTTGCCCGCTCATCAGAGAATGCGGCAGCTTCAACCAATGCGACCAACGAAAAGGTAAAAGAAAGTGAGCGTGGTATTTCTGCTGCATCAGACTCTGTGCAGGTGATGTCTGAACAAGTTGCCAGTGCCAAAGAATCTATCAATGCGGTTGCCGTTCGCAGTAGTGACATTACACAAATCCTTGATGTAATTCGCTCAATCGCAGAGCAAACCAACCTACTGGCTTTAAATGCTGCCATCGAAGCGGCTCGCGCTGGTGAACAAGGCCGAGGCTTTGCCGTCGTTGCCGATGAGGTCAGGTCTTTAGCTTCTAAGACCCAAGATTCAACCAATGAGATCAGTCAGCTCATTGATAATCTACAAAATGAAGTAAAAACGTCTGAAAACATCATTGAACGCTCAGTGGTACAAGCCAGTGATGCCATGACTCATTGTGGCAGCGCCTCATCACAAATGAGTGAAATGGTACAAGCACTCGATGATATCTCTAATGAAGTTACTCAAATTGCGACTGCTGCTGAGCAGCAAAGTGCGGTAACCGAAGACTTAAGCGCAAATATGACAGGGATTTCAGATGCGGCAGCAGAACTTGCGCAATTGGCTGACACCATTGAAGATGCTGCACAAGACTTGATGAAACTGGTCGAACACAAGAACACACAACTAGGTTTATTAAGAACCTAAACGCAATTTAAACTAAAGGGGCCGAATGGCCCCTTTAGTTTAACTTTCTCTGCTTTTATAAACTCTGAAACGAAAATAATAAGGGTTTAGATGAGTCATTGGTCCACTTGAAGTCTAAGCCGATATCAGCATGCATATAAACACTGTGCGACACTTCTTTTACTACTTTGCCTGCTAACCTGATTTGTAGTTTGACCTCGTAGTCACTTGCCAACTGAGCGAGCTGTTTTTCTATCTGCCTTGTGGTGAACTTTTCACCGTCGAGCCACCAAATTAGTTCATACTCCTCACCGAAACGGTCTACATTAGCGATAGAAAGAGACACGTTATCATTATGTTGTCGCACCATAATAGTGATATTTTCATGAGGCAAAGGCTGGCTTAAAGAAACCTTTTTACTTGTTGAAAACTCAGCTGTACCATCTAATTTTGACATCACTAAAGAGACGTCAAACTCGCCGTACTCAGCAAAGTCATATTCAAAAGGAGCATTGCTCTCCTTTTTAAACAACTCGTTGTTAATTACCCACTGATACTCAAAAGGATCAGCCAACTCTGCATGACTTGCCTGCAGTATACATTTGGTATTTTGCGCCTCACATTCTATAACTAAGTTTGGATCGGCAATTAATTCAATCTGCTTTTCAGCTCGGCTAAGCACGCGGTCATTCTCAACATGCTCAAGCGATATAGCATATGCACCTTTTGCATTCACATCTTGCTCTAATTGACTGTCTGTTTGCTCAATAATTTGCTCAGGTAAAATCCAACGAAACATAGCTTGCTCACCATAAACCGGCAAAACAGCAAGATGTAATGTTTGCTCAACTTGCTTGTAGCTAAAATCTATTGGCGTTCTGGGTGTACCTGCTTCAATATGTACTTTCAGGTCAACAGACTGGCTTAACTCATTTTCTGTACATGCACTTACGGCTAAATCATCAATGCGTAATCTCACTAACATATCGCCGGGCACGGTATCAACATTCGGCAAAGAAATGGCGGTATCAAACTCTGTGGTGCTTAGTACCTTTTCATCGTCTGAAAACTGACGATCTCTATTCAAATCATAAAATACCGATACCACTTTATCCGTGGGTATATTGTGAAATCGAAATTCTCCTAATGACTGCTGATACCATGCGTTTTGTGGTGCCAAAAACGTGTAGCCTTGCTCCAAAACAAAGTCTTCACCATTTATGCTTAACTGATTTGATAGCACATTCTCGGTATCAGGCTCACACAGTGGGTCTGAAAAAATGCTCAAAAGTCTATGACCTGTTTTAATCTGACCTTGTTCGTTTGTCGTTTCAATTGAGAGTAAATGTTCGCCTGACTCTAAATTAAGCTGCGCTTGTTTGATGGCATTAAGTTGAGATTGCGTATTGTAATTCGACTGCCACTGATACACAGGCTGCTCATTAAGGCTAATATTCACAGCGCTTAACTCGGCTTGATCTGACTCTGCTAAGACATAGTTAATTGAGGTGTATAAGCGCTCAATAGAAAAATCGAGGTTGTTAGCTAAGCTATTTGTGGGGATTAAGCCAACCTCTTGCAACTTAGCCGACACTCTGGCTTTGTCTTGTTCTTCTGCGACGTCTAACAAACAAAATGCTGCATGTTCAAAGCTGGAATCTTCAACAAAACACGATTGCGCAGCCTTCATCGTTAAATGGAATGTCTTGGCAACACTCCAGTCATCTGAAATTGATAGACGGTAGAAGAAGCGATTTAAAATACCCGCTTTATAATGCGGGCCTGGCGTTTCAGTTTCTTTATCACGCCAATCATCAATACTCGTGCCATCTGTCCTGGGGGAGTAAAGGTAGCGCAAGGCTCTATTATGAACATATCGATCCCATGCTATAACATAGTGAGCCCCTCCGTCTTTTGATAATTGATGATAAGCATCAGATTCTGTAAAGTTTTGTTCCCCACCCGCTTGCAAGCCTTTGTAAAACTCGCTGCGAACGAATAACGCGGTTAGATCGGCAAACGCTTCCTGAATCGCTGATGTATCGCCATTTCCATAGCCAATTTCAGAGTTCCAGGTTAACAGGGCGTGGCCTGTTTCATGGGCGATAATATCCAGCGAAGTGGCATCTGAAAAAGTACCGTTTCCGATAATTCCCTTTCCCAACAAAACCCTTCCTTCATCCCAAGCACTCGTATATGGCTCTCTACTACCATCTACAACAACATTTAATTGCTGCAAACAATATTCAGCATCTGACTCACATGGAGCTATCGTGTCTGGATACATAGCTGCAAGTGCTTTATGCAAAATATCCATGGTAATACCAGCATAAAAAAAGGCGTCATTCTCTACCTGAAAGCCACCTACACGAATGTAATCTCTAAATATCCCAGCAAGATCTGCACGCTCTTCAATACCTGCTCCACAGTCAAAGCGATAAATTGGATAGCCGTTTATATTTTCTTGAATGGCCACTGCACGGTTTTCTAAATAACATACCCCTTCTTGCTGTGAAAGAACAAAAGGGTAACCACTATGCTGAGAAAACAGCACACTATCTTCGTCTCGATAAAGTAAATTGAACTGTTCTGGAATATAGGGGAACAGCGACCTAGTTCTTTGGTTATCGGGGACGACTGCTGTTTGACAGTCTCGGCTTGGAAGATCTGGCGCCTGCGCACACAGCAAACCCATTTTAGCATTACCCATCATTGCAGGTACGGCGTGATAAGAAGCTTGATTGGCTGTAGCAGGCATAGCGAGCGCAAACAAAGAAGCGAACAAGCTAGGCTTTAAATAATCCTTCAAAGCAAAGTCCTTATTGAAATAAAATAGTATTTAGTGGGTAAAAATCCACCAGACCAAATTACCCCTTATGAACACAAAAGTAAATTACAAATATATTAATCAGAGCGTTAACACCTAGCATAATCGTTATTAATCTGTTATTTGTAATGTATGGAATTCTCTAATTTAAGGACAAAGTATAGAATGTTTAACATAAAACAGGTACTGGGATGTGCCGGCCTATACGCTCTATCCGCCTTTTCAACGTTTGCCAATAGCTCAGGCATCACTGCTTATCATTGGGATTTTGGTGATGGTAATAGCAGCACCGCAGCCAAGCCCGATCATGAATATAAACAGCCAGGCTTTTATCAAGTCACTTTAAAAGCTTTCGTCAATGATGAACTAAGCTATAGCAAGCAGCATCTTGTCGATGCCGTCTCACCTGTGATTGAGTCATTCAGTGTCTCAGGTGACACTGAGATAAAACTTGGGGAGCGAGTCTCATTAACGCCCCAACTAAAAACGTCCAAACCGCTACTGTTGTCTTACGTCTGGAAAACTCATGAAGGCACAGATTTTAGGGGCGATACATATGAGTTTAATGCAACAGAATCGGGTACCTTTACCCTGAGTGTTAGTGGTTTTTTTGATGGTCGAGAGGTTATCAATGAGCAAGTCTCTTACACGATAAGTGCAGACTCTAGTACCGAAACACCTAATAGCAGCTCATCACAATCCGAAGGTGGTGGTTCGTTGATTTGGTTATTACCTAGTATGTTCTTAATGGCCTTTAGAAGGCGAAACGAAAAGTGAGTTTTATCGAGGGCCTTTGGCCCTTTTTAGTGCAAACCCACCTTTAACTTCACAGAAGTAGTGCATCCGCCCTAAACAAGAAAACACAAAACCTTATAAATCAACAAGTTGAAAATCTGGCATAACTCTTTCTTTATATAGGGAGCAAAGCAGTTATCACAGGGGTTTTCATATGCACAACTTGATTCAAACCATGCAGTTAATTTGGCACTTAGACTGGTACTCAAACGTCAGTGTGTGGCCAATTCATGAAGAAAAACAGGTTTCACAACACGCTAAGGAGCAACTTTAATGAGTATGCAACCGGGGTTAAACGAAGCCATGTTAAGCGTCATGATCGGCGAGTCGAGCCTCTCACAAGCCGCATCAAGATATCAAGTTTCAAAACGCAGTCTTTACAGCGCATTACGTTTTGCCAAGCAAGCTCCTGAGCAGCGACAACAACATTTGCAACGAGTTAGAGAGCAGTTAATGGCCAATATCGCCAACATAGATTCTCGGCTCGCCCAGCAAACTGCCTAACCCTAACTCCTCCAAACGTTAGGTAAAATAGCGAGTCGACGATTACTCGCTATTTTTTTACTGAAGACTAATGACCATCAGCTTCAATTACATCTTCTTTTGATTGATACCAATCTACTTTGCGAGTCACTAGCATAGTAATATTAAGCACTAAGAAAACCAGTAGGCTCCCCATAAGCAGTGCGTAGTCTTCTGCACTTAACAAACCAAATAAAAGCCCATATAAACATACTAATCCGAAGCAGAAGGCAGCCCCTTGATTCGTATTTTTTAACATGCCTGACACATACACACTCAGCAAGCTAGATGAAGAAAAAGCGGCAATTAAGTATGCAGAGTTAAATCCTATATGCTCACTTAAAGAGACGAGTAAAAGATAGAAAACAGCGAGTGATAAGCCAACAAAACCATATTGAATTGGATGAAGTGGTTTAGCATTAAACACTTCTAATAAGAAAAAACATGCAAATACTAAAGTGAATACTAATAAAGCATAATTAGTGGCTCGGTAACTTTTAAGATAATGGTCAACACTCTCGACTAAGCTAACTCCTAGGCTACGCTCATTAAGCAACTCACATTGAGTTGCAAATAAACACTTACTAAATAACTCTTCAATATTTGTCGCGAAAAAGTTTGTTTGCCAATTAGCGGTAAAACCCTGCTCAGTGATTGTCGACTCTGTTGGTAAATAATTCCCCACAAAACTTGGATGCGGCCAGTTCGAATTCATTGATACCTGAGTGTGCCTAGCTACAGGTACAACCGAGAGTTTTTGCATACCTTGTAGTGCGAGATCAATTGAAAAATCTAGATCCTGTTTTGCAGATAAGTTTGTTAGAGCTAGATTTACTCTCACTCCCTCGGGAAGCTGTGAAATACCTGTACCTGGTAGTAATGTATGTAATGTATCATCTAACTTAATCTGAGTGTTTTGCCCAATCCCTCTAATATCTTTTATGGCAATCACCAGATCTACACTTTTAATCTTATCGAATTCAATACTACTTAATGCACTGAGCTCAAACCTGCCTTTCATCTCACTCATTGAGCGATACAATATTGCTTTATAGATGCCTCTGTACTTAGAAAATGTATCTAGCTTGCTATTCAAATTAAGACTCTCGGGTAAGATCATCAGACGCTTGTCTCGATTTAATAACTCACCATTACGTTCTTGAGTCTCCGTATAAGTAATATGTAAAAATGGTCCAATAATACGTTGTTCACCGCTACTGCTTCGTGCAATGTCCTCTCGCACTTCATGCTGTAACGCTTGCCTGTCATCAATTAGCCCTTGGATCATAAAAATAGGAATGAGTAACCCCAGAATCAGTATGACAATCATGCCAAACTTAGTACCTAACTTTTGTCTCATATGAATTCTCCGTATTTGTCAGTAATACGAAGATAAACAATCAACTTGTAGGCTATATGTAGCTTATATGGAGTCTTTATGGAGTATGCGCACCGGCTTTAAAAGTTAACGCTACATCGACGCCACCAGTTACATTACCTATTTCCAACTTACCATTGTGCAAAGCCATTATTTGCTCCACAAAATTAAGTCCAAGCCCTGTACTCTTATCACCATTTTGGCGTGGTAAGGAATAAAAGCGTTCGGTTAGCCGTGACAAAGCATACTCAGGAATATGAGGCCCAGAATTATATATACTCACTCGGCATAGGCCATCTTGACTTAAGAGAGAAACGCGGATAACTCCCTGCTCATTGACAAAATCTAATGCATTTTCAAAAACATTAAACAGCGCTTGTTGCACTAAGAAAACATCCCCCTCTATGAATATGCTTTTGTCACCACTAAATTCAAATGCAACACCCTTTTGCTGTGCTCTCACAAATAATGAACTTTCAACATCTTGTAGTAGATTCTCCAAATCAATTGGCTGGTTTTCGACTAGCTCTGATTGTTGCTCTAATTGGGCTAGGTCGAGTAACTTGTCAATTAATATCTGTACACGTTCACTTTCTTTCTCGATATTACTTGCAAATAACTGGCGCTTTTCGTCAGAAAGTGGCATTTGCAAAATCTCACTCGCGCCTTTAATTGCGCTTAATGGGCTTTTTAATTCATGGGTTAAAGTTTGCACATAGTGCTCAACATAGTCTTTCCCATCAAGCTGCTGGCGCATCATTGCCAATGCATCACTTAAGCGCTCATACTCATAAAACACTCTAAAAGAGGGCTTTTGTGCTTTCTCTCCTTGACCTATTTTTTTCGCATAATCGTCTAATTTGTAGAGTGCGCTGTTAATGCGCCAAGCAATTAGCGCCCCAATAAGTAACGCCACAATGCTCATTACGATTAACCAGCTCAGTACACGATATTTCGATGCATCTATAAAAGGTTGCGCTGAACGGTTCGCTTTGGCAACAGTCACCACACCGATCACCTCATCACCATTTTTAACTGGCGCGGCAACATGCATTACCGTCGATAAAGGGTCTCCAGGATTGAGTGCTGTTGAGCGTGCGCCGTACTCTCCTCGTAAGGTTAAATAGACATCATTCCAGCGTGAAAAGTCCGCTCCGACATCTTGCTGCCAAGAGTCAACGAGTACTCTTCCTTGTGAATCTGTCACATAAATACGATGATTAATGGTCTTTTTAGTGATATCCCAAATTGCTGCATCAGGCTGTCGAGAACCATACAATTTTATTTGCTCAGCAAAATGGCTTTGAGAGAGGGTACCAGCTTGAATATCATCTTCGACCATTACCGCAAGTAAGTGAGCCATATCAACCAAAGTTTCTTCGCTCACCTGTCTGACAGTCGGCTTTATTTGCTTCATAACCGTGGAACTCACAAAGTAAGTAGTGAGAATAACCATTACAAAATAAAGCAAAAATAAACGTAACCCTAACGGTATTTTTGGCCAACGACCAAGTTTATGAATCAAGATTTTCACACTCATTCAGAAGTACTTTGTTCATCATAAAAATACCCAAAGCCACGCTTCGTAAACAGTAACTCGGGACTCTCTGCATCTCTGAGCTTTTTACGTATAGACTTGATATGTGTATCAATATTGCGCTCGTATGCACATGTCTGAGCGAGTTCAGCCGCATCCATTAATTGGGTTCTCGAGAACACTTGCTTTGGTGAAGCAACCATTTTTTCTAGTAACTTATACTCAAGCGCAGTCAATCCTAATGCTTTACCTTGATAGACAAAATCATAGTGCTCGCTGTGTAGTACAGCACGAGGGCAAGTTTTTTGCGTGCTAGCCGGTAGCGTTTTTTGTGAAGTTCGCATTCGCAGCTTCACTCTCGCCAGCATTTCACGCGGGCTGAAAGGTTTAGTGACATAATCGTCGGCGCCAATTTCTAGCCCTACGACACGATCTATCTCGTCATTCCTTGCTGTTAAAAAAATCACCGGCACACTTGAAAATGCACGTATCTCTTTGCATACCTCAAAGCCATTGGCATCGGGTAAACCAACATCCAGTACAACAAGAGAGGCATCTTGATTTTGCAGATATTCCAGGCCTGCCCCAGCAGTATCAAACCATTTAACACCAAATCCATCCAGCTCTAGAATGTGGATAAGGGTATCTGCTATTGCACGTTCATCTTCAATTAAAACAATAGTGTTAGCCATTTTAAGCACTGTTCCAATGCATCTTTTTTAGCAGTGTATCAAAAAAGATTTTATCTTTTCGATTATAAAGTAAAGAATAATCTCACCTTTAAAATTACTAAAAAATAATATGATTGTGCTTAGATGGCATTACATGACAGTACCCTCTTTATTCTTGTTAAGCGGTTTTTAAATACGCGCTCACACTGTGCGTTAAGATGTCGACAAGCTCGCTGTCCATATATTGATATTCATCTGGAATATCGAGAACATGAATTGTTTTATGCGCTAAAAGCTGAGTAAACTCAGCCATTAGGCGCTGTTTATGTTTTCTATGTCGCTTCCAGCTTCTTTAATAATTTCTGTGATGACAGTTAAGAGTTTTTTAAATGTTTTAGCTACTATTTCCAACCCATCTTCCACATTTTGGGATTTTTTAGATCGCGCCAGTTAATTTCTATTTCGCGCTTGGTCATCACTGCTTCGATAATGCATTCAATCACGCGACCTTCTTCATCAAACTCAACACTTGTCACCATAAAATGCTTTTCTTTTGATTGTGGGTGAACGGCGGTCCATTTACTGTTTAACAGTTTGCGTGGGGTTAGAGTGTGCTGCATAAAGTTGAAATGAGTTTTCTTGAATGTGGGTGTATTTACGTTTTAAAGCGCCAAACTGATCAACAGCCACTATCAGACCTTTAAAACACAGCCATAAGCTGACGCTCTGACGCTTCAAACTGCTTTTGCAACTTGGCTCTTGCTTGCTCAACTCTAGGATCGTTCAGCGCTTTGCGTAGTGCCGATTCTAAGTATTCATCTGTATCGAGTGTGAGCGCAAACGATAAGCCCTGACTCGCAAACCCTGAGTCATCAAATTTGGCCAAACGCTGTAGTTCATTCATATCATGGCCAAGTGACTTCAACTTACCTGATACAGCAAATACAGTACCGACAAAGCGGTCGACACGCCCTTTCAATAATGCATGTAATGCTTGAGCAGAGTTGAGAGATTTGTGTACATTATCTTCACCGAAGTGATGTTTAATACTCATCATCTTATGTGCATTGCGTTCAACGGCAACCTGTAATTGCCTACCTTCTGGATCAGGTCGTCCTTTCACTTTCCAGATATACTGCTGACCGGTATAAACTTGCGTTAACCAAGTAAAATGCGGCTCTCGCTGTGGGGTTTTAGACATTGAGAGAATAAGAATGTTGGGGTGGTAAGCATCCCTTTCCATGATACGAGCCCAAGGCTTGCCATTGAATTCAGCTTTAAAGTCCGCATTTTCTTTTGCGACAGCAATTAATAGCTCTGCAAAGTCAATTATGGGGCCCTGACCTTTATTGTGTTCATCAATGGTTTGAAACGGCGGGTTATGTTCAAACACCACCGATAAGCGAGAACTCTCAGCCAATGCTGAGCAAGCAATTAAACAGCAATAAAAGAACAGACACAATTTCATTATTTGCTTGCTCAAACTTCTCATCCTCTGAGTATAACCAGCAATCGTAACTTTGCTTTGTTACGACCCCCTTGAAAGCTAGAGGTTAGCCGCTGCTTTTAACCTAGTTTGCGCATCCATAAGCATGTCGTAATAAGGGTATGACTTATCAGCAAGCTTTACAGCCTTCTCTAAAAACTCGAACGCTTTTTTGTTATCTTTTTTTTGTTCATAACCATAAGACAACCCCCACCAAGCATCGACTGAGTTGGGGTGTAGCTTAGTATTATGGGCGAATACCTGAATAGCTTTATCGTAATTGCGCATGCCGATGAGCTGATAGCCTAACTGCCTAACTGCATTATCTGGTGGTGTGATCTGCTCACCCCATTGCTCAGAGAGCTTTTTATAATATGCATCAATCGAGGCCATGTCGTAAGTCAGCTTTTTCAACGGCATTTGCTTTGACATAAATAAATTATGGTAAGCATTAAACGCCCCTGCCGCAGACGTTAGGTTGTGAGATACGCCATCAAGCGCATCACTCACGTATGATAATTTGAACGGTTTATTGTTTTGAATAAACTGCTGCAAATCGTCATAACGCTCACGCATGACACCCGCTTCTTCACCAATGTTCATATAAAGATAAGTATCGAGGGTTTTGTTTTTCTTTAAAAACTCTTTTGTACGCGTCACTGCTGCTCCATAGTTCCACCAAACCGCCGGACTATAAGCTAAATGCGCTTGGAACAGGGTTGGTTTTTCGGTCATCGCATAAAGTGCAAATACCCCCGCAGCCGATGCGCCACCAATAATTTTATAATCATGGGTGCGATACTTTTCGTCGACAAGTGGCATGAGTTCTTGTTCTAAAAAGTCTAAAAACTTTTTACCTCCGCCCCCTAACCCAACTGGACCTTGCGGCTCTTTATTTACGGTCGGATATAAATCTCTCAATCGCTCGGTATTTTCAATTGCCACTATGATGGCCTCTGGAGCGGCATTGTCGTTTTGTAAGCGTTCAAGCACTGAGGTGATCAATGGCAAATTACCCGCCCCATCTAAACGGTAAATGACCGGATAGGCTTTATCAGGCTCAGCTTTATAACTCTTTGGTAGTTGAACAACGACTGTGCGTTCTTCGTTTAAAATGTTCGATTTAAATACATGAGAAAACTGAGTGTAATCAGCTCGTTCTTCGGTTGCTGAAGTTTGAGAAAGCGCCAGCGGAGAAACAGTAATTGAAGACAAAGCTAAACTAAGAGAAAGCGCCAAAGGTTTAAGTAAATGCACGACAAATCCTTTAAAAATAAAGTGGTTACTCGTTCAACATATCAATACTTGGGGTACAAAAGAAAGTAAAAAATAATATGAGAGCTAAAAAGTACAGAACGTGAACTTCAATTACGACTAAAAAACATCACTTAATTTTGACTAATGAAACCTCTGCCAACTTGCATAAATTTCACTCTATCAGTATATTTTTCAAACCCTCAATGGGTACAAATTTAATTTAAGGATAAAAAATGAAATTATTATTAAATAAAAAGAATATGAAGCAGCTTTCTCTAAGTAAAAAATCAATTCAAAGAGACTTAACTCCTAACATTGCAGGCGGTGAAGCTACACGTCCACTCACTGATAGCTGTGGAACGTGTGATAAAGAAAATGCATGTTTCTACTTCCCTACTATGCATGCTTGTAATCCATAAAAGGCATTTGCTTTTTAGGCATATAGAAACTTAAGCTTAATGTTTCTATATGCCTATAAGTTAAGCTGCAGTCTTAACAATAGCGCCCTCTGCAATATGTACATGATCGTCGTCTTGCTGTAAAAAAGCACTGTTATGACTGATCATAATGACACGTCGCTCCTTTGCGATAGTTCTGATCAAGGTCATCATTTCTGTACTATTGTGTTTGTCTAAGGCCGATGTTGGTTCATCCATCAATAACACTTTGGCATTGCGCAATAGCGCACGGGCGATAGCAAATCGCTGTTTTTCACCTCCAGAGAAAATCTGGGCACGCTCACTCACGGCCTGTTCGAGATCTTTACCAATCTTTTCATACCATTGCGACAACCCAACTTGCTCAAGCGCTTGTTCAATTACACCCTCACTCGGTTGCTCAGACAAACCTAATAGCAGGTTTTCTTTAATGCTGGTATTTAATAATTTCGGCTCTTGATCGACCCACGCAATTGCTTGTCTCAAAGAATATAAATCAATGTCATCTAAACGTTTGCCATCAATGAATATCGCTGACTTTGTATCATCATAAAAACCAAGTAATTGCGACATCAGGGTGCTTTTTCCTGAGCCACTTTCACCAGTTACAATTGATAAACCCGGCCCATCAAATTGATAGCTAACATTATTTAAAATCACTTTCTCATCACGCTCAAAATTCAGTGCTTGTATTTGAATTTCACTCGCACTGTCGACGCTTTCACCTTGCTGAAGCTGCTCCTGCGCTAACTGCTCAATGTCTTGTAATCGAGTTGCCGTGCCCGCAGCTTTAAATAAATTACTGAAGAATGCGCCCAGTGCCACAAGCGGAAAAGTTAAACCAAACAAGTACATTAAAAATGCGGTAACTGTACCTAAAGTCATGCTACCTTGCTGCATCCAATAGCTCGAAAAGCCTAAAATCGCGACCATGCTCATCATCAGCACCAAGTTAATGGTCGGGCTGATCATCGCCATGACTTTAGCCCCTCGAACTTCGTGCTCCATACAGGTTTCTAGCAATGCTTTTGATTCTTGATGCAAAGGGCTTTGCGCATTATGCGATTTGATCAGAGTGTGATGGCGCATCCACTCAGTTAACGTACTCAGGAGCTTTGCTTGAGCAGCCTGAATGGCTTTACCAATACCACTCATCATCAGAGATAAAGGCAAAATAATTAAAAAGCCGACTAACACACAGGCCAATAAAACCAGAGTTAAACGCCAGTCTAGATAAAACATCATAGCGACAACCGCCACAAGTGATACAGCACCCGCAAATAAACTAATAAAATCAGTCGCCAGCACCGTTTTAACTTCTAAGGTATCGTTAACAACGCGTGTTGCGTATTCAGCACTGTGTTTATCTGACGCAGCTTCAACTTTACTAAACAATAACTTACCAATAAGGCTATAGCGTAAACTGGTGCATATACGCTCACCAGTTTTGGCGCCATACCATGTCAGAATGCCTTCAAACACGGCACTAATTAGCACAATGCCCAGAAGTGTCATTAATACCGACATCGCAACGCCATCGACTGAAATAGAGTCGACTAAGTTTTTCGAAAACCATGGGATCAATAACTCGAGCACCGTTGTAACGACAACTAACACTGACAAAACTGCAAATTGCATCTTGCTTGGCTTATGCGGCTTTAAAATCTGCCATAAGCTTTTTAACTCACCACCACTTTGACTCATTACTTCTCTCCTGAGACGAAATCACGGTCAAAATATAAATGACCACTTGGTCATTTTCAAGTGACTAATTGTTATATTTTTAATCATGTGTGAGAATACGGTGAGTTCTTTGAGGAAATGACAGTGTCAAAACGCGATTTAATTTTATCGACAGCTAAAACCTTATTTATTGAAAATGGTTTTAGAGCAACCACCATTGCCAAGATTGCAGAACATGCAAATATTGCGAAAGGTTCTATTTACTCTTACTTTTCAAGCAAAAACGATATTGTTAAAGCATTATTGCTGCAAACAGACGAAACGCGTCAAAACATCATAGACGCGTTACTCAACTCGACACATAAAGATAATGACAACCTGATCAAACGCTATATTGAACTAGAGCTAGGGGAAGTCGTAAAAGAACGCGATTTTTTAAAAGCGATTTTAAACAGCGATGAAATGACGCTAAATGAAGAGCTCATTGACATGCTGCAGCAATTACGTGTGAACTATCACATGACGCAGCAAAAAATTATTTTGCAAAGCTTTGGCCAAGTCATTGAGCCGCATTTGCTTGATGTAACGACCATGCTGAATGCGTTATTACAAGAATACACCATCTTTTTAGCACTCAACGAAGCCAAGTTTTCACTAGACCATTGTGCAAAATACATTCAATTTAATATCAAAAGCATCGCCAACAATCTAATTGACCAATCGGTCACTCCGTTTTTGACTAAAGAGAACTTTCCGATGCCGTTGCCATCGCATAGTAAGTTTATGCAGCAACAGGCAATTAAAGATTTGCTCGAAGAAATCAAACAGTTTGCACAAAGCCAAGACAATGCAATTGAGGAAGAAATTTACAACACGCTCGGTTTATTAGAGCAAGAACTAGAGCAAAGCTCAGCAAACAAAACACTACAACGCGCACTCCTTGCGAACCTACGCCAGTTTAATACACTCAATAAACAACTTGATGCACTCGCGCCATTGCTTGACCTACAACTTGGTCAAGCAAGCAAAACTCATAAAAAGTGCCTGAGTTAGCTGCTTACTTGCAGCTAACTTCATACTTTTACTAGCGAGTATTTTGGTAATTTAATCTTTTTGTAAGTGCTCTTTCATTTCCATCACTGATTTAACATCAATGCTGTATTCAGCAGTTGGCCTCGCCAATAAACGAGGAATGCCAATTGGCTCACCCGATTCTAAACAAAAACCATAAGTTTCTTGACGAATACGCTCAAGCGATTGTTGGATCTTAGGTAACAGGCGCTGCTCACGCTCGACAATACGAATTAATAAACTAGATTGCTCTTCCCAAGCCGCTTTATCTAACGGATCTGTAGTATCAGGTTTATTCAGCATTTGCTCTTTCGCTTCTCGAATACGCTCACGTGTCGTATCGTGAAGCTCTACCAACTTCAGTCTAAAAAACGCCAGTTGCTCGTCATTCATATACTCATCTTCTGGCGCATTAATAATTTTTTGTTCCATCTCAGT
Source organism: Pseudoalteromonas sp. MTN2-4 (assembly GCF_042848605.1). Taxonomy (NCBI): domain Bacteria; kingdom Pseudomonadati; phylum Pseudomonadota; class Gammaproteobacteria; order Alteromonadales; family Pseudoalteromonadaceae; genus Pseudoalteromonas; species Pseudoalteromonas sp. MTN2-4. The sequence goes on from NZ_BTGK01000005.1 coordinate 188,545, forward strand.
AAGAGACTCTGCACTCATTGTTTCCATAAACTTCACCACTACTGTTAAATCAACACGAAGACTCAATTGTTATAACATAACAAATTTAGCAGATTTTAGTTTTTGAGATATAAATTAAACGCTAATATTTAAAATTGAGATACATAGCGCTCAGATGACTTAGATTGTAATTCCCAACTGCAAACAAGCTATTCAACCCCCAACAGCAACTTTGAATGTCCACTAAAAACCGGAGACACTAAAAAATAACACGACATTCTAGTTATCCGATTAAACTCTTGAGCCCCTTATCGCATTAACTCAATAATAATTCCCGGCTCAGAGACCCCCGCTTCTTTCATTGCCTCCATTAAGCCATTTATTGCATCATTTCTTGCAAACTCTAAACTATTTATCTGATTTTGATGCATTTCTAATACATCACGTTTGGTATCATCATCAGGATAATCCGCTTTCTTGGCCTTAGCTAATGCTTCTTCAGCGGCTTCAATCATTTCGATTAAACGCTCAATCGCCTTTATCATTTCTTTAATATGTGAAGGGAGTTTATCTTTAGGATCTTCAGACTCTTCTTTTAACTTTTTCAATCCAGCCATGGAAATCGTGACATTATCATCTTCACTTTGTTCAGCATCGCTGTCGACGTCAGTAGCCTCGGTCTTAGGCTTTGTATCATCAAAAGACGCTTGTCTTGGAGGTAGCTTGACTGGCTCAGTTATCGTGTTTTCTAATTTCATGTTTTATCCTTAAATACATTAATGTCTGTTACTAATTAAGGTATCGGCTACAAGGATATTTTCTTCATTAATTTTTTTATTTAAGTTTATTCGCAACACGCATTAATTTTTGAAATTTAGGGCATTGTAAATGATGCTCTGCAGGGCATTCTGCAACATGCAGCAAACTATCTCGTGTGGCTTTTAAACGTGTAATTTGCTCATCTACCTCCTGTGCTTTGCGTCGCAGTTTTGCCCTATTTATTTCTAGCTGTGATTTCTCACCAAACATATCTGCTATTTCATCTAATGATAAATTAGCCAAGCGACCCAGTGAGATCAAAGTTAACTTTTCTACAACTGCACCATCAAACTGACGACGCAAACCTTTGCGAGCAACGGCTTTGATCAGCCCCCTTTGCTCATAATACCTAAGCGTTGCAGCACTGAACCCTGACAATTTTGCAACCTCACCAATATCCAATGTTTTCTCTTTCATTATGGCCTTGACTTAAAGTTAACTTTAAGTGGCATGCTATGAAAGTAAGGTTAATTTTTCAACAGAGACAAACTATATGACCCAAGAAACTTTCTTTTATATATCACTTATAGGTATCGGTGCCACGGTCGCCATGGACTTATACGCAATACTGATCAAAAAGCTATTTGCGATCCCCTCTCTTAATTACGCACTGCTCGGTCGGTGGCTTTTACTCATGCCTCGCGGACAGCTCGTCCATCAAAATATTGCTTCAACACATTACATAAGAGGTGAAGTATTCATAGGGTGGTCAGCGCATTATGCAATCGGTGTTATCTTTGCTTTTATATTTATTAGTATCACTGGGCTAAATTGGTTAAGCGCGCCTGAGTTGCTACCGATTTTGCTGTTTTCATGTTTGAGCGTTTCACTTCCCTTTTTTATCATGCAACCTTGCTTTGGTATGGGCTTTGCGGCATCAAGACTCCCCTCAGCGAATCAAGCAAGGCTAAAAAGTATTTGCACCCATTTGGTATTCGGGTTGGGGGTCTATGTGAGTGCTCTGCTAGTTAATTTATTTTAAACTCACTTAACCGAGATCTTTTAGGGCTATAAATGCCCTTTAAATTAATCTCTTGCTGCAACTCAATAAGAGGTAATAAGCGAGGGGGCGGGTGTAGTAATTGGCTGTTACCCGCCACTTTTCATTCTTTGCTTAAATAAGTTGAGCTTTTGAAAAATAAGTATCCAATACTCAACAACAGGCGAAGGCGAAGAACAATGAAAGTCTTAATGATCACAGGTGATTTTGTAGAAGACTATGAGAACATGGTGCCGTTTCAAGCACTGCAAGCTATGGGCTGTCAGGTTGATGCCGTTTGCCCGAATAAGAAAGCAGGCGATGTGATTGCCACGGCTATTCATGATTTTGAAGGACACCAAACTTATACTGAGAAGCCAGGTCATAATTTTACGTTAAACGCTGATTTTGCAGCAGTATGTGCTGAAGAGTACGATGGGCTTTACTTACCCGGAGGTCGCGCGTCTGAGTATTTGCGTTTGGATGAAAATGTGATCGGTCTTATCGAAGCATTCGCTGACAATAACAAACCAATTGCTTCTATCTGCAATGGCCCGCAATTGTTGTCGGCTGCTAATATCATTACTGGTAAGCGTATTTCTGCTTACCCGGCTTGCAAGCCAGAGATTATACTTGCAGGCGCTGAATATGTGTCAGTAGAAATGGATCAGGCAATCACCGACGGTAACTTAGTCACAGCACCAGCGTGGCCTGCACACCCTGAATTTTTAAAACAGTTTATCGCTCTATTAAACAAAGCATAACTAACGAGGAGCCATCACTATGTGCCAACTTTTTATCGGAGCCAACCAAGATTGTTGGAAGAACATCACACGTTCACTGCGTATTGATGGCGTCACCACTTCAATTCGTCTTGAGCATTTTTTCTGGCGTGTGTTAGAAGAAATCGCTTTTAGAGATGACTTTAGTGTTGGGCAACTTATTACTCGCTTGTATCACGAATCACTCGATGCCGATCATGATATAGGTAACTTCACGTCGTTTTTGAGGGTCTGTTGTGGCCGTTATTTATCACTGGCAGCAGATGGTGAAATAACCCGCGATGCGCTCAACCCACTGGCCGAGGTAAACGCAGAAAAGTTACTTGAACGCGAAAAAGCAACGACAGATAAACGCAAAGCTCGCTTTACCAAAAGTGAGAGTAGCCCGCATTAAAAACACGGTTTGCGTGCAACTACAAGACATGCGCGACATAAAGCCGCGCCTTCAAATACTTCAAGGACCTAAGCTGATTACCTATTCTTCGGCAGTCTTGTTAGATCCAGTTTTAGCACCCTAGAACGTCTTTGGTAGTTATAAAGCGAACGCTTTTTATCTGGTAAGTCTTCAACCCCCACACAATCAAAGCCTTGCTCTAAAAACCAATGAATACTGCGTGTTGTCAGTGCAAACAAACTCTTATAGCCGACGCGCTTGGCTTTATTGATGACCGATCGAAGTAGAATGCTGCCACGATCTGCATCGCGATATTGCGGATGAACGGCAAGACTGGCAAATTCGCCCATATTCTCTTCGTCAAATGGATAAAGTGCGGCACAAGCGATGATAACGCCATCGCGGTCTATCACGGTAAACTGCTCAATTTCTATTTCTAACTGTTCACGAGAGCGGCGAACCAAGTAACCTTGTTCTTCGAGCGGACGAATTAGATTTATAATGCCATTGATGTCACCAATCGTTGCGCTACGTAATTGCTCGGAGCTCTGCGGCGCGATTTGTGTACCAATACCATCGAGGGAAAATAGCTCTTGAAGCAAGGCCCCATCTTCTTCATAACTCATAAGGTGACAACGGTGCACGCCGCCACGACATGCATCAATAGCCGCTTGCAAAAATACTGAGGCACTCATACAAGTAGAGCCTTGATCACGATGACGTGCTAACACCTGCTCTGCCTCATTTGGCATCAACTCAGCTAAAGCTTCGCCATTTTCGTCTAAGATCCCCGCCTCTTTACAGAAGCCCAGCATCTTATCTGCATTGAGTTTAAGCGCGACTTGGGTGGCAATTTCTTCTGCTGTTAGATTAAAGCTCTCACCAGTAACTGATGCGGTGATCGGTCCAAGCAATACAATGCTATTGTTGTTCAATTGATGGCAAATTCCGTCTACGTCGATACGACGCACTTTGCCTGAGTGATGATAGTCGACACCATTATCAATACCCAAGGGCTGAGAGATCACAAAATTACCACTGACAACGTTAAGATTAGAGCCAGACATAGGGGTACTGCTTAACGATTTAGACAAACGCGCGGTGATATCGAGTTGCATGGCACCAGCAACTTGCTTGATGACTTTGAGCGACTCATTGTCGGTCACCCGTACATCATTATGAAACTGGGTAATTATGCCAGCATCACTCAGCGCCTCATTAATTTGAGGTCGCGCGCCAAATACCAATACAATTTTGATACCGAGACTCGTCAGTAGCGCAATATCATTGATGATACTGCGACAGCCAGGCTGATCGATCGCTTCTCCACCGAGCATGATTACGAATGTTTTCCCCCTATGCGCATTTACATAAGGTGTTGATTGACGAAAACCGTCTACGAGTTCAGTTGTACGCACCTGCCGCTTACCTTTGTTCAACCATCAATGGATATTGGCTACAACTTTAAAGAATTATTATGCACAAATAAAGAATTAATATTCTTTATTTGTGCAAACTTTAAATAAGCAGCATACGCCTTCTAGTTGAAAAAATTATTAAACGAAAGTCAGAGGATTATTTTGCAGCTTGTAAATACTCATCATGCCTATATTTTACCAATGAGTAAGAGCAATATTTCACTTCATTTTAAGTAGTGACTCGACAATATCTTTAGAGTAAAACTCACTTACAGGGCAATCAAAATCAACAAGTTTATCTGTTATCCAATTGGGGGCTTGTTGTTGCTTAGCCTCTGAAACTTTTAATTTAAGCTCTGGCCAAATAAACTTCTTAGCTGCACTCCTCACTGTGCTAGATTCAATTTTTACCAAAATGTCTGTCGCGGCTTCTTGGTGCCAACTTCTTAAGCCTATCGTTTTCACTTCATACAATATTTCGATCAGCCTAAGTAAGTTTAATCTATCACGGTCATCATTCTTATTCGCTAACCCTTTCACCCTATCTATAATGCGCTCAAAATTATTATCGCTATCGAGTGCAAATGACAGGAGTAGATTTAATCCTGAGTTGAATTCACCAGAGTAGTTTTGAAAGTCTTGGTGCGCCAACATGGATTCTTTGAACAAGCGCTTAGCTTTAGCGTAGTCTTTTACATGTAAAGCATAAATGCCCAATGTACTTTTTATCCCTCCCAACCAAGCCTTAAGGTTTTTTGCTTCAGCAATAAATAATAGCTGATTCATAATTTTTTCGGCCTCAGTCACATTACCTTCGCTCAACAGTGAATTTGATACTCGGTAAGAGGCCCTCAACTTGTTTTGATCTGTTTTAGCTTTTTGAAACACGCAAAAGTATGCTTGCTTTGCCACTGATAAGTAATTGGATTTGAGACTGTAGTGACCTAATAAAGTTAAAAATGTCGAGGCTTCTGAAGCTGAACTGTTCTTATCAATTAGCTTGCCTAACTCAGAGACTGAGCGCTTAAAAAGCGATAAGTCATTTAACTTTAGCCCTATCGTTCCTCCAAGTGTGTACCACTCTACCTGCTTGTTTAGTTTTAGTTCTTTACCGAGGTGAAAGCTTTGTATTAATTCTTGACGAGATCGCTCAGGCGCAACATGCGAAAACTTTTTTATATATTCCAAAGAATCAACGGCCGAACTTTTTGGTTGAGCCGCCAATAAACAAGAGCTAGAAATACTGATAATAAAAAGCATGCTCAGAAACTGCACCTTCATGTTACCAACCTCAGCGAAAGCGAGTGTTATATTTTAAAAGTATAGATGAGCCTAATCAGGTTGGTATTATTAAAAATTAATGAAGCCAAAAGGGGCTAAATGCCCCTTCAACCTAAGCGATATTTAGCCTTTAATAGTTAAAGCTTGTGTTTTAAGTTTTTAATCAGTTGAATATCAACCCAATGCTGCTTTCCTTCATAAACGCGTTTGCCATTTTTATTGACTTGCCAATCGCCTCGAATAAAGAAAAAATATTTTCCATCAGGTGATAATTGAGGGGAGCTTTCTTGTTTTTCTGTATTAATTGTTGCCCCCATGTTTATAACCTTCGACCAAGTACCATCTTGCTCTTTAAAACTAATATAAAGGTCAGATTGCCCAAAGCCTTCGGTACGTTGCACACTCCAAATCAAGTAAGATTCGTCTGGCGCTATCATGGAACCCGCTATGTACTCTCCTTGATTCATATCGTCTCTTAGCTTTATAGGCTCTTCATACTCCCCGTTGATAAGTCGAGAGTAATACAAAGCGCCAACAACACCCCGCTCTTTGTATCCGGTAAAGTAATAAGTGCCACTCGCAGACACCGACCTGCCATGCGCCATATGTTTTATGAAGACACCTGGGCTTTTAGGCTCTGACCAACCATCACCTTGGCGCTCTCGATACATTTTGCCGATGAACATTTTGCTACCATCGAAAGAAAACTGCGGCCAACGTAGATCTGTTTCTGACGCCTTTCCCCACTGATTATTTTCTTTATGGATAACAAAAAAGCCTCGCTTTTTGTCTTCGCCTATCGCTTTTGTGAAGTAAAAAGACTGCATATCTGGCGCGAATGTACCGCTTTCAAATTCTCCATTTGGTGAAACAATCTTGGGCTCAAAGATCTTAGGCACTAAACCCGGAGGCTGCTCTCCAAAATACGTACTTTCTTTTACATTAGGTTTGTCTTCAGCATGATTCATAGAGCAACCGCTGAGACTTAAAAATAGCAGGGTAAGTACAGTTAAATTTGGCTTCATGATTTATCCTTAATGGTAATTTAAGAACCAATGACATTAGCAGTTCAAATACAAAAAGCCTGACGTCCTGATGAATTATGTCTGATTGTTACTAATGAAGCCTTTTTAAGTGCATAGCACCCTAAGTTTACAACTCAAGTTAATATAAAAATCACCGGTAAAAAATTGTATTTATTGAATAAGTTTTTACTTTTGGTTTTAAGAATACAGAGTTCAGAAACCCATGATGGTAGTTGACTATAAGCTGTTTTAAAAAGAAGCTATTTTGGAATAGTCATAAAAAAGGCGCTGAATGCGCCTTTAGTGTCTTGATTTCGAGGGGACACATGCCCCCCTAAAACTCGTTAATTACTCAACCGTTACCGATTTTGCAAGGTTACGAGGTTGGTCAACGTCAGTACCCTTGATAACCGCTACGTAGTAAGAAAGTAATTGTAGTGGAATCGTGTAAACCACTGGTGCAATCACGTCTTCTACGTGGTTTACGTTCATTACACGCATCGTGTCGTCAGACTCAAACGCGGTATCTTTGTCTGCGAATACGTAGATGATACCGCCACGTGCACGCACTTCTTCAACGTTCGACTTAAGCTTTTCAAGCAGTTCGTTGTTTGGTGCAACAACAATGATTGGCATGTCTGCATCAATAAGCGCCAGAGGACCGTGCTTAAGTTCACCCGCCGCGTAAGCTTCAGCGTGAATGTATGAAATTTCTTTCAGCTTTAACGCACCTTCCATCGCGATCGGGTATTGTGAACCACGACCTAAGAACAGTGAGTGGTGCTTGTCTGCAAACTCTTCCGCTAAGCCTTCGATACCTTCTGCCATGCTTAACGCTTCTTCAAGCTTGCTCGGTAGCGTCTTAATCGCGTTCACAATCACACTCTGATCACGACCTTTCTCTTGCGCGATAGAGGCTGTAAGCATTAATAAACCAACGAGCTGAGTAGTGAATGCTTTGGTTGAAGCAACACCAATTTCAGCGCCCGCTTTAGTCATGAATGCTAAGTCTGATTCACGCACTAGCGAAGAACCCGGCACGTTACAAATAGTCATTGAAGCCATATAGCCTTGCTCTTTCGCAAGACGAAGTGCTGCTAATGTATCAGCCGTTTCACCTGATTGTGAAATCGTCACAAGTAGGCTGTTTTCGTGAACGAAAGACTCGCGGTAACGGAACTCAGAGGCAATCTCAACGTTACAGCTAACACCAGCAAACTGTTCTAGCCAGTAGCGGGCAACCATACCTGAATGGTAAGACGTACCACATGCGATGATCTGAACATGTTTAACATCTTTGAAGATTTGCTGTGCGCTGTCGCCGAATGCATCGATGGCAACTCGGTCATTTTCTAAACGGCCTTCAAGCGTATTACGAACTGCCATTGGCTGCTCGTAAATTTCTTTTAGCATGTAGTGGCGGTATTCACCTTTACCTGATGCGTCTTGCGTGATGTTTGATTCAACCACTTCACGCTCAACTGGGTTGCCATCTTTATCAAAGATCTCAACCGTTTCACGAGTGATACGCGCTACGTCGCCTTCTTCTAAGAAGATAAAGCTACGTGTTACAGGAAGAAGCGCTAGTTGGTCAGAAGCAATGAAGTTTTCGCCAAGACCTAAACCAATTACCAGTGGGCTACCAGAACGCGCAACAATGATTTCATTGTCGTTTGCTTTGTCGAATACAACTGTACCGTAAGCACCTTCAAGCTGTTTTACTGCTGCTTTTACCGCTTCTAATAGCGTTGAATGCTGCTGACGAAGTTGATGAATTAGGTGCACCATAACTTCTGTGTCGGTTTCAGATAAGAACTCGTAACCGTCACCTTTCAGTGCGTCACGAAGCTGTGAATGGTTTTCGATAATACCATTGTGTACTAGCGCAATTTCATCATTTGAAATGTGTGGGTGCGCGTTTGCTTCAGTTACGCCACCGTGTGTTGCCCAGCGCGTGTGTGCAATACCCGTCGTGCCTTTTACACCTGCATCAGACAATGCAGAGTCTAGGTTGGCAACTTTACCAACAGCTTTAACTGTATTTAATTCGCCATTTAGGCTCAGTGCTACACCTGCTGAGTCATAGCCACGATACTCAAGGCGCTTTAAGCCTTCGATTAGGATTTTATTTACTGGACGCTCTGCTACCGCCCCAACAATGCCACACATAGATGCTCCATTTTTGCATGTTGTTTGCCTATTTACCCTACCTGCAATTTCAAGTAGCTTAGGTAAAATTTAGTTGATGAACATAATTCGGCCACTGTTAAGTAGTTGAATTATTTGCACGTCATCAAACTAATTAGGCTGTTGTCATAATGATTTATAAATTCAGGCGTTGTCGTCTGAATTTATTAAGCCTCTGCACAGATCAGCTGTATGCCTTTTGCCTCGATCGCCTTGCGTGTGTCATCTGCAAGGAGGTTGTCGGTGATCAAGGTGGTCACTTGCTGCCATGGCAGTTCTAAATTTGGGATCTTGCGGCCAATTTTTTCTGACTCCACCAGCACGATCACTTCTCGTGCTGACTCAGCCATCACTTGGCTCAAGCCCACTAATTCGTTAAAAGTGGTTGTACCTCTTTCAACATCGATGCCATCGGCACCGATAAATAACTGGTCAAAATCGTACGAACGTAAAACTTGTTCTGCTACCTGCCCTTGAAATGACTCCGAATGAGGATCCCAGGTTCCTCCGGTCATCAAAAGTGTTGGCTCATTTTCTAAAGATAACAAACGATTAGCGATATTCATCGCATTAGTCATCACGACCAAACCGCGTTTTTTAGACAGCTCAGGGATCATCGCTGCAGTTGTACGACCACTATCAATAATGATGCGGTTATGATCCTTTATCAAAGCTGAAGCAGCTTTTGCGATTGCCATTTTGCGAAGCGTATCGCGTTTTTCGTTGCCTTTTGCCACGATTTCTTTTGGTAATGCAATCGCACCACCGTAACGACGCAACAATAAACCGCTCTTTTCAAGGGCAGTTAAATCCTTTCGGATCGTAACTTCTGAAGTTTCAAATTCTAAAGCAAGTGCCTCGACACTGACTTCACCGTGCTGATTCACACGAGCAAGAATGGTATGGCGACGTTGTTGCGTGTTGCGTTTGGTCATAATCCGTTATCTTTACTGGCTAATAAGTTTCGTTTCGTAACTTTATCGAAAGTTTAAACGAAACCTTTGCTATTGGGCAAGTTTTAATTGATCGATTTTTATTCTAGTAATAAAAAATTCAATATAAAGTAAAAAGTGACGTGTTTAAGAAATAAAAATGGCTTGCTTGGGCATAAAAATCAGCAAGCCATCGAGTAGAAGAAGGGTACAAAGAAAAATGTATACTATTAAATTCAGTTAATGGATCCCAATTAATGGGTTAAATGCACCATCATTTTGCAACGCTCATTTTTAGAACTGCCAATCATTTCGTCATAGGCCGTTTCCATTTCAAATATCGCATTTTCAGCGCCTAGCTCAGCTAAAGTCACTTCGGCTTCACGCATTGAATTAAAGGTTTCAGTGCTACCTTTTCGATTCTCTAGTAAGTAATAATTACCTTGCGTATCAACACCACCCGCAAGGTAATGATTAGAGTCGGCATAACTTAAAATAACGGCGACTAGGTTTTGCTCTTCAAACTGCATTTTCAATTCGGTTGCTTGCATGACTCACCTCTGACCAACAAATATTATTTGAGTTTAGTTATTAAACGAAGCAAACGCAGCTTTTGTTCACTTTTTATACTTCCAAACAGAAACAAGAAGGAGCCCAGATGAATAGGCTCCCATAAAGTACAGCCTAATTTGATCCCCCTAAATAAGGAAATGACTGTAAATAGTCTGTCAAAATATGCAGCTTCAATCCGCCATCCTTGGTTTCTTGTAGGTTAATGTCTTGCAAACCATCAGCTATTTCAGGGCTTTGCCAAATAACTTTGTTAGACAATTTATCAACTAAGCTGATTGTGTTATCTGTGAAATAATGTGCAAAGTAATTACGCCCATAAACCTTGTTGACAGCGCCTTCAGCTATTTTGTCTTTTTCGAAAATAGTGAAACTAGATTGCTGAGATTCAGATAAAGACTCTAATGTAAGTTCAAAGGTGTCAAATACAATGAGCCCACCTTGTTCATCTGTGGCACCATTAGTTCGGTCATCTATAACAAATTCTAATTGTGGGTCTGAATCTAACTGTATGAATTGGGTTCGAGCTACTCCATAAGGGTTTTGTTGGAATGACTCTAAAGATACTGGCCAATCTTTGTCATTTATTTCTACAGGTTCCAGACTTGAAGTATCGAAGAAACCAAAGTTTAAATCATAATAACCAATCATGATTTTTGATAACTCAGATGAAGGAAACTCAGGATAAAAAACGCGGGCAACTATCTCTCCTGTTTGCTTTGAAACAGTGTAATGCTTTAGCTCGCGCTTGAAACTCAACAGACTATCTGATTCTGTAACATCAAAATTAGATGAGTTTGAAAAAGAGAGTTCATCTATTTTGGTTTGCCATACAGCACTGCTACTTCCAATATTTCGCTTTAGCAAATGAGTATCGAAGTTTATGGTTTTCAACACATATTCGATGCCAAGTACTTTATCTTGCGATAAAAGCATTTCTTCGGTGTAATTTACCGTTACCTCAGACCCTCGAATATAGGCTTGACGACCAAAATCTGAAATTACGATCTCTTCATCATCCGCATTAATAATAAAGCCTCTAGGCAGTGAAGCTCGAGATGCGGTTGAGTACTGAGCTTGAAATTCATTGTTCTTCCACTCAAGTGATTGAATTGTATAGTAAGGATTTAGAAAATCCTCTCCCTCTATTTTGAAAGTAACTAGTGATCCAATACCATTATTATCAAAATCTGCACTGCCAATAACTTCGCCTGGCAGGTTATTTTGTAAAGTGTGAGTGACCAGCTGCCACTGCTCATTAAAGCTAAAAATAAGGTTTTTGTATCGAGACAAAGCGTGGCTGTATAGACTATTTTTCTCTAGTCCTATCGATATGTCTTCATAAAACTTGTGTTCGAGTCGGTCTTCACCAACATGCATTAAATCATCCTGCCACCATACTAACTCACTGTATCTCTCATATATATTGTACCTAGTGAGCCTACATTCCTCGCCTCTGGTGAACGCCTTAAAACGATATTCTGAGTGGCGCTCGACCAGATATTTATTTTGCTTAATGTCAAATACGCTATCTCTGTCAATTAACTCGTTATAACCATCGCCATTCACATCACACACACCTATTGTGCTTTGGGAGTAACTATAAGAAAGGTCTAATTCTGCAACGAGTTTAATAACTTCCAAATTGCTACCATCTACAATAAAACTGTCGTAAGAACGGTTCGCAGCAATTAGTACATCTTCAACCCCATCGTTATTAAAGTCGAGAGGTAAAGAGCCGTAATTCTTGGTTTGCAGATCATCAATTAGCAAATTTCTGCCAAGTTCATTATGAATAAAGATCTGATGTTTTGACTTAGCGCTGTTGTAGAGAATACTCAGCCAGTTAAGCATTTCCTTTTGTGTATTTTGAAATAACCCAACATATTCCTCACCTTCGGGTAAAGGTGCTGGAGTTACTATATAGTCAAGATTGCCTTTATCATTCAAGCCAAAAACAGCATCATATTCACTACCAAAAATCACACCTTGCTGATTATTTTTGAGTTTAATTTGACGCAGGTTGTTCACACTTAGGAAGTAACTCTTACCTACTGATGTATTATGCTTCCCGTCTTGTGAAGGCAAAGTCACCATGTGACTTACCCTTGTCTCAGTGTCTGAATTAATAACATCAATAGCAAAATTAACATTCAGCGCAGTGCCAAAATCGGGAGCATTAGCTACCCAACTTACCTCACCTTGCTCAGTAACAGACATATTGTTCGGACCATAAGCTAATTTATATTCAAAAGGTCCATCAAACTCATCATTAGCTAGTTTAAACTGTGCTGAGTATTGCTCACCAAATTTTACTTGCTCATAAGCTACAATATCTGACACATTAGCTGGCAATTTCTCTAACTTAAACTCATGCTCTGTAGTATGTGACTTTCCATGTGGGTCTGTAACCGTAAGAGCAACAAGATAAGTACCAGGTAAATTACCGATGAACTCTATTTCAGAGGCTGAATCAAACTGCCAACTCGCCCCTTCAGGGGCAGTTAATACTTGCCAAGTATAAGTTAAAGGTTCAATGTCTTTATCTTTTGAGCTAGAAGCGTCAAGTTTAAACACAGCTTGCCTTTGCCCAGTTTGTGGTGCTGTAATTATGCTTTCAGGGAAGGTATTTTCAGAGGAAACCTGAGCCGCATTGAGATCAACCAGCATAAACTTCAGAGGGAGAAAATCATCCGAAAGCCATATAGATGAAGGATGATGCGCTTTTAATTCTATCGTCACCGTATTATTTGATGACATACGATATTGAGCACCAACTTCTCGCGCTGATTCAAAATCTCCTCGAGGAAAATATTTATCGGTTGCTAAAGTCAGCTTACCTCTGCCACTTAAATAAATGTCACCATTTAAACCAACGCCATAACCGATATCACTTGCTCTGAGCATTGCATCAAGCTTAACTCCAGAAAAATAAATGTCATTTTCATCTGAACTATCTTTGAACTTCAAGAAAGCTGTAGCACTGCTATCAGCAAGTAAATCAAACTTAGTTGCTATTGCATAACCTTCAGTGAAATAAGATTTACCAAGCACTTCATTGGTAACTGTGAGCTTTGGAACAAGCCCATATTTTCGAATTTCATCAGCATCCATACGCTCAATATACAAGTCTGACTTACCATCAAATACCCAACCTGCAATAGCACAATCGTTATATGTGATGCTGTAATGCTGAGTAGCAACTTCTTCTTTCATCGTTGCCGAACCCGTTGAGCAGGCAAAATCATGAGTCTGAAAATCTTCTGCTGGTCGATGTAATAACAGTTCTTGATAGTCTCCGCCGAATACAATTCCATTAAGTGCATCAAGCCAGTGGGAATAATGTGCTGTTAGCTCACTAATATTTGATGCTGTGATGTCAAAAGTAGCCTTTGTACCTGAATAGACTGGAGCAACTTGATAATCAGGTTTAATAAATTGAGTATTAGAGTCAGTTTTTTTTGGCTCAGAAGTATCACCTCCACATGCCGATATACTCAAAGCCGAAAGTAAGATTGTAATTAATTTATTTTTATGCATTTTTAGTCTCCCTGAACCAACAATTTTACAAAACCTACTCACCACTTAATAGACACGTTATTCGAGAAATATAAACAAAAGTAAACCATTTTCTGGCTCTCTTAAAAGCTCCCCAGCACTATAAATATAAGATCATTCATACCTTAAGATCTGAGCAGGTCGAATACTCGCAGCTTTATATGTAAGGCCCGCCACGGTTAACCAAGTGATTAAACTGATAAGCAAAGAAGCAACCATATAAACCCAAATACTTTGCGTAACACTTTGCTCAAAACTCGCTAGCCAATCACTCAATATCAAGAAGCAAATAGGCCAAGCAATCGCACATCCAAATAACACCAACATCATAAACTCTTTAGCGAGTCCATTAATGATCACCAAACGACTTGCCCCTAGTACCTTACGAACAGCCACCTCTTTTTGACGCTGCTTAACAATAAACCCTGTTAAACCAAACACGCCCATCAAAATTAGGATCAATGAAATAACACCACCGATAGCCACCACCTCAGATAATTTTTGTTGCTCACGATAAAGCGCTTGATAGTCATCTTCAAGTAAGGTGATGTCGACAGGTGCAATGTTCAAGCGCGCTTTAACGAAGTTTTGTAAATCGAGTTTTAGTTGGGCATCGTTCGGGTTTTCAACTTTAACCAGCAGCGAATATGTGCCGCCTACACCCAAACCATTCACAAACACCACTGGGGCGCCTTGATGATTGACTGGCCCAACTTTTATGTCTTTAACCACACCCACTATGGTGCCTGTTGCATTCGAAAATGGTCCGGCAAAAAATGAGATTGGTTTACCAATCGCATCTTCTGGGCTGTTGAACCCCAACGTATTGAGTACAGATTCAGGCACGATAATACTGCCTTGCTCGGTGTCTCGATTGAATCTATCTGATGCAAACTCGTCAGAAAAATCGCGACCAGCTAATAAGGTTAACCCCAAAGTTTCAACCACTTTACCATGTACCCCAGCAAGCGAAAGCGACAACGGTGTATCTGGTGTTTGAGGGAGCTTAACGAAGAGACCAGCGTTGGTAGACTGTGTGATTGAGAAGTCCATGGCCACACTGGCTGTCACACCAGGAATAGACTCAATGCTTGCCAAGAGTGATGCGCTTTGCTCTCCATATAATGCTTTTTGCGGCATATTATTGATCACTAGTTGCTGCGACTTTTGATAATTCACAGGTAGAGAGTGTAAAAAATGCAGTTGCTTACTCAACATCATGGCGCTTATTAGTAAACCCACCGACAAGCCCATTTGCAGCAATAATAAAGCCTTTCTGATCCACATACCTTGTCGACCTTGTTTTAGCTCACCATTCAGAATGGCTTTGGTGTTAAATCCTGCCATGTACATACTCGGGTATAAGCCCGATAACACACCAATCCCTGTTGCCAGCGCAAATACCTGTCCCAACCAAATCGGCCATTCTAGTGCTGGCAATGGACGGCCAATCAGTTGCATAAAACTAGGTAAAAATAACTCAACCAACACAGAGGCCACTAACATAGCGAACCATGCCAACAAGATAGACTCACTCATAAACTGGGTGATCAGTTGAGCGCGCGTCGCGCCCATGGCTTTGCGTACACCAATCTCTTTGGCACGATTAGAGGACTGCGCGACACTGAAGTTGATATAATTCACACATGAGATGATTAATAAAACCAACGCCATAACTGCACAGATCGTCACAGATGTGGCGTCTCCGCCTATTTTCATATCTTGGGCAAAATTAGGTCCTAAATGAATGTCTTTGATAGGTTGCAACCAATAATGAATGTTTTGCCATTGCCAAATTTGCGCATAGATTTCTGTTGCCGACTGCGCAACCAATTCCATATTTGTATTAGGTAATAGCGCAACATAAGTGTGCATTACATTACCGCGAATGCCCATAAAGGGTTCGATGCTGGTTAATGAGTGAAAATAAAAATGACTATTCACAGGGAGGTCAGCAAACACCGCACTAACCGAAAGCAGTCGATTGTTCCTTTGTAGCTTTAAGGTACGGCCTATTACCTTATCTGGCGTAGCAAAAGCCCCAAACAAGCGCGTAGCTTCAGATCTTGATAACGCTATTTTTTCGGGTGTATTCAGAGTTGTTGTAAGATCGCCTGCCAGCACATCAATATTGACTAACTTGGCTAGGTTTGGGGTGGCAGCGTAGTTTGCAGCGAGCTGAAATGCATTATTGCCAATCGCTACTTTATCATCACTGACCATTTGCGTTCTCAATAAATAAAAAACCGACTCTACGCCTGGAATATCGAGCAACTGCTGATGTGCCCTTGGGGTGGTAAGAATATATTTGTTGCCATTCTCTTGAGCATGCATCACCAGTCGATAATGGTTTTTTTGATCCGGCTGGCCTTGTTCGAAAGACAGCTCATGCTGAATAAAAAGTCCAATCAACATCAGCATGGCCATGCCTAAACTTAACCCAACCAGACTCAACAAGGCGTGTTGTTTATGCTGCGCAAAACTTCTTAAAGCGGTCGTAATATATGACACTAACATATTGGGTTCCTTTTTGACTGCTGCATATCTGAGTTGTTATTCATAACGTAAAATTTCTGATGGACGCGCACTGGCCGCTTTAAATGCCAACGCTGCAACGGTGAGCCAAGTGAACCCAGCCACTACTAGGCCAGCTAAGCCATACGCCCAAATGGTTTGTTCAATACCGTCGTTAAAGTCTTGCAGCCAGTTATCCATGAGCCAATAAGCAAATGGTAAAGCTATTGCCGCTGCTGCAAGCACTATGATTAGAAACTCGCGGGCGAGTAGATTCACTAAACTGAAGCGTGTTGCCCCGAGCACTTTTCTTATTGCTAATTGCTTTTGCTGACGTTTTGCTGCAAATGCTGCGAGTCCAAATAAACCTAAACAACTTAAAAGCATCGCCAGCACAGAGAAGTTTCGGATGAGCACAAACAAGTCTTGCTCGTTGCGATAAACTTTAGCCAAGTCTTGCTGCATCAGACTAAATTGCGGATCGGCAGTTAAATTAAACTGCTTTAATAGTTGGCGTAACTGATTAAATAACTTAGGAAAGTTTGCTTGTTCGGTGCTTATCACCAATCGAACTGTTGATTGCGAGCTGTACCCTGCTGAAAATGACACAGGCAACCAATCATCTTTCGCCGACCCCACTTTGATGTCTTTTACTACACCGACAATGGTTGCATTGATGTTGCGGTAAAGCCCCTGAACTTGCAGTCCCACCACTTCACTCACATTGTCATAGCCTGCGCGTTTGCCCATTTGTTCGGTCACCAAAATAGCCATTGCCTGAGGTGCTTCTTCATCTGGCTGATCACCTGACGCTTTATTTACATAGTGCAGCCAATCGCTCTGAAACTCTGGTAAAAAGTCTCGGCCAGCGAGTAGTGTTAGACCTAAGGTTTCGACGGCATGAAAACCAGTGCCGATAGTAGGTGGCAATTCGCTTTCTTCGTAGCCGTTTGGCCAACGGAAATAAAAGCTTTCTAAAATGCTGTCGGTTAAGTCAGTATCGGTTGTTGTAACTTGGGTAACGCCTGACAGCGCACGGATCTCATTGAGTATTGCATGCTCTTTTTCCATGAGTTGCTTGCTGCTTAAATCGTGTATCACAATGCGATCAGTCGCGTCATAGCCTACTGACAAGCTTTGTAAGAAAGACAACTGCTGCAAGCTCACCAAAGTACAAACAATCAAGGCCATAGCCATCGCAGACTGAAAGACCAATAAACCTTTGCGAACCAGCTGGCCTGCTTTTAATTGCCCGGCAAGCAATGAGTTTAACGGTGCGCGTGCGACACAATATGCAGGATAAGCACTTGAAATGAATGCTAATAAAACGGTTATAGCTATGATCAGCGCAAACTCTGAAGCTCCCCACACTAAGTCGAGTGGTCGATTTGCAAAGTCACTAAAACTTGGCAAAAGCAGTTCAACCCAACACACCGCAAGTAATGTGGCACACATCACCATCAATAAGGCTTCTAACAAGAATTGGGCTATGAGCTGACGCTTGCTCGCCCCCAAAGTCTTACGCATGGCGATCTCTTTGCTGCGATACAACAATTGCGACACCGCTATATTGATGTAATTGGCTGCGGCAATGGCGAGTAATAAAACACTCAGTACCACACTCAAAGTGACTAAAAAAGCAGAACCACCCGTTTTTAACTCAAATGGCGAATGGGCTTTAAAGTAAACCTCTCGCATAGGCACTAAACGGTATTCAAGCTGACTGTTTTTAAGTTGGTATTTTTCAATGAGTCGGTCAGCTAACTGCTTTTCTATCGCTTTTAAATCAGCATTGTGTAGAGTTTTGAGGTAAATATAGCTAGAAATATCGCTATATTCTGTGAAATCAATTGGCACTAAAGCGTGAAACAAAAAGTGACTATTATCAGGTAAGTTCTCAAAAATGGCTTTAACGGTAAAACGTTTTGCCTCGATTAGTATCGTTTGCCCGAGTGCACCTTCTGCACTGCCAAATAGTCGTTCTGCTTCACTGTGACTCAAAGCAATCTGCAGAGGTGCTGAAAGAGCCGCTTCAAGGTCGCCTAAAATCACAGGGATATTTACAAAATCACGAATATTCTTCGCTGTACCGTACAGACTGTTTAGCTTAAATGCCTGATCAGCAATTTTTATATGCTCAGATAACAAACCACTATCGACTACATCAGCAAGAATAAAAAGATCGGCGACATCACTTCGTGTTGTTAAAGTTTGCGCTATGTTCACCATAGTCAGTGGAATTTCTTCTAGCCCTGGTACATTCACATCAACATGCAAACGATATACTTGCTGATGATCGGGCTGCATTTCATCAAACGACAATTCATACTCAGCAAATAATGCCACCAGAAGTGCAGCTGCCAAGCCAATGCTTAACCCAAAGACATTCAATAGCGAGTACAACTTGTGTTGTTTAAATACTCGAAATGCTGTTGTTACATGTGATATCAACATATCTCACCCATTAGACCTTGCTCTCACCCAAAAATGGCCTATCAGTTACACCGATAGACCATGGTTGTGGCTAGACAACACTTTTGAAATTATTCATAACGTAGAATTAACGAAGGACGGGTGCTGGCGGCTTTGAAAGCAAGGCTTGCCACAGTAACCCAAGTGATACCTGCAACAACTATTGCTGCGATGCCATATACCCAAATAGCTTGATCTATGCGGTCATTAAAGTTGGCTAACCAGTCACCGACCAGTAAGTAAGTTACTGGGTAGGCAATGGCGATACTCACTCCGACTAACACTAAGAACTCTTTCGCTAAAATGTTTACAATGCTGATACGTGATGCGCCTAGCACTTTACGAACCGCGACTTCTTTTTGACGACGCGCTGCAGAGAATGACGCTAATCCAAACGTACCTAAACAAGTTAAGAACACCGCAAGGCCTGTAAAGATAAGCACCACTTGTGATACACGCTGATCGCCTTTTAATACTTCTTTATAGCTGTCTGACAGCAATTCGATTTTAGGTTCGAACACATTGGCATGTTGAGCTAAAATTCCTGCAGCTTGCTGTCTAATACTCAATGCATTTTGTGGATTTACCGTTAACACCACTTCTGAGGTAGGATTTAAGTAATTGAAGCCAAGCAGGAACATAATGTCTGTATTGGCATTTTGTGCATTACCAATCTTTACATCAGCAACCACACCAACCACGCGCATATCAACATTACGACCAATATCTTTGATTGATTTACCTATAATATCGGCGACATTGGTAAAGCCTGCTTGCTTTGCCACCGTTTCAGTTACAATCGTGCCAACATGTGTGATGCCATCAACTCTGTTCGCCCAATCACCAGCAAACTCACGGCTAAAGTCACGCCCAGCCAGTAATTCTAAACCTAGGCTTTTAACAACTTCAAAGTTAGTACCAACCACTGGAGTAATACCACCCGATGCTTCGCCATTTGGCCATGTTGGTCTCAGCGTGTTATTGATAGAACGAGTTAGTTGTGTGTCGATAATGCCTACATGTTGCACCCCCTCAATCGCAAGTAATTTATTAACGACTGTACTTGGCTGCTGAGTGAATACTTGACCAACTGGCACTTCAGAAATGACTAAACGCTGCGCTGTTTGATAGCCTAGTGGCAAGTTTTGTAGATGCGATAATTGCTGTAGTAATGTAGCAGAGCCAATGATCAACCCTATTGCTAAAGAGGCTTGAAAGGTAAGTAAGCTTTTACGAACCCAAATCGCTGTACTGCCACGCTGTAAATCACCACTTAAAACACGCTTGGCACTGAATGATGAAATAAAGAACGCAGGGTATAGACCTGCCAACACACCCACAGCAATCGCAACAACCACAATACCCGCGCCAAAGCTTGATACATAGTTAAGCACTAATTCGCGATCAACAAGGTTATTAAAGCTTGGCATAACCAATTCAACTAACACACAAGCAAGCACCATAGACAGTACTGCAACTAACACAGATTCAGACAAAAACTGGCTTACTAACTGGGTTTTGCTTGCACCCAATGCTTTACGAACACCCACCTCTTTTGCGCGCTTCGTCGATTGCGCTACTGTCATATTGATAAAGTTAAAACTAGCAATCAAAACAAGTAAAATGCTTAAGCCAACACAGATAGTTACCACTTGCTTAGTGCCACCCGTTTTCATCTCAAATGGTGATTTAGCGGTTAAATGCAGGTCGAGTATTGAGTGTAGCTCTATAAATATCTTACCTTTGAAATCACCAGTAAATGCCTGTTCGGCTAATTGTCGCTCTAGCGCTGGAATATCAGTACCAGCTGTCAATTTTAAATAAACATAATGAGACGTTTGATATAACTTTTCAGAAATATGTTCTGAATATACTAGGGCTTGAAAACCAAAGTGTGTGTTGTCAGGTAAGTCCGCAAAAACCGCTCTGACTGTATAACTGCCTTTTGCATGATTTAAAGTCTCACCAACGACATTCACAGTGCCGAAGATGCGAAGCGCTTCAGATTCGCTCAACGCTAAGCTGTTAGGGGTACTCATGGCTTCTTTAATGTTTCCAGCAAGCACATCTATGGCAATAAAGTCTTCAATATTTGCGGTTGCAGCGTAGAGATTATTAAGCTTGAATCCCTCATTATTGTGCTTCACATCTACTTCAGCTTCACGAGTAAACTCGACCATTTTTAACGCAAATACATCTTCTACTTGGCTAAAATCTAATGCCTGTGTACCCCGTGTGTAACTATAAATAGGGATAGTACCCAAACCCAGTTTTGAATAATCTTGAGCCACTCGATAAACACGATCTGCATCAGGTTGCTGTTTATCAAAGGACAATTCGTTTTTTGCAAACAATGCCACTAAAATTGCCGCTGCCAGGCCCACACTTAAACCAGTTACATTTAATAAAAAGTGTTGTTTTTGTTGCTTAAAGGCACGAAGTGCCGTGATTAGGTAATTAAATATCATAACTATGCAACCTCGCTTTCTAGTCCATGAGGAACACTATTGGCTTTATCTAACATGATTTGGCCATCCAATAGACGCACTAAACGGTCAGCGTACGCGCCTTCTTTTTCTGAGTGAGTCACCATGATCACCGTAGTGCCTTCACGGTTTAATTCACGCAGCATGGTCATCACTTCTTCACCGTTTTTAGAATCGAGGTTACCGGTTGGTTCGTCGGCTAAAACCAGTTTAGGGTTGATCACTAAAGCACGGGCAACAGCCACACGTTGCTGCTGACCGCCAGATAGTTGCTGCGGCAAATGATCTGCACGGTGGTCGATAGCAACACGTTTTAAGATAGCTTCAACACGCTGTTTTCGCTCACTTTTAGAGATATTTTGGTATTGCAGTGGCAGCTCGACGTTTTCGAATACTGTAAGTTCGTCAATCAGGTTAAAGCTTTGGAATACAAAGCCAATTGAAGCTTTGCGTAATTGTGATAACTGCTTTTCGCTAAAGCCCGCGATGTCGGTACCATCAAAGTCAAAGCTACCTGAACTCGGTGAATCCAACATGCCTAAAATAGACAGCAGCGTTGACTTACCACAGCCAGAAGGGCCCATGATGGCAACGAACTCGCCTTGTTCTACAGTTAAATTAATGTCGTTTAAAGCAGTTGTTTCTACGTCTTGAGTACGGAATACGCGATTTAAATTAGTTAATTTGATCATGGGTCTGGTCCTTAAAATTTTAATGTCTGTGCTTTGTCGAAGTTGCTGTAGCCTGAGGTGATCACTTGCTCACCCACATTTAAGCCATCAAGCACTTCATAATAATTTTGATTTTTCTTGCCTAAGCGAATGGAACGACGCTCTGCTGTTGTACCATCGCTTGATAGTACGTATACCCAGTTACCGCCTGAACTGGTAAAGAATGCGCCGCGTTTTAGTAATAATGCGTTGTCTTTGTTGCCACCTAGCATCAACTCAACGTCGATACTTTGGCCACGTTTAATATCTTGTAGGCCACTTGGTAGTGCTACTTCAACCTGAAACTGCGACTGGGTTACGCGGCTGTCTATTTTGCTCACTGTAGCCATCACGCTGCCACCATCTAAGTGCACGTTGACGTCCATGCCCTTTTGAACTTGGTTTAAGTAGAATTCATCTAAGCGCACAACTAATTTGTATTCATTTGGAATATCGATTTGACCAAGGCGAGCGCCACGACTTTTTGATTCACCCATTTCTACATCAAGCTCACTCAAGTAACCCGACACAGGCGCTTTTATTAATAAGTTATCTAAGTTTGCACGGGCAAACTGTAAGTTTTTCTGGAGCATTTCAGCGCTGTCTTCTAGCTGCTCTACTTGCACCTTACGAATTGAGTTTTCTTGCTTTTGACGCTCTAAGGTCAGCTCTTTTCTCGCTTTGTAGTAAGCTAAATCTTCTGAAATCTCAGAAAGTCTATCTTGAGCTAACACTCCGCGATCAACCAGCGGCTTAGATTGCTTATAACGACGCTCTAAATGGGTAATTTGTAAATCGATTTCTAATAAGTCACGACGCAGGTTTAAACGACTGGTTTCCATGTTCATTTGTGTGTTGCGTAAGAAGTTAAGCTGCTCAGTCACCTGCGCTTCGCGGCTCATCACGTCTAGTTGTAAGCTTGTGTTACTCAAACGCACCAAAGGCTGGCCTTTAGTTACATAAGTACCCTGCTCAACCAAACGCTCTTCAACCTGTCCGCCCGCTATAGTGTCTAGGTAAATTGTTGTTTTTGGTACAACCTGACCACGAAGACTTAACGCATCTACAAACGCGCCTTGTTCAACAGCATTAATGGTGACACTACTTAGTGATAAGTTTTGACTGCGACCCGATGATGAGTCTGTAAATGCAAATGTCGCAGCTGCAATACTCAGCAGCACACCTGCAGCCACTGCTGTTTTAAGATGTTTTTGTAATCCTGAGCGTTCAATTTTCTTATCCATAGCACACCTCTAAATCGTTGAGAGTTTGGTCGATGTTCGTTTCGACAACTAAGACATGATGTCCAAATATGCCAGAGATGTTTCAAACACTATGCCAACTTTTAAAGGCTTTAAAATCAATAGCTTATAAAATTTACTGTTTTCTAAAATAATTATACTGTCCGGAAATAGAACACATCAAAACTCGCTATGTGTCCATTTTTGAACACATTAATAGACGCACTGTCATTAAATAAGGTAGGCTAGAAAGAATAAAAAAGGCCAAGATCAGGCAAAGGCAAGGACCATGACGCAAACAGCCAAACAAGCTGGACACATTTTAATTGTCGACGACAATACTGATATTTTAATCGCAGCTAAACTGCTACTAAAAAAGCACTATCAAAAAATACACACCACAGATAACCCATTTGATATTGAAGAGATCGTAAAAACGCAGCCTATTGATGTGATCTTACTCGATATGAACTTCAGTCAAGACGCCATAAGCGGTAAAGAAGGGTTTTATTGGTTAAAGAAAGTCGTTGAACAAGACCCCAGCATTGCAGTGCTTCTAATGACTGCGTATGGCGATATTCAATTAGCCGTTGATGCCATTAAAGCCGGCGCGGCTGATTTTGTTGCCAAACCATGGCAAAACGACCAACTATTAGGGGCCGTCGCGGCCGCTTATGCGCACGCCCAAGACAAACAGAAAGTTGGTCAACTGACTCGCCAAACACAAGGATTAAATCAAGCACTTAACCAAGGGGCGAGCGGAAAAAACTTCGACTTCTTAGGCAAAAGTGCGGCCATGCAGCAAGTATTTAGCACCATTGAAAAAGCCGCGTTAACCGATGCCAATATTTTAATCACCGGCGAGAGTGGTACAGGTAAAGAACTCGCTGCACATGCCATTCATCAAGCGAGTTTACGTCGCGAAAATGCACTAATTAGCTTAGACATGGGTGCAATTGCTGACAACTTATTTGAAAGTGAACTGTTCGGTCATAAGAAAGGCGCGTTCACCGATGCCAAAGCAGACAAAGTCGGTCGTTTCGAGCTCGCCAACGAAGGCAGCCTATTTTTAGATGAGCTTGGCAACTTGCCACTGAGCCAGCAAACCACCTTATTAGCCGCGCTACAAAACCGTCAAGTCACCCCCGTTGGCGGTAATAAAGCCATAGATGTGAATATTCGCCTCATTTGTGCCACTAACGACAACTTACAACAAGCCGTAGACGAAGGGCGCTTTAGGCAAGATTTATTTTATCGCATCAACACCATTGAAATACGTTTACCACCGTTGCGTGAGCGTAGTGAAGACATTCCGTTACTAGTGAATTATTATCTCGAGCACTTCTGCCACAAATACAAACGCACATTAACTGTCAGTGACGCCGACATGCAAACCTTGAGCGCCTACCCTTGGCCGGGTAACGTGCGAGAACTGGCCCATGCCATTGAACGTGCCGTGATCTTAAGTGAGTGTGAGCTTCTCGATATCAGCACTGTGGTTGGCCAAGTAACTACCACCGCGCCAAACAGTCAAGCTGAAATAGCACTAAGCGAGAGCGATCAATTGATTAATGCAGACACCTTCAACCTAGAAGAACTCGAACATCGCACCGTTCGCGCTGCATTAAAGCACTATCAGGGTAATGTATCGCAGGCGGCCAAAGCGCTGGGCTTAACTCGTGGTGCCATGTATCGCCGCCTCGAAAAATACGACTTATAACCGGAGCTAAGTATTTTGAGTTACTTCACGAAGCACCCTACAACGGTATTTTTTGCCACCATCTTGTTTCTTTGCGTGCTGATCACCACCAGCACAAACTTGTATATACAAGATGGTTTTTCTGCGACTTTACTACTTTTAAGCTTATTTTCATGTGCAACTTTTTTCTCGTTAATTTCGCAATTTAATAAACAAAACAGACACATGAGTTTTGTTTTAAAGTCTCTGGCGAATGGCGATAGCTCTCTAGGTTTAAGTAAATATCACCCTATGCATAGTCACCTTGAGGAGATTAAAGAAAACATTCAGAGCGCGCGCTTTAATGCCGAGCAACAGGCGCACTTTTTACAGGCTTTATTAGTGCATATTGATTTAGCCGTCGTGGTGTGTGACGACACGGGCGACGTGATCGAATCAAACCCTGCCGTCGCCAAATTGCTCGGTAAAGCAGTTCGCCACTGTGACGATTTGGCCCATATCACGCCTTTAGTCGAAAACTGTGAACGCGGCCTCAAAACCATTGCCAATTGGCAACATGGTGAACAGCAAGACACCTTGTCTATACAAGTTAGCATTGCCCATATTCAAGGCAAAATCCGCAAAATTATTACTTTGCACTCGATTCGTGATGCCCTGCAAAACAAAGAGCAACAAGCCTATAAGCGGCTTACCAAAGTACTCACTCACGAAGTTGCCAACTCCATCACGCCGCTCGCTTCCATTGCGCAAAGTTGTGAAGGTCTTTTACCTGAATCGCTCACCTTTGATGATGAAGAAGACAAAGACGATTTAGCCATGGCGCTAAAAACGCTGGCAAAACGCACCGAATATTTAGGTGACTTTATCGGTCGCTTTAGAGAAGTCAGTAATTTACCTGCACCCAAGCTTAACCCTGAGCAACTTGCTCCATTGGTTGAAGGCGTATTTCAGCTCCATCAACAAACTTGTAGTACTGCCTGTATTGACTTTCAGCTCGACGTGTCACACTCACAACTTACTATGTTAGATAGCGCACAGATAGAGCAAGTACTTATTAACTTAACCAAAAACGCCATTGAAGCTGTGCAGCAAAACAACAGCGATTCTTCAGCAAGCGTGCAATTAAAAACTGGCTGTAATAAAGCTGGTCAACACTATGTTGAAGTCAGTGATAACGGCCCGGGCGTAGCAGAGCATGTGGTCGACATGATGTTTGTACCGTTTTTTACTACTAAGCAAAAGGGCTCGGGCATCGGTTTGAGTCTTTCAAGGCAGATTATGCTGAACCATGGTGGCGACCTCATTTACATCCAACGTGAGCAAGGCGCTTGTTTTAGGTGCGTATTTGGATGATCGAGCTAAAAATTTATCGCAAGAAATTGCCAATTTTTGCTCACCTAGTAAACTAAGCGTGGTTTCTGATTTAGGGGCAACGATGGACAAGCAAATACGTAAAGAATGGCAAATATCCAGTATTGGCTGGAGCGTTGTCATACTCTTTCTTACCACAATAGATGCATTTTATGATTTATCAGTCGCACCAGAAGATCAGCTCAATAATGTCTGGTATTGGGCAATTCAAGAATGGGGCTTATGGTTTATTATTACACCTTTGCTGTTTAGAGCTCTCAGCCTTATTGAACAGCAGAAAAGACATATCACAACCTTCTCTCTAATTGCTTGTATAGGTACGTTTATTATTGCCATGGGCGCACAAGCCATTTTTGACCTTTATGCCCTTAACGACCCAATTCCTTATACTTTTTTATATTTTGCCCCCTTGCACCCTTTGGTGATTTTCGTAAACATTTATCTTTGGCAGCGCTTAATAAAGCCAAAGTCTGTTCAACTTGATGTATTTCAAGCAGAACAACAAGCCTGTATTACTGTTGAACATAACGGTCAATGTATTGATATTCCTTATGCAGAGATCATTCAGTTTAACTCTGCTAGTAACTATGTAGAGATCTGCACGGTACAAAAAACTTGGTTAAAACGTGCCACATTGAAAGAAGTTGAAGCCAACTTGCCTGATAACACCTTTATCAGAACCCACCGCTCACATTTAGTGAATATTAAATTGATCAAAAAGGTGACGATTAAGCCCTCAGGAAGTGGCTATGTGGTAATGTCGAACGACAATGCCGTTGCCTTGAGTAAAGCCCATAAAAAAGCGGTTAAGACCTTCCTACAACAAGCCGCTTGATCTGTATTTTAACTAGTAAGTCCAGTTATCCCAACTCAATGGGATAACTGGAAAGAAACCCGTCCACTCGTCCCTAGCCCTTACCAAATAACACTTTATAATTGAGAACTCAGCCTAAATAAATTTTAATAGCAGCGATTTATATCACCAACCAAGGACGCACTATGCATAGCAAAAATTGGCTTAATTCTGCTGTTTTAATCAGTGTATTAGGCTTTAACTCTACAGTGTTCGCTCAAGACGATACGCGGATTGTCATTGAAGATAATGTCGCGCTATATACCAGTGACGACCTTCTTGCCATGCAGGGGCAATCCGCATTCGATATTATTGAGCAAATTGCAGGCTTTCAGTTTATTGACTCGAATAATCAACGAGGCCTAAGTAACGCCAGCGGTAATGTATTGATTAACGGCTTGCCCGTTCTCAATAAATCGCAAAGTCTAGAAGCGATATTGTCAGATTTACCTATAAGTCAGATTGCTGAAATGGAAGTCTATTTAGCCGGTCACCCATTTTCTTCTGCCAGCCAATATACGCAAATGATTAATATTATTAGAGATAATTCTCAAAACAGGGCAAATTGGCAGGTAGGTGCTAAATCACATAAAGACTTTAATCAAGTAAATGCCGCCTCATTGCAAGTCAGTACACAATGGCTGGATTGGGATCATCAATTACAGCTTTCTACAGACAAAAACCTTGCTTACTCAACAACCGATTACACTGAGTTTAATCATCAAAATATCAGCTATTTAAGTGGTCAAGAGCAGTATCAAGAAAGCATTGAAAATATCAACACAGGTATTACATCAAGCAAAGTGATGACTGACAGCGTATTGCAAATAAATGCGCTGTTTCTAAAAGAACATTATCAAGAAGATTATGCGCGTGACTGGCAAGGTAATAACGATGCGCCGGGTAATGAAGTTATAAAAGATAAATCGCAACTCGATGAGTATGAACTTGGCTTTGATTGGCAACAGCAAGCAAATGAGAGCGAATCTTCATGGCTCTGGCAAGTGACAGGGTTACTTCGCCTTCGTGATAGTGACCAAGTTGCCCTCACCACAGAGCAAAACGACAGTGAACTCACACTTACTCAATTTCAGCAAACCCAATCAAATACTGAGCAAGTATTAAAGCTTTCAACTCAGCAGCCTACTTTGTGGTGGCAACCAGAGCTAGGTATAGAGGTAAGTCACAACCGTTTAGAGGCAGATACTTTAGAAGCGCATAGCTCAGAGAGTAAAGTCACAACAACCAGTGTCAGTGAAACCCGTGCAGAGCCTTTTATTGCCAGCAAAATAGAGCTTAACCCGCAATGGCAGCTATATAGCAAATTAACGGGTGAATACGCCAAGCTTAGCAGCCAATCAAATACCCAATATGAAACACAAAGTCGCTACCTTAAACCTCTAATTAAGCTAAGCCACCAAGCGCAAAACGGCCTGCAATCAACATTCACTTTGCAGCGCAGAGTCGACCAGCTTGATTTTACTGACTTTCTAGATAGCCAAGATAATGATTTTGGCCGTGAGCAATCGGGCAACACTGAGTTAAAGCCTCAACAAAGTATCGAGTTTAGTTACGAGTTAAATTATGAAGCAGACGATCACTGGACGCTAAATACGCGCGCTTTTTGGCAAAAACAGCGTGATATTCATGAGTTCATTCGCTTTGATAATGGTGACTGGGGGGTCGGTAATGCAGGACACGCCTATTATTATGGCTTAGATCTCGATATCAATGTGCAGACTAATTGGTTACTGGATGACAGCCTGATCAAGGTATTTTATGAGTATCGCGATGCTAACTACGATGATCCGCTAACTGGTGATCGAGTTATATCTTGGCTAGAACCGCACAGCGCCGAGATAGAATTTAGAAAAGACGGAGAGTGGTATGCTTGGGGTATACTGGCGTCTTTACCCGACACTGAAACAAGCTTCTATCCAGAAGAAGTTTATCGACAAAAAGATCGCGCTATTTACGGTTTTTACGCCGAATTTAGCTTAGATAATGACATGCAGTTCAACATAGAACTTGAAGATGCTTTTGGTGGAGAATACCTGTATGACCGCCACATTTATCACCCAGATAGAACTGGCAAGTTAGATTATCGCTACTATGCGTTAGAACACAGTGAAGCGAGCCTAACAATTTCTCTCAGTGGCGAGTTTTAATGCGCCGCTGAGCATATTATAAGATAAGTCCATTTTGCCAAGCATGTACCGCAGCCTGAGTTCGGTCTCTGACGTTTAGCTTTGACAAGATATTACTGACATGTGTGCGCACTGTTTTGACTGAGATAAACAATTGTTCAGATATTTCGGCATTAGACAGACCTTGCGCAATAGCGCGTAATACCTCTGACTCGCGCTCGCTTAATTGCATTTCTTTATTTCGTTCAGCATAAAGAATTCTTGTAGCAACCATAGGAGATAAAGTGCTAACGCCCTGTGAAGCTTTGCGTATCGCATCAACTAACGCATCTGGTTGTATGTCTTTAAGTAGATAAGCGATAACCCCAGCATCTAATGCAGGAAATATTAATGTATCTTGGTGAAATGAGGTTAGGATCACCACCTGAATATGTGGATATTGTTGTTTAATTTGCTTCGCAGCTTGTACACCCTCAACTTCTCCATCCAAAATTAGATCGAGTAGCACAACATCTGGTTCACTGTTAGCAATCACTGTCATACCATCAGGTATAGTGCCAGCTTCTGCCACAACCGACATATCAGGCTGCATTTGTAAAAACTGGACGATACCGCTACGTACTATTGCATGGTCGTCAATGGTAACGATTTTGATTTTCTTTTCTTTATCTTTCATATAATTACTCCTTGCTTGCTGAAGGTAGATATCCAGTAAGGCAGGTTACCTTATGTTTGCTATCATCTTCACGCTGCTCTAAAGATAAACGTCCACCCAGAGAATGTAGCTTTTGTTTTATGATCTCTAAGCCTTGACCAAAGCTGGGGTTAAACTGCGCAGTGCCATTATCGAATAAACTAAAGCGGCTTTCACCGTCATTGAGCTCAAGACATAAGCGAATAGTGTCTGCGTCACTATGCTTAGAGATATTTTGTAGCCCCTCTTTAATACTCGCAAACAAGTAACTTGATATTTGTCCGCTTTGAGGTTTTTTTACCTCCAAGTCACGGCCAGTTTGTTGCTTCCAACACGCCAAATAAGTAGTTAACTCTGACATCTCAACGTATGCTTGCGCCGATGACTCGTGCTCAGTTTGTACCTGTAAAATCCGATTAACTTGTTCAAATGCTTGCTGATTATTACTCTGGGCTTGTTTTAAAAGTAGACTCAATTGTGCTTCTGAATGTGCCAATGTTTGACAACTAGATAGGTTTAAGTTGTTTGCGAACAACAGTTGCTTAACGGTATCGTGCAGCTCTCCGGCAAATTCTATACGTTGCTTTTGTAATCTTGTTTCTTGCTCTTGCTTAATGTGTATATCAAGCTGTTCAACAAGTCGATTTAACTTTTCAAAACTCTGCTCTAGCTCGTCAGCCCCATCTATTGTTAGACGCTCAGTCAATCGCCCTTGCCCCCATAGTAATGTCACATGATTAAAGTGCTTTAAGCGCTTTTGAATACGGCTGCCTACGAGCCACATAACAATGGCGCCACAGCATAAAATAAATCCTGCAACTATAAGTGCGAAAGGTAAAAAGCTAACCCATTGTGACAACAACGAAGAAGGGAGAGAGCCGACTGCAGACCAGTTATCGATCCACATTACTACAGCACCTAGCTGCTTACCTTGATGGTCGGTTAAGGCACGGGTGAAAATGGCAACATCATCAGCCATCATCTCAACGCCACTGTTGTAATGTGCTAACAGGGCATCCGTAAGGTCGTCTCTCACTTGCAGGGGCAGTTGCGCGCCAATATCACCAACAAAAAGTGGGGCATGCTCAGTTTGCGCAATGACTTTAGCCTCTAAATCTACCACCAAAACTTTACGAATATTAAGGGCACTTAAATAAGCTGAGTCGTCAAAATGTAGCTCACTCAACCCACCTGTTTGTTTCATTTCTAGAATAATTTTCGGGGCAATCTCTTGCTCATACAAAGCATAGATTTCAGATATTTTAGGTACATTAAAAATCAGTAACTGCACGGTCACTAAACTAAAACAAGCAAAAAAGCTGACCAATAATAGGCCTATTATTACTTTTGCTCTGATTGAGTAAGCCGTAAGGCACTGTTTTAAGTAATCAATCACTCGATACTATCCTTGTGAATAGATAAATTCGCCCAGCAAGTGTACAGATTTATTTATAAAAAGGGATCGGTCTAGAGACCGATTTAATTTCAGGCGCACCGCTGATGTATATGCCTGATGATATTGATCTAATAAAGCCAAAGATGATGTTGGAGCAAACGATGGAACAGGCCGCAGTAAAAATAGTGAATGCACACAAAGCATTTTCTAACACACAAGTATTAAAAGCGCTCAATATGACCGTCCCAACAGGGAGTATATATGCCTTGTTAGGAAACAATGGTGCCGGAAAATCCACCTTACTCAGTATGCTATTAGGCGCGCTTAAACCTGAACAAGGTGATATTCGCATATTAGGAGAGCCTGTAAGCATGCGCTTAAAGTCGCGCTTAGGTTGCCTCATTGATGCGCCTGCTTTTTATCAAAACCTAACGATTAAAGAGTTCTTGAGTTATTGCACAAAGATGAAAGGCTTACCAAAACAGTGCATTGATGAAGCACTGACTATTGTAAATTTACAAGCCAAACAACATACGCGCTTAAAACGCTGCTCTTTAGGTATGAAACAAAGAGCAGCACTTGCCAATGCCATTTTAGGTCAACCCGAGCTGCTGATATTAGATGAACCAACCAATGGCCTCGACCCAAGCGGTATTGAAGAAATTAGAACCTTGATCCGCACACTACCTGAGCGCTTTAATACAACCGTATTGTTCTCTAGCCATATTCTTGAAGAAGTGGAAAAAGTGGCAACACATGTTGGCATTCTCGCACAAGGTAACCTAGTGATCGAAGGAAGCTTACCGGACTTAATAGACGACCCTCTAGGCACATTAGAAGTGTCGATATCAGCTGAGCATACCGATAAAGCTCAAACACTTTTAAGTAGAGTCTTTAAAGTATCAACACCAGAAGCCGGCAAGATCACCATTCATCAAATAGACAAGTCGCTTTGTCCACAGGTGTATAAATCTCTACTGGCACAAAATATCGACTTTTACCAATTCCATTACCACACGCAAAGCTTGTCAAAGCTATTTAATAACATACATCTATCAATCAATAAGGAGGCTGAATATGCTTAAACAAACGCTGACTGTTTTGCTGTGTGAGTGCACTAAACTAAAAAGACAATGGCTGATACCTTTACTTTTTGCCTGCCCTTTGGCCGTGATAAGTTTGCAATTTTTAGTGACTTTTGAGCGTGGACTCGATGTTTTTGCTGAGTTTGGGTGGTTTGGATATATATCAGCTAATTCGACATTGTGGCTTGGATTGATGCTGCCTATGTTAATTGCTTTAGTCACCACTATTATTCATCAAATAGAACACAAAGATAATGGCTGGTTATTGATGAGTAGCTTTGCTATCTCACCTATTAAGCTATTCATTGCTAAATTTACCATTACCTCTTTGCTGATCGTTTTGGCTAACCTGCTGATGGTGTGCTTTATTTTTATCAGTGCGTGGTTGCTTATGCAACTCGGTTTTCCACAGTTTGAAAGCGCCAATATAAGCTTTTTACAGTTTTTCATTAACGCGTCAATTACTAGCCTACCTATTATTTTGATTGGTTTGATTATTTCAAAATTAATCAATAACTTTGCAGCTCCGATTTGTGCAGCTTTTATTATGGTTGTTTTTGCTATGAACCTTTCAAGATCTGAAAGTCATTGGTTTTACAGCCCTTGGACCTACCCTATGATCAGCATTCAAGTGGCGGATCAAACGGCTACAAATCTTGCGATAACCTTAAGTCTTGGATTGAGTGCTGTACTTCTTGTTACCGTCTGCACTTTGTTCTGGTGGCGGCATAAACAGGTTGCCTAGTTATCCTTAAACCTTCACTCATATGAATCATTTTAGTATTGAATTATGAGGTAATGTACACCTCCATACCTGCAAATTTTTAACTTAGCCAAATCTTATGGCACTGTACGGCAAAAAAATAAGGTGCCTTTTCAAACTAGCATTGTAATGACAGATAAAAAGGATACGCATATAAGTACAAAACGTGAAAACGCGTTCGCGGTTAGTAGATGGTCACCATATTTACCAGAAAGAATAGAGAATGGATGCGACAAGCTTGCTAGAGCAAAAGTCAATAAGCGCAATCCACAGAAACATTTGAAAAAACTTTAGCGCTATAAGTCTTTATAATATTGTTACAACTTCACACATTATGACTGACACGAACGATTAGTCGACAGACTTATTTGGTAAAAAGTTTTTTGGCAATATACCTTGAAGTGAGCCAAAACTTTTTAATCGATTTCGCAAAGCGCAGCCTAATACACTATCGTGAATTGAAGGTACTCTGGTTATGTCAGTCTCGTAATTACTGTTTTTAAAAATGGTTTTGAAAGATTCGGACGCTTCTTTAGCCACATTTGAACGTGTCAAAATAGATGTATTTGCAATAGCATCAATACTCACACTTCTGCTAAATCTTGCAAATTGTTTGAACTTAAAATTTTCTTCGACATATCGGTTACTTAGCTGCACCAATTGAGTCATCAGCTCATGTAAAACTGCATTGGCGGTCAATTCATGTACGAGTAGTGTGAGAGTTTTATTTATTAATTCGGAGAGTCTACCCTGAAAAAAAGGTAAGATTTGAATGTCTATTAAGTATGTACCATTGTGTCTCTGCTCGATATCAATGAGTGTAAATTTTGCATTGTCATAGGTAATTGAAGCCAATAAATCAGTGATCGAAAAGTCGCTCTGAAGCTTGTTGTTAGCATGGCTCTGACATAAAAATTGATCACTATAATTAGCCATCATTGGTAGATCATGATGATTATTAAAGGGGGTAGCCACACCACCTAAAATCGAAAGTTTGAACAATTCTCGTATCTCATGCTCTCTGGCAGACTTAATGGCCAAAAAAACTGTTTGAATAATTTCTGATGTTGGCAAGGTTGCCTCGACGCGCCACCTTCGTCCATAGACGATCTTTTTATCATTATCTTGTCGGTAATTGTCTTTCCCCACAATACCTAGTTGAATAAACACACCCGCTTTGTCTTCATCAACAAACACAAGATAATCTTCATCAAAATTAATATTAGACACCACCTCTTCAACGCTTTGTCTGTCATGCTGAAAAGTCATAAAATGCTGAGGAATGCATGCTTTTGAGTCACTAATAAGCACGGATGGTGCACCTGGCATTGGCGCTTCTCCTTCTAACAGTGCTGACTCTTCAATCATGTTTTTGTCTAAAGATGTTTGATTCATTCACGTTTGCTCTAAATGGCTTTTAACGGTAAACGTTGAAACAAAAATAAAGATCACCCAAGTACACTTTTAATCTTAATTTTTAAGCGTTATTTAAATCCTATTTTTAAGTTATTACGAAATTTTGACTGATTACTTTTTATTCTGAGAAGAGAAAAACCAAAGTCTAATAGACTGTGCATGATTAAGATAATTGTATATAAAAGCCTGCGAAGATAAATATTATTAGCAGTTACATAATTGAAAATAGCACAACAATAAATTTTTATTGAATTTCCGATTACACCTTTTGCGAGTTTGCGTCTACACAAATTATTTACCATATTTAGAACATAGTTAATCTGAGTGGAATATTTTGATGGTATTAACTACCTTTCTTATAAGGTGAACCAGTTAAATATTAATCTCGTATGCTTACAAAAATGCAGTATTTCTAAACCGGCCTAGACGACATGTTGTAAGTGGTCTGGTCATAATTTATTACTCAATATGGTGTGAAAAGTTATGAAAGAAGTGATGCTCGACCCAGCCGATTTTGTCGGCATGTCCTTTTGGATAATCTCTGCAGCAATGACTGCTGCAACCTTTTTCTTTTTCATGGAAAGAGACCGCGCAGTCGGAAAATGGAAAACATCCCTTTCTGTTGCGGCTTTGGTAACAGGTATAGCTGCGATTCACTATTTCTATATGCGTGAAGTTTGGATAGTTTCTGGTACCAGTCCAACCACATTCAGATATGTAGATTGGTTACTGACCGTGCCCCTTCAAATTATAGAGTTCTACTTGATATTAACTGCTATTGCCGTAGTACGCTCAGCACTGTTTTGGAAACTCATGGCTGCATCTGTGGTAATGCTAGTATTTGGTTATTTTGGCGAAATCAGAAGCATCAATGTTTGGGGTGCTTTTGTAATTAGCATGCTTGCATGGCTATTCATTATTTATGAAGTATTCTTAGGGGAAGCCAGTAAAATAAGTGCCGAAAACGGGACAGAAGCCAGTAAGAAGGCATTTAACGCATTACGTATTATAGTTACTGTCGGTTGGGCAATATACCCACTTGGTTATGTACTCGGTTATACTGGTGGTGGCAGTGAAAATACGCTGAATATTGTCTACAACCTTGCAGATTTTGTTAATAAGATAGCATTTGGGGTTGTTATTTGGGCTGCAGCGACATCCAGCTCTGATGAGCAAACATCTTAACCGTTGATAATGCGCCCTCGTGGCGCATTTTAAATTTTGAGGGTTATTATGTCTTATACAAGTCACTCAAACTCGCTTACCTCAAATTTACTCAATTTGGTTGACTCTTATCTTGTTGAAAGTTTATCTAACGTCGATTGCGATGATAACGTAGATACAGCTGTAAATTATCACCTTTCAAGTGGCGGGAATAAAGTCAGAGCTAAGTTGACGTTGGAGGCTTGCCATCGTTTGGGCATTCAAGAGAATGACGCTGTTATTATGGCAGCTGCTATTGAATGTCTTCACAACGCGTCATTGTTGCATGATGACTTAATGGATGGCGATGAATATAGACGTAAAAAAGAAGCTGTTTGGCACAAATACAATTCTCAGATAGCCATATGCGCTGGTGATATGTTGATAGCGCGTTCATTCGGCATATTATCTCACCTAAACTGTAAGCTTAAGATTGGTGAATGCTTACATTTATTGAGAATGGTCACCGAAACAACCATTACGGGTCAGTCCGCCGATATAAATTCGCAAACATGGCAAAACCTGACGACAGCTCAGTATTGCAACACTGTGGCTCTTAAATCGGTGCCTTTATTGCAAGTTTGTGTAGCCATGCCGCTATGTTTTGCGGATGTTGAAATGGACATCAAAGTGCTCAACAACATCTTTAACCCGTTTGCTTCGGCGTACCAAATTATTGATGACATTGAAGATTGGCAACAGGATGATGCTTGTGGTAGGTGTAACTACTTGTCACTTTTAGCCAAAGAATGTACTTGTTATCTACCATCTGATTTGTATTGTGTTGCTTTTCAAGATGCCGAAAAGCTTATAGAAATTAGCGAAAAAAATGAATCTCAACTTCCACCTGAGCTAACAGGGTTAATATCTCCTTACATACAAAAACTGAAACTAAAAATACAATTATTAAAAGACGAACATGCCTATGACTAAAGCCATTGTAATCGGTGCGGGCTTTGGTGGTATTGCCGCTGCACTTCGACTTAAAGCAAAGGGTTACGACGTAACCTTAATTGATCGCGCTAAACAGCTCGGCGGCAGAGCGCAAACATTCGAAAAGCAAGGCTTTCTCTTTGATGCTGGTCCAACAGTTATTACTGCACCTCATCTATTCTCAGAGCTTTTTGACCTTTTTGACAAAGACATATCCAATTATGTCGATATTGTGCCAGTAGACCCTTGGTACCGCTTTTACTACCCTGATGGTGATACGTTTGACTATGGGGACTCACTTGAAAAAACACTTTTAGAAATTGAAAGAATAGCTCCACAAGACAAAGCTGGTTACTTAAAACTAATTAAGTCATCTGAAGCCATCTTTGATGTCGGATTCTCTCAGTTATCAGACAAACCCTTTCACTCAATAACGACCATGTTCAAGCAAGTACCCAGTTTGATGAAACTAAAAAGTTATTTGAGTGTTTGGCAATTTGTCTGTAATCACCTTGAACATGATAAGCTCAGGCAAGCCTTTTCAATACAGCCTTTGCTCGTAGGCGGCAACCCCTTTGATACAACATGTATTTATAACTTAATACACTTCCTAGAATTAAAATGGGGTATCCATTTTGCTAAAGGTGGAATGGGTGCTGTTGTGCGTGCTCTAGAAAGGTTAATGCGTGAGCAAGGCATCCACATACAACTTGACACCACCATAGAAAAAATTAATACCTCTAATCGTCTAGCGCATTCAGTTGTTACGACAGATAACCAAACATATGACTGTGATTTAGTGGTGTCTAACACAGATCCAAAATATCTGTATCAAAATATGGTCGCCAAGGATGAAATCAGCTTTTCAGCTAAGATTAAAACCAAATTCGCAAAGCCTTCTATGGGCCTATATGTACTTTACTTTGGCACGAATAGAACCTATGACGATATCGCTCACCATACAATCTGGTTAGGAAAACGCTACCAAGGCTTGTTATCTGACATTTTTGACAAGCAAATCTTGGCTGATGATTTTTCGCTTTACTTACATAGGCCAACAGCAACGGATCCCTCTATGGCACCTGACGGATGCGATAGTTTTTATGTGCTTTCTCCGGTGCCAAATTTACAAGGCGGTCAAAATTGGGATGAGTTGCGAGATACCTATGCCACAAAAATATTAAACGCACT
The DNA here is from genome assembly GCF_042848605.1 of Pseudoalteromonas sp. MTN2-4. Taxonomy (NCBI): domain Bacteria; kingdom Pseudomonadati; phylum Pseudomonadota; class Gammaproteobacteria; order Alteromonadales; family Pseudoalteromonadaceae; genus Pseudoalteromonas; species Pseudoalteromonas sp. MTN2-4. The sequence goes on from NZ_BTGK01000005.1 coordinate 226,643, forward strand.
TGAACAAACTATTTTACCTAATCTTAAAAGTCACCTTGTTGTGCAATTTGATATGACACCTGAAGAATTTGCTTCTGATTATTTAAGTGTTGACGGCTCTGGTTTTTCAATTGCACCAAGCTTGTCTCAATCAGCTTGGTTTAGATTCCACAATCGTGCAGAGGGGTTAGATAACTTGTATTTAACAGGGGCAGGAACGCACCCTGGCGCGGGTGTGCCTGGCGTATTATCCTCTGCAAAAGTGTTGGAGCATTTAATACCCAGTTTAATCACCCGCTCGACTAGCTCTTAACATTAATAGGCTTGCTTGTATGACAGAACCTGCACTGAGTACACTTAGTCGATATGGTAAATCTTTCAGATTTGCAGGTCGGCTATTAGAGCATGGACAATTGCAAGAAGCTGCAAAGCTGTATCAGTTTTGTAGATGGGTCGATGACATTGCCGATGAAAGTGAGCATGCTGAATTAGCAGCGAAGCAACTCAACCACATTAATGATAGCCTTTCAGGAAAAATTAACTCTTACGGTCAAACACTCGATGAATTCATCCGTTTTTTTAAACGACATGAAATTTCAACAGCTCTACCAATGACTCTGGTAAATGGTGTACAAAGTGATTTGTCTCCCGCACGAATTCATGACCAAGACGGGTTAATTCAATATGCTTATCAGGTCGCTGGCGTTGTTGGGCTAATGATGTGTCCTATTCTCGGTGCCGATAAACGAGGTTACGACTTTGCCATTGATTTGGGTGTGGCCATGCAACTGACAAACATTGCCAGAGATGTCAAAGAAGACGCTGAAATGGGCAGACGATACTTACCTTTTTCATGGTGCCCTCACTCGCCTGAAGAAATCTTATCTGAGGATGAACAGATAAGGCAAACCACGGCAAACAGCATAAAAAGACTGTTACAACTTGCAGAGCAATATTATGCCAGTGCCCGAATAGGGCTACAATTTCTGCCACCTAAGAGTAGAAGGGCGATTGCTGTCGCGCTGTCAGTGTATAGACATATCGGTGTGTTAATCGAACAACAGCATTATCAGTATTGGTTGCCTCGATGTGTAGTGCCTACTTACAAAAAAATATTGGTTGCAGCAAAGGCATTATGGCAACTACCCTCAGTAGCACCAATAAATACACTAAAACATCACAAAGAATTACATCGGTCGCTGTCTCAACTCAAACCAACAAACAGTGACGCATTATGAAAGCCGCTTATGATTTAAGTTGCATCGGTATTGGTATGGCAAACGCGTCTCTTGTGCTGGCTCTTAATGATATAAAAAGCCAGCGTAAAATTGGAATGTTCGAAGCTGAAGATTCATTTGATAAAGCACGAACATGGTGTTTTTGGGGCAAAGAACACTTGCCCAATTACCTTAAACCGTTAATTTCTAAATCTTGGTCTAAATGGCAGGTCAGTGACGAAATAGACACCTTTCAACACAACTCTATGAATCCAAAGCAACACTATCACTGTATAAAAGGGGCTGATTTCTACCAGTTTTTTATGGAGCAATGTCATAAAAGCAAGCACATTGAGTTACATTTTTCGAAACCTGTCACCGATGTTCAAAAACGTGATAAAAGTTTGCTACTTAATACAGAACACACTGCGACTTCAATCACTTCAAACTATATTGTAGACAGCCGACTAGACAAACATGTAAATGCTAAAGGTAAGTTATTTCAATGCTTTGTAGGTGTTTGGCTTGAAAGCTCAACGGCGTTGTTTGATTCGAGCTGTGTTGGATTAATGGAGCAAATGACAGTCACAAACAACGGCGCTTTGCGCTTTGTCTATATTCTACCTATCGACGACCATCGTGCACTTTATGAAGTGACTTACTTTAGCCAATCTGTACTGCCATTTAATATTATTAAGCAAGAAGTTAATGACAAAATTGCAGAGCGCTTTGATTTGAAAAAACTACGCGCGCTCACTTGGGAGCAAGGCGTAATACCAATGCACACAATGAAACCTCAAAATCACCTTAAATTCGGGCAATTTTATACTCGCAGCGGTATTGCTGGAGGTCATGTCAGAACCAGCTCGGGTTACACGTTTTTACCCACTCAACGCTGGGCGAAAGAAGCCGCATATCAGATAAACACAGGGCAACCTTTTACACAAAAAATGCCTATATCAATCAGATACAGGTTAATGGATAGACTGTTTCTTCGTGCTTTAAAAAATAACATGCTTATTGCCCCCAATCTTTTTAAATCATTGATACAGAGAACGAGTCCAGGCTGCTTCACGCAATTTATGACGGAATCTGCTTCATTCAAAGATTTAACCAATATCATTCTTGCGATGCCGAAAAGGGCTTTTTTACGCGCATTATGAATAGGATCACACCTAAAACGTACCAATCACCCGACCAGATATTTCCATTTTTTGCGGTTGCTGTTGGTTTAGTGTGTATGCTTGCCATCGCTGATCTTTCTCAGCTTTTTTTGTTCACACTCGTTGCCGTCGCCATTTTCTTTGTTGGGATACCTCATGGTGCACTTGATGTGATTGTTATTGAAAAATACTGTTTAAAACAGCTGCCTTTCCAAAGTAGCCTCCTCAAAAGAGTCATTTTGTATGGTGTCTATCTACTCATTGTCTTAGTTTGTTTATTTTTTTGGCAATCCTCTCCTTTTCTTGGCCTCTTAACTTTCTATGTCTTGGCGATTGGCCATTTTCAAGAAGACTGGGTTGAACTAAATCACTTTTTAGCCAGAATATGCCTTGCCTCCATTTTACTTAGTGCAAGCGTATGGCTTTACTCTGACAATCTAACGTCTCTGTTTATGCTACTTGGCAACGACCAAGTTACTGCTGAAAGATTTATCTTACTGTTGAAAGCTTTGAACAGCATAAGCCTAATTAGCTTAGTTTTTATCCGTGCATTTCATCTTTATTTCAAAACACATATTAAAACGACATTGGGTATCGCATTGTCTGCCTTCTTGTTACCGCCTCTGGCATTTTTTCTAGCTTACTTTTGTGCATTTCATTCGATATTACATACAAAGAGGATTATGACCGACTATCAATTAAGTAGATTCTCGTTTATCTGTTGGGTGAGCATACCTATGGTTGGCACCGCACTGTTGGCATTCGCTTTTTTTATTATGTTTAACAATATTCGAGCGTTCGACGAAAACCTGTTTAGCACTACGTTTATTTTGTTATTCGCGCTGACGGTGCCCCATATGCTGTTAACTATTTGGTCGGAAAAAAAGTAACTGTTTATGATTTAAAACCCAATAAATAAGCACGTACATATTTAAAAACATCAGCAAACCATGCCGTAAATCGTTTCGGTTCTGTGTCTAAGAGTTGCAAAATTTGCTGCTCTTTCATCCACTCAAATGACATGACTTCATTTGGCTCAGGGCAGATAGGATCAGGTGAACACTCTGATATAAAAATATGGTCATATTCATGTTCAATGAGATCATTATCTAAATAAGCTTTATAGGTAAATGGCGATAGTGCATGGAGCGGTGACAATGTCATGATACCTAGCTCTTCATTGACACGTCGACGAACAGCATCTTGAATGGGCTCGCCTCGCCTAGGATGAGAACAACATGTATTACTCCAAAGACCACCACTATGATATTTACCAAGCGCACGACGTTGAAGTAGAAATTCATAGCCTGATTTGGTATTCCTGACAATCATGAGTGAAAACGCGCTGTGCAAAAGCCCCAACCTATGTGCTTTTAGCTTTTCTTCGTAGCCAATTACATTACCCAGCTCATCAACTAATTGAACTTCTTCTTTCATACATTATTTCACCTGTGTGATGCTACTTATACTATGAGTAATACGTGTGAAGTCACCCTTTAAGTTTAGGTAAAATATACAACTTGCTATATTTTAAAACACTTTTAATGTACACAATCATCAAGCTTTTCTGAATAAGCATGAGTCAACCCGATATATAACTAAGGGTTACGGAATATATTCAAAATAGAATGTTTAAGGCCATGGGCACCAAAAGGATGAACATCAAAGTATTCCCGGCTATTTTAAGGTATTTCGAATATTCTTTATTCACCCTGATACCAAATAATGGCTGCATAAATGGCAAGTAATTTAAGACAACACACAACAGAGCACAGAGTGTAAAAGTACCTAATACAATTAAGCAAGCCTCCGCTACTGCCCCCAAATTCATATCATGGAACCAGAATGCCAAAGCAATAATGATACTCTGATGAAAAATATAAAAAGGAAACACTAACCGATTAACTCTTGGTAATAAGCGATGGGGACGCTTTAAGAATCGCGCTGCCAATGCCAACATCGTCATCACGCCAAGTAATCTCTGAGCAGTGTAAAGCATGTCCATTGCGGTAATCTGCCATTGTAAACTTTGATCGTTAAGCCAAATCATTTGGTAGCCCCAAACCACCAGCAGATATCCCACAATAAAGCTACCTAATAGCCTATGCCAGTTCTGACTGAGCTTTTCAAAGAACACTCGATGATGTGTCAGTAAAAAGCCATAAATTAAAAAAACAAGCCCCATTGGATAACGAAATGTCTCACTAGGCCAAGACAGTTTTAATACACAAAGAGGCACTAATAGCCCTAAGAAAACCCAAATAAAATCACGCTTTATGAGTGATTCAAGCGCAACTTGCAACCAATTACTCCACAATATAGGTAGCAACAAAACCAACAGTAAAGTGAACTCCCAAAGAGAGCGTAAATACCAAAGATGATTAACATCAACATGTGGCCAAATCCCCGATTGGTACTGAGAAAATAATGGGTTAGATAAGTCAGTAAAGGCCAGATAAAACTGAAAATACTTAAGATCTAACCCGACTTCTTGGTGCATTTGTGCGTACAGTTGAATAGGCACAATCAGCCAGACGCCAATAAATAAAGGGAGTAAGATTTTTATGGTTCGACTGAACAAAAATGAGGGTATTACGCTCTTTTGTATTAAACAACTTAAAGCGGCACCCGAGATAAACCAAATTAAACCCATTCTCCATGGCGAGAGTAAGAGCATGGCATTTTCAATCCCTGAGCTTAGGTACGTGCTTTTGAAATGAAATCCCCAGTTTTGCGTATACAACATGCCTGTGTGATAAAAAACCAACAAGCCAAACGCCAAGACTCTAAGCCAATCCAGTTCAACTAAACGTGACGATGAATGCGTTAAGGGGGGTTGCCATAATGTAGAGATATTTTTGAGCATCATATTTCCTATCTTGTACTCAATCCAAGTAATCTCACTGTTGCTGAATACTGTCTGAAATAAAATAAATATGTGCTTAAAAAACAGTAACTAGGGATAAGCGGTGGCAATGTGGGATAAACAGCTTGGGACTGCTTAAGTTACTTGATAAGCTGGTTTTATGTTCACTTAAAGAGAACCAAAGATGGCGCGTTCTACACATTTTTTAAGATACTCAGGTCAGTATGGCGCGATATTATTAATGGTTTATATCCTTATCAACAATACCATTAATGCCACTTCTGACATTATGGAAGCGCAACGTGATGGCGTATTGCCTTTTCAGTTGTGGGAACCATTTGTCTGGGAATATAGCAGCGCCTTAAGTACGCTAATACTCGTACCCGGTGTAATTTACCTTCTTAAATACCAACCTTTTAATTTTCAAGCCATAACACGCTCACTCTGCTTGTACTTTTTCGCGTCAATCGTGTTTAGTGTATTACATGTTGCCATTATGGTGGCACTTCGCAAACTCGTTTATTGGAGCCAAGCAAGCAGCTACGATTTTGGTTTGCTCTGGTATGAATTTTTGTATGAATACCGAAAAGATGTATGGGGGTTTTTGTTTTTAATTATGGCGATTAAAGGTTATCAATATCTTATCGGCCAATTAAAGGGCGAGGCCCATGTTCTGCAACAAACTGAAGAGTCTGTAAAACCGCAGTTTGAACGCCTGCTGGTAAGAAAACTCGGCAAAGAATTTATTATCAAAGTCAGTGATATTGAGTGGTTAGAATCTGCAGGTAATTATGTCAACTTACACATTGGTGGGCGTATTTATCCACTTCGCGCCACCTTAACTAAGCTCAGTGAACAACTCGAGCCTCAGGGGTTTTGTCGCATTCACCGCAGTCACGCGGTACGACTTGATGCCATTAGTTCCATCACCCCCATTCAAAGTGGCGACAGCGAAGTGACCCTCATTAGTGGTAAGAAGCTTAATCTTTCGAGACGCTATAAGGAACAGTTTAAAGGTCAATTAAGGCCTAATTAGCCGAAGATACTTACAAAGTATGAACACTTTCTTACAGTTAGCGCCCTTTACTCACCTTACAATTTCATCAGTTTTACTTGCAAGGACCCCCGCATGACGCGCTACATTGCTTCTCTTTTCTTACTCGGTTTAACCTCTTTACCTTGTGCCGCTAATGATGATTTCGATTTTTCTTTATTTGCCAAATCAGAATTTAATGCGCTTGATGACCATATCATTTCAACTGGATTTGAAGTGCTTGGCTATTTTAATCACACCCCTTTTGGTATTGGTTTTATTAGTGCTTTAGGAAATGCCAGTGTGACAACAGAGCAAGGTTATCGCGAAGACTTTCTCACTTTAGATACCGGGCTTAAATTTGGTTATTTCTCTACTATTTACGCATATGGTGAGTTGGGCTTTGATGCATTTGAGCTTATGTTTCACGACCAGCGTAACAATGACCGCTATAGTAACCACTCAAGTATCACCGTTTATAATGCGCCAAACAACGAGATTGATGCATACTTAGGTGCAGGCATCGGTGTGCAAGTAGAACATCTTAAACTCGAAGCCTACACCCGCTACCGACAAATTGATGGTAATGGCTGGGAGGCTAAAGATAACCATTTCACTGGCTTGCAGCTCTCCTTTAGCTTTTAAATACCTGTTTTAAGTCATTTCGTTAATGCATATATTAGTATATTCATGAATATATGCATTCTTTTTAGCAAGCCCTATGTGTACATTTAATCTAAGATAGCTCTCATACAAAGCAGCTAGAATAATTTTTTATCCAAACAAATCAGCACCTTAAAAAAGTATCAACATAATTTTATTACCCCACCTTTCTCAGCCCAGCATAAAAAACAGGTTAAAATACCCACAACAAGCACGGTAATGATAATGATTTGCAATCTTGATCATGTTAGTATTTGCAACCTGTTTTTTGAGCAAATACTTTATACGGACGAATAATGAAACTCTCTGCGCTCTCATTTGCACTACGTGCGTCTCTTGCAATTCCAATGGTACTGTCTAGCCAACTTGTTTTTGCCGATGATCAAGGTGATGAAAAAGAAATCGAAACCATCATGGTCACAGGTCAGAAAATTGCACGTAGCCTGCAAGAAACCACCACAAGTGTTGCTGTATTAACTCCTGATATGATCGAACAACAGCAGATCAACACTTTCACCGATGTGATGATGAACACAGCCAATACCCATGGCGATAGCTATGGTTTCAGCATTCGCGGAATCGACGGCTTTAATGTATCTGGCGGTGGTAATAGCTACTTAGCAAGTGTGTATATTGATGGCGCACCGCTACCACAGGGCTTAGTTCGTAATGGTGGCTTCTCAACATGGGATGCGCAGCAAGTTGAAATCTTGCGTGGGCCACAATCTACATTGCAAGGGCGCAACGCACTTGCTGGTGCAGTTATTTTAAATACTCAAATGCCAAGCCATGAAAACGAAGGTAAATACAAATTTCTGATTGGTCAGAATGGTCAGCAAGAAGCCGGTATTGCCATTGGTGGTGGCCTGGTTGAAGATGAGTTGTCATTTAGATTCAGCGGTGAAGAAAAGCGCTACGATGGTAACGTCACGAACTTACATGACAACTCTGACTCAGATTTTAATGAAGAACATACCTATCGATTAAAACTTTTATACGAGCCGGCAGGGTTAGAAGACTTTTCGGCAATGCTTAGCTACATGAACGCAGAGCGCGCATATGGTGATGCAAACTTAACTACCAATGCTGGTGAAGTTGATTTTGACAACCGTAGTACTTCATATAACGATACTCGTGAGCGTAAAGCCGAAACTGAACTTGTTTCTTTAACTTTGAACTATGACATTAATAACGAGCTATCGTTCTCATCTTATACAACTTACTCTGACGTACTTGAGGCATTTGACTGGGATTCGGACTACCCACAAGGCCTAAGTAACGCACCTGTCGTCGACACGGGTAGCAGTACATTCTATGACAATACTGAAACAACGCTGACTCAAGAGTTCAGACTAACTTTTGACTATGAAAGCTTCAGCGGCGTAGCGGGTGCTTACTACTTTGATGGCGACCGAAAAGAGTTAAGCACAGGTTTAAACAACTACAACTTATCTCGCCTTGGTTTATCAAGTAGCGTGTTACAAGCAAAATATAAACTAAGCCCACAAATTGCCGACTTGGTCATTGCACAATATGCAGATTTTGACCCTGCCAGAACGCAAATCTACTCTCTTTCTGGAACAGAAGTAACGAGCTATGCACTCTTCGCTGATGGCGTTTGGCGCCTCAATGAGCAATGGGATATTTTAGCGGGCGTGCGCTTTGATCGCGAAGAGCAAAAAAATAGTAGCAATGGCAAATATAAGGTTTTAAACCAAGATAAAATGCCAAACCCTGCTAATTATGTGGGTACACCTTATGAGAGTATTGTGCCGCTCATTACCGGTATTAATGGCCAACTTTTAAGTATCGCTGATAGAGCATCTCAGCCCGCTGCAACAACAGAGAATAGCTTTAATACTTTCTTGCCAAAGCTAGGCGTGAGCTATCACTTCAATGACGACATCACCTCAACCTTTACTTTCCAAAAGGGCTACCGTTCGGGCGGTGTTGGTATCAACCAAGCTGAGTCTAAAATCTTTGAATATAAGCCTGAATATACCGATAACTATGAATTAGCAGTTCGCTCAACTTGGCTAGATGGCGCATTAACTGCCAATGCTAACTTCTTCTATACAGATTGGACCGATCAACAAGTTTCTGTTCTACGTTCTCCAAACAACTTTGACCTTGAAACAGTCAATGCGGCTAGCTCTGAAGTGAAAGGGTTTGAGTTTGAAGTCAATTACAACGTAACCGATTACCTCAAAGCTTATGCAGCGATTGGCTATGCGGGCACTGAGTTCACTAACTTTAAGTTCACAACACCAGAAACCGAGTATGACTTAACTGGACGCCAATTCGCTGCACCTGAACGTACGCAAAGCGCGGGTCTAACCTACCAAGGGCCAGATGGCCTATTCGCGAACATCAATATTAACTATGCAAGCGATGCACCGAATAGACCGAACCCATATCGTGATGGTTTGGAGCCTGGCGACGCGTTCTTTGACTTACATAACGATGCGCGCACTCTGGTTAACTTACAGCTTGGTTACGAATGGGATAACTATGGTATCTACTTCATTGGTAAAAACATCACTGATGAAGAATATTACGTCGCACACCGTGCCCGTAATGCACGTTTAGGTGCCCCAGCAGAATATGCAATTTCGTTCCGTGGTGTATTCGACTGGTAACACAGTCAACACTTAGCCCCTATAAAAAGATGTCGTAGCAATGCGACATCTGTTCGCGGTTTTAGGAAATATAACTAATACCACCCTCTTAATTAAGTGATTTATTTTGAGGATTGGTACAAGTAGCAAGGATTTAACAATGAGTTTTTTTTACCTCCTTCCTGCCTATTGGTTAACTGGCATGCTGCTTTATGCCTCAAGCCCTCGGCAACAGTTTTTAAAGACACAACAATTTAAACCCCCTCGCTGGTTGGCATTAGTCACCATTGCAGTACTCAGTGCGATTACTCTGTCATTGCTGATTGGAGCGAATTTCAGCCCTGTGGTCGCAGGTATTTTTGCGCTACTTGGTTTAATGCTGTTTATTCCCGCGCCCGTATTCTTACTTAACCATAAACCTCAGTGGGCCATCGCTAGCATTATTGCTATCTGTATGCTTAGTGCAGGGTTGCAGCTGATTTCGGGAGTCAAATAATGTGGCATAAAACCTTTGCTGGGTTCTTGTCTGGCACCATCGTAATGATCTTAGTGCCGAGCATTTTAAGTCTTTGGTTAGTCACACATATCAATATGATATTAGCCATATCCCTGGTACTGGCATTATCTGCTTGGGCTGGCGTAATGACTTGGTGTTATGGCGCTGAAAGTGGCAAACAAGCTTGGCAACGAGCTGGCTTACTGGCCATTCCCACCATCATTATTTTTGTGATCACCTTCTTTACTGCAGCAGGACCAACAGGATGAAACAGTCTACGTTAAAGAATTTCACCCATGCACATGCATGGCTTGGTTTGATCACCTCAGGCGTTTTGATGATCGTCTTTGTCTGTGGCTCAATGTCGTTTTTCAGAGAAAACATTGTATTGTGGGATATGCAATATGATGCTCCGAAAACAGACTTGGCAAGCCAAAGGCATCAAGTACCAGTTTCAACGATTGCCAAACAGATCAGCAACCAAGGGCATACCATGCCAGCTGATCATGGTGTGTTTATCGAACTTCCTACTCAAGCTCAGCCTTTTTATGTCAGTTATTTTGAAATCGAGACACCTGAAGGCGAACATGTCGACGTCAATCAGAGTTTTGATCCAGAAACTGGCCAACGTTACGAGTTAGATCAAGCAGACTTTTATCTTGGTAACATGCTGTATCGTATGCACATTAGTTTGATGCTACCTGGTGGCACCGAGTTGGTCGGTATTGTGTCGTTGATCTTCTTTGTCATGGTGTTTACCGGCACGCTGATCCTGCTGAAGAAAATCATCAGTCATTATTACCAATACCGAGTAGACCGCCGCAAAGACACCTACCTTGATGGCCACAGCATCATAGGTATTAGCACTTTGCCCTATACGTTTTTATTTGCCCTCACGGGTGTCATGTTCAACTTGAGTATTTTACTGCAAGCTGGGTTTGGCTTTGCGGTATTTAAGGGCAATATTCCTGCTTTAATGGCAACCGCAGACTTTTACGCGCCACCAAGAATTACAGAGCTATCGGGTCAACCCGCAGACCTAACTTTGCTGGATGATATGGTGGAAGATGCAAAGCGTCGCTACCCTGAGCAAAGCGTGTACTTTTTGAATATATTTGCGCCCAACGATCAAGCAGGCCAAGTTGAAGTTGCAATGACAGCGCCCCATACTCTCGACCAACTGACTCGCCTGACATACTCGTTAGCAGATGGCCGTTTAATCAAAGAATATAAGCCAAGTCAATCAGCCACCGCAGGCACATATAGTGTACTCAGTTCTCTGCATTTCGGTGAATATGGCGGCAATACGCTGAAGTTTATCTATTTCTTACTCGGTTTAGCATGCTGTTATATGATTTTAACAGGTAATCTAATCTGGCTAGAAAAGCGTGAAAATAACCGTAAACAAAGTAAACGCGGCCTGCAATTCGTCAAAGCCATGACCTTAGCGCTATCGAGCGGTACTTTGATCGCCGTTGCCAGCACCTTCATTGCGGCACGCTTTGCACCAGAGTCATGGTCACAAGTCAGTCTACTCCCGCCTTTGTTTGGCGTGATGATCTTAGTCTGTCTAGTGCACGGCTGGTTTAGTAAAAATGTCAGAGGCGGCATGATACAACAGCTTTATGTTGCTGCGATATTGGCACTAATTTGCCCACTTTACGACTTAATCCAGATGCTACTTGGCCACACGCCACCGAGTTATCTTATTGTGGATGTTTGGCTGGTGACCATTGCTCAAGTGTTAGTTGCTGGATTTTGTTTATTATTGGTGAGACATCACAGACCAAGGGCAAAAACATTTAATCTAGAGCCCGCTATAAGTTAATTTGCGAAAATATTGTCGCGCTGAAGCACGACCTACAGGAATTAAACCCTTGCATGTAGGTCGTCGTTTACGGCGACAAAACGGTTTTGTAGATACTTTTATTTAAACCCGTCTAAACTTGCTAATTAGCAATCTTGCGGAGTATTACTTCCTTGTAGCATGGGCCTGTCGGCATCCTTGCCTCCACTTCCTTGCACTGCGATGCTTCGCATCGATTGTTCGTCACCCTTGCGCAAAATAACCTGCTACGCAAGTGTATTTTGCACTAAAAAAAAGCGCACTTCTCACAAATGCGCTTTTTGGTATGGGTAAGTTGTACAACTTTTCTAAATTATCGCGCTGAAGCACGATCTACAAAGATTAAACTTTAGCTTGAAGGTCGTCGTTTACGGCGAAAAAAATGGTTTCGTAAATACCTCAATTCAAAGCCATCTAAACTTGCTGATTAACAATCTTGCGAAGTATTACTTCCTTGTAACGGTGACCTGTCGGCATCCTTGCCTCCACTTCCTCACACTGCGATGCTTTGCATCGGTTGTTCGTCCCCCTTGCGCAAAAGTAATCTGCTTCGCAGATCTATTTTGCACCTAGTCTTTTAATGCAACCTGCCAAACTGCCACTGAGCCTGAGATTTCATTACCAATAATAAGCAAAGGCTTGCCTGTGGCGCTTTGTTCAGCAGGTACAAATGACATGCCTTCTGGCGCTAAGTCACCTGTAATATCTGCGCCTTCAACCACGCCGCGGTTAAAGAAGTAATCAGCAAACTTAACGTCATAAGGGTTAGTGATGTCGTACACCATGATGCCGCCCATGCGCTCTAGACCAATAAACGCAAACATACGCTCACCAATTTGGCCCAGAGCCAACGCTTCAGGTTCAGCGCCTTTTGCATCAGAACGCGTGTCGCCTTCATTTTCATCTTCATCGTTGTTAAATGCAGCGCCATGAACAGATGCTGTAATACGGGCAATTTCATCGCCAGAATCAAAGACGATTAAACCATTGCTGTCCCAAATCGTGAAAGAACGCGCACCGTAAGTGTAAAGTGCTTCGTATTGACCATCGTTATCAGTGTCACCTTTCACTGTTGTCACTTTTAGTCGACCAATATCGTCGTCATCGTTGTTTAAATAAGAAAAGTTATTTGCCAGCGTTAAGTCTTCAACACGAGACTCATCGATATACGACAAACAACCGTCGTCTTCATCAAAATCTAGACCACCTTTTGCAGTACAGTCCGCTGCATCTGTGGTATCAAAGAAGTATTCACGACCGTCACCTTCATTGGCAGACACGACAAAGTTTGCACCTTTCCAGCTAAAGCTTGCAATGGTATCTGGCTGGTACATACCGTACAGACCCGGGTACTTCTTAAAGTTGATCTTGCCATCTTTATCAGACGCATCCATGACTAAGTTAGACCAATCTTTAAAGCCTAACCCCATTAACTTGACGCTGTTGTCGCTTAAATCAACCACAGCTAAGCCATTGTTTTCTTGAATAGATACATAAGCATAACGGTTGTCTTTTGAAATACTGACATACTCAGGTTCAAGGTCCATCGCCACCGTGGTATTAATTAACTTGCCGTTGATTGTGCGACCCGTTGGGTTTGCGAACACCATACCCATGGCTTCTAATTCGCCCTGCTTGCCGTTGTAATCTGTGAAGGTGATCTGAGTTGCGGTATCTGCCACTACACCATTAGTTACCGCAATCACACTGATGCTACCCTCAGGATCAACACTGTAATCACCCTCTGGCTCACCTTCGTTAGCCACAACGACTTTGCTGCCATCTGGGCTGAACGTCACCATGTCTGGTAATGCACCCGCTGTGACATTTTTGAGAAATACCGGCGCATCACCTGAAATATCATAAAACGCGATTTGACCATTTTCGCCAGTGTTTTTTGCTGCCATCGCAACCGCTAACAATTGATTGTTTTCATCGATTGCTATGCTATTCGCATCGCCTGGGGTGTTGTCGTTTAACGTTAACGTGATCGCACTGCTTAAGTTAGTCGTCGTGATCACACCTTCGTTATTTTTCACTAAACCAGCGTCATCAAAGCTGTCTGCTGCAATGATGTTTACCACAGCGCTATCACCTGAGCTGTTAATTGCGTAAATCCATTTTTTAGATGCTTGGTAAGCCACAATTTCAGCCGCACCCTCTGGACTTTGTGCATTTAACACTGCACGACCAACCATTTGAATATCTAAAAGACGGTTGGCATCTTTACCATCAACCCCATTGGTGCCGTCTGTGCCATTTGAACCATCACTACCATTTGTGCCGTTTGAACCATTCGTACCAGCAACACCAGCTGGGCCCTGTTCACCTTGAAGACCTTGTTGACCATCGTCGCCATCAAGGGCACAACCTGTAAGAGCCGTTAATAAAGAGAGCGCGATCAGAGAGCGTTTAAGCATGACTAAACCTATTGTTGTTTATTGTGTAATATTTAATAGCGAACAATTAAACAGCAGGTTTATGACGTTTAAGTTTCTGCGATCTTAAGGATTGATTGCAGTTTTATTGCGTATTATTGTCGGAATCTAAATGCGTATTCAGATAATCCACCAGCAATCTGACTTTAGGTGATAAATGACGATTATGCGGATACAGCGCCCAAATTCCCTCTTCAGCTTCTAAGTACTGCGGTAACACCTCAACCAAGTTGCCTTGCTTTAAGTCATCTGCAATGTAGTAGTCGGGTAACTTGATTATCCCCAAACCTTTAAGTGCTGCATCTCTAAGTGCAAAGCCACTATTACAGTTGAGGCGACTTTTCATTTTTAATGTGCGCTCTTTACCCTCAACGAGAAAACGCCAGTACTCGCTGTTCCCTGTTAAACACTGATGTTGTTTCAGCTCGTCTAATGTATGAGGTGCGCCATATTGACGTAAATAATCGGGAGAGGCACAAACATATTGAATTCGGCTGGTTAAACGCTTTGCCATCATGCTTGAGTCATTCAACTTACCAAGACGGATGGCTAGATCAAATCCTTCTGCCACCAAGTCAAAGGTTTGGTTGCTTAAAAACATTTGCACTTCGACTTCCGGGTATTGGCGCATAAAGTCATGTACCAGCGGCATGATAAACTGCTCACCATAGGCAACTGGGGCAGTCATTTTAATTAAACCCTGCGGCGTGTCTCGCAAATTACTGATTGCGCGCTCTGCCTCTTCAAGCCCCGTTAGCGCATGCTGGCAATGGTGAAAAAACACTTGGCCTTCTTCGGTCAGAGCAACCTTGCGCGTTGAACGATAAAATAGCTTAGTACTGTGCTTTTCTTCTAACGCGGTAACTTGGCGGCTGATATGCGCAGTCGATACACCTAATCGCTTCGCTGCTTGAGTAAAGCTACCCGATTGCGCCACCGCAACAAACTCATTAATGCCCTGCCAACTATTCATACAGCCCCATTATTACCACTGAGTAAAAGTAATTTACAAAAATAAGGGATTATCGAACAGGAGTAAACAAACTACACTTTCTCTCGTCAAAAATAATATTGCAAATACGCGTAAAGTTCGTCGCTAAAATAGTTTTGAGTGCCTACGCTCTTATTTGCACATAACACTTAAAACAATTCACTTAAAAAACTGAGGACAACATGGCAGATCAATTTATTAAATCTAAGGCGGCCGTCGCATGGGGCCCAAATGAGCCACTTAAAATCGAAGAAGTCGATGTAATGCTGCCGCGTAAAGGCGAAGTATTAGTGCGTATCGTTGCAACGGGTGTATGTCATACCGACGCATTTACGTTATCAGGTGATGATCCTGAAGGTATTTTCCCTTCAATTTTAGGCCACGAAGGCGGTGGTATCGTTGAGCAAGTAGGTGAAGGTGTAACTGGCCTAGAAGTAGGCGACCATGTGATTCCACTTTACACCGCAGAATGTGGTGAGTGTAAGTTCTGTACATCTGGTAAAACCAACCTGTGCCAAGCGGTACGTGAAACGCAAGGTAAAGGCCTAATGCCAGATGGCACAACGCGCTTCTACAAAGACGGTCAGCCAATCTATCACTACATGGGTTGCTCAACCTTCTCTGAGTACACAGTATTGCCTGAAATCTCTTTAGCCAAAGTAAACAAAGAAGCACCGCTTGAAGAAGTGTGTTTATTAGGTTGTGGTGTGACAACCGGCATGGGTGCGGTACTGAACACAGCAAAAGTACAAAAAGGCGACACAGTAGCGATTTTTGGTTTAGGTGGCATTGGTCTTTCAGCGATCATTGGTGCAACCATGGCAGGTGCAAGTCGTATCATTGGTGTAGATATCAACGAAAGCAAATATGACTTAGCAAAAAAATTAGGCGCAACAGACTGTATCAACCCTAAAGACTTCGATAAACCAATTCAAGAAGTGATTGTTGATATGACTGACGGTGGCGTAGACTTTTCATTTGAGTGTATTGGTAATGTTGACGTTATGCGCTCAGCCCTTGAGTGTTGTCACAAAGGTTGGGGTGAGTCAGTGATCATCGGTGTTGCAGGCGCAGGCCAAGAGATCTCAACGCGTCCATTCCAACTGGTTACTGGCCGCGTATGGCGTGGTAGCGCATTTGGTGGTGTAAAAGGCCGTTCAGAGTTACCTGAAATCGTTGAGCGTTACATGGCGGGTGAGTTTGGTTTACAAGACTTTATTACTCACACTATGGGCCTTGAAGACATCAATGAAGCCTTTGATTTGATGCATGAAGGTAAGAGCATTCGCTCGGTGATTCATTACAATAAGTAAACAGTTCAACACCCCAAAAGAGCTTGTATAAACAAGCTCTTTGTTCTTTATGGATATCAAAAATGAACTTAGAGAATATCAGTAATAACAAAAGCTTTGGTGGTTGGCATAAGCAATATACTCATCAGTCTGAGGTGCTTAACTGCGCCATGCGCTTTGCTATTTTTCTACCCCCGCAGGTGAACGAAGGCCATAAAGTGCCTGTGCTGTATTGGCTTTCAGGCCTAACCTGCACAGACGAAAACTTTATGCAAAAAGCCGGAGTTCAACGTATTGCAGCAGAATTAGGCATGGCCATAGTAGCGCCTGATACCAGCCCACGTGGCGAGGGAGTGGCAAACGATGAGGGGTATGATTTAGGCCAAGGCGCAGGATTTTACGTTAATGCAACGCAAGCCCCTTGGGCGACACATTTTAAAATGTACGATTATATCCTTGATGAATTGCCAAACTTAATTGAAGCGAACTTTCCGGTAACTTCACAGAGAGCAATCAGCGGTCACTCTATGGGTGGACACGGTGCATTGATGATCGGCCTTAAAAACCAATCTCGTTTTAGTTCAATCTCTGCATTTAGCCCTATCACTAACCCAACGCAGTGCCCGTGGGGTGAAAAAGCCTTTACTGCGTACTTAGGCGACAACAAGCAAGCTTGGGCTGAATACGACAGTGTTGAGCTTTTAAAAGCAGGTAAACCGAGTTTACCAATCTTGGTTGACCAAGGTAGCGAAGATGGCTTTTTAGCAGAGCAATTAAAACCTGAAAACTTAATTGCCGCAGCTAAGTCAGTCGATGCCGAGTGTGAGCTGAGAATGCACGCAGGCTACGACCACAGCTATTACTTTATTGCCAGTTTCATAGAAGACCACCTGCGCTTTCACCACCAGCATTTAAACGCCAAGTAACTAAACGGCTTTTACAGAGTGCGCGACGTAAAGTCGCGCCTACCGTATCGCTCTCTTCCCCATAAAAATTTTCACTTAACCCCTGTAACTAACTTCTATACAATTGTTGTGATATTCAAAAATAACTCTAACTAAAAAGAATCTTCATGCGCATTGTATTTATCTCTCTTTTTCTACTGTTATCAGGCTGTGCCAGTCTAACCAACTCCCCCACTGAAGTTGAAGAACCCCTTGTTCATACGCCTCCAGTAGAAGACAACGCACTCACAGAACCAAGTGAGCCAGTGGCACCGGTATTCGTTGAAAATATCTTACCGAGTGAAGCTGAAGATGTTTGGCATCGTATTCGTATTCAATTGCAATTTGCGCCATCTCATCACGAACGTGTGCAAAACCGTGTGGACTGGTATTTAAAACACCCGAACTACATGGAAACTATTACAAAGCGCGCCGAGCCGTTTTTGTATTACATCGTCAATGAAGTTGAGCGCAGAGGTCTGCCAATTGAGTTGGCTTTGATGCCATTAATCGAGAGTGATTTTGATACCAGCGCTTACTCGCACAAGCATGCTTCCGGCCTTTGGCAACTGACGCCGCTTATCGCCAAGCATTATGGTGTAAAAATAGGCCCTTGGTATGACGGTCGCCAAGACGTGATTGATGCCACTAATGCCGCACTCGATTTTTTAACCTATTTGCACAAACGCTTCGATGGCAACTGGTACCATGCTATTGCCGCTTACAACACAGGCGAAGGGCGTGTTGCACGTGCCATTCGCAATAATAAGAAACAGGGCAAATCGACCGACTTCTTCTATTTAAAGCTGCCTAGGCAAACCCGTCACTATGTACCCAAGCTTTTAGCTGCCGCACAACTGCTTCGTGAAGAGCAAATGGCCTTTCCAAAAATCGCCAACCAGCCAACCATAGATGTGATTGATATGCGTCATGGGGTAATTTTAGATGACAAAAAGAAGTGGGCGCAGCTTGAAGTATTAAACCCGGGATATACCCGTTTCCCAGCGTTATTAGACGGCCCTAAACACTTAGTTTTAAGAATAGGCGAAAGTAAGAACTGGCAAGATTATGTCGCGAACTTACCCGAAATGCCAAGTGAACAATGGCAAAAGTACACCATTCGCCGCGGTGACAGTTTGAGTGTTATCGCCCAGCGTCACTCGATTACGGTTTCGCAATTAAAAAGCTTTAATCAATTAAAATCGAGCCGTATTCGCGCAGGCGACACCTTAATGCTGCCAATTTTGGCAGATAAGCAAATTGAGTATAAAGTTAAGTCAGGTGACAGCCTATGGCGCATCGCCAGACACTTTGATGTTACGGTCAGTAAAATTAAGCAGTGGAATAGCTTATCGAAAGACGTTTTACGGATTGGCGATAAGTTAACGATTTTCTTAGCCGCACCTTAAATACGATTTAAATAAAACAATAAAAATAACACGTTAAGGCAAGGACATGAGCGAACAACCCAAACAAGAACAAACGCAGCAGGCCTCAGACTCAAACCAAGAGACACTCCATGCGCTCTCTGAGCAAGCCGTGCTAGATCATCACGATGATAAAAAGCATAAGCTCAGAGCAAAGCGCCCACCGAGAAAAGGCCTTACCCGCTCAAAGATAAACTCTATGCTCGCAGTGTGTGCCATTGTCATTTCTGCTGCCTCGTTTTATGCCACTTATCTACAAGCAAAAGCCTCGCAAGAGCAAGTTGCCGCCGCTAAACGTCAGCTTAAAGCCGAAACCCTACCTTGGCTAAAAATGGGCTATTCTAATTTCGATATTAACCAAGAAAAACAATATATTAATATCAATATTTCTAACTCTGGCACCGGCCCTGCCATGGTCCATTACATCGAGTACATTTATAACGATGAGAACCATTTTCACATTGAAGAGTTACTCGATAGCTGCTGCTCGTTAAACGCATATAAAGAAGCGCTTGCTGAGATAGAGCAAGATCAAAGAGACATTAATTACCGCAACGCATTCGGCTGGTTTGCTTCAAGCGATACCACTAACTTTTTACTTGCCGACGGTGAAGAATTTAATGTTTTTATGATGCAAAAGACCAATTTTAACTCGGGTCTTTGGCAGCAAATTGATCAAAGCATATTTGATGTAAAAGTGAACGCTTGCTACTGCTCTATCTTAAAGCATTGCTATATTGTTGATGAAAAGTCTAATATTGAAGAGGTACAAAGTTGTGACCTTCCTAAGCAGGAAGAAACACAAGCATTGACCGAATAATCCGTATTTTTCGACAGTATGAGTAGTTATGCCGAGTAACGACACCCAGTTTATACAGCAACTAAAACGCTTTGAGGGCGAAATCGCCCATCTCTATTTAGATAGCAGAGGCAATCCCACCATAGGGGTTGGATTCTTAATGGCAAACACACAACAGTTTTGTGCGCTCAATCTAGTCCATAAACAATCAGGAAAGCCCGCCAGTAATAGCGAAAAACAAGCCGAATATAAAAAGATAAGCAAACAAAAGTCAGGTTATAAGGCCAGTTGGTATGCGCAGTTTTGTGAACTGACACTACCCAGCCATGAAACTGATAAGTTCCTGCACACACACCTCGTCCAGTTTAAACAAGAATTGAACAAGGTCTTTAGCAAACAAAGCGGTTTTAACTGCCAATTTGAACAAATGCCACTAAGTGCCCAATATGCTTTGCTCGATATGGCTTTTAATTTAGGCACTCCGCATTTAGCGAAAAACTGGCCGAAACTACACCAAGCCATTAAGCAACAAGACTGGCACTGTGCCGCCCAAGAATGCAGCCGTAGACATATTCAAAGTGAACGTAATGCAGCAACAGAGCAGCTTTTTAAACAGGCCTCGAAGACTTCATCTCCTACTACCAAGCCTTCAGTATTGAGTTGGATAACGAGCCGTATCAAAAATAAGCTACTGCCATGACAAGCCTAACACTCTTCGACCTATTACTGCGTTTTTCGAGTGTTGGTATCATGCTGACATTGAGCACCTTACTTTGGCACAAGCTTGGCCGAGGCGAGCGGCTTTTAGCGTTGGCACTTTCGCTGTCTTTAACAGGCTTTCTATTGCTGACTCAGCCCATTCATGAGTTAAGGTTTAACCCAGCCAGAGGCGTGTTTCTCTTTTTAACTGAGCTGTTTCCTTTTGTACTCGCACTGACCTTTTGGCGCACCTTCCATGCTCGCTTTCCGCATTGGCTTTCACACAAAGCCAGTCAAGCCGGTATCTTCATACTTGTGCTGATTTTGTTTTGGCAATTTGTCCTCACCGATATATCGGCACCATTTCACCAAGTGATGCACTTATTAGAGGCCATCGCTTTACTTACCGCAATAGGCTTAAGTATGTGGGGCTTTCAGGATGATTTAGTCGATGCCAGAAGACGGTTGCGTATTGTATTGGCAACGTTATCAGTCGCTTATTGTTTGTTGCTGTTAGTGTTTGAACTCACTGACTCGCCATGGCGTCGTCAATCTTGGTTTATGTTGAGCAATGCCGTGGTCGTGTTTATAGCCTTATTTGCCAGCCTACTGACGATTAAAGATTGGTTGTTCACTTCAGTAACTCAGCTTGGACAACCTAAAATTAGCCCCTCAAGTGCTTTAACCGATAAACTCAATGCGCAGTTGGCAGCTCAAATCTATCTTCAACCAACACTCACCATTGCGCAACTTGCTGAAGCCATGGCAGTGCCACCTCATCAGTTAAGAAAATATATTAATGAGCAACTTGGCTTTAATCACTTTAGTCAGTTTTTAAACCATCATCGATTAGATCATGTGGTTATGCAGTTTAAGCAAGCAGAGCAGATAAATACACCAATATTAACGCTCGCACTTAATGCCGGGTTTAACTCTATCGGGCCATTCAATCGCGCGTTCAAGGCGCGATTCAACACCACACCTAGCCAATATCGAAAGCAGTTATTTTTAGATTAAATCAAAGGTCTCTATCGGCTCGTAAATGAGCCCCTCGGCTTCTGTTCGATGCGAGTGATAAAGGTGAAACTGGTTGACCTGAAGTGAACAAGACGAGATTGCCTGCTTTACTTCAGGACATGGCTTATGACTTCGGTATAAGGTGATGTGAGGCGAAAACCCATAAGGGTTATCATAAATACCCAGTTCAGTGCCTATGCTTCTTAATGGCTCAGCTAAAGCTTTAAGTTGTGACGCGATGAAGTCAGGTTTCAAATAAAAAATACCATTGTGTGCCCAATAGCCAGTTTCGCTAAACGTTAAAGAAAAGCGAGCCACTTGAAGCGCGCGAGCAAACTCAATTAATTGCGCTTGCTGCTCAGCAGACACATTCGGTAAAAAAGCCAAAGTAAGATGCCAATTACTGGGCTTAGTATGTGGCTTTTTTGCGGTGACAGAGTTTGCAAGCCAAGCCTCAAGGTGCTCAGTCATCCCCTGATCTAACCCAATTCCAAAAAACAAGCGCTTTGCTTCACTCATAGCTTCCTCTTTATTATCATTTTTAATAAATAAACTTACTCTTTTAACTATCGGCCAGCATTTTTATTTATCGGCAAGATTTAATAGCAAAACTTTCAATACATTAGCTCTATCACATTCCATGAGAGCTTGTTATGAAAAACAAAATTATCACCTTTATATGCCTGATTATTGCCTTACTGATCTGGTTATTCAAACCCGTTTACGATTGGGCAGCCTATCGTGGAAAAGCCCCAATTTTATTTGCAAGCCATTATGCGCTGCCAAACTCCCCTCATCCAGAAACAAGTCATACGCATAGTGAGACTAAACTCGATGAAGCAAAGCTCATTAATATTCTTAAGAAGTACAGAGAACAAAGCCATGCACCAGGGCTATCAGCAGCCATTGCCTACCAAGGCAAACCGCTTTGGTCGGGTACAGTTGGCTATGCGTCTTTAAAGAACAACATACCATTGACGACTGAACATCAATTTCGAATTGGCAGCACATCAAAGGCTATAACAGCAACAATGTTGGCACAATTGATTGATAAGCACAACTTCAATTTAGATACCCCGATCCAAGACTATTTAGGGTTCAACCCAAACCCACTATGGCCGGCAATGACACCTAGGCAGCTTGCCTCACACAGTTCTGGTTTACCGCATTACAAACGCAATACTGACTTGATGGGATTGTATTACTCAATGGCCTTGACCAGTCATTTTGAAACACCGCTTGAGGCGCTAAAAGGCTTTGACGGCAGTGAACTACTTTACTCTCCCGGTGAACAGTTTTATTACTCAAGTTACGGCACCGTGTTGCTGAGCGCACTACTTGCTGCCGCATCAGGGCAAGACTTTATCGACGCTATGCGTGAACGCATCTGGCAGCCCCTTGATATGACTAATACAGGGTTAGAAGCAGAGGCCGAACACCTTGTTGATTTTTATTTTAATAACAAAGGGCAGCAAACAAGCTATATACCATGGCGCAATGTCGACTTGAGTCATCGTCTAGCGGGAGGAGGATTTATCAGTACACCTAGTGATTTGGTAAAACTTGGCAGTGGTTACCTAGATAGGCATTTTTTAAGTCAAACCACTGTCGATACCATGTGGACACCGCAACAACTTAACAATGGTGAAATAAACCCACAAAATTATGCGCTGGGCTGGCGAGAGGCAAATCATTTAATGCAAGGTAAACATAAGGTTTATCATCATGGCGGGGTCTCTCGAGGGTCGCAGTCTATGCTTATTGTCATCCCTGAGCTATCTCTGAGCATAGCGGCCAATATAAACGTCAATACTGAAGTTTTTTGGGACTTTGGTGAAGTTGTAACTGCACTTGCAGAAGAAGTCATTTTACAGGGCATAACACCCGCCCTGTAAAAAGAAAAAGTTTGTTAATAGTGCCCTATTTAAACTTCACCAGCTGGTCACTGCGCTGATAGCTGCGAGATTCAGGCGCAGTCCATTCGCCATTTTTGAGATATTGTGTCGAGACTTTAAACTCACCATCAACGAACTGGCTGGTGGACTTCACTTTGGTAATGCCGTCCTTGCTCCCTGTCACATCTTCATAGGCCACAAACGCACCATTGGGTAATACCTCCATGGTGCCTTGGGTATAAAAGCCTGCGGTTGTGAAATAGTAAAACACTAAGCTTTGTTTAGTTTTATCCCAAAATATTAATGACTCACCACCATACATACCCTCATTAATTGAATGCAGGGTGCGGATCGCGGTGCCGTTTAGTGCGCGCTCCCACTTACTGACATCTTGCATGGCAGGTTGACCTTTTGGCACTGCAAAGTCTGCCTGCCAAGTACCAAGGTAAGGTTCAAATACCTGTAACTCTTTTACCAGTGAGCCTGCAAATGTAGGTATGCTGAGTAACAGAGAAATAATTAATATAAATGCTTTTTTCATGTTGTTATGTCTTTCCAAGCAGTTTGGAATAGTAATGTTAGTCAGCATTTGATGAATAGACAATAAGCAAGAAATGAAAGCAATGCTGTTAAGGTGGAGATAAAGACAGACCCGACATAAAGTCGGTGCTACCGATGTTTAGGCTGATAAACATGACTATTGAGTATAAAAAAGCACTGTAAAAACAGTGCTTTTTAAATATTGAATTGCGATAGCCTGTTAGTGGCTTTGGCCTTTGTCTGCGGAGAAATATTTACGGCGCATCAAGTCATGGATCACCAGCTCTTGCTCACGACCATAGGCTTTAAACATACGGTTGTTATGCATGTGTAGCAAAGAGCTCAGCAGTGAATCTCGACTACAGTTGAGCTTGTCTTCTTCTAGCATCTCATTGAGCTGCGCAACGACTGGTTGTGCTTGCTGTTGCCATAAGTTAAGCAATTGAGCAATCGCGTTTTGGGCCTCATCGTCAGGTAACTGAGTCAAGTCAGCGAGTTTCACAAAGTCATCTTCTAGCTGAGTTTGGTAGTCACGATAACGATTGCCTAGTTGCTTGCGCAGATGACTGGTTTCATTAAATTCATTACCAAAACCGGCTCTCAACCCACTGATTAAATTAAACTTGCCTTCATCATTGTAATTGAACAAATTAAGCAGTTTATCGGTGCACTGCAGCGCCACACGCCAGCGAATGTCTTCACCATACTCATCAATTAAGCCACAAGTACGGGCAATTAATTCACTGTCTAGCATGAATAATGACTCAATCAGTGCCATAGATTCTGGACCACCGTAGCGCTCTACTTCGCGCTCGTAAGTCATTAGCTCAACCTTATGCAATTCGCCCGATTCAACCATAGGATCGAGTAGCTGATTCAACTTAGGTAACAACTGACCACATAACTTGCTTGGCTCGCCATAGAAACGCAAACGTAAATGCCAGTCAGGATCGCCATAGCGAATGAAGAACCATTTTTCAAAATCACCTTGCTGCTCAGCAATAAATGGCAATAACTTTTCAGTTAATAGCTGCTCGACGATTGAATTACCAGAGTAAATCTTCAAGCTTAGCCATTCTGAGCCAGCACTAAAGCGACGTTTAATCGGCTTGGCTGTGATATTTGCAAGTGGATCGTCAGAGAAATGATGGTGTATTGGGGCATTACCATTGAATAATGGGATCACCATTTCGTTGTTATAGTGCTGACCTTGAGTGTCGACAACACGCGAAGCATATTGCGCCGTTAGGACTTCTTTTAGCTCAACGCGAGGCTGCCCCTTGGTTTCTGATAGTAATACCGCCAGCATATCTGGATGACGCAGGTCTAGCTGAAGTACGTTATCGGCCATGGCATAACACACCTGTGGATCAAGCTGATACTTGGCTAATAATGCCTCTAGCTTTTCAGATGAGAATTTGCCGTTTTTATTGATGGCTTCGAGCTCTTTACGGTCAATACGCCACGTTTTTTCACTTAAGATCAGATTATCAAGCATCACTCTAGGCACAAAAGCGTCATTGGCGGTGCTACCTGGCATACCGAAGTTCGGTGCGCGACCTTCTTGGTGTTGCAACATGCATAAGAACTTATAAGCACTTAAACTGCGCGCTGAGTAGTTATGTGCACATGATAAACGAGGGATGATCTGCTTATTTAAACGCTTACTCCACAGTTTAACTTTTTGCCCCTCAACCCAGACAAATAAATCACTGAGTGGAATTTGATATTCACTGTCTAAGCTGCTGTCTGCCATAAATACGATTTCATATTCACGCAGATGTGGTCGTGCGATAACGTTGCCTGGACGACCTTCTGGCATATGCGCAATTTCAGCAAAAATGACATTGTCTGAGTGTGCTTGCTCTTTTTTTAACTCATCAATCACAGACTGTTTTAAGCCATCATCTAAGTGACAAAAGCGACCTAGCAAGTTAGCTGATGATGGACCTGCACAACCGCCCAGCTTGAACACAGGGTTTGCCCTGTCGTCTTGATACGCACTGAGCATCACAGAAAAAGAGGCTGGGAAGTTTTTGCTAACGGGCTCTTTACTGTTTACTTTGCTTCTTAGCTCTTTGCTCTTTAGAACTATGCTGTCTTTGCTACGATTCGCCGGTAAGCTCAATGCCTCTTCAATAATCTGATTGAGCAAAGTCGGTTTTGGCGCTTCACCCGCGCCTTGATTGCCCTTAACTAAGTTTAGACCTGCCACCAGCGGGGCTTCGTATCCGGTTTCATTTGAAACGCCAATACCTGACTCGTCATCTAAGATCACATCAAGCGGTACAAACTGACCCTCAAAACGAGCATTAAACTTAGTGATAAAGTTACTCAATGGGTTAGCTTTACTTGTATCGCCTAATTCAGCCAATAGCTCAAGTTGCTTTTGCACCCGCTGTACTTCTTGAGCGCTTAATTGACACTGTTCAAAGGCGCGATAAACGTCTGTTTGAAATAGTTTATTTTCTTGCGCTTTAACTGGCATGCTCTGAAAGTGTTCAAGCAGTTGCTTATAAGGTTTAATTTCGCCACTTTTCTCGTTATCGAGCTTTTCAATCATGGACAGAGCCGTTGCAAGTTGATCTGCTGTTGTTAACTCTTCCATATCTTGTAATGACTTTAAAAGAGCGTAATCTGGTGAATCGCCCGTCAGCGGCAACGGGATATCGGCCTGAAGTATTTTTTCGTCAATCAGATCTTGAATGTATGCTTCAACGTCTTCTTTTTCGGCTTCAGCATACTGTGCGCAAAAAGCATCGACTAGACCATTAAAATTCAAGCCGCCTTTTGCAAGCTTAAGTACACACTGAAAATATTCATCACTGTCTACCGCACTTAAACGATACTGCATGCTGTCTTCAGAGAGATAATTCTCGATATAACGACATTGCTCGGCAACAAAGTAGTGAGAAGGGTTTGGACGATACATCAAGTTATCGGCACGTTGTGCCTCTTTCACAAAATGCTCTTTTAATGCCGACAGATAAAACATATCAAGGCGCGTCTTACGACTATCTTGAGTATGTGACGCACTCACAAACTCGGTTGTGTCACTCACTTCACCTTTGTAGATGCCTGAGAATAAGCCGAAAGGCGTTGGCCTTGCACACATACGCAACATATATTTGAGTAGAGCTTGCGCAACCTTTTTACCTTGTTTTGATTCCGGCTTTGTTCGCCATTGCTCAATACGCTCTAGTAAGGAGGGGCTTGCAAGATAAATGGCCTCTTCCACTCCCTCAATTGCTAACCACCTCTCTAAAATAGCATTAGTATCAGCTGTCTCAGAGCTAAATTCAGCTAAGTGCTCTAGTGATAAGCGCGGCGTACGCATGACAAAAAACGGCGCATGCTTAATTGGTTTGTTTTCTTGTTTTTGATTATTGTTATTCGACATAGGCACTCCTTATGCCATCAGTAAACATTCAGCCCAGTCTAGGTCATCATTCAATACTGAGATAAAGCCAACACCAACACCCGCATAGCCCATTAAGAAACCAAAGTCCTCATTGTGTTCCTTAGTCTCACCATTGTATGAGTAAAATGCTTCAAGGCCTTTTTCTTGGTACTGATCAAGACTGTAGTTAAGCCAATATTTTGCGGCTTGCTCAAGCTCTGGGTGGGGCATAAGTTGATTTAAAAGTTGGTAGATGCTGACAAGACCAACGAAACCATGGCATAAGCCAGCATCATTGATAAAGCCGCTTTCGGCGTCACGTTTTGCCGCTTTTAACGCCATTCTACGTGCCTCGTCGACATAACTCGGTCTATCTAGTGCGTGACCTGCACGAGCAAGGGTTAATGCGATTGTCAGATCACCATAACACCAACCGAGTCTCGATTTGTGCTCGCCACCAGAGCATGAACCATAGCAGTGTTCTTCTTCATGGTTTGGGTTTTGTTGGGTAAGTAACCAGTCACAAGACTGCGTGACTAACTGAGCGGCTTTATCTTTAATGGCATCTATATTTAGAGCAGGAATAAGCGCTGCGATGATCCCCGGCACACCATGCGCTAAACCCAGATTGTACTCTGGCTTCTTACGATCTTCTTTTTCGAAGCGGTAGACCGAATACTCAGGTTGAGACCAGCTTATTAGTTTGTCATCTACTTGCTGTGCTACGCTGTTAAAGTTATCGACTATCACACCATATAAAGCTGCTTGATCTGATTGCTTGCTGCGCCTTGCAGCATACGGGGCATAACCCGCAAGCCCAAGTACAGTTTCTATTTCACCCGGCCATGGCTGGAAATTCAGAGCATCATAAAAGATTTGATCCATATCGCAGAGTAACTCAGGATCGTAGTCTTCCATGTCAGCTTGATTTAGATACTCTAGAACCCAAGCTTGGCCAGCAAGACCATTACTGAGCTCAAACCCTTGCTGTTCTAGCTCTTCTTGCAGCTTTTCTAGTTTTTCTGAGAATAGCGTTTCATCAACAAAACTTGGGTCAATGCGATACGCATTGTATAAGAATAATAAATGGCCAGCTAAGCCACTTAACAAACCGTTGGTTTCTACATTATGAAGGCCTTGACTCACTTTTTCGGCCAAGCTTTTAATTATTTCGCGCACCTGAGCTGCTTGCTCTAACGATGCAATCGCTTGTGTTGGCATATCTATCCTTAGGTGAAGACACCATTTAATTATTATTCCTGCAACAACTGATAGATACCTTACTAGCACACATCAAAAGCCTCAACAATTATAGGCTAATTATTTTAAGATTTAAGATTTAAGATTTAAGATAAATATAGTGAAGGCTATGAAGGTATTACTTTATTTTATAAGGTTACACTGTATATCATTAAACCTTATGGCAAAGCTTTTGATTAAGTAAGAAACTAATAACATATTATTGTTTGCTAATAATTTTGCAGTATAGAAATATAATAAAAAATTAAACTTTAAAAGCTGCAACGGCATTAAGCAATTGCAGCCATTACTAAACTAGAAGCAAGTGTTTGTATTACAATCACCACCTATAGAATCACAAGCGCAAGAGCCACAAGAAACTGTCGCACAACCATGCGTTGGATCTGGAAGACACTTCATGGTATCTATTCCACAATTGAGACTAGGAACACCACATTTGTTAAACCCTGTGTTTATTCCGCCTGCAATATTTGGTGTTGCATTTTTAGGAAGCAGAGACGAGTCTGTCGATAGATTTTTTAACTTTTTAGAGGTAAGTTTTAACTTCATAATTTATTCCTTTTATTTTTATTTTGAAAGTTTATTTTTACACAATAATAACAAAAAAACAATTTATAAGCAACTCTGTATGTTAAATAGCAGTAATTTATGACACCAAGTGTTGACTAATCAAAGCTTATTTGAAAATAGCGTTTCATTAACAATGCTTGGGTCCATACGATTAGCATTATTATATCAATCCGCTTAACTAAGAGGTCTATTTTGAGGCAAGAAAACCTTGTTGGTAGCACCGCTCACGCGTCCTGCTATCACTGAGGTACCTACATATATGCAGGCAAGGCAAATATTTCGTTATTTAGTTGTTCTAAATGAGAAACCTTTAACGCGCTATCATCCGGTTTAATCCCTCAAAATGATTAAATGTTATTGCGGATTGGTATTAATTTACATTAACTAAGAGGCACTTCATTAGACGCGCTTCTTAGTCTATGTATGTTCTATGCTTGCTCTTGTAACTTATCTTTTACTTTCTTCAGCTTAATTTCTCTATCAGCAGACGCAATCGTTTCTTTACGATGCGCAATAATTACTCGGGTGATATCTAAACGGGAAACCGCCTCATTAATATCGGCTTCTAAATTAGTATCTAAGTGGCTGGTGGCTTCATCCATAAACAAGATCTTAGGCTGTTTATATAAAGCACGGGCAAGAATAATACGCTGCTTTTGACCTCCAGAAAGACTCGAGCCCATATCGCCAATTAAACTATCGTAGCCCATAGGCATTTGCGCGATATCGTCATGTATAGCTGCAAGTTGTGCACAATACACCACGCGCTCCATATCAACGGGTGAATCAAAGAAAGCGATGTTATCTGAGACCGACCCAGATAAAAGCTCATCGTCTTGCATGACCGCCGCGATTTGCTGTCGGTATTGTCGCGCACCTATTTGCTCAAGCGGTACGCCATCAATTAGCACTTCGCCAGATTTGGCTTTATTGAGCCCCAACAAGAGTTTTAATAGCGTTGATTTACCACAGCCCGAAGGCCCTGTGATTGCCACCGACTCGCCAGCTTTTATCTTCAAGCTCAAGTTATCGAGTACATTCGGGGTTGCATCTGAATAAGCAAAGCTCACGCCTTTGATTTCAATGTCACCTTCAATACTATGACGTTTGATATTTGTTGGCTGTAAATCTTCTTTTTCAGTCAATGCAATATCTGCTATACGCTCAAAGTGTAAACCTAACATCTTGAACTCAATAAACTTCTCAATAAGGTTGGCGGTTTTTTCCATAAACTGACGTTTATAAGACATAAACGCAAATAACATACCGGTACTGAATCCACCTTGGATCACTAAGTGCGCCGCCAAATAGACCACCACAATGTTTTCGATACCAAATAAAGCACGGTTAATGGCTTCGTAACCAATATTAAAGTTACCAATTCGAATGTTCTGATTAATAGCATTGGCATAGCGGTTTTGCCATTGCCCTTCACGTTTTACTTCAGAACCAAATAGCTTGATGGTTTGAATGCCTCGCACGGTTTCCATGAAGTTAGAGTTCTCTTCGGCTCGTGCCATAATTTCTTGCTCGCTAATCGCCCTATATGGCTTGTACATGGCAATTCGCACGCCGGCATAGGCAAATACCGCCACCAGCACCACCGCAGAAAGGGTTGGGCTATAGAAGAAGATCATCGCCAAGGTGATTATCGCCATTAGGCCATCAATAATGGCCTCAATAACCCCAGTGGTGAGTAATTGTTTAACCTGCTGTAGTGAACCAAAACGCGATACCACATCACCCATGTGGCGCTTTTCAAAGTAAGAAATCGGCAAGCGTACAAGGTGATGGAATAAATTGGCACCGAGCTGAATATTCATTTGATTACCAAAATGCAGCAAGGTAAAGCCCCGCAGCGCATTGGTGGCTATCTCAAACACTAATACCAAGAAAAAACCGACGGCGAGTACGGTCAATAAGGAGGTATCGCCTGTGAGTACAACATCATCAATGACTAATTGTATGTAATATGGTGCAGCCAGGGTGAATACTTGTAACAGCAAAGACAGTAAGAAGATCAGCAATAAAGAACGTTTAAGACCCGAGATTCGGCTCCAAAAGTCAGAGAATCTGAGTGTGGGTTTACTTTCTTGTTTTTCAAAGTCTTTGGTCGGTGTGAGCTCTAGAGCAACACCGGTGAAATGTTTTGACGCTTCTTCTAGGGTCAGCGTTTTTTCGCCTTTAGCAGGATCATGAATGACAATGCGCTTTTCATTGGCTTTTTTTAGCACCACAAAGTGATTGAGATCCCAGTGTAAAATACAGGGCGTTTGCAATGCGTCAAGATCTTCAAGCTCAATACGTAGTGGTCTTGTGCTTAGCTTGAGTTGCTCAGCAAATCCCATAATATCGAGCAGCGTCGCGCCCTCTAGAGAAATGCTAAATTTTTGTCGAATAGATACCAAGTCGGTTTGATAGCCATGGTAACACGCCACCATGGCTAAACTTGCTAAGCCACACTCCGCGGCTTCCGACTGTAAAATAATGGGCAATGAGTTCCTTGACCAAAACTGTAGTTTGTTTACTACACTTTCATCTTCTTCATGCATCTTTTACTGCCTTATTATTGTTATAAACATAGTTTGTGCTGAAAATTTACAGCTGACCTTTAATACTAAATACCGGATCAAATAACCAACGTAGAAGTGAACGTTCTTCGATCACGATATCTGCGTCGAGCCTCATACCCGCTCTAAGTGGTGTCGCTTTTCCATAAGCTTGAATATCTTGTTCAGAGAGTGCCACAACCACACGATAAGCAGGCTCTGTCAGTACGCCTGGTGTTGCAGCCTCTTCAGGTAATATCACTGAATTACTGATTTCTTTGATGGTGCCATCGTACACCCCGAACTTTTCATACGGGAAGGCGTGATAGCGCAAACGGGCATTTTGGCCAACATCAACAAAACCAAAAGCCGAAGTAGGTACATAGACGATTGCTTGCATTTCACTGTTTTCAGGAAGCACAGAGAGTAAGCTTTGCCCTGTTGCCACTGTTTTACCTACTTTTGCAGTGAGACCACTGACAATACCTGATTTAGGTGCTCTTAACTCACCTAGACGCTGCTGCTCAATCGACGACAACTGCATTTTAAGATCGGCGCGCTGTGACTCCAATTGCGCAATACGCGTTTGCTGTTGCAAAGGTCGTTGCTCAATTTGCTTTTCGAGTTGCTGTAATTGACTAACCAGTGACACACGCTCTGACTTGATACTCGACGCCTGCTGTTGCAGCGACAATAAGGTATCTTTTTGTCTTTGCAGTTCTAACTCTGAAATATAGCCTGTGCCTTTTAAACTACCGACTTGCTCAACCATCTTCTGATTTAACATTAGTCGCTGTTTAAAGGTGGCAGCTTGGCTGTCTAATTCTGATAAACGCTGCTCGAGAGAGATTTTCTGCAAATTCAACTGCTCAAGATCTAAGTTATCCTGAGCAATTTGCTGGGTGAACTGTCGCTCGAGTGAATTAAGTTGAAACTGATATTGGTTAAGTAAAGCCTGATTGAGTTCTAACTCTTGGCTGCTGTGCTTCGCAGAGGCTATTCTCAACAACGGTTCACCGACTTCAACAAACTGACCTTCAGAAACGAGCACTTCTGAAATTAAGCCTGCCTGAGAGGCCTCAACACGTAAAAGACCGGCATCGGGTTCTATCACCCCACTCACACGCTCTTTTCTGGTGTATTGCCCAAGACTCAAAAATACCAGACTGACAACGACGACCGTTAAGATCAACACTGTGAGTCTTCTAAAAATGGGTGGCTGAATAAGCGACACAGCTCCTTCTAGTCGATGTCGTTTATGCTCCAGCACTTCTTTGCGGAATAGACTGTCCATAGGTTACTTCTTATATGTTAACGTTAAATTAACTTTGAAATTCAATGTACCACTTTCCTTGCTGCTGATAAATGTAAAATCTCCTTTTCATGTTAAGCAATATATCATCAAGTATGATGTTGACAAAAAAGGAACGTATAATTAGTCTATAATTTCAACAAATAAGGAAAGTTATAATGAAATTAAAATTAAATAAAAAAACATTCAAAAAGCTAAACTTAGACAAGTCTCATTTACCTGCACAAATGACACCTCGTGTCGGTGGAGCTGGTGGACCTCTTTTTACTCATTTAGATGAAGATGATTGGGGAGATTCAGCTAAGTGTGACGCATTGTGTTTTATTCAGCTAAATCCTAATGGCTAAGCTGTAAATAAATGAAGTAGCTGTAACAGCTACTTCATATGAATGGTATTAAGATTTCTTAACAGGACGTTGCCAACCATCAAGGTTGCGCTGCTTGCCACGCGCAACAGCCAGTTGCTCATCTTCTACCGTTGAAGTGATCACCGAACCTGCGCCGATTGTCGCAGTCGCACCAATTTGCACAGGCGCTACTAAAGAAGAGTTAGAGCCAATAAACGCGTTGTCACCAATAATGGTTTTTGATTTATTTACACCATCATAGTTACAAGTAATGGTACCTGCGCCAATATTTACTTTTTCACCGACTTCAGCATCACCTAAGTAAGTCAGATGGTTTGCTTTTGAGCCTTTACCTAAGCGTGATTTTTTCATCTCAACAAAGTTACCAATGTGAGAGTCTTCTTCCATCACCGCACCTGGGCGTAAGCGTGCGAATGGACCAAGTGTACACTTAGCAGCGACTTGCGCATCTTCAATCATGCTGTTTGCTTTTACAACCACACCATCACCGATGGTACAGTTTTTAAGTACACAATTTGGGCCAATAACCACGTCGTCGCCGATCACAACATCACCTTCAAAGATAACATTCACATCGATTTGTACGTCTTGGCCTGTTTTTACCGTACCACGCACGTCGATGCGTGCTGGGTCTGCAAGACTTGCACCGTTGATCATTAGCTCTTCTGCTTGCCATGCTTGGTAAGCTCGCTCAAGGGCAGCAAGTTGCACACGGTTGTTCGCGCCTTCAACTTCCATTGGGTGATCGGGTTGAGCCGAAGTAATTTCAACGCCTTCACTGTGCGCCATAGCGACGATGTCTGTCAGGTAGTATTCGCCTTGTGCATTATTATTTGAAAGGTTGCTTAACCAACGCTTCAACAACCCTCCATTTACCGCCATGATACCCGTGTTTATTTCTTGGATAGCTAACTGCTCTGCAGTCGCGTCTTTTTGTTCTACGATGCCCACAAGTTTGCCATTTTCTCGGATCATACGTCCATAACCTGTTGGATCGTCAAGGTTGACTGTTAGCACAGCAAGCCCTTTTTCAGGCGTTGCCGCTAGTAACTTTTCTAACGTCGACTTTTTAGTCAATGGCACATCACCGTATAGAATTAAAACGGTATTTTCATCAGCAAGGTGCTCTTTGGCAACAGCAACAGCATGGCCTGTGCCTAACTGTTCTTCTTGTAAAACCCAATTTACATCATTGTGAGAAAGCGCTGCTTGTAACTGCTCTCGACCATGACCATAAACTAAGTTTGTTTCACGCGCACCAAGTGATATTGCATTGTCGATTACATGCTGAACCATAGGTTTACCAGCAATCGAATGAAGGACTTTTGGAAGTTTAGAACGCATACGGGTGCCTTTACCCGCAGCAAGAATAACGGTATCTAATGCCATCAGTGAGGGATCCTTTTTTTACTTTAGATTCCTATGCTCAATTAGTTACTCTAAGATTGCCACTCCGTGTGCACAATCAAACTGTAAAGCGTAGAACAAAATATCGCGTAGAAATTATTGCCGATATTTTAACTAGAATTATCAAAATTGATAGTCATAAAAAACCTTGTTCTCAGGAATCGAGACAAATAGAAGCCAAATACCTTCGGGGAAGCAG
The DNA here is from genome assembly GCF_042848605.1 of Pseudoalteromonas sp. MTN2-4. Taxonomy (NCBI): domain Bacteria; kingdom Pseudomonadati; phylum Pseudomonadota; class Gammaproteobacteria; order Alteromonadales; family Pseudoalteromonadaceae; genus Pseudoalteromonas; species Pseudoalteromonas sp. MTN2-4. Next base: position 261,631 of record NZ_BTGK01000005.1, read on the forward strand.
CTTGTTGTACAACTCTATGACTCTGAAAACTTGATAAGGAAAAAAGTAGGTTATCCTCACATTAAGCTTGGTCAGTTAACTCGGTAAGGCGATCTTTCTTGTTATTAGATCAGATGCAGCGTAATAATATTCCATATAAATTCAATGTATTGCCGATTAACTCGACAGTGTAAGCGCTCCCACAAATAGCCTGCATGGCTCAAATATAAAAAAGTCCTGCGGCTTTTTAATGCTGCAGGACCCTATCATTAATTTGTGGCAGTTTACGCCTACTCTAACGAGGCAAGTTAATTTTATGATTACTGCTTTCTACTTTAGCAAGTAAGTAGTTATAGTTATGCTCGTTATGAAATACACCTGTATTTTGCATCTTTTCAACACTTACACCATTTGCTTCTAATTGTGCTTTTTTATCTGGGTTATTAGAAAGCAATATCACTTTTTCAACCCCTATGGCTGTCAGCATGTCAGCAGCGACCTTAAAGCTGCGCTGATCATCTTCAAAACCAAGGTGCGTATTAGCAGTAAATGTATCGATACCTTGTTGCTGAAGCCTATATGCATCTATCTTGTTATATAAACCTATACCTCGACCTTCTTGTCGTAAATAAACCACAAAGCCACCATGCTCGTAAATTTCATCTATGCTTTGCTCTAACTGCTCACCACAGTCACACTTTCTTGAATTAAAAACATCACCAGTTAAACATTCAGAATGCAAACGCACTAAAGGCACTTCCACGTTTTCCCAATCACCCAGTGCAATTACAATGTGCTCTTTACCATCTTCAAGGCCATAGAATGAAAACATTTCTGACGGTTTGTCATAGTCCCCAAGAGGAACTAATGTACTGTTGCGAACACTTACTACTTCAGATGATTTAAGCTTCTCGAGTTTATCCATCATTATTTCCTTATTTTCTTGCTCTATATTTGTTATTGATTATTTTGGTTGCTTACATACCGTACGGATAGTCTTGTTGTATATCGACCAATTTACCCCTAACGCCCTTTAATGCCTCCGCATAGGTTAGCAACATATCAAGACAATCAGTCGCACGCTTTTCAGTCACAGACATCTCTTCCCAAGATGTATAACTCTCTTTTTCAAACTCTTCGATCACATTTGAAATGATGAGATGCTCTGGTATGTAGAAAAGGTGGTTGTTTTTGAAGCTGCTAATTCTTAACTCGGTGATTGGATAAGTACCTCCACGGCCAGAAGACACTCCAACAGCTAAGGCTGGTTTATGTGCTATGTCAAACACAGGGCAATACATAAAGAAATTCTTAAGCGCCGGAGAAGCCATACCGTGATATTCAGGTGAGAGAAATACCAAAGCATCGGCTTTTTGAAGCTGGAATACCACAGATTCAATATTATCCTTTACTTGAGCCGCGTTTAATTGAGGGTCATCCGCTGGCCATAAAGGTAGTTTATTGTCAGACAGATCAAGAATATTCACATTCTTATCATCGACCTTAAACCTTTGAACTAATATTTTTTTAAACTGATTTGCAACTTTCGCTGACTGGGAACCTTTCCTTGGGCTTCCAGATACAATTAATATATTCATAAAAATATGGCCTTATATCCTTGTTAAAATACAGGCCTTTCCTCCAAATTTATAACTAGGCGCCTATGGACTGCCTGTTGAGTGTTTGTTGTTCATTAATTATTTGAATTGATTTAAGCGCTATTAATATAGAGCTCACTAAATTAACCATTGCTACACAGATAAATAAATAATAACTATCCATATTTAGAGATATGCACATAAAGTAAGCCAACATAACCCCTACAATGTTTGCTAATACGATGGTCAAGGTGGTAAATTTCTTATCTCCAAGTCCTCTAGACACACCGCTTGCCCCCTTAATGAAAACATCACAGAAAACAAAAATAAAGCCACAAACTACTAAATATTCTAAAGATTTGGTAATTACATCATTTTCTGTTGAATAAAACCCAACAACAAAGCCACCAGCAAACAAAGAAATTGCATGAAACAATACAGAAACAGCCACACTTATCCATAATGTCGCCATGCAATAATGCGTAATATCTGAATAGTCGCCAGTACTATAGGATCTACCCACCTTAATACTTAGTGCAGACGCTACCCCACTCGTAAAGTTAGAAATTAAACCAACTAAACTCATGAAGATATGGAAAGCGGCTGCTTCAATAATACCGATACTTTCCATGATTGAGCTGAAAAATACAGACACGAAACTCATGCTTGCAATGGCAATACTTGCGACACCATGTCCATATAGCTCTTTGCGAGCATAAACGCGACTCTCATGACGCTTTGATCGAGAGAAAGGATTGATTTTACAAATTTTTATTACGTAAAGAATCGCGAAAAGGCACATCACTGTACGCACGACAGATGTTGCAATTGCTATCAAATAAGAGTGTGAAGTACCTTCAAATAAAGAGACAAACAAATGATTTAGAGCGAAGTTCAGAATAATCCCAAACAGTACTATCCACATAGCCACTTTTGCTTTTTCTGTCGCCTCAAGATAAAAAGCAATTGCGGCGTATACCATATGCCCGAACAAGCCAACTCCTAAGCAAATTATTACTGGGATCATAGCTTTATAAGTATCTTCAGAGTAGCCAAATAATGGAATCCAACTGTGTGAAAAGAGGCTCAATATGAATAAGCAGGACGCAATCCCAATTGCAAAATACACTCCCTCAGAGACAATGGCTTGAATAAGGCTTTCATCTGAATTTTGGCTGTTTTGACTGATTAATATTCGGATCCCAAAAAGTGCGCTTATCCCCATTAACCAAAAAGCGGTATTGATTAAATTAGCTGAATTATAAGCATTAAATGCAAAAGCCCCCTCACCACCAATCATAATCACGTCAATAAAAACGATTAAAAAAGTGCCAATTCTAGCAACAGTGATCGGAAAAGATAGCGTAAGTAGTTCATTTATATATTTAAACATGTTCTTCACTCCTGGAAGCTTGTTGCCACTGACACTGAGAGTCTCGCGTAAAACTCATAAAATGACGTATAACTTTGTCCGCATCACAAGGCGAGCCTTCAACAGAACTTAAACGCAATCTAGGTCTAATCGTGTGTACACCTGTATAACTACATTCACCAAATTGTTTTAAATAATTCGCCAGTGCCCTCAAATCGATCCGATCATTAAAGCCATGTCCATCTTTTTGCGTATACTCAACCCAAGTTTCATACATTTGCAGAAGTAAAAATTCATTGCCGTAAGAAAAGAAGATATTGCCTGTTGTTGTGTGATTAAAGAAAGGGATTAAAGACAACTCATCAATGCCATTTATTTTTAATTGCTTGAATAGCGCTCTGGTTTCATTACAGTCTTCAAGTTTATAATGAGTAAGATCACAATCCAAATTAACCGTCACCTCAGATACAAGCAACAGCTGAGATTCGAGCTTGATGAACTCTAAATCAGCTCGCCATAAATGCGTGTATTTGTCCAAGTTATCAATAATATCACCCATAATACCAATGGCTTGTGCAATCGCCTGTTGGTGAGTATCACACTCAAAATGACGAGGGATATTTTTAATAGCCAATGCAGTACAAAGTACCTTTTCATTTGCATATGAATAGAAATCACCGCAATGGGCAACCTCAACTAAGAAGTCACTCATGCATTTACCTAGATCAGGGTTTAGGTAAAGATACAAACTCACTACTGAATCAACATCGTAATGATTGATATAAATATATTTAAAGTCAGGGTTAAACGCTTTAGATTGTGTATAAAGATAAGTTGATAACGCCGATAAGTGACTTCGAAAAGCCTGAGGTGTCGTGTTACCTGGCCAATGCGACAAGCACATTTGCGTGCTAGGAAATTGATAGCTATCCAACGCAATATGTTCAACTAAAGGTGCTGAGTTATCATTCACAATATCAAACTGGCGACCTTGATAAGAAAACGAAGTAAAGTTTTCTTTAGACAGGCCGTCATGACAATTAACGACTTCTGTAGAACTGAACACTGAAAAGTCTCGCTTTTCAGATGTTACTTCCTGCCCGTTATAGCGCTCAACATTCAACGTAGCATTGCCTGCATGCGTATCCAGCGAGCTCATAGTGAAGCTGCCTTCACAGTATTGGGCTAAGACATCAATAGAAGGTAACCCACCAGCAAGGGCGATAATTCGCCCTCCCAGTTGATAGTTTATTTGTGATTCCAGCACGTCTATATTAGCCATATGATTATCCATTAACACAAAGGCTAGAGCAGGTATGTGCTTGTTCTTGCTCATCATCAAGCACAAACTTATCTGGTGTATACACTTCTATCTCCAAGCCGTCAGGATCGGTAAGATAAAATGCAGTGCGATATTCGTCATACTCAAAAACGTCTGGCTCTGGATTACTACCCTTAATAAAAGGTACCTTAAGATCTCTAGCTACTTGATATAGAGTATCTAACTTACTGTGATCTGTTCGAATACCTAAGTGAAAATGCTCTGGGTATATAACCTCATCAACTTTTTGAATAAAGAACTCAAATCCATTGATTATGCATACCACTTTATTTTCATGAAATTCAAAGATTTTTCTTGCACCAAAAAGCTTTTCATAAAATGCCACGGAACGAGCCACATCTGTCGTTAATATATTAATATGATTTAGTTGCATGATTACTTCCTAACGATGTAAGTGACTTTATGACCGTGCGAAACAACTTTATATAGTGCTAGATTTTGCTCTTTTAAAATATTTTCTAGCTCATGATCGCTTTCTAAATAACCCGTGCCGGTATTTACATTTAGCTTAATCGACAAGTTAAAATTGTTTTCTTTCTCAGTGAAGGCATGTTTTACTTTTGAAATTGCTAAGTACCCGCCGTTATTGAGTGACTCCACACAGTTTCTGACTAACAATTGCTTATTCTCATAAGAAAATGAGTGCAATAAATCATTCATTAAAATTAGATCGTAGTTATTGTCGTAAGTACTTGTATCAAACGCATCACCCACCTTCATTATTACTTGATCCATTGCAGCATTTCCTTTGTTAATTTCCTGTGATGCTGCGACGGTGTTTGGTAAGTCTACAAGTTGCACTTCAGCAGTGGGAAAAGCGGCTTTGATAAGTTGCGAATAAGCACCATGACCGCCACCTAAGTCTAAGACTTTGTTGAACATATCACTTGGGAAAATATCTTTTAAGCTATCAGCCAAAAACTCTGCATGCGCCTTGTTAGCATTTTTTACCATGCGTAGATATTCGACTAACCCATTACCTTCATTAAACATCTTGCTTTCAGGTAGCTCACTTTCATCGGCATCAGTGCCACTCACTGGGAAGCTTAGGTTTACCCATTGCTCCAATTGCTCTCTGAAATAACAAGCTTCATCTTTTAGCTCTGCGTAATGCTCCAAAAGATATTCACGATTTTCAGCCTTTAAACTAAAAGTATTCTCTTCTAAGTTATGCTCGACCAATGATACTTCAACCATAAAGGCCAATAGAGCATGCACTTTAGATAAGTGAACTTTAGATGCCTCTGATAGCGCTTGAGCGGTCAAATTGTTCGCGCCTAGATGCTTAATTAAATCAAGTTCAAATACCCAGAATAGTGCCATTGAATCGCGATAGGCTACCGCCTTGCCAATCAGGTTTTGTCTAATATTTTCCATTTGGATTTCCTTTCTGTTCTTGTTATTGCCGTATGACATGTAAATTAAAATAGGTTTATGTTTTATCTCTTTGAGCCAAGTGAGTTGTAGCGATTACTTTAACCATTTCACCTGGTGTAAATTCGCCAGAAACCACTTCGACTCGCATTTCTGTATGTGGGTTATCTATATTTGAACTGGGGATATGAGAGCGAATGGTGCCTATACCCTGACGACTATTTGTTCTAATAGTGACCGATGAGTTTACTGGCACATTGGCACTTTGCTCACCTGAAACACGCATTGTTACTTCGATATAATTCGGGTCAACAATTTTGCTCAGAGCTGTACCACGCTGAACATACTCGCCTACTTGTACAAAAGACTGAGCAACCACACCTGAGATCTGTGCCCGTATTGTAGAGCGCTCGATATCAAGGCTTACAACCTCTAAATCATGTTTAGCTATATCAAGCGCTTCTTGTGAAAGCTCTTTTTTTAACACCGCTTGATCTAATTTGTCTGCAGAAATCGCGTTACTACCATTGAGCATTTGAATACGCTGTACTTGCAATTCATCGTGCGCCAGTTGCTTTGTTTTCTGTTTAATCTTGGCTAGAATTCTTTTCCTTTCAATTTCCAACCTTTTTGTATCTAATCGAGCAATAACAGTGTCTTTTTCAACAACACTGCCCTCTTCTAACCTTGATACCACCAAGCCTTCAACATCACTCGCCACATTGCTAAATGAGCGACTTATAACAGTGCCAAAATAAGTTAAATCTGAGCTGATTTCTTTAGCCGCATTAGCCTGTTTTAATGGAAACGCTAAAGCTAAAAATAAAACTGCACCTTTTAAAGAAACTTTATAGTTGATAAGCATATTACTCACTCCTTAACTTCATAAACTTAACTGTAACCAAACCATTCACTGTGTTTGTCAATTTAACTAGATATACATATAGAGCAGGCAAAATAAACAAGGTATAAATCATGCCGAAGACCAAGCTGCCCACGATGACAGTGGCAAGCCCGCGATAAATCATACTGCCATCCCCTGGTGAAAATATCAGAGGTACCATGCCCACAATACTGGTAATCGTTGTGACGATAATCGGCTTCAAACGGTTTTTTAAGTTGTTCATGAGTTGTTCAATATCAAGTAACTGACTGGCCGTTTGATCACCGCTTTGTACAGCTAGAATTGAGTTATTTACTACAAGGCCAAAGCCAATAATGAACCCAACCATAGTTAGCATATCCAGCTTTTGAATTGTCACTATGTTAATAATTTCAAGAAATAGTAATCCGCCAGATGAAGCAAATAGCACGGTGGTTAATACACACACTAACTTTGTAACGTTTTTTAGTAAGCTCAAAAGAACGATGGCTACGATGGCAAACGCCAAAGCTACAACGCTGTTTATTCTCTCTTTAACTTGTTGATACTTATCCGTAACACCGCCATAAGTTAGGTTTGCCTGCTCCCCAAAATTTAAAGCCAACTGCTGTGCAATATCCGAGTTAATTGTGTCTACTACTTCATTTACCGATAAGTTTTGGCCTGGGTATATTTCAAATGTGGATGCTCTAACCCCATCTAGTCGATAGATCTCTGAAGGTCCAACACTTTCTGAGATAGTGAATAGATCTCCTAGTACAGATCGTTGTCCAGTTGGTGAAATAACAGGATAATTCGCAATTTGGCTTGGCTGATCCCAATCATTAATCTTAAGGTATGTAGGAATGCGCTTATTACCATCAAAATAATCTCCAGTAAAAGAACCTTCACCAATGCCTTGTATTAAAAGAGAGATTGACTGTGTGTCCCAACCTAACTGTGCCATTCTTTGACGGTTAGCTTCTATTTTCAAAATAGGGCTTGATAATTTCACACTGTTTTTAGGATTAATTTTACTCTCAGGAAAATGCATCTTAAGTAGCGTAAGCAGTTCATCTGCAGCCTCTTGATGGACTTGCATATCAGCAGCTTGAAGATTCAGGTCTACTTTTTTGCTCCAACCTTGACCACTAAGGAACTTATTTCTATAGACAAAACTTGAAACGCCTTGTGCTTTTATCACCACCTGCTCTTTAATAATTTGCTCGAGTGATTGCATACTCACGCCAGGTACGGGACGAATTCCCAGTACTGAAAAGTTTTCAAAGAACATCACAAAGTAATTTTTTACAACGGGATCGTCTTGCAGACGTAAGCTTTCTAAAATTTGCAGGGTTGGTTCAACAACCAGCGATTTTTTATGCTCAAGACTCGTGCCTTTATCGAAAACATATGACAGTTTCATCATATCTTCTTCTACTGCTGGTAAATAATCAGCTTCAATATCACTCTTAACAAAGATTAATAATGCGCCTAGAAAACTTACAACGAGTACCAATGCCGGAACTTTTTTATTTGATAAAAACTGTGTGAAATATGTTTGGTATTTTTTTAACAAAATACCGCTGTGTTCTTTCTTACTCTCTTGGATTAATGGAGAAAGGTAATTGTAAAGCACAGGTATCAAAGTTAAAGAAATGACCAATGACGTTAAAACAGCAATGCTTATGGCAACCGCTAAATCTCTAAATATTTGCCCTTCAACCTCTGACATAGTAATAATTGGACCAAAAACAACTAAAGTTGTGATTGTCGAAGAAAATAGCGCGCCTTTAACTTTGTCTGCACCTGCAATGACACGTTCCACGACACGCTTGGACTGATCCTGCTGTCTAATGCTTTCGAGTACAACAATGACGGCATCAACCACTAACCCTACAGATATCGCCAAGCCAGCTAGAGAAATCAGGTTAAGGCTTACATTTAATAGATATAAAAAAGACAGAGTTGATAATAACGAAATAGGTATACAAATCGCCACAAGTGCAGTGGTTATACTGTTACGAATAAAAAGATAAACAACTAAAACCGTAGAAATAATAGCAAAAAGCAAATTTGCAGAGACCATATCGATTGCGTCATAGATGTACTTAGTTGGATCAAATGACATGCTTAACTTCAACCCATTTTCATCTAGGTTTACAGCATTAAACTCTGTAATGATTTCTTTAATCTGAGTGAGTGTCTCTACTGAATTTGAATTCGGCATCTTCATTACTTTTAAAGAAACACCAGGCTTACCATTTAGGAACACTGCAGAAGAAACTTTTCCTTTCTGAATTGACACCTCTGCTACATCACCTAACTTGACAGGGTAAGAGCCTTTCCAATCAACGACCATTTCACGCATATCTTCAGCGTCATATTGGCTTTCAAATATGATGCGATAATCTCTATTGGAAATACTCTTAGTGCCTGCAGAAATATCAAAGTTTGTCTGAAGCGCCCTTTTTACTTGTGTAATTGATAAGTTGTTATTGGTTAATTTATACAAATCCAGGTCAACCACTAACTGGTTAAATGCATCACCATAAATTGCAACATTAGACACCCCACTTAGCTTCTCAAGTTTAGGTACCAGTATATTTTCTGCGTAGTGTTTGATATTGAAGCCGTCACCTTGTTTATCTTCATTTTTTAACAAAAACAACCAGCTCAACGCTTCATTACTGCCGTCTAAAGACAAAAGTTGTGGTGTGCTAACTTCAAGGGGAATATTCTCAATTTGACCAAGCTTAGTACTCACCATTTGAGTTAGGCTTGCAAGGTCACTATTTGAGTTAAATGTGAGCATAATACTGGCCAAGCCATTATAAGCTGTTGACTCAATTCTATTAATGCCACTTATATTTTGTAGCACTCTTTCTTGTTGCTCGATCAGCACTTCTTCTATAATTTGAGGAGATGCTGCTGGCCACTGTGTTTGAATAACCAATGTTGGTTTGACAATATCTGGTGTTAACTCAATAGGGAGTTTTGCAATGCTTAGAAATCCCAACAATATGGTGATCACTGCTAAACTTATTACTGAAGCACTTTGCGCCAAAAGACCTTTAAACATTTGAAAATCCCATTACCTTATTAAAAACCTACAAACCAACCTTGATTAAGTCAGGCCTAATAGACCTGACACATTTTAAATTTACACATTAGTTACTACTGACATGACTAATCTCCTTATTTTAAAGTTAATATGAAATAAAAAATCGTTTTAAACTTATACGTTAGTAACTACTGACATTAGAAAGCTCCTTCTGTTTAATTAAAAGATTAATGTAAAAAAACTGATTTGATTATACGTTGGTAACTACAGACATTTTAAATCCCCTTTTGTTATATTTTCTTATATTCAATTAACCATGATAAAACCGTTAAAATTTACACATTTGTAACTACAGACATTCTCTTTCCCCTTACCAGTTAAAAAATAAAAGCAATAAAATCAGACTTATACGTTAGTAACTATAGACATTCTTCTTCCCCTTGCTAGTTAAAAAAATAAAAACCAATTAAATCAATACTATACGTTAGTAACTACAGACATTCTTATTCTCCCATTTAGCTTGTATTAAAAATAAAACCAATAAAATCAATGTTATACGTTAGTAACTACAGACATTCTTATCCTCCTTGTTTGTAAAAAAATAAAACCTTTTAAATCATATTCATACGTTAGTAACTACAGACATAACCCCTCCTTTGAAATCTAAAATTTAGGTTTGAAGTTATTAATAACGCCGTGAGTAACAATCCTTTCATCATGGATACGGTGATAATATGGAACACCATCACGACCAAATGAAATAAAGTCGTCCTCGCCATTAATGAAGCAAAGCCCTTTGGTATAATCAATTGATGCACCAGCTGTATGTAACAACCTGCCAGAGTCAAAGTCACAGAGATAAATGAATCGCGTGTAGCTCATAACAATTAAGAAACGCTTATTTTTATCCCACGCAAAATCTTCGATTGTATTTGGTGCTCTGAAGTGTTCTGTCGCTTTATTAGTAGATAAACGATACTTAATTAGGTCTCCACCTAAAGCGACTAATAACTCATCCTCACTAACCCATTGAATTCTCTTGATATATTTACTTCCATATTCAGATAGGTATTCAAAATGAGTGATTTCTCCCGTATTCATGTTGAGAAAGTGGACTCGGTCCTTACGATCAGCCATTGCAATGAGGCCTTTTTCTTTATTTAAAGAAACAGACCAAACAGAAGTGCTTGATGTGAATATTTTTTCTTTGCTTGAGCCATCGGTATTACCGAGATAAACATTGCCATCTTCACAACAGGCTAAGAATTTTTCACCTTCTTCAAATAGCTCGATGTCTCTAATTGCGCTGGTTAACTCAATATCTGTTACTGATTTTGAAGCTAGATTGTAGGTATATAAGACATTATTGGTCCTAGCAAATGCCACAACGTTGCCGTCACTTTGAAGTCTTTTTGTATAACTTTGTCCATTTTTAAATATAGACGTTGACTCAATATCAAATTGGGTCACGCGACTACCATACTCTTGCCCTGTTGCTTTTAATGTATAGAAATAGTCACCTTCTCCTGATAAAAAGACTGTCCCATTTTGCATAAAGCCAGTCCATATTGCGTCAGGAGTACGCTTTACTGTTGCAATGACCTCATGTGTATCAATGTCGACTTTATAAAGTGCGCCATTTCGACACTGCACAATCAAGTGATTCGGATTTGTTTGGAGAGATTTAAGCCAGCGGCATTTAAATGGAGCTTCAAATGCAACCTTAACTTTTTCACCACTGTATCTATCTACTTCAACAACTGTTCGGTCGAAAGAGGATACAAACATGCGGTCTGATACAGGGTTGTATGTCAAATGTTCAAGGTGATCAAGTACAACATTCTCAGGTCCAATCATTGTTTTTTCTAGATCATCGATATCAATGGTTATCACTTTCAAAGCATCATTCGCGATAGCGTAAGTCGATCCAGCAACATGTTCAATCCAATGGGTAGAGTGTGGTCTTAACTGTTCATGTATGTTCCATTTATTAATAGCAACGCCGGACTCACTAAGAATGATGTCACCCCTATTCGATGCAGATAACAAACGTCCACTGCCATCATGCACATATTGAACAGTGATTAAATCCCAAAAATCGTGTAACCGTGAACAATGCAGAATTTCACATTTTCCAGTTTCAAATGACACTTCAACTAACCCAGAAGTCCCGCCTCGTGCAGCAAGGACTTTTTTAGTTGGGTGAAAATCAATAGCCTGAGAAGTTGTAATAACTTTATCCCATTCCTCTCCTTCAGGTACTACTTCTGTCACTGAAATACTATCAACAATAGACAACACACCGCTTTCATCATACTCATAAACGGTAATTCTATTGTCCATGCCACATGTCGCGACATAATTTAATGTTCTATGTACTGCTACCGTGTGAATAGACCCAACATGCCCTTTGATACTGTTAATATGTTCAAAAGTATTAATGTCGATACATTCCACTTCACCATCGAAGTTCGTTGCAAAAATAAACTGCTCATTTGTATTAGTTCTAAAGCTATCAATCTTTTTAGAAGCGTACATCCTATCCTCCTTGGTGATTATAAAAAACCACTAAAATCATTATAAAAAAGAAAAAACTTGAATTAAAAAACAGAAATTAAATTAATTTAAAATCCCAAAATAAAATATAAAAGCCAATATAAGTTTCACTAATTTGACTTATTATTGACGTAGAAATATTTTCCACACCTAAAAGATCTTTTTACTTATTCTGCGTCCTGTTTTGATACTCATCACATGCAGAGCAAGAAGCTTTGATATAGAGTCTACTCCTTGCACATAAAGCAATAATCAGATTCAAATTTTTATTTATCCCACCTAAATCATATTGTTTCAGCTAAACGAAACCCCATAATATAAAGCTTGGACCTATACCGCCCGTGACGTCGACGTGACCTAGCTAAATCTCTAAACCTGGTATAGCTTCCACCTCTCGCTACTCGGTATTCCCCCTCTTTTTCAAGCAAGTCATCATAAATTAACTCTGCTCCAGGATAAGCGTGATAATTATCAGCAACATACTCTTCAACATTGCCTGCTAAATCGAGGTGACCAAATGGCCCGGAGCCTTTAGGGAAGATACCGACAGGAGTGCTACGCAAAATACCACTCTCTACTGTATTAGCATGATCTGGCATGAAATCATTGCCCCACGGAAATTCAATATCTTTTCCACCTGTTGCCGCATACTCCCACTCAGGTTCTGTCGGCAAGCGAAATTTTCGTCCTAACTTTTCACTCAGCCATATACAATAATTATCAGCGTCTTCAGCACTAATGGTATGTACTGGGTGGTTTGCGGTCTCTACCTTATATGTGCCATATTCCCAGCTATCAGGTAGGTATTCATACCCGCTATCAACTAAGAATTCTTTATATTCCAAATTTGTGACTGGGTACTTACCAAGTCTAAAAGGGGCAATATCAATGCTAAAAACCGGCGTCTCTTTTTTTATCCACTCAGGTAAAACACCATAATGCGCATATTGCTCCACTATTTTGTTTACCTTTTTAGGATCTAAGCCAACCGTTATTTTCTGAGCAGGAATATTTATCATGGCTGGCTCAAATGCATTAATACGCGGATCTCCCACCAAGTTTAATAATTGCCCAGCTACAAACCTTTCTTTGAAGTTACGATTAATATCTGAAAGATATTCAACTAATACTTCTTTATCTAGTTCCATCAACGAACGAAACTGTTCAGATAAATCATCCAAATCAGAGGCAATATAATTATCTTGTAACGCCATCGCTGCGCGTTCACTCAATCGATTAATATTGTCTAATTCATTACTACTTATAATTGCACCTGTTAGAGAAAGCTTTTGATGAATCGCTTCAATGCTTTGATTTTGACTAAACATTTATGCCGCCTTTGCTTGTATAAAGTCTCTACCAGTTACTAAGTGCACTCTTCCCTCATATGAGCTAGCTAAGAAATCACCATTCTCTGTTCTGCTGAGTGATGAAATACCGGCATAACTTGGGTGGTACCACTTTACCCACTCTTGACTTGAACGATCATATACACCAATAAACCCGGCATAATTACCTGTCACGACAAGATTCCCATCGCTACTGATTGCCACACATTTAATTGAATTTTGATGAGGGGTATCTATTACTGAAACTTCACCGTCTTCCCAGACTCTAAGTTTCAAATCTCGACTGACTGATACGAATACGCCGTCATCTGAACTAGCACATCCATTGGCAATCATACTGTGACCCTCTTCCATGAACTCAGCTGTAGAGAAGTCTTTGATATTAATAAATGAAGCCGATGTGTCTGCGCACACGCTAAAAATAGTATTGTTATTAGCACTCACGCCTTTAATCGCATTAGCATGTGATTTTATTGACTTAAATAGCACTACTTTGCCACTTTCGTTGCGTTTGAATATCAAGTTTTCGCCGGTGTAAGTACCAACAACGACATACTCTTCACCATGACGCTTAAAAGTTGCACCACAATTCAATGGCGAGCGGTGTTGGTAAATACAATCACCAGTAATAGCATCAAATACCTGGCCTGTTTGCCCACCTGTTATTAATGCATCACCTAAAGGAGTGAAAAAGTTACACAAACTTGGTAGCGTTCTTTGTAACTTGTTATTTCGATACACAGTGCCTGCGTCACCAACTGTATAAATATCTCCTTGATATTCACACACCGCATTAACGCCAAGTGTTGGCTCTATATGATTTAAAGACCATTGCTGAGTGTTGATGTTATATTGCGCATAGGAACTGCCAAAGGTCACAAAAACAAGCGTTTCACTGTCTAAAAATGCCACAGACCGAGGCCAAATAATGGCTGGTAATTCAGCGCTGTGAACACAATTAATAGAGTCATTGCTACATGCCCATACTTTGGCCTGTCTGTCGTAGCTGATACTGACGAGCAGCTTTTGTGCAGGATCATAAACTAGCCTTTTTATTCCTGCGTTATGGGCTGGGACTGTGATCTTGCTATTTTGGTTGATTAGGATGATCTCACCCTCATCATTACCAGCATAGATCACGCCTTCTTGAGAAATTGCAATGGTGTCGGTTTCAATGCCGTCGAGATCAATGTCTTCAATTATTCTTCCACTTTCAGCATCCCAGCGTTTAATTGTTCCATCATCTGAACAGCTAATTAAAATATCCGAGTTGCCTTGCCATGCAACAGAAATAACATCCGCGGTATGACCACAGTAACGCTGTATCAAATTATTATTAAAATCAAAAAGGCACAGCGTGTGATCTCGGGAGCAAGTAGCTATAAGCGGTTTTTCAGGATGAAATGCGATACCCTCTACGTCATCCGTATGCGCATTCAATACGGTTTTTAACTTCATATTCGGTAATTCCCACAGCCTAACCGAATAATCAGAGCTAGACGAAGCACACAGTTTTCCATCTGAATGGAATACGCACTGATTTGCTAAATGGTCATGAATTCCGCGCGCTAATGCCTCTTTGGTATTAGCGTCCCATAAAATAACTTGGTTATCATACCCTGCGGACAGGACATATTTTCCTTGAAATGTTGCGATACCACTCAGTGGAGAAGTATGTTTTATCATTTTAAACTCCTTTTAATTAAATAACTGGTGCGAAGTCTACTGAGGCCAACCACTCGTATTCTGAATTCAATGCAATATCACATGTTGCATTGGTAAGCTTCATATCGTGGTTCACCGCTTCTAGTTGATATTTCGAATAGCTAAAAACAGCACTGCTATTTATCGGATTATAAAAATCACTTTCTATTTGGTCTGGCATTGTTAACTCCGAGCATCATACGTTTTAAAAACTGTCATAAAGTAGCTTGTGTTCGTGACCCATTCTGCTGTCGAAATAAAAATTAGTCAAAAGAGTAAATTTTAAAAAATAACCAATAAAAACAGATAATTAAAACCAATACTTATGAAGCTAGTGTTCTTAATATTGTTTTGTAAGAGTACCTATTAATCATTCTAACGCTCGTACTCATATGAGATATTTAGAAGTCAATTTCTGATAGAAAGCCGATTTTTTGTAATATTTCTTTATCTTTCTGAAGCACTTTAATCCAGAAAAGTCAGCGTAGTTTTCTCCTTTACAGTCGTTTGAATGCCAGGGCAAAGAACAAGCTTGGCCTTGAAGGATATTTAGGAATGAAGGATATTTAGGAATGAAGGATATTTAGGAATGAAGTGCATTCAGATATGAGAATAGGTGCAACATAACTTATTTGATATATTCAACATATAAATGACTGCTAATAGAAATGCTCCAAACTGAATCCATCATCATAATACCATCTGTAAGCATACTGTTACTCCCGATGAATATTACCACCCAAGTGCATACCTCAACCAAAACCCACTCAATAGCAAATACCATCCAAGGCTCCTAATAATCAATACGTTAAGATTTTTGATCGGCTATCATCTGACGTACCATAATTATTCTATTGTCAGGGCGCCATAAAAAGGGAATAAGAAACAACAAGTATCTCAAGTAAACCGAAGCCCTCTACAATTGCAAATTCAGTATAATTAACCTGAGCTTTGGTTAAGAGATTTACTAACGTTTTGATATTGAAATGATAAGTGTTTTTTAAGTCTGCAGCCGGAGACTTTTATCGATAACCAGGCGAATTTACGCGTCAATAGCTAGCCTATTGCAAGTAAATTCAACGCAGTTAACGTTGAAAATAGCCGCTGGAGATAGATTTATTATCCAGAGCTCAGGTTAATTAAGTCGTAATGTGTTCTTAATTTGATGACTTCATTGAAGGGGTGGCTATATACAAGTCCACACACCATGATTATGCTGTTTTAAACTTATGAAACAGATTATGAGAGATATTCTTTGTACCATGAATGGTTACTCACTGCGCAGCAATGCTAAGCCTAATCGACAAAAATATTTCTGCCATACCGCTTAAGCTTTACATTTAGACTCTAGAAAGCCGAAATTGCAGATTAAATCCACTCGTCACTTGAGTTGTCGCATTTCAACATACGCTGAGTATATTGAAATGCACTCTAATCTAATGTGTCTTGAGGCGCTTTAGTAAAAGATCTGCCATTGGAGCAATCACGCTCATTAAAATACATTACCAACCCTTGTTGATTTAAAACCTTAACATTTTTAAATGTTTTCGGTACGAGGGCTGACACTAGAATTTTATCAGGCTTAACAGCATCGATATCAAACGTCCATTTTTCTCCAAGCTGATTGCAAGTCCATAGTTTAATATTCATATCTAAAGGTTGTAACTGTGAGCTTTTTAGATAATACCAGCCGAATATTCGATTTGATTTAACCTTATACAGCATTTCATCAGAAGTAATCTCATAGCCTTTGCTTAGCTTTTCATTCACGTACTCAATATAGCCACTATCACGAGCAATGATAGTTCTCTGTATTTGATCAGGCTTTGTGACATACGTCAATAGAGTCTGTCCTTTACTCACTTTATCCTTTAGTTTTAGTTGATAGTCATTAATAACTACCCCTCCATCCCTGGAATAATAATATTCACCAGCAGGCTCTTGGAGCTGAAGTGTTCCTACAACTGATTCAGCACTAAGTAATACGGCAAGTAATGAGTATGCGGTGTTCACATATACCTCCTTATAATACCTTAGCTATTATTTGTGCTCGTTTCCTTCGGTGCTGGATTTAATAAGTCTGGGTACTTATGAGTTTCTGTTTCAGATGTACCACCTGCAATCACTTTTGTCTGCTTCATATCCATTACTGAGTTCGCTGATAGTATTTTCATTTTCTTTGTTTTTAGCTTTAATTTGAAACCAGATACCATAGTTAAGTGTCCTTTTATTAGTAAGTTGTTAATTGCATTGTTGTGTGTAGATAACGGTTTCTAAGTTAAGCGAATTCCATTTATTTCTGTAATTATCAATCCTTAGACTTTCATCGATAACAGTTTCTCAAGCTATTGATCTTTATAGTTATTTATAAAAACCAAAATATTATTCCAACCTTATAAGTTTTTTATTCATATAAATTAGTACGTTACCCTCAATCTCTACATGACATACAAAGCCCAGTTGAGTGCCATTTAAAGAGTAAGTCTGTTGACGTTAGATTTTCACAAGGTAAATGATGCTTACGCTAAGAGTACATAATAATTGACCATATACTTTAAAGTACATATTCGAGGAATTCGCCGCACTGTTCCCTATACTTCTGCTAAAAAGAATTAGCCAGCGCTAGAAATCACTCTCACATTTGATGAGTAATCTGCCACTAAGAGGTAGTGAATAGAAATTGACTTTATTACATTTAGATTTTAACTATTGGCAGGGCTCTAAGCTTTTAGAACGTAAGCACAAGATTAACTACGCTTAGCGACAGCTTCATTTGTATTCAAAATATGCTATTAGTCATTTATTGTCGGTAAAGCAACTGAGTTGTCACCTGTACTTGTGCATGTTAAATATCCGATTTAACATCAGTATAGTCACACTGACATGACTTAATAATGTCATGGTTTGTCCATCAGGATATATTTATGATCTGTGTAACATAATAAATAACGCTTATAAAATAAGTATGCTATTGATTGAAAATGCAAAGTTGAAACAGGAATTGTTTTTTCACTCTTGGCTTACTCTGCTGGTGGAGGTGACCTATTCATCAGATGAGTATAAAAGCAGAATAGAAAGAAAAATTTCTTTCTGTAGGCTGTCAATTCAACAATATCAAAATTTTCTTAATTTAGTACAAACAACATTCATAGCAAATGAAGATTTTAAATAAAATCGAATGCTAAATAGAATGATATAAACCCTAATTTTAAAGAGGTTTACTTATCCTCTTGCTTGCCTTTAAGCTTAATACTCAATAGCTGATTATCATTAACTTCAATCATATATAGCCACAGTGCATTGTCTTCTGCTGAGTAGCGAATATCCTTAATGGTATGCATATTAGCATTTTCAACCATATATATTTCTTTTAATTCCTCTTCTTTACCGCGCGTAGTTCGATATATCTTCTCCCCGTCAGAATGATAGATGTACCCGCCACCCGTAGCTATCGAGTGCTTATATCTAGCGATTGGTAAATCAATTTCTTGCAAGGTTTCTCCCGAATTGATGTCATACATAATCACGGTATCATTAGATGATAATGAGACCAGTGTTGTATTATCAAGACGGCCAAGCCATAGAGAATTCAGTGCTGGGATCGAGGTCTTTTTCTTATGTTTTAGAGAGTACTTGTAAGAGCTACTTTTAACTTTGTGCTCTCCCAAAGTGACGTAGCCAATATCAAACTCACTCAAAAACTCAGCTGAAATGATAGCACCATCAACGTTAATACTATCAATCAGTGTAAGGTCTGAATACTTGTATATCTCCATTTTATTGTGGTGCTGAACCAGTAATAAATCACCCTTTTGTTGATACCTTATACCTCGAATATCTCCAGCAGGGATATTTAAGGCGAGGCTAGTCCCATCAGTTTCAATCAGAGATATAAATGCATTTTCACCCCGATTGGTAATAACAAGATGATCTTGCTTAATCTTAATTGGGCTCAAACTACCTAAGTTTAGAGGTATATCAACTTGCATCTCTTTGTTATTAAGATTAAGGGTGTACATGTAAGAGCCATATGGATAACTTGCAATGAGCATTTCATTACTATTTAAAAATTGAAAAATTGAAAAGCTTTGCGAGGTGTTTAACTTTTCTTTTTTTACTAATTTACGTTCATTTAAACTGTAACCAAATACAATGTTTTCGGTATTATCAAACCATAAAAGTAAACCCGAATCAGAGTCATAATTTATCGACCATATACGATTAGGCGACTCTAATAACTTCACCTGATTTCCGCCATCTGGATCCGTCATATAAAGCTCATTCTTATCATATTGGCGACGTTCAAAAAAAATAATTTCTTGCTCGGGAATATAGGTTAAGAACTGGTCTCCGTATGAATTTAGGTTAGGGGAGCTAATTTGAAACTCGGCCCCTGTATTTAGATCTCTGCTTGTCAATGCAGCAAGCTCATCTCGGTTTCGATAGCCTGACTTAGAATAAACTAGGCGGTCTTTACCAACTCCACTTCCATAAACTTGAGCCCGCATATTACATTCGAATAAGGCTTTATTACCTTGGCTAAAATCAGCTTTTATTTGCCATATCTGACAAGTAGTATCGGTTTTGGCACGGTAGTAAAGAATACTCGAGTCGGTCGACCACCCAAGAGGAAAGTAATCAACACCGTCCTCTCCAAGCCTTCGCTCATACCCACTAGCTAGTTCTTTAACAACTAGCGAATGAAAATTTGTTCCCTGAGGTATAAAAGACAGAGCAAGGAGCTTTTTATCAAAAGAGAGTCGTAAGTTAGCATAACGACCAGGTACCCAAGACAAAACACTGTCTTCAATATCTCGGCTTTCGACTACAACTTCTTCTTTTGTATAATTAGTTACTGTAAAAAAATAACCTGTAACAGTAATAAGAACTAAGCATAAAATGACCGAAGAGTAGAAAGATAAGGAGCGATTTTTATCATGTGAGCTAAGGTAAGCTTTCGGTGATAAAGACTCTTCACTTTTAGGTTCAGTAGTATTCGGGCGAACTTCCTCAGTTAGTTGCTCTTCGTGATATATGATTTCTGGCTCTAGGAAAAAGCTGTAACCTTTTCGATAGTGGGTTTTTACTACAATTCCTTTTTGGATGTCTGACTTAAGTATTTTCCGCAGTTCAGACATAGCTCTATTTATGGCATTATCATCAACATATTTTTGACACCACACATCATCTATGAGATTTTGCCGGATGATCACTTGACCGTCATTGATAATTAAATAGCATAAAATTTTGAACAACAGAGGCTCAAGCTCTCTTGTAACTTCGCCATCGAAAATTGTTTGTCGTTTAGGGTCTAAAGTCCAAGCTCCAAACTTGACTTCTTTAACTGCCCTAGAAAAGCTAACCTCATTCATTCCGTGCGTCTTAGTTTTACTAGCAGTGGCGGTCAATTTAATTGAATCTGTTTCTAAATTCAATCCCATTCATAAATTAGCATTTAATTAACGTGGATAACTAACTGCTATCATTCCATATTTTATCAAATGACAAAATATTTGAACGAGCAACATGATATATCCTATATGCACACTCCCTGTTTGTGTACTGAACTAAGCTTAGTTTGGACATACTGTCGTCGCGAACTCACAGTATTATACAAATAAAAAAGCCCGCACTTTGCTGTGCGGGCTTTTTAAACCAGATAGGATGTATTATTTGCGTAGCTGGCGAATAACACGTAGCTGAGCGATTGCTTCTGCTAACTGTACAGCTGCAGCATGCGTATCAAGCTCAGACGTCGTGCCTGAAGCCATTTGTGCTTGCGCTTCACGCTTAGCTTCTTCAGCAGCCTGCTCGTCAAGCTCTTCACCACGGATAGCAACGTCCGCAAGAACGGTTACTGTCTTAGGTTGAACTTCAAGCGTACCGCCAGCAACATAGATGATGTCTTCAGAACCATCTTGTTTAACTAAACGTACCATACCAGGTTTTAGGCCAGTCAATAGTGGCGCGTGACCAGGATGAATACCTAGCTCACCTTCACTACCTGTCACTTGAATAGTGGTTACGTCACCAGAGAATACACTCTGCTCTGCACTTACTACGTCAAGATGTACTGTCATTGCCATAACACCCTCCTAAATTACATGTTTTTGGCTTTTTCGATCGCTTCGTCGATTGAGCCAACCATGTAGAAAGCTTGCTCTGGCATGTCATCGTATTCACCGTTTAAGATGCCTTTGAAGCCAGAGATAGTGTCTTTCAGTGAAACGTATTTACCAGGTGCACCTGTGAATACCTCAGCAACGAAGAACGGCTGAGATAGGAAACGCTGGATTTTACGTGCACGAGATACAACTTGCTTATCTTCGTCAGATAGCTCGTCCATACCTAGGATCGCGATGATGTCTTTCAGTTCTTTATAACGCTGAAGTACAGTCTGAACGCCACGTGCTGTGTCGTAGTGCTCGTTACCGATTACTTGAGGGTCAAGCTGACGTGACGTTGAATCAAGTGGGTCTACCGCTGGGTAGATACCAAGTGATGCGATGTCACGAGAAAGTACAACTGTTGCATCTAAGTGCGCGAACGTCGTAGCTGGTGATGGGTCAGTTAAGTCATCCGCAGGTACGTATACCGCTTGGATAGACGTGATTGAACCAGTCTTAGTAGACGCGATACGCTCCTGAAGTACACCCATTTCTTCAGCTAGTGTTGGCTGGTAACCTACCGCTGAAGGCATACGACCTAGAAGTGCTGATACCTCAGTACCCGCTAGTGTGTAACGGTAGATGTTATCTACGAAGAAAAGTACGTCACGACCTTCGTCACGGAACTTCTCAGCCATAGTTAGACCCGTTAGTGCAACACGTAGACGGTTACCCGGTGGCTCGTTCATCTGACCGTATACTAGAGATACTTTGTCTAGTACGTTTGAATCGTTCATCTCATGGTAGAAATCGTTACCCTCACGAGTACGCTCACCAACACCTGCGAATACTGAGTAACCGCTGTGCTCGATTGCGATGTTACGGATAAGTTCCATCATGTTTACGGTTTTACCTACACCGGCACCACCGAATAGACCAACTTTACCACCTTTAGCGAATGGACATACAAGGTCGATTACCTTGATACCAGTCTCTAAAAGTTCTACTGAACTTGATTGTTCTTCGTATGAAGGCGCAGCACGGTGAATTGACATACGCTCGTCTTCACCAATTGGACCTGCTTCATCGATTGGCTGACCAAGTACGTCCATGATACGACCTAGGGTCTTAGTACCAACTGGAACCTTGATTGGCTCGCCTGTGCCTTCTACTGAAGTACCACGACGTAAACCGTCAGTAGTACCAAGTGCGATACCACGTACCACACCGCCACCTAGCTGCTGTTGAACTTCTAAAGTCAAACCAGCTAAGTCGCCATCTGTAACTTTTAGTGCGTCATATACGGCTGGCACGTTGTCTTGTGGAAACTCGATGTCCACAACGGCGCCGATAATTTGGACGACCTTACCTAAACTCATGTCTATTCCTCTCGTTAAACTTTGCCGAAGCGTTATACAGCTGCCGAACCGCCTACAATCTCACTGATTTCTTGTGTGATTGCAGCCTGACGGGCTTTGTTATAAACAAGTTGCAGCTCATCCATTAGGTCGCCTGCGTTATCAGTTGCGGCTTTCATCGCAACCATACGGGCAGCCTGTTCAGAGGCAGCATTCTCAACTACACCTTGGTAAACCTGTGATTCAATGAAACGAACCAATAGCGTCTCTAGGATCGCTTCTGGGCCCGGCTCATATAGGTAATCCCAAGCGTGAGCTGATACTTCTTCTTCAGCTTTTGGCAAAGGTAATAACTGTTCGATCGTTGGCTCTTGCTTCATGGTATTTACGAATTTGTTGTATACCACGAATAAACGGTCAATTTTGCCTTCAGCGAATGCGTCTAGCATTACTTTTACAGGACCAATTACGTCCTGAATTGAAGGTGCATCTCCAAGACCCGCTTTCTTAGCGAGTAAATCACCGCCGAAACGTTGGAAGAAACCAGCAGCTTTGCTACCTAAAGTAGCGAATTCAGCTTCAACGCCTTTTTCTTTCCACGCCTGTACGTCTTGTGTGATTTTCTTAAACTCGTTTGAGTTTAAACCACCACATAGACCACGGTCTGTAGAGATAACAATATAACCAACTCGCTTCACATCGCGCTCTTCTAAGAACGGGTGCTGGAAGTCAAGATTTGCTTGAGCAACACGACCGATCACTTTGCGTAAGTTCTCAGCGTATGGACGGCTTGAAGCCACACGGTCTTGTGCTTTCTTCATTTTAGAAGCAGCAACCATTTCCATTGCGCTGGTGATCTTCTGAGTATTCTTGATACTCCCGATCTTGCTTTTAATCTCTTTTCCGCTGGCCATGACTCTCTCTCCGAATCAAGGTGAGTATTCTAAGAACACTCACCATCCATAACTAAATTACCAAGTTTGCGTTGCTTTGAACTTCTCTAGAAGTTCTTTAAGCTGCGCTTCGATCTCAGCGTTGTAGTTACCTGTTTCATTGATTTGAGCCATTAGCTCTGCGTAAGTGCTGTTTGCGAAACCGATAAGGCCTTCTTCGAAATCACCGATCTTGTTGATTTCGATGTCTTGTAGGAAACCTTTCTCAGCAGCAAATAGAGACAGAGACATTTCAGCAACAGACATTGGTGCGTATTGTTTCTGCTTCATTAGCTCTGTTACACGCTCACCGTGCTCAAGCTGTGCACGCGTTGCATCGTCAAGGTCAGAAGCGAACTGAGAGAACGCCGCTAGTTCACGGTACTGAGCTAGCGCTAGACGGATACCACCACCTAGTTTCTTAACGATTTTAGTTTGCGCTGCACCACCTACACGAGATACCGAGATACCAGCGTTAACAGCTGGACGGATACCTGCGTTGAATAAGTCAGTTTCTAGGAAGATCTGACCATCGGTGATTGAGATAACGTTGGTAGGTACGAATGCAGAAACGTCACCACCTTGAGTTTCAATGATTGGCAATGCCGTCAATGAACCTGTTTTACCTTTCACTTCACCGTTAGTGAACTTCTCAACGTAATCAGCGTTTACACGTGATGCACGCTCTAGAAGACGTGAGTGAAGGTAGAATACGTCACCTGGGTATGCTTCACGGCCTGGTGGACGCTTAAGTAGTAGTGAGATCTGACGGTAAGCAACAGCTTGCTTAGAAAGATCATCATATACGATTAGCGCGTCTTCACCGCGGTCACGGAAGTATTCACCCATAGTACAACCAGCAAATGGCGCTAGGAATTGTAGCGCTGCTGATTCAGAAGCAGATGCAACAACAACGATAGTGTTTTCAAGTGCACCGTGCTCTTCTAATTTACGTACTACGTTAGCAATAGTAGACGCTTTCTGACCAACCGCTACGTACACACACTTAACGCCTGTGTCTTTTTGGTTGATGATAGCATCGATTGCTAGAGCAGTTTTACCAGTCTGACGGTCACCGATTACTAGCTCACGCTGACCACGACCAACTGGGATCATCGCATCGATAGACTTATAACCAGTTTGTACTGGCTCGTCTACTGATTGACGCTCGATTACGCCTGGTGCGATTTTTTCAACTGGCTCGAAACCGTCGTTGTCTAGTGCACCTTTACCATCGATAGGCTGACCTAGTGTGTTAACAACACGACCAAGTAGACCACGACCAACTGGTACTTCTAAGATACGACCTGTAGATTGTACTTTTACGCCTTCTTTAAGGTCAGCGTAAGGACCCATTACTACTGCACCTACTGAGTCACGCTCAAGGTTTAGTGCGATAGCATAACGGTTGCCAGGAAGCTCGATCATCTCACCTTGCATACAGTCAGCTAGACCGTGGATGCGGATGATACCGTCAGTAACAGATACGATAGTACCTTCGTTACGTGCTTCACTAACAACTTCAAACTGTTCAATACGTTGTTTGATCAGTGCAGAAATTTCAGTGGAATTAAGTTGCATGCTCTTTTTCCCAATTACGATTGTAGCGATACCGCTAGGCGGTCCAACTTGCCTCGGACAGACCCGTCAATCACGGTGTCACCAGCTTTGATAACTAAACCGCCAACAACGGTTTCGTCGATGCTACAATTCAGCTTAACTTTGCGTGCGAAACGTTTTTCAAGTGCCGCGACCAGTTTGTCTTGCTGCTCAGCAGCAAGTTCAGTTGCAGAAACCACGTCTACGTCGATTTCTTTATCAAACTCTGCTTTAAATTCAGCAAAGATTTCAGCAACTGCTGGGATGGCGGCTAAACGTTCATTTTCGGCCATCAGCTTGATAAGATTTTGACCTTGTTCGTTGAGCTGTTCAGCACAAACTTTGATGAAAACATCAGCTTGTTCTGCAGCTGTTGGAATGCTAGCTAGTAATGAACTTGCTTGCTCATCGCTGGCCACTTGACCAGCGAAGAACAGCATTTCATTCCATGCTTCAACATTGCCTTTTTCAACGGCAAGTTCAAAAGCTGCTTTAGCGTATGGGCGAGCGATAGTAGTCAATTCAGACATGCTCAGACCCCCTACTTAAAGCTCAGCGACAAGTTTTTCAACGATGTCACTGTGTGCAGCTTGGTTAATCTCACGCTCTAAAATGCGCTCAGCACCAACTACAGAAAGCGTAGCAACTTGCTTGCGTAGCTCTTCTGAAACTCGGCTGCGCTCTGATTCAATTTCAGAGTGACCTTGAGCGATGATTTTTTCACGTTCTTGCTGACCACGCGTTGTCTCTTCGTCAACGATAAGCGCAGCACGCTTCTTAGCTTGTTCAACGATATCAGCTGCTTGAGCTTTCGCTTCTTTAAGCTGCTCAGCAGCTTGTTTACGCGCAACTTCAAGTTCTTGTTCAGCTTTATCAGTGGCAGCTAAGCCATCTTCAATCTTTTTCTGGCGAGCTTCAATTGCACCATTTAACGGTGGCCATACGTATTTCATACAGAAAAGTACGAAAACCGTAAATGCAATTAATTCACCTATTAGAGTGGCGTTTAAGTTCACAACCGCTCCTCCTTAAAATAGTAAGCTGTTCAAAAATAATATTAAAGTACGAACAACAATACCATTGCGATACCAACACCGATCATTGCTACAGCATCGATTAGACCAGCTAGGATGAACATTTTAACTTGTAGTGAAGGTGCAAGTTCAGGTTGACGAGCACATGCTTCTAGGAATTTACCACCCATGTTACCGAAGCCGATCGCAGTACCGATAGCACCAAAACCGATAAGTAGAGCAACAGCGATGAATTTTAAACCTTCTACTAGTTCCATTTTTTTCTCCAAAGTTTCTTAAAGTTAAAGTTAAAGTTAATAAAATCTATAAATAATTAGTGGTTATCTGAGCTAGCCATACTTAGGTAAACGATAGTCAGCATCATGAATACGAATGCTTGAAGTACGATTACTAAGATGTGGAACACTGCCCAAATGAAATGCAACGGAAGCTGCATAAGACCAACTGCGCCGATAAGGATGAAAATCAATTCACCAGCGTACAAGTTACCGAACAAACGCAGAGCTAGCGAGAATGGCTTAGCAACCAGCGCAATTGTTTCAAGTAATAAGTTACAAGGGATCAAGAAAATCATGGCAATCTTGTTGTTAGAGCTGAACGGGTGAAGCGTTAATTCAGCAATGAAACCACCAATGCCTTTCATCTTGATTGAGTAACCGATCATCAGTAAAAACACACCAATAGCCAGTGCAGCTGTTAGGTTGATGTCAGTTGTTGGTACAATTTTCATGTACACATCGTGTGAATCCATACCAAATGCCGTTTCGCCAACGAAACCAGCAAATGCAGGTAAGAAGTCAACAGGAATAAGGTCCATCAGGTTCATTAAGAACACCCAAACAAAGATTGTTAGGGCTAATGGCGCAATTAGAGCACTTTTACCGTGATAAGTGTCGCGTACGTTGTCGCCAACGAACTCAACGATCATCTCGATGAAGCACTGAAACTTGCCAGGTACACCTGTGGTTGATTTTTTAGCGGCGCTACGGAAGATCCATAAGAAAATAAGACCTAAACCGATAGACCATGCGAGGGTATCCACGTGCCATGTCCAGAATCCACTGTCCGCACATGCTTTATTGAAGGCTAAACCGGCATCGGTTGAACACATCTTAGCATTGGTCAAGTGGTGCTGAATATGGCTCGATAGAGTCACTTCTTCTGCAGCCATGTTTTATCCCAAAAGTTAATGATTAAAAAAAATCGGTGAAAACCACTGTGCAAACATCACTAATATATAACAACAGAAAAATGGCAAAGCCATGACAGCAAAGTGCTTAAATATTAGTGCAAACAAGCAAATGGTAATCAAAAATTTTAATCCGTTGCCTCGTTTTATCGAGTCAAACACTTGTTCTGCTTTACTGGCGCCCATATATCTGAATGCATATAAAGCAAATACAAAATTAGGAAGTACCATAACTAGACCGCCAGCTAATGCTGAAGCGCCTGCTTGTACTCCCCAACCAACTAAAACTATTACTGCAGCGATTGTTGCTACGATACCCTGAAGTAAAACACCTTTTAATGCGGCACGCCTATATGGGCCTGCTAACGAATTTGTCACTTTTAATTTACCTTAATGACGCAAAAATTTATCAGGGTATGAAAACTGGCGAAATTATACTTATTTTTGGTGATTTTGCAACTTGCAGCGACGAAATGTGACACATTTTCAGCGCCACTTTCGTCTAATAATTATGCGTTAGGAAGGTTGTTGTAGATCTGGCTGAATTTGGCTAAGAATGCCATCTAATTCATCGAGATTTGCATAGGAGATGACTAGCTTTCCTTTGCCCTTTTGATTGTAATTAATCTCAACTTTCGCCCCTAAATTTTCTGCCAACTGTTGTTCTAACAATTTGACATCTGGGTCTTTTTCTTTTGTCTGTTTTTTATCCACAGGTTCAAGGATTGAACGCACTAATTTTTCTGTTTCACGAACTGTAAGCGCTTTTGCAACTGCTGTTCGTGCTGCTTCTGATTGCACTTCACCTGTTAGTGCAAGTAAGCAACGGGCATGACCCATTTCGATGTCACCATGCTCTAACAATTTTTTTACATCATCGTTGAGATTATTTAAACGCAGTAAATTGGTGACCGTAGTGCGAGATTTGCCAACCGCTTCTGCAACTTGCTGATGCGTTAATTCAAATTCGTTCAGTAAACGTTCGAGTGCAACCGCTTCTTCCATAGCATTTAGATCTTCACGCTGAATGTTCTCAATCAATGCAATGGCAACCGCAGCTTCATCGGCAACATCTTTAACTAAACATGGAATAACATCGAGTTGCGCTAACTGTGCAGCACGCCAACGGCGTTCACCTGCAATGATTTCGAACTTTTCATGGGCAATTTCACGCACGACAACCGGTTGCAGTACGCCCTGTGCACGAATTGAACTGGCAAGTTCTTCTAGCGCTTCTTCAGACATGTCTTTACGTGGTTGGTATTTGCCACGCTGAAGCCACTCGATTGGTAAACGACGAAGTTCATTATCGGTTTGTGAAGTACTGGTTGTCGATGCAACTTCTTGCTCAGGTGCAGTGGCCGGTAATTCAGGTTCTGGTGCTGCTACTTCAACAGGTACAGCCGGAGCTGGTTTTGCTGAACTCAATAAGGCATCCAAGCCTCGACCTAAACCACGTTTTTTTACTGACATTTATTATTATCCTCTCACGCAACAGCAGCCGTTTGCTGCTCTTTACGTCTTAACATTTCACCGGCTAATGCTAAATATGCTTTTGCACCGCTTGATGCTCTATCGTAATACATGGCTGGCGCACCGAAACTTGGCGCTTCGGCTAAACGGACATTTCTTGGGATCACAGTACGGTATACTTTCTCGCCAAAGTGCTGTTTTAATTGTTCAGATACATCATTGGCAAGTCGATTACGCGGATCGTACATAGTGCGTAGAATGCCTTCAATCTGTAAGTTAGGGTTTACCAACTTAGCAAGCTGAGTGATGGTATCCATCAAGGCAGTTAGACCTTCTAATGCGTAATATTCACATTGCATAGGCACTAAAACAGAATCCGCTGCCGCCATGGCATTGACTGTCAGCATATTCAATGAAGGCGGACAATCAATAAAAATAAATTCATACTGATCTTGAACTGCCTCTAAGGCATTTCTTAATCTTACTTCTCGAGCGAATAATTCCATTAATTTAACTTCTGCTGCGGTAACATCACCGTTTGCAGCAATTAAATGGTATTCGCCAGACGTTTCTTTACAAACCACGTCATTGATTGGTGTTTCTTCGATTAACAAATCGTAGATGGTGGCAACCTCGCCATACTTATCAACACCACTACCCATAGTGGCGTTACCTTGTGGGTCTAAATCGATAAGTAATACTTTGCGTTTGGTTGCGGCCATTGATGCGGCAAGGTTTACGGCGGTGGTTGTTTTACCCACGCCCCCTTTTTGGTTTGCGATTGCAATAACTTTTGCCACTTTACCCTCAACTTAGTCTTTTGACAGAATAATTAAATGTCGCTCAGCATCTAATTTAGGCACATCTAAACTAATATCTTGTTCGAACTTGGTACCTGCAGGCAGGTTTTCAAGTTCTTCATCAGGAAATTGCCCTTTCAAAGCAACAAATCGACCTGAATCATCAATTAAATGCGAACACCACTGCACCATATCTTGTAATGATGCAAATGCACGGCTTAGTACCCCGTCTAATTTAACACTTGGTTGATATTCTTCAACTCGAGACTGTACTGGCGTGACATTATCTAACCCTAATGCATGTTTCACCTGCATTAAGAAGCGCACACGTTTGCCTAAACTATCCAGTAATACAAATTGGGTATCAGGTAAAGCAATAGCAAGTACAATGCCCGGTAAGCCAGGGCCTGTACCTACATCAATATAATGCTTGCCTGTTAAGTGAGGCGCTACCACTAAACTATCCATGATATGTTTCACCATCATTTCTTTAGGATCACGCACAGAAGTTAAGTTGTAGGCTTTATTCCATTTATCAAGCAATTCGACATAAGCAACCAGTTGTTGCTGTTGTTTGTCGCTTAGCACAATATCCGTTTGTGCTAATAAAGAAGTCAGTAATGGTTGTAACACAGTCTACCCTTGCGGCTTATGCTGACTTACGAAGTAAGCCCTGCTTTTTCAAATAGACTAATAATAGCGAAATCGCTGCTGGGGTGATACCAGAAATACGAGATGCTTGACCAATAGTTTGCGGTCTGGCATCAGAAAGCTTGGCAACCACTTCATTCGATAAGCCACTTACTTGACTATAATCGTAGTCAGCAGGGATTTGTGTTTCTTCATGACGCATCAGTTTTTCGATTTCATCTTGCTGACGTGCAATATAACCTGCGTATTTGGTTTGGATCTCAACTTGCTCTAAGGCTTGCCAGTTGTCAGATTCAGATCCAAGCCCTTCGATGTTATATAGATCAGCTTGTGCGACTTCTGGACGACGGATCAGATCTTCTAAACTTGCTTCACGCGTTAATGGCTTTTTAAGCAGCGCATTAACTTGATCGAGTGCTGGGTGCTCTTTATGGATCCAAGTGCTGCGAACACGCTGTGTTTCTTGTTCCATCACTTCGAGTTTTTCATTGAAAGCCGCCCAGCGCTCATCATCGACTAAGCCTAGTTCACGACCTTTCTCTGTTAGGCGAAGATCAGCATTGTCTTCACGAAGAAGTAAACGGTATTCAGCACGGCTGGTAAACATACGGTATGGTTCTTTTGTACCTAATGTTGCAAGGTCGTCAATCAGTACACCTGTGTAAGCTTGGTCGCGACGTGGTGTCCAAGCATCTTTGCCCTGTACTTGTAATGCCGCATTCATACCTGCGATCAAACCTTGTGCACCGGCTTCTTCATAACCAGTTGTGCCATTGATCTGACCAGCGAAGAATAGGCCATTAATAAATTTAGTTTCTAAGGACTGTTTTAAATCACGCGGATCAAAGAAATCATATTCAATCGCATAACCAGGGCGACAGATGTGCGCGTTTTCAAACCCTTTAATTGAACGAACAATATCTAGTTGAATATCAAAAGGCAGGCTTGTCGAAATACCATTTGGATAAAGCTCATAAGACGTTAGGCCCTCAGGCTCAACAAAAATTTGGTGCTTTTCTTTATCTGCAAAACGAACCACTTTATCTTCAATAGATGGGCAATAGCGTGGACCAATACCTTCAATGACACCTGCGTACATTGGTGAGCGATGTAAATTATCACGGATCACATCATGGGTTTTCTCATTGGTATAAGTAATGTAGCAAGGGATCTGTTGTGGGTGATCGCTCTGCTTACCCATGAAAGAGAATACCGGTGTTGGCGTATCACCCGGTTGTTCTTGCATCACAGAAAAATCAACTGTACGGGCATCAATACGTGGTGGCGTACCCGTCTTAAGTCTATCAACTCTGAATGGCAGTTCTCTTAAGCGTTTTGCTAATGCGATAGAAGGTGGATCACCCGCTCTACCGCCAGAGAAGTTTTCTAAACCAATGTGAATCTGACCACCTAAGAATGTACCAACAGTTAATACTACCGTTTGCGCACTAAAGCGCAGACCCATTTGAGTCACAACGCCTTTAACTTGATCTTGTTCAACAATGAGATCATCACAAGACTGCTGGAAGATCTTCAAGTTTTCTTGATTTTGCAAAATGTCTTGGATCGCTGCTTTATAAAGTGCGCGATCAGCTTGTGCGCGAGTTGCTCTAACTGCAGGACCTTTAGACGAGTTTAAAGTTCTAAATTGGATCCCGCCTTTGTCGATCGCTTTGGCCATTGCACCACCAAGTGCATCGATCTCTTTTACCAGATGTCCTTTTCCGATCCCGCCAATTGCTGGGTTACATGACATTTGGCCTAAAGTATCCATATTATGGGTTAACAATAGGGTATTCATGCCCATGCGTGCAGCCGCTAATGCAGCTTCAGTACCTGCATGACCGCCACCAACAACTATTACATCAAAATGTTCATGATAAATCATCTACGGGATCCTACTTAAAACAACCGGTGAATTTTGAAAGGATGCGTATTCTACCTAGAAAAACTCAGAAGTGAAACGCTTAAATATTAAACAACCTAGAAAATACGAAAATGTGATCACTAAATATATATAAGGATCTTTTTAAAGATCTTTTATTAGATTTTATTATTAGTGATCGTGAGATCTGTGTGTAACTCTAACTACATCTTTAAAAGCATAAACTTAGATCAGATCAATAGGTGTGAATTAGATCGGATCTTACTCGGTATAAGCGTTGATCAAATCGGCGTTTTATTCACAACCTCAGATCGGGAAATATTTATCCAAGGGATAAGTATGCGTAGATCAGCAGTTAGATCAACGGTTATCCACAATCCGATCTAATATATGGGGATTTTGTGAATAACTTCTGTGTAAAAGATCTTTCTAATTATCTGCCAATTTCTCGATCAAGTTTGGCAACCAAGCTAAAGCGGTATCTTCTGGCAAGGCTTCATCAAGCACATTGATCTCTAATGGTGCTAATAAAGACTGTGATCCTTTACTTTTTAACAGTGCATCACAGTTCTTTGCTGCATAGTTATAGGTGTCGTAACTACTGTCGCCAATTCCGACAACTGTATGTTTGAGCTGTGATAAAGAAGATTGCGCTGTTATTTGCTCAATAAATGACAGTAAATTGTCTGGATAATCTCCAGCACCATAAGTAGAGGTTACCACCAGCCAGTTTGCCTGTTGGCAATCATCAAAGTTTGGTTGTTCATGTAACACGGTTTCGAAACCTTGATCTTCAAGGGCTTCTTGTAGTTGCTCAGCGACATACTCTGCTGATCCCATCTGGCTACCTACAATGATGTCGACTTGCGGCATTTTACTCATCCTATCTACTTTGAGGGGCTATCATAATGTGCCTGTGGAAGAAGTAAAGAGGGGATTTAAACTTGGGATAACTTTTAATGCCTATGAAATCAGCGTTTATCACTCAATATATTGATTTATAATAAAATAATAATTTATTCCTCGCTGTTTTTTAGTTGTTAATTTGTGGATAAACTGAGTGAAAGTTGCGTCTAGTTTATTTTCTTCGGTGAGTTGACGGGCTTAAAAAGATCTTCTTTTAGGTTTTTGTGTTGATATTTTAGCAATGTGGATAGGCTGCTTGTGTATAACTCGAACTTGTTTATTTTGCTACACTTACTTTTGGATCTAAAAAATAAGTTTATATAATTAAATGTTCTATAAATTCTGAAAATAGATCCGAATAAGGTGATCAAAGGTCTATTTATTGGTCTGATCAAAGTGCGCTTTGCAGGCTGATCGGCTCTGAGGTCTGTTTTTTCTCGAATGAGATCGCTTTTTGGTGACGTTTTTTGTCTGATTTTATCCAAGGATGCCTTAAAAGTTGGTGGGGTTGCAGCATAACGGTGAGAAGAATTTAAGGTTTTTAACTTAATTTGATGAAATAATGGGCTGGCTATTAGGGAAATGAGCGTCACAATAGGGGGGATGCGACGCTTGAAGTATGTATACCGTTACTTACCGATACAAAATGAGCTGAAGATCTTACCAAGTAGATCATCTGAGCTAAATTCACCGGTGATCTCATTTAAATGTTGCTGAGTGAGGCGCAATTCTTCAGCCAAGATCTCGCCAGCTACATGCATTTCTAGCTGCGTTTGTCCGATATCTAAATGCTCGGCGGCACGCTCTAAGGCGTCTAAATGACGACGTCTTGCCATAAATCCGCCTTCAGTGGCACCGGTAAAACCAATACATTCTTTGAGATGTTCACGCAGTAAATCGACACCTTCGGTGCTTTTAGCACTTAAGCGAAGTAGGGGATACTGACCCGCTTTATCGAGGTTTACCGCTTCATTTGAGAGATCGATTTTGTTGCGTACCACAGTCACTTTCATGCCATCAGGCAACTGCTGCATAAACTCAGGCCAGATCTGCATAGGGTCGGTCTCTGTGGTATCTGTGCCATCAACCATAAATAACACATGATCGGCTTGGCGAATTTCATCCCATGCGCGCTCAATACCGATTTGCTCCACTTTATCAGGGCTTTCGCGAAGACCTGCTGTATCAATGATATGTAGCGGCATACCATCAATGTGAATGTGCTCCCTCAGTACATCTCTCGTGGTGCCGGCGATATCAGTCACGATGGCCGCTTCTCGTCCTGCTAGGGCATTAAGCAGCGATGATTTACCTGCATTAGGACGTCCAGCAATCACCACGCGCATACCTTCACGCATAATGCTGCCTTGCTTCGCTTGTTGGCGCACTTCATCAAGCTGCGTGATGATGGCTGCTAAGTCGCCTGCTACTTTACCATCCGATAAAAAATCAATTTCTTCATCTGGGAAGTCGATAGCAGCTTCAACATACATACGTAGGTGAATGACTTTTTCCACCAGCGTGTGAATGTGTTTTGAGAAATCACCTTGCAGCGAGTGTAGGGCACTTTTTGCTGCTTGCTCGCTGGTTGCATTGATCAAGTCAGCAATGGCTTCAGCTTGGGTTAAATCCATTTTATCGTTTAAGAAAGCACGTTCTGAGAATTCACCAGGTTGCGCTAAACGTACGCCTTCAATCTGGCAGATCTCTTTTAACAGCATGTCTATTACAACGGGTCCACCGTGGCCTTGAAGCTCTAATACGTCTTCGCCAGTGAAAGAGTGTGGGTTATTGAAGAATAGGGCAATACCTTGGTCAAGCTGCGTACCCGCAAGGCTATTGAAAGAGAGATATTCAGCATATCTCGGCTTTGGGCATTTGCCTAAAATCTTTTCGGCTACGTTAGTAGATAAGCTACCCGAAACTCGGATGATGCCTACACCACCACGACCGGGCGCGGTTGCTTGAGCGACTATGGTGTCTTGATTAATCATGGATTCTTTTGCTGAGCAATTACAATACTGCAATTGTACTCTAAAGCATCAGTGTCAGCCAGATTGGGCAGAGTTGAGAAATGTTAGTTATCAAGGCTGAAACAAAAACGCCTGCAATAAGCAGGCGTTTTGAAGTGTTTAAAGTCGGCGATTAGTCGCGAACTTTGATCCCTTGTTTTTCCATCCCACGGTAGATGTAAAGCATCTGTGCAATGGTGATCAAGTTAGATACTAACCAGTAAAGTACTAGACCTGATGGGAATGGGAATAAGATGAAGAAGAACGTAAATACGATTGGCATGTACGTCATCATCTTTTGTTGCATAGGATCAGTCACTGTCATTGGTTGCAGTTTCTGCGTTAAGAACATACTTGCACCAAATAGAATCGGTAATACGTAGTATGGGTCTTTTGCAGATAGGTCTGTTAGCCAGAACATGAATTCAGCATGACGTAATTCAGGTGACTCTAGGAATACATAGAATAGCGCTAAGAAAATTGGCATTTGCAGTAATAGCGGCAAACAACCACCCATAGGGTTTACTTTCTCTTTGCGGTAAAGCTCCATAGTGGCTTGACCCATCTTTTGACGGTCATCACCATAGCGCTCTTTTAATTGCATCATTTTAGGTTGTAGAGCACGCATCTTAGCCATAGACGTGTACTGCGCTTTAGTCAGAGGATAAAGTGCCATCTTAACTAAAATAGTGATAGCGATGATGGCTAAACCCCAGTTTCCAACTCCACCAAGGTCAACATCAAATAGCCCTAAGAATGACCCTTCACCAGAGTAAATGAATTTTAGTAAATCTAATAGTGGCTGAGAAATAAACCATAACCAACCAAAGTCTACCGCTAAATCTAGGTCTTCATGGATGGCTTCAAGTGAATCACCATCTTTTGGACCCATATAGAAAGTTGAGTTAATGTTGGTCGTGCTGTTTGCTTGTACATTTACCGCTTCGCCTTTAATACCAATAATACCTTGGTTATTACGCAGTAATGTATAAACCGTGTTGTTTACGGTTTGGTCTGGTACCCAAGCACTTAAGAAGTAGTGCTGAATGAAAGCAATATAACCACCTTGTGTGTTTTTGCTTAAGTTCGCTTCAGCCATATCTTCGAAGCTATACTTTTCGTAAGGCTCTTCAGAGGTACCATACGTTGCGCCTAAGTAAGTTTGGTCAACCATGCTGCCTTTTGGTTGCACAGTGCGCTTAACTTGCGTGTAAAGCTGGACTTGGATTGGGTCAGCAGTGGTGTTGTTGACTGTGTATTCCAGTGCAACATCATACTTACCTGCTTTAAATACATAGGTTTTTGTGTACTGAACACCTTTGTTATCAACAAAAGTCAGTGGTACACGTAACTCATCGCCTGATAGTTCATACGCTTTTTGTGGCGCGGTGTAAACAGGGCGACCTTCAGGGTTTGCATCCGGACCATGTAAGCCAATTAAACCGCTTTGTGAAATATATTGGCGGCCTTCAAATTCACCTAACAATAGGAAAGGAGTATCGCTGCCATGTGTTTCTGCGTGTTGTAATAACTTCGCTTCAACAACATCACCGCCTTTGGTGTCAATTTTTACATCTAGTACGTCAGTTTTAACTGTGATAACTGAACGAACTGCTTTAGTAACTGCGGCTGGTACATCGTTTTGAGTTGATGCTGGCACATCATCATCTTGCGCGATTGATGAAGAAGGTGCAGTGACTTGTTGTGTAGTGGCACTGGTATCGGCATTCGCTTGAAGTTTTTCATTATTCCACTCTTGGAACAATAAAAACGACACAAGCAATAAACCGATAAATAAAAACGTGCGTTGTGATTCCATAACAGCTCTTATTTCTCGTGTTGGTGTTTAACTTTGTTGGACTTCTCAGGTACGGGGTCATCCCCACCTGCGCTTAAAGGGTGACATTTTAATATGCGTTTGAGCGCTAACCAACTCCCTTTTATCGATCCATGACAATTAATTGCCTGAATTGCATAACTGGAGCATGTTGGATTAAAGCGACAGTGAGAACCAAGTAACGGGCTAATAAAATTTTGATAGCCTTTAATTAGCACAATTAAAGCAAGTTTCGGCAGGGTTAATAGCCATGCAAGGGTCAACTTTTTTCTAGCTTGTGCCATGGTCACGCATTGAATGTTTAAAAGGTGAGCTAAAGATACCTTAAATAGGGGGGTAAAGCTATTCAGCAGAAGTTTAATACACTACTTTTGCTGAGTTTTAGCTGGTTTCTTACCTTTATAAGGACGCTTTTTGTAAGGTTTAGGTTTTGGTGCACCTGGCTTACAACGTTCATTTATTTTTAACCAAAGTTTATTAAGCTGTTTTGTTAGCTCTTCATTTGATTGTTCATCAACACCAGATTTAACCATCAAGACAATATCGATGTTATCAAGTTTATGTTGATTTAAACGAAAGCTCTCACGGGCAAGGCGTTTAATGCGGTTTCTTTGAACAGCTAGTTTACAACGTTTTTTAGCAACCGTTAGACCTAGTCTTGGTTGACCAGCTTCATTTGGTTTAGCTAATAAAGTAAAGAAGGGTGTTGCTGCACGAGCAGGTTCATTGAATATGCGGGAGTAGTGCGAGGGAGTTAACAGACGTAACTCCCTGCCAAAGCTAAAGCTTTCCACTAATGATTAAGCAGAAAGTACTTTACGACCTTTAGCACGACGACGTGCTAAAACTTTACGGCCGTTAGCAGTAGCCATACGTGCACGGAAACCGTGAGTACGCTTACGCTTTAATACGCTAGGTTGAAAAGTTCTTTTCATAACAATTCCATCCGATCGGTTAAGGTTAAAACATCCTATGCAGGTCGCGATCCTGGCACAGGTGCCATTGCGAGCGCGAGATTTTAATGCCGAGGACGACGAAAGTCAATGATAATCTCATTTACAGGGCAAAATAGTTGTAAAAGTAATCAACTTGATTGGCCCTATATAAAAGCGGCTGCATTATACCCGTGATCGAGATAAAAAGGATAGCAGATCTTAAAGGATCTGATCTTATTTGGGTTTTCCACAGGTCTTGGGGTCAATCTGAACAAAAGCTTGGGAAAACTTAATTTGATCACAATTATTACGTGTGATCTTGGTCGTTTTTTGTTATGATCTATTGCTCGGATCTAAAATAAAAACTCTTAAAAAACAGTTGTTTAATTATTTTTATCAACAAGATCCTAGTTTTTGCAAAAGTCAATATTGAAGTTGTGGATAAGATCAATTCATAATACCCGGCTTCCGCTTATATTTTGTGATAATAATTAATCAATTCTCGTACTCTTTACGATGTACGGGAATATTAACCCATTGGAGTTGTTCAGCGTGTATCTGTCTGTTTGGCAAAGTTGTTTATATGTGTTGCAAGATGAATTGCCATCTCAGCAATTTAGTATGTGGGTCAGGCCACTGCAAGCAGAGAGTACCGATGATACTTTGACCATTTATGCACCTAATCGCTTTGTTTTAGATTGGGTTAGAGAAAAATATCTCAACCGCATTAATGAGTTATTAGTTGAAATTTGTGGCGATGAAGCGCCTGAGTTGCGTTTTGACGTTGGCACTCCTGCGGCCGCTCAAGTGAATACTGCTGCAGAGCAGAGTAATAATGTCTCACCTCAAGCGACTAGCAGCGAACAAGCTCAAGTAACAGCTCAGCCTGTTGCTGATCAAAAAGTAGAGCCTGCACCTAAATCTGGTTATAAATCTAATATTAAAGAAAACTATACGTTTGATAACTTCGTTGAAGGTAAATCAAACCAGTTAGCTAAAGCGGCTGCAACGCAAGTTGCCGATAACCCGGGTAATGCGTTCAACCCTGTCTTTATATATGGTGGTACGGGTTTAGGTAAAACTCACCTTTTACACGCGGTGGGTAATGGCATCATGGAAAAGAAAAAAGATGCCAAAATTGTCTACATGCACTCTGAGCGTTTTGTTCAAGATATGGTAAAAGCATTACAAAATAATGCCATTGAAGAGTTTAAGCGTTATTACCGCAGCGTTGACGCTTTGATGATCGATGACATTCAATTTTTCGCAAACAAAGAGCGTTCGCAAGAAGAGTTTTTCCATACCTTTAATGCTTTATTAGAAGGTAACCAGCAAATTATTTTAACCTCAGACCGTTACCCAAAAGAAATTGAAGGGGTCGAAGACAGATTAAAATCTCGTTTTGGTTGGGGGTTAACCATTGCCATTGAGCCACCTGAACTTGAAACGCGTGTGGCAATCCTGATGAAGAAAGCACAGCAAAGTAATATCAATTTACCGCATGAAGTGGCTTTCTTTATCGCGAAAAAATTGCGTTCAAATGTACGTGAATTAGAAGGGGCGCTAAACCGTGTTATTGCAAATGCAAACTTCACAGGTCGTCCAATTTCTATCGATTTCGTAAAAGAAGCACTGCGTGACTTATTAGCACTACAAGATAAGTTGGTTACGATCGATAACATTCAACGTACTGTTGCCGAGTACTATCGTATTCGCGTTTCTGATCTATTATCTAAACGTCGTAGTCGTTCGGTTGCAAGACCAAGACAAGTGGCTATGGCGTTATCTAAAGAATTAACAAACCACAGCTTACCTGAAATTGGTGATGCATTTGGTGGTCGAGATCACACGACCGTGTTACATGCTTGTCGTAAGGTAAAATCACTTCGTGACGAAAGTCATGAGGTAAAAGAAGATTATCAAAATTTAATTAGAACATTGTCGTCTTAATTTTCGGGCTTAATTTATTATGCAAATTACAATTTCAAGAGAGCAATTTTTAAAGCCGTTAATGCAGGTTTCTGGTGCCATTGAGCGCAAACACACGCTACCTATTCTTTCTAATGTATTGTTAGAAATTAAAGGCGGTGTGTTGGCGATGACGGGGACTGATTTAGAGATTGAATTGGTTGCAAGTTCGCACCTTGAAAATCCAGCTGAAGACGCCAAGTTGACTTTGCCGGCTAAGAAGCTACTCGATATCTGTAAAAGCTTACCTGATGGTTCAGAACTCACTTTTTCGATGCAAGAGCATCAAGTGCTTCTAACCAGTGGGAAAAGTCGTTTTTCATTAACGACGTTGGCAGCTGAAGACTTTCCAAACCTCGAACAGTGGGATGGTGAAGTTGAATTCAAGACGACCCGTTTAGAGTTAAGACGCTTACTAGAAAGCACGCATTTCTCAATGGCGAACCAAGATGTCCGTTATTATCTAAATGGTATGTCATTTGAAGTGGATAACAGTGAAATTAAAACCGTTGCCACTGACGGTCACCGTTTAGCAATTGCGGCTCAGCCATTAGCTGAATCTTTAAATACGCAGCGTCAGTTAATTATTCCGCGAAAGGGTGTTCAAGAAATTATGCGCCTTTTGCCTGCTGACGATGAACTAATCACAATTCAGTTTGGTGCGAACCATGTGCGCTTAATTGATGGTGAGTTTACTTTTACCAGTAAATTGGTTGATGGCCGTTTTCCTGATTATCGTCGTGTACTACCACGTGGTGGTGATAAATTAGTAACTGCAAATCGTGAATGGTTACGTAGTGCATTCCAACGTGTTTCTATTTTATCGAATGAAAAGTTCCGTGGTGTTCGTCTTAATTTATCAAGTGGTTTATTGAAGATCACAGCGAACAATCCTGAACAAGAACAGGCAGAAGAAGTGGTTGAAGTGGGTTATCAAGGCGATGACTTAGAAATTGGCTTTAACGTTTCTTATGTTTTAGATGTGTTGAATACTCTAAAAACTGAAGATGTTCAGTTCACTTTATCTGACTCAAACTCAAGTGCATTAATTGAGGGCGTAAGCCAAGATGATGCAATGTATGTTGTGATGCCAATGCGTCTATAGTTTATGAGCTTGAATCATATTAGCCTCAATCATTTTCGAAATATTGAGGCTTTATCTTTTCAGCCAAGCGCAGACATTAATATCATCTATGGTGCGAATGGCAGTGGAAAAACCAGTCTTCTCGAAGCCATCTATTTTCTTTCTCACGGTAAATCTTTTCGCACTAACAAGCAGAAACTCCTTATTCACTACGAACAAGACGCTTGTATTGTTCATGCTAAAAAACAACACCTTAACTTGTCTATACCTGTAGGTATTAGTAAAAATAAGCAGGGTGAAACACAGCTTAAAATACAAGGTCAAGCGAGTAGAAAAATCTCGGAGTTGGCGCAACTTTTACCAGTGCAAGTTATTACACCTGAAAGCTACGAGTTGTTTTTTGGTGGCCCTAAAGAACGTAGAAAGTTTTTAGATTTAGGTGTGTTCCACGTGGAACAATCTTTTTTTAATGCCTGGCGTCAGTTCAATAAAATTCTGAAGCAACGCAACGCACTCCTTAAATCCCGTCCACATAATTACGCCGAGCAAATCAAATTCTGGGACGTTGAATTTGTTAAGGTGGCTGATCAAATAAATATCGCAAGAAAAGCCTATATAGAGAGGTTTAATGCGTATTTTTTTGATAAAATAGTGGGTCAAATACCTATATTTTCTGGCCTAGAATTACGTTATGATGCTGGTTGGAAAGAAGACTTAGCTAGCACGCTAAAAGCGAACTTTGAGCGTGACGTTAAGCTTGGCTATACAAGTAAAGGACCGCATAAAGCTGATTTTAGCTTTTATATAAATGGTCATAGTATAGAAAATATTTTTTCTCGGGGTCAGTTAAAGCTGTTGTTGTATGCGTTAAAGATTACGCAAAACACCTTAATTGAGACCGAAACTAAAAAGCAGTCAATTTTGCTTATCGATGACTTGCCCTCAGAGCTAGGGGAAGAAACGATGAAAAGCGTGGCTGAATTATTAAAATTATGTCAGTCACAGCTATTTATTACGGCTATTACTGCTGAAAGTATTTCTGCTGTTGTGGAACCAATACAAAGAGAAAAGAAAATGTTCCACGTGAAACATGGCAGTTTAACAACATAAAATTGGAAGAAACCCATGTCTGAAAATTACGATTCGTCCAGTATTAAAGTACTGAAAGGATTGGATGCGGTAAGAAAGCGTCCGGGAATGTATATAGGGGATACAGATGATGGCACTGGTCTTCATCATATGGTATTCGAAGTAGTAGATAACTCTATCGATGAAGCATTAGCTGGCTATTGTGATGATATCTTCGTAACTATTCATACTGACGGCTCTGTATCAGTTCGAGATAATGGACGTGGTATTCCTACCTCTATTCACCCTGAAGAAGGTGTATCTGCTGCCGAAGTTATCATGACGGTGCTTCATGCCGGTGGTAAATTCGACGACAACTCATATAAAGTATCAGGTGGTCTTCACGGTGTAGGTGTTTCAGTAGTAAACGCGCTATCTGAAAAGTTACAACTTACAATCCGCCGTGAAGGAAAACTTCACCAGCAAAAATATACGATGGGTGTACCAGATGCACCGTTAGCGGAGATTGGTGAATCTGAAACTACAGGTACTGAGTTACGCTTCTGGCCAAGTGCTGAAACTTTTTCTGATACAAATTTCCACTACGATATTCTTGCAAAACGTCTTCGTGAACTTTCATTCCTTAACTCTGGTGTAAGTATTATCCTGACTGATGAGCGTGAAGATAATAAGCAAGACCACTTTAAATATGAAGGTGGTATTCAAGCTTTCGTTGAATATCTAAACCGTAAGAAAACACCTGTACATCAGAATGTATTCAACTTCACTTCTGAACGTGAAGATGGCATTAGTGTTGAAGTATCAATGCAGTGGAATGACGGTTTCCAAGAAAACATCTACTGTTTCACGAACAATATTCCTCAGCGTGACGGTGGTACTCACTTAGCGGGTTTCCGTGCAGCACTGACTCGTACGCTGAACAACTACATGGAAAAAGAAGGCTTTAACAAGAAAGCTAAAACAGCAAGTAACGCGACAGGTGATGATGCGCGTGAAGGCCTAACAGCTGTTGTAAGTGTTAAAGTACCAGATCCAAAGTTCTCTTCTCAGACCAAAGATAAACTTGTATCAAGTGAAGTTAAGTCAGCTGTTGAACAAGCCATGGCTGAAAAACTTAATGAGTATCTACTAGAAAACCCGGGTGATGCGAAGACGGTAGTAAATAAGATCATTGATGCTGCTCGTGCGCGTGAAGCGGCACGTAAAGCACGTGAAATGACTCGCCGTAAAGGCGCAATGGATTTAGCGGGCTTACCTGGTAAGCTGGCTGATTGCCAAGAAAAAGACCCAGCACTTTCTGAACTATATATAGTGGAGGGTGACTCGGCGGGTGGTTCTGCGAAGCAAGGTCGTAACCGTAAGAACCAAGCAATCCTGCCGCTGAAAGGTAAAATTCTGAACGTTGAGAAAGCACGCTTTGATAAGATGCTATCTTCTCAAGAAGTTGCAACGCTTATTACTGCACTTGGTTGTGGCATTGGCCGTGACGAATACAACCCAGAAAAGCTGCGTTATCACCGTATCATCATAATGACCGATGCTGACGTCGATGGTTCGCACATTCGTACGTTACTATTGACCTTCTTCTACCGTCAGATGCCAGAAATCATTGAACGTGGTTATGTTTATATTGCCCAGCCGCCACTTTATAAAGTGAAGAAAGGTAAGCAAGAGCAGTACATTAAAGATGAAAATGCGCTTACTGGCTACTTATTAGAATTAGCATTAAATGGTGCTGCTTTATATCCAGCTGAAGGTGCTGCTGCAATTGAAGGCAATGCACTAGCAAATATCGTTTATGATTATCAGAAAACGGTAGAAGTGTTAGAGCGATTAAATCGTAAATACCCAGCATCAGTAACGAATCGTTTAATCTATCAACCTGAGATCACAGAAGCTGATCTATCTGATAAAGACAAAGTAACTAGCTGGACAGAACGTTTAGTCGCTGACCTTGTAGAAAAAGATGAAGATGCAACTATCTTTAATGCTGAAGTAGCGTACGACGAAGAGCGTCATATGTACTACCCAGTGGTTAAGATCCGTCAGCATGGTGTTGATAAAGCTTATACACTAGACTACAGCTTCATTACGTCTAAAGATTATTTACGTATCGCAAACACAGGTAAGCAAATGGCGAACTTGATGGAAGAGAGCGGTTACGTGCAACGTGGTGAGAAGACACACCCAGTTACTGACTTTGTATCAGGCCTTGATTGGTTAGTGAGTGAATCTAAGCGTGGCTTGTATACACAACGCTATAAAGGATTGGGT
The DNA here is from genome assembly GCF_042848605.1 of Pseudoalteromonas sp. MTN2-4. Taxonomy (NCBI): domain Bacteria; kingdom Pseudomonadati; phylum Pseudomonadota; class Gammaproteobacteria; order Alteromonadales; family Pseudoalteromonadaceae; genus Pseudoalteromonas; species Pseudoalteromonas sp. MTN2-4. The sequence goes on from NZ_BTGK01000005.1 coordinate 305,964, forward strand.
GAAATGAACCCAGACCAGCTTTGGGAAACAACGATGGATCCAGGTGCACGTCGTATGCTTCAGGTAACCATTGAAGATGCTATTGCAGCTGACCAATTGTTTGCGACACTAATGGGTGACCAAGTTGAACCTCGTCGTGAGTTCATCGAAAGCAATGCATTACGTGTTGTGAACTTAGACGTTTAATCGAGTTCTAAAATAATATTTAAAAAGGCGGGTTTTCCCGCCTTTTTTTATGTTTGATGCTTAAAACCCTGCACAGCACGCGGTATACTGAGCATAATTTTCAATCACAAAACCCTGCGCTAATAGCCACTCTGTGAGCTCCACTATGCGCAATGAGCCAAATTAAATTAAGCCAACTATGCAAAAATACGATTTAAAAACCTTTCAAGGCTTGATCCTGGCACTACAGGATTACTGGGCACAGCAAGGCTGTGTGATCGCTCAGCCACTTGATATGGAAGTAGGCGCGGGTACATTCCACCCACTGACATTCTTAAAATCAATTGGCCCAGAGCCAATGTCGAGTGCTTATGTGCAACCGTGTCGTCGCCCTACAGATGGCCGCTACGGTGAGAACCCAAACCGTCTTCAACATTACTACCAATTTCAAGTTGTGTTAAAGCCATCTCCAGATAATATTCAAGAGCTGTATTTAGGCTCTCTAGCTGCGATGGGCATCGATACGTTAACGCATGAAGTTCGTTTCGTAGAAGACAACTGGGAATCACCAACACTAGGTGCTTGGGGTCTTGGTTGGGAAGTGTGGTTAAATGGTATGGAGGTGACTCAGTTCACCTACTTCCAACAGGTGGGCGGCTTAGAATGCGCACCGGTAACTGGCGAAATTACTTACGGTCTAGAGCGTCTTGCTATGTATATACAAGGTGTAGATAGTATTTATGACTTAGTATGGACTGATGGCCCAATGGGTAAAGTCACGTACGGTGATGTATTCCATCAGAACGAAGTTGAGCAGTCGACGTATAACTTTGAGCACGCGAATGTTGATGCTTTATTTGCACAGTTTGATCAGTGTGAGAAAGAAAGTGAAAAACTAATCGCAGCAGGTTTACCACTGCCAGCATACGAGCAGGTGATGAAAGCATCTCATGCCTTCAATTTATTAGATGCCCGTCATGCTATCTCAGTAACAGAGCGTCAACGTTATATCCTTCGTGTACGCGCATTATCTAAAGCTTGTGCACAGGCATATTATGAAGCGCGTGAAGCGCTTGGTTTCCCGCTTTGTAAGGACTGAACATGACAACTGAAAATTTATTAGTAGAAATTGGTACTGAAGAGTTACCACCAAAATCACTGCGCAAACTAGCGACGGCGTTTGCAGACAACCTAACTGAAGAGTTGAAAGCATTAGAGTTATCTTTCGATAGCATTAATTGGTATGCATCACCACGTCGTTTAGGTTTAAAGGTTGCAGCGCTTGCGACTGAACAACAAGATAAAGTTGTAGAAAAGCGTGGTCCTGCCACTAAGGCAGCTTTTGATGCGGACGGTAATCCAACTAAAGCAGCCATGGGTTGGGCGCGTGGTTGTGGTATCGAAGTGAGCGAAGCAGAGACGCTAGAAACAGAAAAGGGTGCTTGGTTACTTCACCGTGCAACAGTAAAAGGTCAAGCGGCTACAGAGCTACTTGCTGATGCAATTAATAAAGCGCTGGCTAAATTACCTATTCCAAAACCTATGCGTTGGGGCGCGAATAAAACACAGTTTATTCGTCCTGTGCATACTGTGGCTGCTCTTCTTGGTGACACACAAGTACAAGGTGAAGTACTAGGTAAAGCGATCAGTAATGAACTACAAGGTCACCGTTTCCATCATCCAGCTCGTGTAACTGTAAACCATGCTGATGAGGTATTCGAAACGCTTAAGTCAGCTTATGTTGTTGCAGACTACGAAGCGCGTAAAGCACAAATTCGTGCACAAATCGAAGAAGCAGCAGCGGAAGTTGACGCGGTTGTGGCAATGGATGAAGACCTACTTGAAGAAGTGACTTCACTCGTTGAGTGGCCGGTTACACTAACAGCGTCATTCGAAGAAGAGTTCTTAGCTGTGCCTGACGAAGCACTTATCTATACCATGAAGGACGACCAAAAGTACTTCCCGTTATTAGACAAAGCAGGCAACTTAATTAATAAGTTCTTATTTGTGTCTAACATCGAAAGTAAAGATCCAAGTGTGGTTATCTCAGGTAACGAAAAGGTTGTTCGTCCTCGTCTAGCTGATGCACAGTTCTTCTTTGAAACCGATAAAAAGAAAACCCTTGATAGCCGCCTAGAATCTTTAGGTAGCGTATTGTTCCAAAAGCAGCTTGGTACTTTAAAAGACAAGTCAGAGCGCATTGCGGCGCTAGCTGGTTATATCGCTGAGCAAGTTGGTGCAGACAAGGCACTAGCTGAGCGTGCAGGTCTATTAAGTAAAACAGATCTAATGACTGAAATGGTCATGGAGTTCACTGACGTACAAGGTGTAATGGGTATGCATTACGCACGTATTGACGGCGAGGCAGAAGAAGTCGCGCTAGCACAAAACGAGCAATATATGCCGCGTTTTGCTGGTGATAACTTACCATCAAATCCTATCAGCTATGCTGTTGCATTGGCAGATAAGTTCGACACGTTAGTGGGTATCTTTGGTATTGGTCAAGCACCAAAAGGTGACAAAGACCCGTTTGCACTTCGTCGTGCAGCCATCGGTGCACTTCGTATCATGGTTGAGAAAGAGCTTAAGTTAGACATCCATGACATTGTTGCTAAGTCTCAGGAATTATTTGCTGATAAACTAAGTAATGACAATGTGGCTGAAGATGTATTCGAATTTATGCTAGGACGTTTCCGCGCTTGGTACCAAGATGAAGGTATCAGTGTTGATGTGATCCAAGCAGTATTAGCGCGTCGTCCATCTTCACCAGCTGATTTCGACCGTCGTGTTAAAGCGGTAAGTCACTTCCGTACATTGGCAGAAGCTGAAAGTTTGGCTGCAGCGAATAAGCGTGTAAATAATATTCTTGCTAAGAATAATGTGACTAGTGATGCAGCTGTAGATAACGCTTTATTAGCTGAAGACGCTGAGAAAGTGCTAGCTGCACAAGTTGCAGAGTTAACGGAGGCGCTTGCTCCTGTATACGCAGCTGGCGATTATCAAGGTGCATTAACACAATTGGCAAGCCTACGTGAAGCGGTAGATAACTTCTTCGATAACGTGATGGTAATGGCTGATGATGAAGCGGTGAAGAATAACCGTTTAGCACTGCTAAGTCAGTTAAGTCGCTTGTTCTTAAATACAGCGGATATCTCTGTTTTACAGAACTAGTCGAGCTGATAAAAAACTTAAAAGGCCAACCCTATGAGGTTGGCTTTTTGTCATTTAGTGTTAGAGAGTTATAAATTCTTTTACACAATACTTCGCACTTTTACAGTTATTTAGATTCTAATGAACATCAATTAGAAGAGCTCAGAACAAGCTGAGCGAAATGGCTGAGAGGAATTTAAAAGTATGAAAAAACTATCCGCAGCGTTAATGGCTTTATTACTTTCTGCATGTTCGAGTCAGGTATATGTTCCAGGCCAAGAAACTATTCAGCCTAATGTAAAACCCCTCGATAGAGACATGTATCTGCGTGGTGATTTCACCTTATGGGATGCAGAGCCTCACTATAAACTGGGCGCACAACAACCGGGTATTTACACGGTACGCGCAAAGTTTATGACGCCGGGCAAAGTGTATGAATTTAAAATTGCCGATGAGTCCTGGAGTAAAGGCTTTAACTGTGGTTATCAGTCGTCAGGCTCACTGCAATTAAATAAACCAATACCAGCGAACTGTGACACGGTATATAACTACTTTAGTTTTGCACCAAGTAAAAAGGGCTGGTACACCATCACCTTTGATTATCGAAACTCAGCATCACCTATGGTCATGGTGAGTAAAGGGTAAGTTAAAGCGAACGAATGCTTTACAAAAAAGGGCTTATTTGCCCTTTTTTACTAGGTAACGGAAAGGTGCTTGTTCAACTTCTTTGGCAACCAATGTATGGTCCATAAATTCACAGAAGCTTGGAATGTCTCGGGTAGTTGATGGGTCATCGGCGATAATTAATAACGTTTCACCATCAGACATTTTTCTCACCGCACCACGTACCATCATCACAGGCTCAGGACAACGAAGACCGATTGCATCTAATGTATGATCGGGATTAGAAAATGGCATGGTGACTCTCTTAAACAAGCTGAAAATAGGGCGAATATTTTACCCACTGCGCGATGACAAATAAACCATCACAAGCTGCTAATTTGAGCTTTATAGAGATTTAGAACCCAAAACGAAAAAAGGCAAAGCGTTTTCACACTTTGCCTTTGTACCAGCATTCTTGACTGAAATACTGGTTCACCAAGTTGAGTTTTGCGTTTTGAATAATTTCTCGACAAGAGAAATGAGCGCAAGCGCTTTAACAGCTCACTTACTAAGTAAGCTGTTTGGGCTTATTCTACGCGCTCAAACACCGTTGCGATGCCTTGGCCTAAACCAATGCACATGGTGGCTAAACCATATTTTGCACCTTTGTCTTCCATCAAGTGGATTAGTGACGTACTGATACGTGAACCCGAACAACCCAGTGGGTGACCTAGGGCAATCGCACCACCATTTAGATTCACTTTCTCGTCTGCCACTTCAAGTAGACCAAGATCTTTTAATACAGGTAGAGACTGTGCAGCAAATGCTTCGTTAAGCTCAGCTACATCGATATCATCAATGGTGATACCTGCTTGCTTAAGTGCTTTCTTACTCGCAGGAACCGGACCGTAACCCATGATTGATGGATCGCAGCCTGCCACCGCCATTGACTTAACACGGGCACGAATAGGTAAGCCTAGTGCTTTGGCTTTCTCTTCACTCATTACGAGCATCACAGATGCACCATCTGACAGTGCTGATGAAGTACCCGCAGTCACCGTACCTGAAGCTGGGTTAAAAACAGGGCGAAGTTGCGATAAACCTTCAAGTGTTGTCTCTGGACGAATTACTTCGTCGTTTTCTACTAATACTGGCACGCCATCATCATCGTGACCTTCAGTTGGTAAAATCTCACGAGCGAAACGACCTTCAACGGTCGCAGCATGTGCACGTTGGTGTGAACGTACCGCGAATGCATCTTGTTGCTCACGGCTGATACCATGAATCGTTGCAAGGTACTCGGCCGTTAAACCCATTGAGCCAGCAGCTTGTGCCACTGAAGTTGATAAGCCTGGGTGGAAATCAACACCGTGTGTCATAGGTACATGACCCATATGCTCAACACCACCGATAAGGTAAGTGTCACCAGCACCTGTCATGATTGCGCGTGCTGCATCATGCAGTGCCTGCATTGATGAGCCACATAAACGGTTAACGGTAACCGCTGGCACTGTGTGAGGAATACCAGCAAGCAGTGCTGCATTACGCGCTACATTAAAGCCTTGCTCAAGAGTTTGCTGAACACAACCCCAGTAGATGTCGTCGATGCTTGCTGGATCAACTTGTGGGTTACGCTCAAGAATACCTTTCATTAGGTGTGCACTTAAGTCTTCTGCGCGACGGTGTTTGAACACACCGTTTTTAGAGCGGCCCATTGGCGTACGAAGACAATCAACGATTACTGCATTTTGCATAGTCATGTTATTGGCCCTCCACGGCATAGAATACTTTACCTTCAGTCGCCCATTGACGTGTCTGTTCTGATACTTGGTAAATTTCACCTAGATGTGCATACTTGTCAGCCATAGCAACAAAATTAGCTAGACCAATTTGATCTAGATAACGGAATGCACCGCCTCTGAATGGAGGGAAGCCAATACCGTAAATAAGCGCCATATCTGCTTCTTGTGGAGAAGCGACAATACCTTCTTGTAAGCAAAGTAGAACTTCGTTAATCATTGGCACCATACAACGCTCAATGATGGTTTGTTTATCAAACTCAGTTGCAGAGTCACAAATACTACTTAATAGTGCAACTGCATCAGCGTCTTTAGTTTTCTTAAGGCGACCGCGACGATCTGGGGCATATTGGTAGAAACCTTTTTGGTTCTTCTGACCAAAACGTTCGGCATTAGCAAGTACCGCAACTGGATCTTTATCTTGGCGAGCCATACGAGTAGGGAAGCCATCCGCCATCACGCCCGTACAATGGTTAGCTGTATCGATACCGACAACGTCTAGTAGATATGCTGGGCCCATAGGCCAACCAAATACGTTTTCCATGACCTTATCAACTTTAGTAAAGTCAGCGCCTTCAACAACGAGTTTGCTGAAACCTGCAAAGTAAGGGAAAAGTACACGGTTAACAAAGAAACCCGGGCAATCGTTTACAACGATAGGTGACTTGCCAAGTTTTAATGCGTAATCAACTACGGCAGCAACTGTTTCATCTGAGGTCTTTTCACCACGAATGATCTCAACAAGCGGCATTTTTGGCACTGGGTTGAAAAAGTGCATACCACAGAAGTGCTCTGGCTTTTCTAATGCTTCAGCCAGTTCATCAATGCGGATTGTCGATGTGTTCGAGGTTAAAATAGTGCCTTCAGGTAATTGCTTTTCAAGACCAGCAAGCACCGTTTTCTTCACTTGTGGGTGCTCAACAACGGCTTCAACCACAATGTCAGAGCCAGCTAAATCAGCATCATTCAGTGTTGGCTTGATCTTACCTAGCGTGCCAACCATCTTGTCTAGCTTCATGTGACCGCGTTCTACTTTTTTACCAAGTAGCGTTGCTGCTTCATTCATGCCTAGATCAAGGGCCGCTTGGTTGATGTCTTTCATGACAATCGGCGTGCCTTTATAAGCAGATTGGTAAGCGATACCGCCACCCATAATACCTGCACCTAGTACTGCGGCTTGTTTAATCTCAGTAGAAGATTGCTTAGCTTGCTTCTTTGCCACACCTTTGATGTATTGGTCAGCTAAGAAGATACCCGTTTGCGCGGCCGCTTCTGCTGTTTTAGCCAGCTTTGCGAAGTTGGCATTTTCAATGGCCATGGCTTCATCGCGCTTTGCATTCGCAGCGGCTTTAATCGTTCTTACAGCCATTACAGGTGCAGGATAGTGACCTTTGGTTTTACCCATTACTAGGCCTTCAGCCATTGCGAAGCTCATGCCTTGCTCAACACGGTTTAGTTTCAGTGGGTCAAGTTTTAGTTGACGCTTTGCACGCCAATCAAGTTTGCCCGCTACAGCTTGCTCAAGGGTTTTTACTGCTGCTTCTACTAATTTTTCTTTTGCAACCACACCGTCTACCGCACCGACTTTCAATGCGTCTGCTGCACGGTTTTCTTTACCTGTGGTGATCCACGTCATGGCATTATCAGCACCAATAATACGTGGTAAGCGTACCGTACCGCCAAAACCAGGCATGATCCCTAATTTAACTTCTGGTAGGCCAATTTTTGCTTTTTGACTTGCGATACGATAATCCGTAGCAAGTAACCATTCACACCCACCGCCGAGTGCAAGGCCATCAATAGCAGATGCAGTTGGGAATGGTAAGTCTTCAATGGCATCGAAAACATCTGTTGCTGACTTGATCCAACCAACGAGTTCTTCTTCTGGGCGTTGGAAAGTCGGTAAGAATTCAAAAATGTCGGCGCCGATGATGAAATGGTCTTTGTCACTGGTGAAAACCATCGCCGCGATATCATCGCGTTGGCTAAGTTCGGCAAATGCTTTGCCACATTCTTGTAGGGTTTGCTGAGAGAGTTTGTTTACCGAACCTGGCATACAAAACTTGAACTCAGCGATATTGCCTTTGTAAAAATCAACTACAAAGGACTCGCTCTTGTATAACATGCTTGTTCTCCCGTGTTATTACACTGGTACGATGAGTTGTTAATTTACTCAGTTTGGACCCTTTAAATTAAAATTGCAATGAAAAATTTACCCCAGGTTTACGCCTGCCTTAAAAATTTGCAGTTGAGCTGCTAAGGTGGTTGAGTGACACCATGCTCAAGTCATTTTTATCTTAATGGCGTTTGGTCTTGATTACCGTTGATGTGCAAACTTAGTGTGTGTTTTTTATTGGTGTGTTATTTGTGCGTAGAACCAATGCCCTTGAGTACATTTATTCATCTTAGAGATAGCCAAGCTTAGGCAAGATGAATGTATTAATACTTATCTCATTCATTAATTTAAAATTTAAAGTGTAAAGGTCATTATGAAATCTTGGATCATGACCATTGCCGCTACCAGCCTTGGCGCATTTAGCTGGTTTTCTTCTGCGAGCAATGATCATCAAGCATTTAAAGATGCAGAAAAAGTTGCACGTTCAGGTAACTATAAAGCGTTTAAAGCGGCGATCAACGACTTAGAACATCCGCTCAAACCGTATGCCGAGCTGGCGTTTTATAAACGTTACCCTCGTCTTAAATACCAGCAAGACATCAGCCATTATTTAAGTGTCTACGATAACACGCCGTTAGAGTGGCCGGTGCGCAAGAGCTGGCTAGAGTATTTGCAGCGTCGTGGAAAAAAAGCGCTCTTTGTTGAGTATTACCAGCCCACCAGTAATGCCGAATTACACTGCCGCTATTTACAGTATCAGATTGATTTAGGCGCACCGAAAGCGCAATTGCTTGATCAAGTTGATGCACTTTGGACGGTCGGCAAATCTCAGCCTAAAGCGTGCGATAAGTTATTTAGAATTTGGCGTAAAGACGGGCGCATGACACAAGCTTTGGTCTGGCAGCGTATCACTAAAGCGGCACAGGGCGGGCAAGTTGCGTTGTTGCCTTACTTAAAAACGTTGCTCCCTAAAAAAGAAGCTTACTTAGCTGATTTATATAAAGCTGTAAGGCGTGACCCAAGTGCCTCTGCGGGTTTATACCGTTATAAGAAGCGTTCAAGCAAAGAGGCTGAAATTGCGGTTTATGGTGTGAAGCGTCTAATTTGGCGAGACCAAAAGCTTGCGCTAAGAGCATGGGACAAACTACAAGGTATGTTTACATTCAGCCAAGCGCAAAAAGATGCGGTAGCATATCGCTTTGCATTGGCTTTGGCATCAAAAGGGCATGATGATGCACGCTTTTGGCTAAATAAAGTACCTGAAGAATTACAAGATACTAAGCTGCGCCAGTGGATGATGGCCAACATGCTCAAAGAGCAAGATTGGGCGGGGATCGTGGCTTTATTTACAGGGATGAAGAACTTAAGTAATGGCCAGCAATACTGGCTTGCTTATAGTTACAATCAGCGTGGTGAGCCTGAACAAGCACAACAGTTATGGCAGCCTCTGGCATTAAAGCGTGATTATTATGGCTTTTTAGCCGCGGCACGTTTGAATATGCCGGTGTCGTTGAATAATCAAACCCTCGATGTACCACAACCCATCATTGATAAGGTGTCTCAGGCGCCGGGCTTTTTAAGAGCGAAAGCCCTTTATGAGCTTGATCGTTTTACTTCTGCACGCAGAGAGTGGAATTATCTGACTAATACCTCTAGTAATGCTGAAAAACTGGCAGCGTCGTTACTCGCTGCAGATCTTGAGTGGTATGACAGTGCTATCCGAACTTTAGCTGAGATTAAAGCGTGGAATTATGTCGACCTACGATTCCCAATGGCCTTTGAGGAGTTATTCACCCGTTACAGTAAGCGTAATCATGTTGATGTGGCGTGGAGTATTGCTATCTCTCGTAGAGAGAGCTCGTTTGCACCAGATGCGGTGTCTCATGCTAACGCCCATGGCTTAATGCAATTATTACCGAGTACGGCTCGATACGTTAGCAAGCAAAAAGTTTCAAAGCGTCAGCTTTATAAACCGGCCACCAATATTCGTTTAGGCACTGATTACTTAGAGTATTTAAAGAAAAAGAATGGTGGCAATGAGATTTTAGCTACGGCTTCTTATAACGCGGGGTATCATCGAATTAAGCGCTGGTTACCCGAGCAAGGCATGCCAGCTGAGCTTTGGATAGAGCTCATTCCATTTAAAGAAACCCGAAATTATGTGAAAAACGTGATGGCATATCGTCAGGTTTATCACACTAAGTTGGGTCGAGAGGGCAATATATTGGCCCCAATCTTGGATATGAAAATAGAGAAATAATGTGTCATCGCAATCCAGCGTGTTGGCTGGATTGCATTTCTGGCCTTATGCTAGACTGGCAAAATGAAAAACTAAACGAAATGGGTACACCATGGAACAATTAGCACATTTATACGCTGAGCATATTGCAACATTGCAGCAGCGCACCAAAACCATTATTGAGCGAGAAGGCTTAGATGGCTTAGTGATCCACTCTGGACAGGCAAAGCGCCAGTTTTTAGATGACATGTATTATCCGTTTAAGGTGAACCCTCAGTTTAAAGCTTGGTTACCTGTGATCGATAATCCACATTGTTGGATTGTGGTAAACGGTGAAGATAAGCCTAAACTCATTTTTTATCGTCCGGTTGATTTCTGGCATAAAGTGCCTGATGAGCCGAGTGACTTCTGGGCTGAGTATTTTGATATCCAGTTATTATTGCAGCCAGATCAGGTAGAAAAGTATCTACCATACGACAAAGAAAAGTTCGCTTACATTGGTGAGTACTTAGAAGTGGCACAGGCATTAGGTTTTACCAATGTAAACCCTGAGCCGGTAATGAACTACTTGCACTTCCACCGTGCTTACAAAACGCAATATGAATTAACTTGTCTACGTGAAGCAAACCGTCTAGCTGTGTTAGGTCATAAAGCGGCACGTGATACGTTTTATGCTGGTGGCTCAGAGTTTGCTATTCAACAAGCTTACCTAAACGCCACGCAGCATATGGAAAATGATACGCCATATGGCAACATTGTGGCGCTTAATGAAAACTGTGCAATCTTGCACTACACGCATTTTGACCGTAAAGCACCTGCTAAGCATTTATCTTTCTTAATTGATGCAGGCGCAAACTTTAACGGTTACGCGTCTGATATTACCCGTACGTATGATTTTGAAAGAAAGGGTGAATTTGCTGAGCTAATTAAAGTTCTGAACGATCACCAAATTGCACTGGGTAAAGGTTTGCAAGTGGGTAAGCTTTACGGTGAGTTACATAGTGATTGTCATCAGCGCATTGCACAAACCTTAGCGGAATTTAAGATTGTAAACCTAGCGGCAGATGACATTGTGGCTAAAGGCATTACATCAACATTCTTCCCACATGGTTTAGGTCACCATTTAGGTCTGCAAGTGCATGACATGGGTGGTTTCATGGCTGATGAAGCAGGCACGCACCAAGCGCCACCTGAAGGCCATCCATTCTTACGTTGCACACGTAAGATTGAAGCAAACCAAGTGTTCACTATCGAGCCAGGTTTATACTTCATCGATTCACTACTCGGTGATTTAGCGAAGACGGATAACAACCAATACATTAATTGGGAAAAGGTTGACGCATTCAAGCCATATGGTGGTATTCGTATCGAAGACAACATCATAGTGCATGAAGATCGTCTAGAGAATATGACGCGTGATTTAGACTTAGACTAATTAAGTCGACGCATTGAAACGAAATTCGTTACACTAACGGGAAGCAGTTGCTTCCCGTTTTTTATTAAAGAATCTAATACCAATCCTCTTAATTAAGTGATCTATTTTGAGGCAAGGAAAGTTTGTCGATAACGCCGCTCACGCGTCCTGCTATCGCCGAGGTACCTACATCCATGTAGGCAAGGCGAAAATTTTGCTATTTAGTTATTCTAAATGAGAAATTTTTAACGCGGTTAGCGGCAGCTTTAATCCCTCAAAATGATTAAGTATTATTGAGGATTGGTATAAATACTGGACCCCCAACTTTATGTCAGAATTCTATATTCCGAGCGAACCCATTAGTCATCATGAAGAAATTAAGAAGAGCACTTTTTTAGTGCATATTGCGCATACGCCAACCATTAAGTCTGCGAAAGCCTTTATTCAGAAGATCAACGATGACTACCCAGATGCCAGACATAATTGTTGGGCACATGTGGCAGGGGAGCCCGGGGGCAGTCATGTTTATGGTTTCTCGGATGATGGCGAACCCAATGGCACTGCGGGTAAACCAATGTTGAATGTGCTTATTGGCTCTGGACTTGGTGAAATAACCGCAGTGACAACCCGTTATTTTGGCGGCATTAAACTGGGCACGGGCGGTTTAGTGCGTGCTTATGGCGGCACGCTAAACAATGCCCTAGAGGTACTAAAAACCACATTGAAAGTGCCTGCAACTGAGCTGATAGGGCGCTCTGATTATGCGCTGCAGGGAATTATCGAGCAGTATCTAAATACCCATTTCACTATTTTGCAGCTGGATAAAAGCTATGACTCAGCGGTGAATTGGCAAGTCAGCATTGATAGTCGACAAGTCGAACAAGCACAGCAAGAAATTTTTGATTTAACCCATGGAGTGGTTGAGTTAGTCTGTAAAGAGTAAGACAATCAAGTAATAACACTCTGTCATTCTTATTTTTGAAGCGTAACGCAGCATGCAATTTCGTACCATAATAAAAATTCTTGGCCAGCTGGTGGCCTTATTTAGTATCACCATGGTGCCGCCTGCACTGGTTTCGCTGATTTATAAAGATGGTGGGGGTGTACCATTCGTACTGGCGTTTGTGTTCAGTATTATAATGGGTATGTTGGCGTATTATCCTAACCGCCATCAAAAAGGAGATTTGAAAGCCAGAGAAGGCTTCTTGATAGTGGTGTTATTTTGGCTGGTACTGGGGTCGTTCGCCTCCTTACCGCTTATCTTCTTACAAACACCCAACCTCTCCTTGGCTGATTCTGTATTTGAAGCGTTTTCAGGCTTAACCACCACCGGTGCAACCGTTTTAACAGGCATTGAAACCTTGCCCAAGTCGGTATTGTTTTACCGTCAGCAACTGCAGTGGCTAGGGGGGATGGGTATCATCGTACTAGCGGTTGCTGTTCTGCCAATGCTAGGTGTCGGTGGCATGCAGTTATATCGTGCAGAAACGCCGGGGCCAGTGAAAGACTCGAAAATGACACCGCGGATCGCAGATACGGCTAAGCACCTTTGGTATATTTATGTGGCTTTAACGTTAGCTTGTACTTTGGCATATTGGTTGGCGGGCATGAACTTTTTCGATGCGCTATGCCATGCTTTCTCAACTATTGCGATTGGCGGCTTCTCGACGTATGACGCATCCATGGGTTACTTTGACAGCCCTTTGATTAACCTCATCTGTGTGGTGTTTTTGATTATTGCTGCGGTGAACTTCTCACTGCATTATGCGGCGGTGTCGAGTCGAAATGTTCGTGTTTACTTACGCGATCCGGAATTTAAAGTGTTCTTATTTATACAGCTTGCTTTGGTCGTCATTTGCTTTGCTGTTTTATCGTCAAATCAAGTGTATGCCGATGGAGATGAAACCCTAGATCAGGCTTTGTTCCAAGCCGTTTCTATCAGTACAACAGCTGGCTTTGCGACGGATAACTTCTCTGCTTGGCCTCTGTTTCTGCCTATCTTACTCATCTTCTCAAGCTTTATTGGTGGTTGCGCGGGCTCGACTGGTGGTGGCATGAAGGTGGTACGTGTGTTCCTACTGTATCTTCAAGGTGTACGAGAACTAAATCGTTTGGTTCACCCTCGTGCTATTTACTCTATTAAACTAGGTCGTAAAGCACTGCCAGACAAAGTGGTTGAAGCTGTATGGGGCTTTTTCTCGGCTTATGCCCTAGTGTTCGTTATTATCATGATTGCCTTGTTAGGTACGGGTATGGACAACATAACAGCGTTCTCAGCGACCGCTGCGTGTTTAAATAATTTAGGCCCAGGGTTAGGTGATGTGGCTGCACATTATGGCGATATTACCGATTCAGCTAAATGGATCTTAACGTTAGCCATGGTATTTGGTCGTTTAGAAATATTCACGCTTCTGGTGTTATTTACACCGACATTTTGGCGAGGTTAAGGCTTGACTAAAATCTAGTACAGTAGGGTAAAGTCTTCAGTATACGGTCGATATAAACAGGGATAACAAAAATAAAAGGGACACTTGTTCTGACTACAAGTTGTAAAGATCAAAGATGTTAAAGTCACAAACCAGTGTAGATGTATCTATTATTTCTCAGCTGCCAACAGGAAGCATGATAGATATTGAAGTGATCATGCCGGCAGGCTCAAAACGTTCAAAAACGGAATTCGTCGGTTATATGTCAAGGCAATATATCATTTTGAATTACCCGTCTGCACAACGTTTAGGTGCAGCACTTGATTATGTCAAAGAGGGCACGTACGTCGTGGTGCGCGCAGTACTCGAGCAAGGCGATGGCCAAATCATTGCTTTCAAAAGCATGATTAAAGCCGTAACAACACATCCGACTAAGCTTATCTTTTTATTTCTACCTCGCGTAGTACAAAGTTATCAACTCCGTGAACAAGTTCGTATTCCCACTTTAATCCCAGCAGTATTTCAGACTAGTGACCACTCTGAGATTGGCGTGATAAAGGATATTTCTTTGTCGGGTCTTCAGTTTGATTTGCACAGTGATGACGTCTGTCCTAATACTGATTTAAAAGAACGAGACTGTGAAATTTTACTTGAGGGTAAACAAAACCAGCAATTTAAACTTAATGGTGAGATTTGCCGAGTGAAACAAAAAGAAGCTTTAGTCATGCTGGGAATAAAATTGAAGAACGATCAGACTTTTATGGAAGCCATAATGAAAGAGTATTTGATCGACCTGTCAGTGTTACAAGCCGAACAAAAAGACTAACGTCATAGGTTGAATCTAAACGAATAGCGCGCTTACTTGGAATAGCTTTTCGACTACACCAATTTGCTTTTTATCGATTAAGAACATGATGACATGGTCGCCAGATATAATCACAGTGTCATCATGGGCAATCAGCACTTCATCATTACGCACAATGGCACCAATGGTAGTACCAACAGGTAGCTTAATATCGCTGATAGCACGGCCCACTACTTTTGAGGTGTTTTCATCACCATGCGCAACCGCTTCTATGGCTTCAGCGGCCCCTTTGCGTAATGAATATACGTTGACGATATCACCACGACGAACATGGGTGAGTAGCGCAGATATGGTTGCTTGTTGAGGTGAGATAGCAATATCAATCTCACCACCTTGGACTAAATCAACATAAGCACCACGTTGGATCAGTACCATAGTTTTCTGTGCGCCCATACGTTTTGCCAACATGGCAGCCATAATATTGGCTTCATCATCATTGGTAACCGCGATGAACACGTCAACTTGTTCAATATGCTCTTCAGAAAGTAGTTCTTGATCTGAAGCGTCACCACAGAACACTACAGTATTGTCGAGCATTTCTGAAAGCTCAGTGGCGCGTGCTTGATTACGTTCGATCAGTTTCACGCTGTGGTTTTTCTCAAGCGAGCGCGCAAGACCCGCACCGATATTACCCCCACCGGCAATCATGATCTTTTTATAAGATTGCTCCAGCTTTTGCAGCTCATTCATTACCGCGCGAATGTGTTTGGTTGCGGCAAGGAAGAAGATTTCATCATCAGCTTCAATGACCGTGGTACCCAGAGGCTTAATGGCTTTGCCTTGGCGGTAAATCGCCGCAACGCGAGTATCAACATTTGGAATATGCTCTTTCAATGCTGATAGCGCATAGCCCACTAGCAGACCACCGTAATATGCTTTTACAGCAACCAGTGACAGCATGCCATCACCAAATTGAAGTACTTGTAATGCACCGGGGTAATCAATCAAGCGACGAATGTATTTGGTCACCAACTGTTCTGGCGCAATGTAGTGATCTACGGGTAAGTCGTCGTTATGGAATAGCTTCTCACGATACTTCAAATATTGCTCAGAGCGGATCCGAGCAATCTTTGTTGGTGTATTGAAGATACTGTAGGCGACCTGACAAGCAACCATGTTAACTTCATCCGAACTGGTCACCGCGATGATCATATCGGCATCTTCGGCACCTGCTTGGCGAAGTACATCAGGGTGTGCGCTGTGACCTGCAACCCCTTGTAAGTCATATTTATCTTGTAGCTCTCGTAAACGATCGCCGTCTATATCAACTACGGTGATTTCGTTTTGTTCACCCACAAGGTTTTCTGCTAGGGTGCCGCCAACTTGTCCGGCGCCTAAAATGATGATCTTCATAGTGTGATTAATTACTTTTTAATTATTTTTGCGTAATAAAAGCCATCGGTTAAACCAGGTAACAACTGTAAGCCGGGTGCTTCAGGTGTGTCACTCTCATGAAGAGGCTGGTGAATGGCGTCGCTATTGTCAGCTAAAAACTGTGCGACTTGCTGTTTGTTTTCTTTTGGTAGTACTGAGCAAGTTGCATACAGTAACGTACCACCAGACTTTAACAGTGGCCAAATGTTTTTCAGGATCTGACCTTGCAGATCGGAAAGATCGTCAATGTCAGTTTTTCTACGAAGCCATTTGATATCAGGGTGGCGACGAATTACACCTGTGGCTGAACAGGGCACATCGAGCAAGATGCGATCGTATTGCTGACCGTCCCACCAGGTATCTGGCTGACTCGCATCGGCATGAATACAATTTGCTTCAAGGCCAATACGATCAAGATTTTGCTCAACTCGAAGTAAGCGATCACTGTCAGCATCTAGTGCATCAACGTTTGCCTTGGCAAGCTCTAAAATATGACAGGTTTTACCGCCAGGCGCTGCACACGCATCTAATATACGCTCGTTATCTTGTGGTTCAAGTAAACGTGCTGCGAGCTGGGCTGCAGCATCTTGCACCGAACTCGCACCTTGTTTAAAGCCAGGTAGCTTGGCTACATCACAGGCTTTATCTAAGATGATGGCGTCTTGATATTCAGGATAGTGCTCGGCGCGTATACCCGCTTCATCAAGTGCCTCTAAGTATTCTTCTGTGCTGCCCATGTGCTGGTTAACACGCAGCCACATAGGCGCTTGTAATTGGTTCTGCTCAAGAATATCTTGCCACTGTTCAGGGTAGGCTTCTTTAACTGCTTTAATAAACCAGCCCGGGTGATTGAATGTTAAAACATCATTACCTTGGCTGCTTTCTTCTAAGGTATCTTGCTGGCGTTGGAAGTTACGTAGTACTGCATTGACCAAACCTTTAAGACCACCGGCGCGCATTTGCATCAATGCATTTACTGTTTCGGCAACGGCAGCATGCTCAGGCACACGCATATGCTGTAACTGATAAATACCTACATAAAGTAAAAATTGGAAAACGCGGTTTTTACCTTTAAGCGGCTTTTCTAGCAGTTGCTGGCAGTAATTTTCTAAACTTGGTAAGTAGCGTAAAACGCCGTAACAAATTTGTTGTAATAGCGCTTTGTCTTTTGGTGATAAGTTTTTTGCAGCAAGCGGAAGCTGAGTATTCAGCGATTGACCTTTATCGACAACCTGAAATAGGGTTTGCGCCGCAAGGGCGCGCACATTGGTCATTATTGACCTACCTTATTACCAGCGGCAACCCACTCAGCACGACCGTTTAAGAAGTCCTGTGCAGACATTGGTTTTTTACCTTGCGGCTGCAGTTGCGTGATACGAAGGGCATTTTCACCACATGCGATCACGATACCTTGTTTGTCGGCATGTAATACGGTACCCGCTTCGCCACTTTGTTCAACAACATCAGCTTGCCAAATTTTCACGGTGTTTTTTTGCATTTGGGTAAAACATACTGGCCAAGGATTAAATGCACGGATGTTACGCTCTAGTTGTGCTGCATCCATTTGCCAGTCAATGTCAGCTTCTTCTTTGCTGAGTTTTTTTGCGTAGTTAGCAAGGTTATCATCTTGAGGTTCTGCAACCGCAGTGCCTGCAGCCATGCTGTTGAGCGTTTCAATGAGTGCAGGTGGCCCAAGCTCGGCAAGCTTAGTATAAAGGCTCGCGCTGGTATCTTCTGCGGTAATCGGGCAAGTCGCAATATGCAGCATATCGCCTGTATCTAGGCCTTCATCCATTTGCATTATGGTTACACCTGTTTCGGCATCACCCGCCCACAGTGCGCGCTGAATGGGCGCGGCACCACGCCAACGCGGAAGAATAGAGCCGTGCACGTTAACGCAGCCAAGGCGAGGTGTATCTAACACCACTTTGGGTAATAATAGGCCATAAGCAACAACAACCATTATATCGGCGTTTAGGCTGGCTAACTCTTGCTGTGCTTCTTCACTTTTAAATGATTCAGGCTGATAAACGGGTAAATCATGCTCAAGTGCTAAGGTTTTTACTTCACTGGCTTTGAGTTTTTTACCGCGACCCGCAGGACGGTCTGGTTGGCTATACACACCAACAATTTGGTGCTCTGAATCGATAAGTGCTTGAAGGTGGCGCGCAGCAAAATCAGGCGTACCAGCGAAAACAATACGTAATGGTTGAGTCACAGAATATTCCAATGTTGTCAGGTTAAATTAAGAACGAGCTGCTAAGCGTGCTTCTTTTTCAAGTTTCTTGCGAATACGCTGGCGCTTAAGTGGCGATAGGTAATCAATAAATAATTTACCCATTAGGTGATCAAGTTCGTGCTGAGTACAAATCGCCAGTAGGCCATCTGCTTCATAGGTATACTCTTCACCGTTCTCATTTAGTGCTTTAACTGTGACTTGCTCTGCGCGGTCAACTTTTGCGTATGATTGAGGCACAGATAAGCAGCCTTCTTCACTGATAGTAGAGCCATCTTTCGCGATGATCTCTGGGTTGATTAATACCAGTGGCTCATTGCTTTCTTCTGATACATCGATCACCACAATACGCTTGTGAATATCAACTTGAGTAGCTGCTAAACCAATGCCATTTTCGTCGTACATGGTTTCAAGCATATCTCTAACGATTTGACGGATCTCGTCGTTTACTTCAGCCACAGGCTCTGCAACTGTGCGTAAACGCTCATCTGGGAATCTTAATACTTCTAACTTAGCCATGGTTACCTTTTACTATTGAGCTATATATGCATTCGTGTATGCTTTCATTTTAGCCATTCACGTTTCCCTTTTACAGGTTTTGGTTGATAATATCGAAAAATAACTCAAGGAAGCTTTGATGAAATATTCCATTGCTGCGTTAATGCTCTCTGTTGGCGCTCAATTTTCGGCCATGGCTGATGTTTTAAAGTTGAAAGCCGATGCGCCACAACAATATGTGGTGAAAAAAGGCGACACCTTGTGGGACATTTCGACCATGTATCTAAACACGCCTTGGCGTTGGCCCGAATTGTGGCAATGGAATCCGCAAATTGATGATCCAGATTTAATTTATCCTGGCGATGTTTTGGCGTTGCAATATGATGCCCAAGGTAACCCGCGTCTAGTGTTAAAGAAAGGGATGAAGAAGCTTTCTCCTCGTACACGTGTTGTGGTGCAAAAAAACACAGCTATTCCAACACTTCCTCTAGCCATGATAGAGCCGTTTTTGCGCTTCGACCAAGCCATTGGGGCCGATGACCTAGATGGCAAGCCAATTGTATTGGGGTCAAACCGCAACGTACTGCGTAACACTCAAGGTCAGCTGCTATATGTGAAAGGTAATCTTAATCCATCTGCGAACTATGGCATTTACCGTCGTGGTGAGGCCTACATAGATCCTGAAAATGGTGACATCTTAGCGTATGAGTCGCGTTTAGTGGGGACGGCTCGAGTATTATTTGGTGGTGACATTGAAGCGGGCCATCCGGCAAAAGTTGAGATAGAAACGGTTCGCCAAGAAATCAAAACCAATGATGTACTGATGCCGATTAATGTAGATCAAAGCTTTTCGGCGCAATTTAATATGATGCGTCCTACCGAAGCCATCGATGGCTCGATTATTTCAAGCGATAACCAGATGCGTGAATTTGGTTCTACTGCCATTGTGGTATTGAATCGTGGCCGTGACGACAACCTTAAAGAAGGCCATATTCTTGATATTAACAAACAGTCACCTACAGTTATTGAAGGCAAACATGGCCCGCGCTACGTTGAAGACGCTAATAAGCTAGAAAAGTTTATTACTGGCTTTAGAGAAATGTTTGGTACTGAAAACGACGAAGACAGTGTTGTGTGGACGATGCCAAAAGAAAAAGTCGGTGAGCTGATGGTATTTAAAGTTTACGACAACATTAGCTATGCGATGGTGACTCGCTCTCAACAACCAATCAGAGTGGGAGATACCATTAGCGCTAATTAACTTTAAGCTAATAAATGAAATACTCTAAGGAGGGAGTATGGCAACACTTTCACAGTTACAAGGACTGATACTGTATTTAACTAAAGGGCTGGGCAGTGCAACGCTCTCAGCCATAGAAAGTAAATTGAGCCTGACTGAACTATTCGACTCTCCTTTAGATGAACTGATCGAAATAGGCATAAATCCCGCCATCGCTGAGCAAATTATTAATCCTGATTTAAACCGCATTGAGCAATTACAGCTGTTTTGTGCACAACATAATATTCAAATTATTCATACCGAGCATACTGCTTACCCAAGCTTACTGAAACAAACCGGTCATGCGCCTTTAATTCTTTTTTGCAAAGGTAATATTACATTACTGAATGAGCCGCAAATTGCCATTGTGGGAAGTCGTAACGCAACACCGCCAGGGTTGGAGTGCGCCTCTGAGTTTGCCTATCAATTAACGCGTTCAGGTATAACGGTTACCTCTGGCATGGCTATGGGCATAGATGGCGCGGCGCATAAAGGGGCACTCGCAGGTAACGGCAATACCATTGCGGTGCTAGGTACGGGGGTCGATGTGCTATACCCCAAACGACACAACTATTTGTATCAACAATTGGCAGAGCAAGGGCTTGTTGTCAGTGAGTTTTTGCCGGGAACTGTGGCAAACCAACATCATTTTCCGAGGCGAAACAGGATCATATCGGGGTTGTCGCTAGGTACATTAATTGTTGAAGCAGAAATAAAAAGCGGCTCTTTAGTCACAGCAAAGTATGCGCTTGAACAAAATAGAGAAGTGTTTGCGATACCCGGTTCTATCAGAAATCCGCTAGCAGCAGGGTGTCATCACCTGATAAAACAAGGGGCAAAGTTAGTAGAAAGCGTGACCGATATTTTAGAAGAAGTGAGCTTTTTGCCAAATAACGGTCTATATAATATAGAAAGGGCAGAAAATGCCCCAATAGAAGATAGTGAGGAGAATTGCCCAATATTAAAGAGTCTTGGTTTTGAAGCGGCCAGTGTCGATGTCATAACCCATAGAACTCAATGGCCAGTAGAGAAAGTATTAGCACGACTGCTGGATCTCGAACTCGAAGATAAAGTCGCCCGCACTGCGGAAGGCTACATAAAATTAGCGAGGGGTTAATCATGTTTGATATTTTAATGTACTTATTTGAGAACTATATCCATTCTGAATCGGATATTTTTGTTGAACAAAACGAATTAACTGACGAGCTATTACGTGCTGGTTTTAATCAAGATGAGATTTACAAAGCCTTGGATTGGCTGGAGCAATTAGCAGATTTACAACATAGCGATGAAATTCCTTACTTAAATGCGACGGCCGATAAAGCCATCCGTATTTATACCGAAGAAGAGTGCCAGCTTCTGGATGTTGAAAGCCGTGGTTTTTTAATGTTTGTCGAGCAAGTTGGTGTGATTGATAGCACAACACGTGAAATGGTCATCGACCGATTAATGGCCCTTGAAAAGGCTGAGATCAGTCTAGATGATTTAAAGTGGGTGATCCTAATGGTGCTCTTTAATGTGCCAGGTAAAGAGCAAGCCTATGCGCAAATGGAAGATCTGATCTTCGATGAGCCCACGGAGTACTTGCACTAGACGTACTTTTATTGATGCACAATACTTGACCCTAACTTTAGCACGGTTATATTAGGCGCAATTCAAACCGAGCTAAGTGGGTGGCATGTATGAGTAAGATTGATCATTCTTTATTTAATGCTGATAAACATGCATTAGAAAAGGAATATGAAATTTGTCCTAAATGTGGCTCTGAGCTGGTGATGAAGCACAGCAAGAATGGGCCTTTCTTAGGCTGCGCCAGTTACCCTAAGTGTGACTATATTCGTTCTCTCGCCCAGCATGATAATCACGACATCAAAGTACTCGACGATTCTCCTTGCCCTGAGTGTGGTGAACCATTAGTTATTCGTAACGGTCGCTATGGTATGTTTATTGGGTGCACCGGATACCCTACCTGCCATTTTATTGTGCATGAAGACGAGCCCGAAGAAGAAGGTTTACCAAGCTGCCCTAAGTGCAAAAAGGGTAAGCTCGTTGTTCGTAACAATAAATTCGGTAAACAATTTTACTCATGTGATGCCTACCCAAGTTGTAAGTATAGTTTAAATCAACACCCAGTCGACGAAACTTGCCCGCAATGCGGTTGGGGGGTAATGGTTGAGAAATCTCGTGGCGATAAAGCTGTGTTACAATGTCCGCAGAAATCCTGCCAACATAAAGTAGAGAAATCATAGTGAGCCATGAACAACAAACCAGCAAAGATACGCCTGAAGCTGTATTGCGTGCTGGTGGCGTAATTTGTTATCCAACAGAAGCTGTGTATGGTCTTGGTTGTGACCCTGATAATCACAGTGCTGTGCAGCGTATTTTGGCGTTAAAGCTAAGAGCAGAAGAGAAAGGGCTAATTTTAATTGCCGATAATTTTGCTCAGCTTTTACCTTATGTTGATGAAAACAAAATCCCTATGGATAAACGCGCTGAGATTTTTTCTTCGTGGCCAGCTGCCATTACTTGGGCTCTACCTGCCAAATCTTCAACCCCTAAGTGGTTAACCGGTACTCATTCGACAATCGCGGTACGTGTTAGTGCACACCCGGTGGTGAAGCAGCTCTGTCAGCAGTTTGGCAAGCCGCTGGTGTCGACCAGTGCAAACATTGCAGGGCAACAACCAGAAGCAACACTAGACAAAGTAAAAGCAGTATTTAACGATCAAATCGACTTTTATGTTGAAGGGCCACTTGGTGGTGAAACCAAACCAAGTCAAATTAAAGATGCCTTTACCACACAGCTAATTAGAGAGTAAGCATGTCAAAAGTAAATTTAGAAACAGTCAAAGCCTTCTTATTACAATTACAAGACACAATTTGTGCAGGCTTAGAGCAAGCTGATGGTAAAGCGAAATTTGTTGAAGATGCGTGGGAAAGAGCGGAAGGCGGCGGTGGTCGTACCCGTGTTATTCGTGATGGTGACGTAATCGAGCAGGGAGGTGTTAATTTTTCTCACGTATTTGGTGCGTCAATGCCGGCTTCGGCAACAGCACATCGCCCGGAGTTAGCAGGTCGTAGTTTCCATGCCTGTGGTGTGTCTTTGGTTATTCACCCTAAAAACCCACATATTCCTACGAGTCATGCCAATGTGCGCTTTTTCATTGCTGAAAAAGAAGACGAAGCACCTATTTGGTGGTTTGGAGGTGGTTTCGATTTAACACCTTTCTATCCTGTATTAGAAGACGTTAAGCATTGGCACCAAGTCGCAAAAGACTTGTGTGATCCATTTGGTGATACTGTTTATAACGATTATAAAAAGTGGTGTGACGAATATTTTTATTTAAAACACCGTAGTGAAACCCGTGGCGTAGGTGGTCTATTCTTTGATGATCTCAATGAGTGGGGGTTTGAGAAGAGCTTCGACTTTATGCAAGCAGTGGGCAATGGTTTCTTAGATGCCTACTTACCAATCATTGAAAAACGTAAAGACACGCCAACGAATGATGCGCAGCGTCAATTCCAGCTTTATCGTCGTGGTCGCTATGTTGAATTTAACCTAGTGTGGGACCGTGGTACCTTGTTTGGCTTACAAACCGGTGGTCGTACTGAGTCAATTTTAATGTCGATGCCACCATTGGCGCGTTGGGAATATGACTTCACACCAGAAGCCGGCTCATTAGAAGCCAATTTATATGAATCTTACTTAAAGCCAAGAGACTGGTTAAGCCTTTAACTTCAGAGCTTGAATAGCAGTCCATAAAAAACGGCGCTCGAGTGAGCGCCGTTTTTTTTATAAAAGAAGCTTATTATTAATCGACTTTAAAGCTGCGCACTTGCTCATCCAAAGAGCGCGCTAATGTCAGGAGTTCTTCACTGACTTGTTTACTGCGGTGCGCATCTTTTAAAGATTCTTCCGCGTTATCACGAATACCAATGACGCTGTGATTAATTTCTTCTGCTGCCAGGTTTTGCTGCTCTGTGGCATCGGCGATTTGTACGTTTAAGTCATTAATCTCATGCATCTGATTTGAAATATCTTTTAATGCCTGTGCGACTTTTTTCACTTGTAAGGCTCTGTCATCCGCTTCTTCACAAGATGCACTCATCGCCTGAACGGTTTGCGCTGCTTCGCTTTGCAGTTTTTCAATGGTGCGCTTTATTTCATCCGTAGAGTCATGAGTACGAGTTGCCAGCGTTCTTACTTCATCGGCAACCACTGCAAAGCCTCGACCTGCTTCACCCGCTCGTGCCGCTTCGATTGCTGCGTTAAGTGCTAGCAGGTTAGTTTGCTCAGCAATACTACTGATCACTTCAAGTACTTTACCCACTTCAAGGGTTTGGTTTTGTAATTGACTAACTTGCTCTGCGGCTTGGCGAACATCCTGCGCAAGTTGATTAATACTTGCTTCGGTGTGCTCTGCAACGGCCATGCTTTCTTCTGCTAGATGATTACTTGAATCCGACTTTTCTGAGGCAAAATGTGTAGTATTCTTAACTTCGCTTGATGAGCTCTCTAATTCATTAATCGCAGCGGCAACTGAATCTGTGCCTTGCTTTTGCGCTAAGATGGCTTGCTCTGTGGTATCTGCTGAGTTGTAAATACTCTCTGCCGAGCGAATAAGCACATGAGAAGAGTGGGAGACTTGCGCCATATTTTCTTTAAACGAGGTCATCATTTTATTGAAGTTCGTCGCTAAACGGCCAAGCTCATCGTCAATATCATCATCAATACGAAGACTTAAATCTTTATTCTGTGTAGCAAGGCGCATGGTGCGGCCAAGGTTTTTTAGACGCACAATAAATAGTTTTCTAAATAGCATGCCTAAAATGACAAACGCTGAGACGAAAATGGCCGACATTAACCCTGTGCTTAACCAAGTATTGCTGGTCACTGTGTTATCTATGTCTTCTAGCGAATAGCTAATGCGAACAACCCCTAAGACATCGCCTTCTTTGGCCATGTGACAACCCAAACAGTTCGTGCCTTTATAGTCACTGCTGGCAATCATAGGTCTAAGAAATGTCATTACACGCATATCATCGC
Organism: Pseudoalteromonas sp. MTN2-4; assembly: GCF_042848605.1. Taxonomy (NCBI): domain Bacteria; kingdom Pseudomonadati; phylum Pseudomonadota; class Gammaproteobacteria; order Alteromonadales; family Pseudoalteromonadaceae; genus Pseudoalteromonas; species Pseudoalteromonas sp. MTN2-4. The sequence continues at coordinate 331,174 of NZ_BTGK01000005.1, forward strand.
GTTGCTCAATGACTAAAGTTTCTTTACCCCTCAGTGAATCACGCTCAGCATCACTGGTTGGAGCCTGATTGGGGTTGCCAGGACCGTAAAGTTTGTTGATTAACTCTGCTCGAATAATGTGGGCATCTTCGATGCTAGGGTGAGCGCGTAGTTTTTCACTGAGTATCTCACGATTCGCCATCGTGCCGGTCAGCATCATGGTATTAATAGAATCAAAGTAGTTATCGGCTAATAACTTGATATTCTCTGCGACGGTCTCTTGAGCAAGCTTTTGTTGCTGATCTGAGCTACTCCAAATACTGGCTATGAGTACAAGTACGCCCGTTATCGCTAAAAGTACATAAATTTTATGTTGTATCGATTTCACAGTAATTATTCAATCAAACTCATATGTCATTCAATTATGCAAATTTTAGAGAACAGGAGCTTGATGCAGCGCAAATGAGCCACAGCTAATTTAACAATTGATTAATAGTTTAGTCCTTATTTATCATATGTGTGGCTAATTGCTCGAAAGACTTTCTTAGCCCCACTCTTAACAGCGGGTTATCCACTTCGATTTCGAGTGCTTTATTCATGCAAAACATCCACTGATCTCTTAAGTCTTTGTCAATTGCAAAGGGCATATGACGCTTACGCAGCATAGGGTGTCCGTATTTCTCAACAAATAGGTCAGGGCCCCCTAACCAACCAGATAGAAATTCAAAAAAGACTAAACGTATTCTATCTAAAGGTTGTGGATGCATGTCATATAGTGGTTTTGCGTATTCTTCTTCTGCCATTACATCGTAAAAGCGATCTGCTAAGGCTTTAACACCTGCTTCCCCACCTAAAATTTCATAAGGTGATTTTTCCACTGTAGGGGTCTCGTGCATATTACTCTCTTGTTCTTTACTTGCATCTTTGTTGAAGATGCGTTTAATTAGCTGCTTCATAAACAATTCACTGGGCTTATTTAATGGGTAAATTCGCGGTATTTGGTAATCCGATAAAACATTCTAAATCGCCACAGATCCATAGGCAATTTGCAGAGCAGTTTTCAACGCAAATAGATTATCAAGCTTTGCTAGCGCCACTAGATGAATTTGAAGCATTCACACAAGACTTTTTCACAAATAAAGACGGTGAGGGAGCCAATGTCACCTTGCCTTTTAAAGAGCGTGCATTTGAGCTCGTGGATGAACTCACAGAAAGGGCACAGCTAGCGGGCGCTGTGAATACTATTAAGAAGTTAGATGATGGTCGGTTACTCGGTGATAATACCGATGGCGCTGGGTTAGTGGCTGACTTAATTCGTAATGAATGCAAACTAGATGGCGCATCTGTATTACTTATTGGTGCGGGTGGCGCAGCAAGAGGGTGTATTTATCCTTTACTTCAAGCAGGGGTAAAAGACATCACCATTGCGAATCGCACCAAAGAGAAAGCTGAGATATTGGCCGAGCAGTTTTCTGCTTATGGTCATGTGAAAGGGGTTGGCTTAGACGAGGTGTCCGATTCGACTTATCAAGTGGTGATTAACTCAACCTCATCGAGTGTGACCGGTGAGTTTCCAAATATATCGGAGGCTGCTTTTACACAATGTCACCTTGCCTACGATATGTTTTATAGCAATGAGCAAACTAGCTTCTTGAAATGGGTCGAGTCTATTAACTCAAATACCAAGTTAGTAGATGGAATTGGTATGCTAATAGGGCAGGCCGCAGAAGCATACTACCTTTGGCAAGGTGATATGCCTGAATTAACTCCGGTAATAAATACATTTGCTAAGGGCTAACATGAATCAAGCAATCTTATTTAATGATGATGCCAGGTTTAATGCGACTCAGCAAAGAATAGAGTTCACAGCGATGAATTCTGGTTTAATCATTCGTTGCTGTGTTGCATTTGAAGGAGAAGAGGCGACAGCGCTAGCACACTTTGCAGAGCATCAATTTGATTATGAAATGCAAGCTGAGGCGCTTATCGAAGAAGAAAGCTACTCAGCAGAAGGGGAAGTATTACTTAGCCGAGTCTGACTCTGCTAAGTAATCATCTTTCAACTCAACATAATTGAGCGCAGATATTTTCAAGAAGGCTAATTCTGAGTCAGTTAACGGGCGAGCTTGTTTCACCGGGCTACCTACATATAAATAGCCTGATTCAAGTTTCTTATTAGGTGGTACTAATGCTCCGCCACCAATGATGACATCATCTTCGACAATCGCATTGTCCATCACGATAGCACCCATGCCTACTAATATACGGTTACCAAGCTTACATCCATGTAGCATTACTTTATGACCAACAGTCACATCATCACCGATAATAAGCGGGTAACCATCAGGATTGTTAGCGGTCTTACGCGTTAAATGAAGTACGCTACCATCTTGTATATTAGTGCGCTCACCGATCTGTATATAGTTAACATCTCCTCGCGCTGCAACTAGAGGCCAGACGCTACTATCTTCACCAATAGTGATATCACCGACTAAAACGGCTGATTCATCAATATAGACCGACTTCTCTAATTTAGGATAGATCCCTTTATAACTTCTTATCATTTGTGTAGAGCCCCGAGTTTTATTGAGATGTTATTTATGCTTTGTAATTAGTTTAGAGTCAAAGCGAGAAATTTACCATAGCTTAAAAATAGCAGTTAACACTCAGATGTGACCAAAATTACAACATTAAAGTAC
>NZ_BTGK01000006.1:0-240630 GCF_042848605.1 Pseudoalteromonas sp. MTN2-4
CACTTTACAAGACGGTGAACTTGAAACTGCCGAGCTAGATAAAGCGTTAGAAAACATTTCAGTAACCCTAACAGGTAAAGACAAGTTTGGTCGCGCGGTGTCACTAACCCGAACCACAGATGTGAACGGCCTTTACGAATTCGATAACCTAGTCGAAGCCAATGCTGATGGCTATGTCGTATCAGCTGCTTTCTCTGGCAATGCGCTGAATGAAAATGGTCAAGACTATCTAATCATCGGTGCAAACCGCACTGAGTCAAACACGGTAAACAGCAGTGTCAAAGTTGACTTAACGGGTGCAAACAAATCAGCAACCGTAGACTTTACTGAAAAACTGAAGCCAGTTAATTATGAAGTATCAGGTCGCGTCTTCCTAGATACCTTACAAGACAGTGAACTTGAAGTAGCAGAGCTTGATAAAGCGTTAGAAAACATCACTGTCACGCTGAATGGTAAAGACAAGTTCGGTCGCGATGTATTACTGACACGTACCACAGATGTGAACGGACAATATGCGTTTACTGATTTAACTGAAGCAAATGATGATGGTTACTCAGTAGCTGCAACTTTCTCAGGTAACACTGAAAACGAGAACGGTAAAGATTACCTAATCATCGGTGCAAACCGCACTGAGTCAAACACGGTAAACAGCAGTGTCAAAGTTGACTTAACGGGTGCAAACAAATCAGCAACCGTAGACTTTACTGAAAAACTGAAGCCAGTTGATTATGAAGTATCTGGTCGTGTCTTCCTAGATACCTTGCAAGACGGCAAATTAGAAACAGCTGAGTTAGATGAGGCTATTAAAGACATCGTTATCACGTTAACTGGACAAGATATCTTTGGCCGCGCAGTGTCGCTAACCCGCACTACAGATGTGAACGGACAATATGCGTTTACTGATTTAACCGAAGCGAATACTGATGGTTACAGCGTGACAGCAACACAGTCAGGTCTGACAAATCATTTAGACGGTAAAGACTACTTGGTTGTAGGTGCAAATCGCATCGGATCGCAAGCTTCAAGCAACACAGTTGTGATTGATTTAACTGCTGGTACACGTTTAGTAACAGTGGACTTTACAGAGCAGTTAGAGCCAGAAAATCGCAGTATTTCTGGCCGTGTATTCCTAGACACCTTACAAGATGGTGAACTTGAAGTAGCAGAGCTAGACAAAGCCCTTGAAAGCATCACAATCACGCTGACAGGTAAAGACACCTTTGGTCGCACTGTATCGCACACTCAAGCAACCAAAGTTGACGGTACTTACTCGTTCACAGGTTTAACAGCGGCGAATGATGCGGGTTACACGGTAACAGCAGCGCAATCAGGAATTTCTAAACAACTAAATGGTCAAGATTATTTAATCTTAGGCGCTGCGAAAACAGCCTCAAATACAGCTAACAATTCAGTCATTGTGGCATTGTCAGGCAACACAGAGACTGCTGGTGTTGATTTCACAGAGATGTTAACTGATGAAGAGCGTCGTATAACTGGTCGTGTGTTCTTAGATACTCAACAAGATGGTGAGCTTGAAGCGGCAGAGCTAGATAAAGCGCTCGAAAATATTACAGTCACACTGACAGGTAACGACATCTTTGGCCGCTCTGTATCTCGCACTCAAACAACCCAAACGGATGGTATATACACATTCACAGGTTTAACGGCGGCTAATGATGCGGGTTATAAGCTTCAAGCGAGTTCTGGCGGTTATGTGAATGGTAAAGATTATCTAACCACATCAGGTGTAACGACTATATCTGACATGTCTGACAACGCCGTTCTAGTAAAGTTAAGCGGTTCGAATGAGCAAGCAACGGTTGATTTCACTGAATTACCAAAAGCAGGCGAAGGTCAAATCACAGGTCGTGTATTCTTTGATGCTCAGCAAGATGGTGAGTTAGAAGCTGCTGAATTAGATAAACCGCTATCGGCTGTGTCAATCTCACTTGTAGGTACAGATATTTATGGTCGTACCGTAACGTTCCAGACGCAAACCAATGAGCTAGGTCAATTTAACTTCACCAACTTAACTGCTGCGAATGATGCAGGCTACACAGTTACAGCGGGATATGGTGGCTTTAGCAATGGTCTTGATTACTTAACCATCGCAAGGTCAACAACCCAGCTAGATGCAGAAAATAACGCCATTGCAGTGAAGCTAACTGAAACAACGCTGACAGCAAACATTGACTTCACTGAGCAACCAGATGATGGCACTAAAACGATCCGCGGCTCTGTGTTTGTTGATACCGAGCAAGATGGTCAATTCGAGGCTGCTAAAGGCGATAGTGCATTAACACAAGTGATGGTGACCCTTGCTGGTCGGGATCAATATGGTCGTGAGGTCAATCAAACTGCGCAAACTGATGCCCAAGGTGGCTTTGAGTTTACCCGCTTACATGAAGCAGATAGCACAGGTTATGTGATCACACATGCACTTGTATCGCCATATCGTGATGGTTTTGATTACCAAGATGGCGCACGCACAGCGAAACAACCTGACACTGAGCACACCCATGGTATTCGCTTTGAGTCACAAGAGACGGTTGTGTATGACATGACAGAACGCTTACCTGCCAATGAAGGGGTTATTTCTGGGCAATTGATTGTCGATATTAATCAGAATGGTCGTTTAGAGGAACAGGATATCGTCATTACTGATGCTCAGATCACGTTAACGGGTATAGATCTATTAGCGCGTGATGTGTCTCTATCGGTGCAAACAGATGCACAAGGGCGTTTTGAATTTACGCAATTATTTGCATCAAATAATCAAGGTTATCAACTCGCGCATCAACAAGTTACGCCTTACTTAGACGGGCTTGATTATCTAGACAGTAAGCAAGTTGATTCAACAGATGATGTGATTGCAAATATTGCTGTAACTGCTGCGTCACGTACGTCATTGTTACTAACCGAGCAGTTGCCTGAAAACACCGCTAAGATATCGGGCCGCGTGTTTGTGGATATCGCTCAAAACGGTGTGTTTGAAGCACAAGACGTGGTGTTACCTCAAGTCACCTTGCAGTTGTCTGGCCAAAACGTATTAGGTCAAAGCATATCGCTTACTACCCAGACTGATGAGCAAGGTGACTTTAGCTTCGAGCAGTTGTATGCATCTGATGCTGCGGGCTATCAAGTAAATCAAGTACAGCCTGCACAGTATATTGATGGTGCTGATTACTTAAATACGCAACGTATTTCAGAGCAAAATGATTTGATCTCTGATCTGGTTCTGAATGCGGGTCAGCAGCAAACGTCGCTGATTTTCACTGAGCAATTTAATGAATTAGGCAGTATTGCTGCACAGGTTTATTTAGATGCGGATCAGAATGGTGTACCAAGTGACACAGAGCTAGGCCTACCAGCTGTTACTGTGACATTAGTCGGGACTGATATTTATGGTCGTGAAGTCTCGCTTGAACAGCCAACAAATGAGCAAGGCATTGTTAAGTTTGAAGGGCTTGCTGCCAGTGACATGCAAGGTTATGTGTTAATCCAGTCTCAGCCGGAAGGTTACTTTGATGGTAAAGAATCTGATCAAGGTGTAGTACTTGCTGAAAATAACGATCAGTTCAGCATTACACTTGCGCCTGAACAACAAAGAACAGGACTTGCTTTTGCGGAGCTTGAAGCGGGTAGTATTGCTGGTCATGTTTATGTCGATAGTGATAACAGCGGTACATTTGCAAATGATGCAGATCGTGCAATTGCTTATGTGACATTAACGCTAAAAGGTAATGACTTATTTGGTCAGTCGCTAGAGCGTCAGGTTCAAACTGATATTGATGGCGCATACCAGTTTACTGGTTTGCCACCAAGCGATGGCAACGGGTATCAGGTAAGCCAAGCACAACCAGAGTTCTACCTTGATGGCTTAGATTATATTGCTGGCGTTGTTGTTGAAAACTCAGCGCAAACAGATGTTATTTATGTTGGCGTATTAAAATCAGCTCAGCAAATCAACAACATAGACTTTACAGAAGCGTATGGCCTTGCGGTGATGGGCTATGTGTTTGTTGATAAACAAGACCAAGGTGTTTTAACGCTGGCAGACGATATGTCAGAGATTGCAATTGCCAACAGCGAAATCACGCTCACAGGCTATGACTACCGAGGTCAGTCGGTTGAAATGACCACCACTACCGACGAAAACGGTCAATATCGTTTTGAAAAACTTGCACCGAGTGATGAGCAAGGTTATGCGATTTCGCAGACCACTCAGCCAAGCGATTACATCGATGGTTCTGAGTCACTTAACGAAGAAGTGTTTGCCAACTCGAAAGGTCGTGACGACATCTTTACGGTAGAGCTAAAAGAGTTACAAACCTTCGGCATGTATAACTTTGCTGAGCTACCTCGAGCTTCATTGGCTGGTGCCGTATATGTTGATAGCAACGAAGACGGTGTGCTTAATGACTCGGAACAGTTACGTGTTGGCAATGTTGAAATCACCCTAGAGGGCACAACCTTAGAGGGTGAAGCGGTGAACCTGACAGTGCGCACTGATGAGCAAGGGGAATACTTGTTCGACTACCTTCGCCCAGGCCAATACAGCATTACTCAAACTCAACCATCAGCATGGTTAGACGGTGAAGAGCAACTTGGTTCATTAGGCGGTGAAGTCGGTCAAGACACCTTCACGAATATCAACTTAGAGCTTGGCGTAAAAGGAGCTGGTTACTACTTTGCTGAGCGTGGTAGTCACCTAAGCGGTACGGTTTATGTCGATTTAAATGACAATGGTACTCAAGAAAATAATGAGCTGGGTCTTGCGAATACACAGCTAGTTATTTCGGGTACCGATTTAGACGGTCAGCCTGTGCAACGTGAAGTACTTACTGACGGGTATGGCCGTTACCAGTTTAAGCAACTACCTCTGAGTGGTGGTGAAGGTTTTACTATCACCGAAACACAACCTGAGAATACCCAAGATGGTCTGGACAGCATTGGTAGTATTGGCGGTGTTCAAGAGCAAAATGACGAGCTGAAGCACATTCAGATCAGCGAGCACGTTACTCATGGCGTTGACTATAACTTCGGTGAGCAACTGATGGATCCGGCGAGTATCAGTGGTCTAGTTTGGCTCGATAAAAACCATAACCGTGCCAAAGATGACAACAACGGTCAGTCGGGTTGGATAGTCGAGCTTTTACTTGACCCGCAAACGGGTGAAGCAAATCCATTAGACGAAGAGCCGTTGGCAACCACGACTTCGGATGAAAATGGTCGCTACACGTTTGCAGGCCTACCAGTTGGTATCTACGAAATTCGTTTCCGCCACCCTCAAGGTGGGGTTATTTACGGCACACCTGTGACTGATGATCCTGACGCATCGAGCGAGAAAGGCACCATCTTAAACCTTCGCTTAAGTGCTGGTGAAGAGGTCGATAACCAGTCATTACCAATTGATCCATCGGGCGTGGTGTACAATGCGCAAACGCGTAAGCCAATTCAAGGTGCGATCGTGAAGATCATTGGCCCAGCAGGCTTTGAACCAGATCTACACTTGGTAGGGGGCAGTGCGAACGTTGAACAAACGACCGCAGAAGATGGTTTCTATCAGTTTTTATTCTTCTCACAAGCACCAACGGGAATTTACCGTTTAGAAGTCACCGAACCAGTTGGTTACTTAGCAGGGGGCTCAACACAGATCCCTGTGTGTGAAAACACCTTAACCGCGGGTGCGAGTGAGTTACCTATATTGGTGCATTTTGAAGAGTTGGTACCACAGTTAGACGCACCAATTCATGATCCGAGCGCGTGTGTGGCACATTCAGATCAGATCACTCAAAACAACACCAGTACTCAGTACTATCAGAGCTTCTATATCGATCCTACGTTACCATCTGGCAATGTGGTGAATAACCATATTCCGCTCGACCCGTACGGTGATGACATGGTGCAGGTAAGTAAAACGGCATTAAAACAAGATGTGGTGATTGGTGAGCTAGTGCCTTATCAGATCAGCTACAAGAACCGTTCGAGTGAGACATTAGCGCCACTTTCTTTAATCGACCAACTACCAGCTGGCCTGAAATATGTACCGGGTAGTGCCCGTGTTGATGGTTTTACCAAAGAACCTGAAGTACTTGGTCGCGTACTACGTTGGCACAGTTACAGGCTGGCTCCTGAGCAAGTGATAAACATCGAGCTGATGGTTGTGGTGGGCAGTGGTGTAAGCCAAGGCACTTATATCAATCAAGCATGGAGCGAGTTTATTGGTGGTCAGCATTCACTTGATAGCGGTTGGCGTATTTCAAATATTGCCACTGCAGCTGTGCGTGTTATTCCAGATCCGGTATTCGACTGTAGTGACTTGAGCGGTAAAGTATTTAATGACCTCAACCGCAATGGCTATCAAGATGGCGATGAAAAGGGTCTACCTGCGGTGCGTTTAGCCACGGCACAAGGCTTGTGGATCACCACCGACGAGCATGGCCGTTATCACTTAGCCTGTGCCGATATTCCAAATGCGGTTCGTGGTAGCAACTTCATCGTTAAAGTCGATGAGCGTAGCTTACCGTCTGGTGTACGTATTGTGTCTGAAAACCCACGCGTAGTGCGTTTAACGCGTGGTAAATCACAGCAAGTTGATTTTGCCGCCAATATTCACCGAGTGGCGCGTATTCAACTGACACCAAGCGCGTTTGTTGAAAACCAACTTGCTGATGATTACGAAACACGTTTATTGGCATTACTTGATGCGCTAGATACACGCCCAACGGTGATCCGTGTGGCTTATCAGGCCAAGCCGTCACTACAGACAGATCAACAACTGAACAACTTAAAGCACTGGCTAAGCGAACAAGCTGAGCTCAGAGAATTACAGCTAACCATAGAAACAGAAATGACCCCAGTAGCAATTCCTACTTTGTCTTCTCTAACTAAGGAGACAAGCCATGACTAAATTACCTTCATTGAGCCCAATTATGCTTGGGCTAGTTTTGGGCCTGCCAGCTTATGTGCAGGCTGAGGAAGCGCAACCCGTATTACCTAAAGCTGGGGTGGCGAAAAACACCGAGCAAGTGTTAGTACAAAAACACTTTGTATTTCATGGTCTAGCCGCACCAACCCCTAAAACGGTGCAAGAAGACTATAAAGAGCAAAGCGATCATAAAGCGGAGTTTGTAGAAGAGTCTGCCATTCGCTTCGTATCGGGTAAGCATTACTTAACCGGCTCAACACGTCGTGAAATGAATCGTATTGTGGATTTTTTACGTGGTAAAAAGCAGCTGCGTATTCATTTTATTGGTCATGCCGACTCACAACGCTTAAGTCCCAGAGCGAAGAAGATCTATAAAACTAACCAAGGCTTGTCTGAGCACCGAGCGAAAATTGTATCCGAGTTCTTCCGTCAGCAGTTAGAACTCGATCCGTCGGTGCTCACCACAGAAGGTCGCTCTAATCACGAACCAGTCGCAGATAACGGCACGCTTGAAGGTATGGCGAGAAACCGCCGCGTAGAAGTCATTGCCGTCTACATTGAAGAAAAAACCAAAACCCGTGAAGTCATGGGAGCCATGCCGAGTCGTGAGCTGGTTTGTCAGGGGGCGCTTGCTAATGCTGCACCTATGATGATCACATTAGATGGTGAAGCGTTTTCTGATCAAGACAGCAGTAATAACGCCGATGAACAGCGTTGTGCTGACGTTGCATTAGCCAACATGCAACTGCAACTGAAGTACGATCCAATTAACCTTATTCCACGTTTGAGTGTTCAGCATGCACTCACTAAGTCTGGCAATACCCTGATGATGCACTTGCGTGGTTACAGCAATTACGATGCATTTATTGATTATGCAGAAGTGCAGATCATGGCGCCGGATGGTCGTTCAATTCTAACCAAGGTTAAATTAGACAAAAATCACAATGGTAAATGGCGACTACCGGGCAACTTGCTAGGTATGAGTTTGCAGTATCGTCTGCGTGTTTACGATAAACACGGTCGCTACGACGATACACAAATGCAGCAAGTAGACTTTAGACCGCGCTTTGCGGTCGAAGCTGAAAAAGTTGATGGCTACTTGATGACCGCCTACGGCGAGTCACAGATTGCACAAAAGAATATCAAGCTCAATGGCGGCATGTTGACTTTGTACGGTGAGCAAGTGCCAGATCGCCATAACGTGTATTTCTTAGGGCGCACCGTTGCTATTACCCGTGAGCGTAAGTTTGTGCATCAACAAATTGTCCATACCGGTTTCCATCGTGCCGAAGTTGCGGTACTTGATGGTGACGGTAACGGTCATTTAATTCACCGCGACCTGGAGCTGCCAGAAAGCGATTGGTTTTATGTGGCGATGGCTGATCTGACATTGGGTCAAAACAGTCACAATGGGCCTGTTGAACTGCTGTCTAGCGATCACAACAAAGATGGCAATTTATTCGCAACGGGCCGTTTAGCCGGTTACATCACAGGTAAATGGCGCGACGAATACAAGGTCACTGCTCGGATCGACACTCAAGAGCAGCCAGTCAATAAACTGCTATCTGGGTTACATGAAAAAGATCCGAATAGCCTGTTCCGTCGCTTAGAAGAAGAGCAACACCCAGCCGAATATGGCGATGATTCAGTGGTGCAAGATGATGCGCCTTCAAACGGTAAGGTGTATTTAAAAATCGCCAAAGATGACTCGCACGTGATGTGGGGTAACTTCTTTACTAAGATCCAAGATACCGAGCTGGCGCGAGTTGAGCGCGGCTTATACGGTTTACAAACTCAGTATCAGAGCGAAGCAAAAACCCGCTTTATGGACGCAAGCACCCAAGCGCAAGTGTTTGTTGCTCAAGCTGAAACCATGCCTGCATTTGAATCTCATCGCGCGACAGGTGGTTCACTCTATTACTTACAGCATCAAGATATTGTGCGCGGCTCAGAGCAGCTTGCCATTGAAGTGCGTGATAAAACCTCAGGCTTAGTACTAGTCAGGCGCTCGCTGATGGCAGGGCAAGATTACGACATTGATGCGTTGCAAGGCCGAGTTATTCTAAATCGCCCGCTGTCGTCATTCGAACAAGACGACCTGGTGGTGCGCGCCGCAGCCATGGATGCCAATCCGGTATTCTTAACGGCGCAATACGAATTTACCCCAGGTTTTGATGAGCTCGACAACCTCTCTTACGGTGCGCGTGTTAGTCATTGGCTAACCGAGCAAGTCAAAGTCGGTGCGACACTGAGCGAGCAGCAACTCGATAGTCACGATGACAGCTTATATGCCCTAGATGCCACTTATCGACTGAGCGAGCACAGCTATGTAAAAGTTGAAGTCGCCCAATCAGAAGGCATTGGCGAAACACTGAACTCATTTAATGGCGGCATGAATTTTAATCCGGTGCAATCGGGCATGTTACCTGTAAAAGCCAATGCGCAGCGCATTGAAGCGGCATTCTCTCTGGCCGACTTATTTACTCAAAATAATGATGAGGCAGAAGAGGCATCTCGTCTGCAATTCTATTGGCAGAAAATGCAAGCTGGCTTCTCGGGCGTAGGCCAAACCAGTCGCACCGATACTACGCTTGCAGGTATTAAAGGTGAGTTTGAGCTAAGTGATGACACACAGTTAATCGTCAAAGCCGATCAAAATAAACAACAAGCGCTTGAACAGCGTCAAGCAGTAGAAGTGAATGTTGCCCATCAGGTGAGTGGCAATTGGCAAGCAACCGCGGGTATTCGCCACGACGATAGAGAGCCGTTACAGGCGCTTGCTGATTCAACACCTTCGCCGCTCAACCTAGATCAAGGTGCGCGCACCGATGCTGTTGTGCAACTCGACTACCAAGGTGCGACAGATTGGCAGGCCTATGGCTTTGTGCAAGCCACTTTGAATAGTGAGTCGAGCAGGTTGCGTAATAATCGTGTCGGTCTAGGTGGTGAAATTCAGTTGACTGAAAAGCTGGCTCTTAATGGTGAAATCTCTGATGGTAATCTGGGCTTGGCTGGAAAAGTCGGGGTTAGCTATGACTATGCGCCAGAAAGTAATCTTTATGTTGATTTTAGTGATGACCCTGATGACGGCATGATTACTCAAGGCAAACAGAAAAATTGGGTAACGGGTGCTAAGCATCGCTTTAACGACAGCACTAGCATGTATGCCGAGCAGTTATGGCAATCACAAGCGCAACAGCAAGGACTAACTCACGCTTATGGTATTGACCATCAAATCAATAGTCGTTGGCTGGTGGGGGTGAACTTTGAGATGGGTGAACTAGAAAGTGACACCAGTAAAGTGCAGCGTGACGGTACAGGACTGTCAATTAGTTATACTTCGCCGATTTTCCAGTGGCGCAGTGCCATTGAATATCGTGAAGATCAAGACAGCACTCAAACTCGCACGTCGTGGTTAACGCGTCAAAACTTACGTGCCAACTTAAATGAAGATTGGCGCGCACAATTGCGCTTTGATTGGGCGAAGAGTGATTCATCTCAACAAGCCGAAGTGGGCGCGTTGAATAGCGACTTTACTGAAGCACAGTTTGGAGTTGCATATCGACCATTAAAAGCGAGCCCTTGGTCGGGACTTGCGTCAGTGACTTATCTCGAAGATTTAGCACCCGCAGGGCAGCTAAATGGTATTGGCCTTGATAATACACCACAGCAACGCAGTCGAGTTTGGGCAGTGGATGTGAATTATCAGCTCACACCTAAATGGCGTTTCGGTACTAAACTCGCTGAGCGTCATGGTGAAATGCGTATGCGTGATGGCAACAGTCCATGGTTCGACTCAACTGCATCACTCCAAGTGTTTAGAGCCGATTACCATTTAAAGCATAACTGGGATGCTACATTAGAATGGCGCCGCCTAGCCGTAGACTTGGCACAAGATCAACGCGAAGGCGCTTTAATTGGTATTCATCGCCACATTGGTGAACACATGAAGTTAGGTGTGGGCTACAACTTTACCGATTTCTCTGATGATCTCACTGATTTAGACTACGACTCAAAAGGTTGGTTTATCAACATAGTAGGTAAATTCTAAAGTGGGCAAAAAACTCTCTGATTGGCTGCTTAATCGCGGCCTTTTTTGTAAGTCGTCGTTCACGGCGACAACCGATTTCATAGTAAAAACCTCGTTATTTTCGCTTCAAACTAAATTGTTTATAAAAGCTTCATCTTGATAGTTAGGTCATTATTCAGAAGTGCGTTAGAATAGAGGTAACTTTATTCGAAAATAGCAGTGAATGACAAAACAGGATCCCCATCTCCAACGAGAGCAAGAAAAATACGATAACCCGGTACCAAGCCGTGAGTTTATTTTAGAGCACATCAAAAAAGCCCCAGCGAAAGCCACGACGTTTAGCCATCTTTGTAGCAGTCTTAATGTATTTGAAGAAGACCGACAAATTGCATTTAAGCGTCGCTTGCGTGCAATGGAGCGTGACGGTCAACTGCATTTTAATAAATTTAAGCGCTACGTGATCCCAACTGACGATGGGTTAGTGAGAGGTCGTGTGATTGGGCATCGTGATGGTTTTGGCTTTTTAGTCGTTGAAGGTGAGCCAAAAGATTGGTTTATTGCTAAACACCAAATGAACTCGGTATTACACGGTGATATCGTACTTGCAAAAGCGGCCAGTCGCGGCAGCGGCGGTAAGGTCGAAGCGCGTATTGTTCGTGTGCTAGAGAGTGAGCGCGCGCCGATTATTGGCCGTTATTTCGTGGAGTATGGCTCTGCCGTGGTGGTGCCAGAAGATCCAAGGATCACACAAGATATTATTATTCTGCCAGGCTCCGAAGGTGGTGCGCGTCACAACCAAATGGTGCAAGTGGAGATCACGCAGCGTCCAAGTCGTCAAATGAATGCAGTAGGCCGTGTGACAGATGTACTGGGTGACCATATGGCACCGGGTATGGAAATCGAAGTGGCACTTCGTAATCATGATATTCCCCATGAATGGCCTGACAAAGTTGTTGATCAAGTTGCAAAGCACGGCGAATTTGTAGAAGAAGCAGATAAAAAAGGGCGTGTCGATTTACGTCACTTACCGCTAGTGACCATCGACGGTGAAGATGCCCGAGATTTTGATGATGCAGTTTACTGTGAACGAAAGAAGTCAGGTGGCTGGCGTTTATGGGTCGCGATTGCTGATGTCTCGCACTATGTACCAAAAAGCAGCCCGCTTGATAAAGAAGCGATAGAGCGCGGTAACTCAGTCTATTTCCCTGAGCAAGTGATCCCTATGCTGCCAAAAGTGTTATCAAATGGCCTGTGTTCACTGAATCCGAAAGTAGACCGCTTATGTATGGTGGCAGAAATAACTGTGTCAGAAGCCGGTAATTTATCGGGTTATCGTTTTTACGAAGCGGTGATGAATTCACATGCACGATTAACTTACACCAAAGTACACAGCATTTTGCAAGGCGATGAAGTGCTACGTGAGCAATATGCAGAGCAAGTGCCTCATCTCACTGATTTGCACCAAATGTATATGGCGCTTAAGTCTTCTCGCCAGCAGCGCGGGGCGATTGAGTTTGAAACGGTTGAAACGCGTTTTGTGTTTAACGCACATCGTAAGATTGAATCAATCGTACCTGTCGTTCGTAACGATGCACACAAACTCATTGAAGAGTGTATGATCTTAGCAAACGTTGCTGCAGCTAAACTGCTTGAAAAGCACGAAGCGCCAGCGCTGTATCGTGTGCATGACGAGCCTGATCAAGAAAAACTGAGTCATTTTAGACAGTTTTTAAATGACTTGGGTATTGAAAGTAACCTTGCTAATGACCCATCTCCGTTAGAGTTGACCGAAGCACTCGCACAATTGGGTGAGCGTCCAGAGCAAGAGCTGATCCAAACCATGTTGCTCCGCTCAATGAAACAAGCGGTTTATCAGCCTGATAACATCGGTCACTATGGTTTGGCGTTAAAAGCCTATGCGCATTTTACTTCGCCAATCCGTCGTTATCCTGATTTGGTTGTGCACCGTGCGATCAAAGCTATTTTAGCATCTCAAGGTCAGCAAACATCTGGCGAATATGCTTATGAAAATGATGAAGCCGATCAGTTGGGTGAACAGTGTTCAATGACTGAGCGTCGTGCAGACGATGCGACTCGCGAAGTAGCCGACTGGCTGAAATGTGAGTTTATGCAAGATCATGTTGGCAGTGAGTTTAGCGGTGTGGTTTCATCAGTCACTAATTTTGGCTTATTTGTTCGCCTAGATGAGTTACAAATCGATGGCATGATCCATGTGTCGACACTGGGTAATGAGTTCTTCCATTTTGATGGCGCGAAACATTGCCTTGTGGGTGAACATAGTCATCAGGTTTATCGCTTAGGTGATAAGCTACAAGTACAAGTATCATCAGTCAGTTTAGACGAACGCCGTATCAATCTGGTGCTTGCGGGTGAGTTAGTGCAAGACCGCTATGCGCGCCGAAGAGCTAAGCCTTCAGCAAGTCGCTCGACAGATATACCGAGTCGTAAACCAAGCGTGCGAGAGCAGCTTAAAGCAGGTAAAATCCCGGGTAAATCGACTAAGTCGGGTGAGCAAGCGAATGAAACTCGAGGCGAGAGTCGCGATGCCAAGCGCAGCTCAAATCGTAACGAACAAGGTAAAAAGCCAAAAAAAGGCAAAAAGACGACGCCTAAAGGCAAACTAAAAAAAGCCAAGAAGGCAGCACTTGATAACCCAACGGGTGTTAAAAAGTCTAAAAAGGCCAAAGCAAAGAAAACGCGTCCAGGTAAAAATGCCCGCAAACGCACGAGACCGAGCGCAGGAGAATAAAGACAGTGAGCAGTGAATTAATTTTTGGTTTTCATTCTATCGAAGCAATTTTAGCGAATGAACCTGAGCGCTTTTTAGAGATCTTTGCATTAAAAGGTCGTGAAGATAAGCGTTTGAACCCTGTAATTAATGAAGCGCGTAAATTTGGCATTTCAGTGCAGTTTATGCAGCGTAAAGCGTTAGATAACAAAGCCAATGGTGAACAGCACCAAGGTATCATGGCACGCGTAAAACCCGCGCGTCAGTATAGCGAAAAAGATCTTGATGAAATCATTGCCCGTGAAGCAACACCTTTCTTTCTAGTTTTAGATGGTGTTACTGATCCTCATAATTTAGGTGCATGTTTGCGTAGCGCTGATGCGGCTGGAGTACATGGCGTGATTGTGCCAAAAGATAAGTCTGCAAAGCTTAATGGTACAGCCCGTAAAGTTGCTTGTGGTGCAGCGGAAACCGTACCACTTATTCAAGTGACTAATCTAGCGCGTACATTACGTGACATTAAAGACGCCGGTGTATGGGTTGTTGGTACTGCAGGTGAAACGGATACCCATGTGTTCGATGCCAACCTAACTGGCCCGATGGCCATTGTTATGGGTGCTGAAGGTGACGGTATGCGCCGATTAACGCGCGAGCATTGCGACGTGTTAGTTAAAATCCCAATGGTTGGTACGGTATCAAGTTTGAACGTATCAGTAGCAACGGGTATTTGTTTGTTTGAAGTGCTGCGCCAGCGCAGTCTTTAATAAATAAGAGAAATATATGAAAAAGCACGATTGGTATCGTGCTTTTTTTGTGTTTGCGCGTGGCATAAAGCCAAGCCTACAGATAGTTGTCAGCTTTGGAATTGTAGGCGCGATTTTACATCGAGCTCATGTTTCTGTACGTGGCATAAGGCAAGCTTACAGATAGTTTTCAGCTGTGGATTTGTAGGCGCGATTTTATATCGCGCAATGTTTAAATTTTTACCTACGCAGCAATTTTATCAGCTAATAACTCTGCCAATTCATACAAAGAACTAACCGTATAAGTTGGCTTAATCCCGTCTTTACCCTCAACACACGCGTGTTGTAGCCAACAGCTATCAATGCCAAAACGATTTGCACCTAACACATCGCTTTCTAAGGTATCACCTACCATCAGCACCTTACTTTTATCTGGATTACCCAGCTTTGCTAATGCCGCGGCGAAAGGTTCAGGAGCCGGCTTTGCCTTGCCTATTTGCTCAGAAATGATCAAAGCCTCAAAGTAATCAGCAAAGCCGGTATGTGCTAAACGTTTTTGCTGCAATTTGGTAAAACCATTGGTGATGATCCCAAGTTTCACTTTGCCATGCAGTGATTCAAGCAGGGCTTTAGCGCCTAGCAATGGCTGACAGATCTCTGCCATGGCATCCAAAAATGCGTCGTTTAAGTCTTGTGGTTTGACGTTGAGCTCTGCCGCTAGTTTTGTGAAGCGAGTGACTTGCAACGTTTCAGCATTAATCTCACCATTTTGATATTGCACCCAAAGCGCTGCGTTATCGTCTTTATATCCTTGATAATCTTGCTCACTGAATTCAATACCATAGTTTAATAACATGGTTTTCAAACCTAGATAGGCGTTAAAGCTAAATAGAGTTTCGTCTGCATCAAATAAAATATGTGTGTACTGCATCGTGCTATCACTTATTGTAGAGTTCAGGGTGATTAAATGGCGCCATCGCAAGTAATAAAGCCTGTGTATAGCTACTTTCGCGCGTTGCTAGATGATTGGTTAGTAAACCAATTGCACCGCCTTTTTGTTTGATGTTTTCGGTATTGAATAAATCATCCATCACATGGCCCAACTCCTCACCCGCCAGTAATTTATTATAAACCGATTGTGGTAGAGGCAAGTTGCAACTACGACCAATGCTGATTTGTTTACCATCTGAAATAACCACAAAAGCAAAGGTGGCGGGGCCGTAGCTAAACTGATTTGCACCACCTTCCATTGCACAGTAAAAATCTGCCTGATGATGTTTTATAAGATGTTTAACGCGGTTTTCAGCACCGATGCGAGTATCGTCTTCCCCTAAAGGCTGATCGGGCACGCCACTTGGGGCATGCATACCTTGGCAATCAAGTGTGTGCTCAGGAAAGTACTGTGTGAAAATTTCTTTGGCAGCGGCCACTTTGACCGGATTTTGTGAGCCAACAAGTATTTTTAAAGAAGGCATTATCCCGTGCTCCTTTTATCAGTTGAGCAACTAGTCTAATGTTTTATGAGCGACTTAACTATGTTTTAAATGTTAGAAATAATTAATCGTTGTATTGATCTCTAAATGGGTAAATCAACCGGAGCCATATTCTCCAGCGCCCGTTTTTTTACCAGCAGATCTTTTATCAGCGGGGTTAATACAAGCTCCATCGCGAGACCCATCTTTCCTCCTGGAACAACCAAAGTATTGACTCGAGACATAAAGCTGCCATCTATCATTTGCAAGTAATAAGGAAAGTCCACGTTATCGATACCACGAAAGCGAATAACCACAAAGCTTTCATCGAGAGAAGGAATGTCTTTCGCGCTAAATGGGTTTGAGGTATCAACGGTTGGTACGCGCTGAAAATTAATGTGTGTGCGAGAAAACTGTGGCGTAATATGGGTAATGTAATCATCCATACTTCGAACAATTGAGGTCATCACAGCTTCACGAGAATGGCCGCGCTCATTAGTATCGCGTATCATTTTTTGGATCCACTCAAGGTTAACAATAGGCACCATGCCGATCAGTAAATCAACATGCTTAGCAACGTCATGTTCATCAGTTACTACACCACCATGTAAGCCTTCGTAAAAGAGCATGTCAGAGTTAGGCTCTAAATCTTGATAGGGGGTGAAGGTGCCGGGGAGTTGGTTATAAGGCACGGCTTCATCAAAGGTGTGTAAATAGCGCCTTAGTTTACCTGTGCCATGCTCACCATATTCAGCAAACAAGGTTTCAAGACCCGCAAAGTCATTGGCCTCCTGGCCAAAGTAACTGATGTGTTTGCCTTCTTGAAGCGCTTCTCGCTTTAGCTTGTCCATTTCTGGGCGAGTGAAACGATGAAAACTATCGCCCTCTACAAAAGCAGCATTCGTCTCAAGGCTGCGGAAAATATGTTTAATCGCATTGGTGGTAGTGGTAGTGCCAGCACCTGAGCTACCTGTTATCGCAATGATCGGGTGTTTTTGAGACATATTAACCTGCTGATGTAGTTTTTTATAAGCGCAAATAAGTGATTTACCTGTTTGATGTTACCTGAAGGTTAAGAGATAGCAAGCATTTCAAATTCAGTGCTCTTAGAGTGCTATGGTTGTGTTTTGTTTTTGGTGAAATGCGAAAGCCTCGTTATGATAGAGGTATTACGAGGCTTATTTGCTAAAAAGAGCAATAAAAAAGCATGACCAATTAAGGGATTTCCATGTATAAAAAAATGGCTTTAGCTGTCAGTTGTAGCTTAGTTTTCACCGGTTCAGTATTTGCAAATACGTTCCCTAGTAGCCAGATTTATTTGGCGACAGAACTTGAAAATGGCATTAAGGTGAAACCAATCACGGGTGCAAAGGGTTACCACAATCAACCCTTAGTGACAGAAGATGGCATCTATTATACGCAATCAGTCGGTGACGGTGATAAAAGCCAGATGGACTTATTTTTTTATGATTTTAGTAAAGCCAGCGCTGAGAATTTAACTAACTCGCCGGTTTCTGAGTACTCACCGACGTTATATCCTCATGAAGCGGGTTTATCTAGCATTGTTGTTGAAGCTGATGGTAAACAGAAGCTATGGTTTTATCCATTCGATAAAAGCCAAGCACCAAAACGCATTTTTGACCATATTGAACCGATTGGTTATCACGCATGGGGTAAAACTGAAGATTTAGTGATGTTTATCCTAGGTGAGCCACATACACTGCAATACACAGATTTAACCGGTCATTTACCGAAAGTAGTTGCGGGTGATATTGGCAGGAGTTTGGCGTATAACGAAAAACGTTCGCTTTACTCGTTTACATATCAAGAAGGTAACCAGCATTGGTTTGCGACTTTCTCACCTAAAACGCAGCAAGTTAAGCAACACTTTGTGATGCCAAAGCAAGTACGAGATTACACCTGGATTGATTCAGATACCGTTGCTTATGCCATTGATAACCGTATTTATACACGCAATATTGAGCAGCCTAAACAAGTGTCTCAGTGGCATAACTTTACTTCGTATTGTGATTCGCAAATTACCCGATTAAGTTACAAACAAGGCAAAATGGCATTTGTTTGTCAAAAATTGTAATTCTCACAGCAATCTTTTTTGATGTTAGTTACACTTAATACAAACTTTTAGGATAAACATTTTAAGGGCTAGTGATGGCAATTTTAGTAACAGGTGGAGCGGGTTATATTGGTTCTCACACGGTTTTAGAGCTACTAAATCAAGGCGACGAAGTGATTGTTGTCGATAACTTAAGTAATTCATCGCCAGAATCATTGAAGCGTGTTGCTGAGATTACAGGTAAAGAAGTTAGTTTTTACCAAGGTGATATTTTAGATAAAGCATTCTTAGATTCAGTATTCGTTCAACATAGTATTGAACAAGTTATTCATTTTGCTGGTTTAAAAGCGGTGGGTGAGTCGGTTCAAAAGCCAATAGAGTACTATCAAAATAACGTACAGGGTACGCTCAGCTTACTTGATGCCATGCGTGATGCAGGCGTGTTTAAGTTAGTCTTTAGCTCGTCAGCAACGGTTTATGGCGACCCTGCAAGCCTACCTATTCGTGAGGACTTCCCGGTGGGTGGCACAACTAACCCATACGGTACGTCTAAGTTGATGGTTGAAATGGTACTGCAAGATGTTGCCAAATCCGACCCACGTTGGGCGTTTGCAATTTTACGCTACTTCAACCCTGTCGGCGCGCATAAATCTGGCCGCATTGGTGAAGATCCAAATGGTATTCCTAATAACTTACTACCTTACATTTCACAGGTAGCGGTAGGTAAATTAGCGCAACTCGGTGTTTTTGGTGATGACTACGATACCAAAGACGGTACTGGTGTTCGTGACTATATCCACGTCGTTGATTTAGCTATCGGCCACTTAAAAGCTTTGAATAAAATCAACGCAGAAGCAGGCGCACATATCTACAACCTGGGTACAGGTAACGGCTATTCGGTATTCGAAATGGTCACCGCTTTTGAGAAAGCAGCCAACAAACCAGTACCATACGAAGTTAAACCGCGTCGTCCTGGTGACATCGCAGCGTGTTATGCTGCGCCAGAAAAAGCACTAAATGAGCTAGGTTGGCAAGCAGAGCGCGGTATCGAGGAAATGATGGAAGACACGTGGCGCTGGCAAAGTAATAACCCGAACGGGTATTAATGTTTTTATTCTAGCCATGTCATATATTCTCAAACGGTCACATTATGTGGCCGTTTTTATATCTATTAATGAATGGTATAATTTGCTGCTAATTTTAGGCTATGCCTAATTCAAACCTTAAACAATCAAAGCTGTGAAATGCTTTGCATTAAGATCATATAGTTAGAGGTAATTTGTGACGACTCAAGCACTAGACCGCCGTTTTTCTGTTGCACCTATGCTGGATTGGACAGACCGTCATTGCAGAACTTTCCATAGAAAATTGTCTAAACATGCGGTGCTGTATACAGAAATGATCACGACCGGTGCCATTTTATTTGGTAAAGGGGATTATTTGGCGTTTGGTGAGCATGAATTACCTGTGGCGCTGCAGCTAGGGGGCTCAGATCCTGAAGCATTGGCAAAGTGTGCGAAGAAAGCCGATGAATATGGGTATAGCGAGATCAACCTAAATGTAGGCTGCCCATCTGATCGTGTACAAAACGGCCGCTTTGGTGCGTGTTTAATGGCTGAGCCGCAGCTAGTGGCTGAGTGTGTTGCTGCGATGAAAGCGCAAACTAATGTGCCGGTGACGGTAAAAACACGTATTGGTATTGATGAGCAAGATAGTTACGAGTTTTTAACCACGCTGATCGAAGCGGTTAAAGATGTGGGTTGTGATGACTTTATCATCCATGCGCGTAAGGCTTGGTTGCAGGGGTTAAGTCCAAAAGAAAACCGTGAGATCCCACCGCTTGATTATCCACGTGTTTATCAGTTGAAAAAAGATTACCCAGATTTACACATCAGTATTAATGGTGGCGTTAAAACCATTGAGGAATGTCAGCATCACTTAACGAATATTGATGGGGTGATGGTCGGTCGTGAAGCTTACAGCAACCCATTTATGTTATCGCAGGTTGATGAGTTGCTGTACGGTGGTGAAGCGTTTACACAAACGCGCCATGAAGTGGTTCGCAGCATGTATGATTACTTTGAAGCACAAATGAGCGAGGGGGCGAACTTCTGGCACATTGCTCGCCACATGTTAGGTATTTTCCAAAACCAACCGGGTGCGCGAGGGTATCGACGTCACTTATCAGAGAATGGACATAAAAAAGGTTCTGGTATTGAGGTAATGGAAAAAGCACTGACGTTCGTGCCTGAACTGTAAATTTTTAGAGTTTAAAAATGCCTTTGAAGCCGCTTACCTAAGCGGCTTCTTTGTTTTCATATGCGATGACTCTTAGTCTCGTGTAAAAATACGCGGGGTAAACCCGCGCCTACATATTTCAGTGTTTCTGTTGTTGGATTGTCGCCGTAAACGACGACCTACAAAACTACAAATAGAGCACTCCATTGCGGCGGCTAAAATTGCTCATTTCACTTTGTGCAAAAGTAATCTTGCTTCGCAACGTATATTTTGCACGATTGTAGGCGATGATTTTATGTCCCGCTAAAGTGCGCGGAGTAAACCCGAGCCTACATATATGGATTTCTCTGTTGTTAGATTGTCGCCGTAAACGATGACCTACAAAAATATCGTGATGGGCCTCACCTATAGGTCGTGGCTTTAGCCCGACAATAATCCGCGAACAATTCTCATGTTAACTAAATTGACTACTTTTTAGTTTATTTAACGAAATCATGAAGTTTGTCTCTTCTGTAAAAACTCCTGAAAAATATTAAGTGCTTGTTTTTATTTGATTTTACCTTTTGGCACAAAGATTGGAATAGCTCTAGTAACCCAATTGCCAAATGCATAGGAGCAGAACATGGCCTTAATCGACAGAATTGAAGATCTTATTAAATCAGAAATTAATGCGTTTTTAGACAAAGCAGAAGATCCACAAAAAATGACTGCGCAGATTGAGAGTGAGTTACAAGATGCCTTGGCTGAGTGTCGTTCAACTGCTGCACAGATCATCGCAGAGCAAAAAGGCTTATCTCGTCAGCATGATGACCTAACTCAAGGAATCGAACGTTGGCAGCAGCAAGCAGAGCTAGCGGTAAGTAAAAGTCGTGATGATTTAGCAAAAGCGGCACTTATCGAAAAGCAAAAGCTTGTAGATGCTCAGGAAGATAACCAAAAGCAAGCAGCACAATTAGAAGACGCGCTGCACAAGCTGAATGAAGATGCCGCTAGGCTAAGTAATAAAATTGCTGAGGTAAAAGCAAAACAGCAGCAATTTTACAGAGCACAAAATAGTGCAGTAGCAAGATTAAAAGTACGTAGCATGTTAAATAGTGAAGAAGTACAAAATGTTTGCGCACGCTTTTCACAACTAGAACAGAAAGTAGAGCGTATCGAAGCACAAGTTGAAAGCTACGATATTGGTAAAAATGATGTTTATCAAGAATTCAAACAAATGGAGCAAGACGAAAAGCTGAGTGAAGAGCTTGCTGCACTGAAGCAAAAAGTGACAGGTAAGCAGGCTTCAGAAGCATCAACTTCTGCGCAGTAAGCAAAAGTTTGCTAGGTATTAATTCGTTTTGACAGGCTCGGCGCAACGAGGCGCCTCCCTAATTTTTCAGGAGTAAGGTTATGAATATGCAACAAACAACGAAAACATGTCGTCGTATTTTAGCGAGAAAGAAAATTGCAGGAGTATGTGCTGGGCTAGCAGAACGTTTTGATTTACCAGTATGGCTAACTCGAGTATTAACTTTGTTGGTATTTTTAAAGTTCCCAATGATGACGGTGATGGCATACGGATTATGCGCTGTACTGTGGCCAAAGCAGTAATTGCTAGATATTAAGCTGTAAAGACGTAGGAGGTAATTATGAAAACAGCATTGATTTTATTAGCAGCATTACTATTTATTAGCGCATTAAGCTGGGTTCAAACACCTGTTATGTTCTTTGCGATGCCTGAATTTATTTGGGAAATAAGCTGGGTCGGCATCGAGCTATTCGCGCTTTTAGCTGGCATTATTGCTGTGATCGCGCTGGTGGCACTTGTGAGTGTCGGAGTAATTGGATTGGTGTTAGTTGTGCTCATTGGGCTAGTGTTAGCATTATTATTTAATTCCATCTTTATTGCTCTGCCATTAATTATGTTAGTTGGATTAGCTTGGTTACTTAAGGAAGAATCTCCAGCATATTAGATCTCTACCAGATCAAAGGGTTTCTTGATTTTTCATGCTATGATGTTGCAAGTTAAACTTTTTTCAAAGGAATAAGCATGTTATTAAGAACCCTTTCTCTGGCGGCGGCACTATTATTTTCTGGTTTATCGCAGGCACATGAAGGCCACAGTCACGACCATAGTCACGTACAAAAAGAACTCATGGTGACAGGTGCTCAAATTCGTACATTCTTACCGGCGGCAAAATCAACTGCAGCTTATTTCACTATTCATAACCCGATGGATAAATCGGTTTTTCTGAAGAAAGCGACTATTCGTGGAATTGGACGTGTTGAGATCCATGAACATGTGCACAAGAATGGCATGATGCGCATGCAAAAAGTCGAGTCAGTTGAATTGCCTGCGAATCAGCAAGTAGTGTTTCAACCGGGTGGTTTTCATTTAATGGCTTTTGAGCCAGAGCATACATTAAAAGTCGGTGAAAAGCGCAAGTTGACGTTATATTTTGATAACGGCGACAGGTTGTATAGTTTTGTAGAAGTCGTATCTTTGAAAGATACTTTTGAAAAGCCAAAAAAATCTCATCATAACCACCATTAAGGAGGGTTTATGCAACAGCATTTAGGAAAAATTGCAGGCGGGTTGGCTGGTTTATTTGTAATCGGCTATTTAATCGCGGTTTACTGGAGTTTTGAACCAGCAGCATTCAATGTCGTTGAAAAAGCAAAGCAAACTGCTGAGCAGCAACAAGTTAAATTAGTACCAGGTTATGTTACGTCAACAGCGCTTATTGAAGTGAGTGAAACCTTACTAAATAAGCCAGGTGGATATTTATCAAATGATAAAATGCCACCGAGTGTGTTAATGGATAATATGCCAGCGTGGGAATATGGTGTCCTTGAAATGGTGCGTGATTTGGCTTTGTCGATGCGAAAAGACTTCAGCCGCTCTCAATCTCAATCTACAGAACACCCAGCACTTAAAAAAGCTCAGCCACAATTTAACATCAGCTCAACAGCCTGGATCTGGCCAAGTGCAGAAGGCGAGTATCAAGTGGGAATCGAGCAGTTAAAGCTGTACCGCGCACAAATTGCGAACCCTCAAGATAGAGAGAGCCAGTTTTATGCGCGTGCAGATAATTTGCGTGGCTGGTTAAAAGAAGCTGAAAAACGTTTGGGCAGCTTAAGTCAAAGATTAAGCGCTAGTGTAGGGCAAGATAGAGTTAATACAGATCTCGCTGGTGATTCAGCTGCAAACCAAGCGACCAGTGCGCCTAGCCATCATGTGGTGAAAACATCATGGTGGAAAATTGACGATGTTTTTTATGAGTCGCGCGGCGCAACTTGGGCACTATTGCACTTTTTAAAAGCGGTAGAGCATGATTTTGCTGATGTACTTGAGAAAAAGAATGCTAAAGTTAGTTTACAGCAAATTATTCGCGAGCTTGAGTCAACGCAAGAAACCGTGTGGAGTCCAATGATTTTAAACGGTAATGGCTTTGGTTTTGTTGCTAACCACTCGCTGGTAATGGCAAACTATATATCAAGAGCAAATGCAGCTCTTATTGAACTCAGTGAACTTCTAGCGCAAGGATAAAAAATGAAAAAGTACTGTTTAGCTGCAGCATTATCAATGGCTTTCTTAGCACCAGTTGCAAAAGCAGATATGTTGTTAGGTTTATACGTAGGGGCTGACGGCTGGCAGAGTGAAAACTCAGGTAGTTTTGCTGGTAAAGGTCAGGCAGAAAACTTCAACTTTGAAGATAAGACATTCTCAAGCTACTATGCGGCGTTCGAGCACCCGGTGCCATTAATTCCAAACATTAAGCTTAAGTATACTCAATTAGAGCTTGAAGGTAACACAACGCTGAATGAAACATTTGAGTTCAATGGTCAAAACTTCACCGTTAATTCTAGGGCGGATCTAATGACTGATTTCAGTCACATGGATTACACTTTGTACTACGAACTGTTTGACAACGACTTAGTGTCACTTGATTTTGGTGTAACAGTTAAGCATTTTGATGGTGATGCCACAGTTACGGGTATAGTTGAAGGTTCAAAGAGAACTGAGACAATTGATTTCTCTGCACCAATTCCACTAGGTTATTTACGTGGTGAAGTCGGCTTACCACTAACTGGTCTGAGCGTTTTTGCTGAAGGTAATTTATTGGCAATCGACGATAGTAAAGTTCAAGATTACCAAGTGGGTATTGCTTGGGAAGTGATTGACAACCTAGCTGTTGATGTAGCGATCCGTGCAGGTTACCGTTCATTTATCATTGAATTAGATGACGTAGATGACATCAGCACTGACCTAGAAACTTCGGGTCCATTTGCGGGTATTCAGGTTCACTTCTAAAGTTTGAAAGCTAAAAGTAACGAGCTGGTGAGTTAAAAGCTAGCGAGTCACAGTATGTGAATATATATAGGCGCGGGTTTACCCCGCGCTTTTTTGTGAGTGACATAAAGCCAGCGCCTACAATCGTGCAAAATATACACTGCGAAGCAAGGTTACTTTTGCGCAAGGTGAAATGAGCAATTTTAGCCGCCGCAATGGAGTGCTCTATTTGTAGTTTGTAGGACGTTATTTATGGCGTCAATTTAAAAATTTTGTTGCACTAAAGCACACCTACAGATGATAGAACTTAGTGTTGTATAAGCCGTTATTTATAGCGAGCTTTAAAATTATACTTTGACCCTCAACGAGCAAATGATCATTTGCCTACTGCTCACTGCTCACTGCTTACTGCTCTAAAACTAACTCCACTCACAAGTAAACTCTTCCTGCATCGCTTGCTCTAACAATTGCTTATACTGCTTATTTAACGGTGCGGTGATCAGGCGTTTTAGTTCTTCCCCTGTTTGAGTCAGTTTGTAATAACTTAAGACCAACTCATTGCTCTTGGCTGTCAATGTTAACTTTTGACCTTGAAAACTTAAACTAATACTCTGCCCTTGCTTTAGGCTCGGGGACTCTATTTCTTTTCTGTACATCAAACCAATATCCATCAAGGTGAGAATATTGGGAAAGCTCAAACCTGAGTGGGCTAAATTAATAGATTCTTTATTTCCTTTACGTAAAAGGTCAAAGAAAGACGGTTTTTTATAGTAGCCCAGCATAATAAGGTAGCTGCCTTCATGTTCAACAAAACCACATAAAGGTGCACACCTTTGCAATGCGTTGGCTTCTTTTTGGGTCATTTGTTTAAGTGTTTGTAGGCTTTTTATTGAAAATGTACCAGGAGATAGGGTTTCACCCACTAAAATCTTAGCCCATAAAGTTTGCATAGCCTGGTTGGTAATATCTTCAGCAAGAGCAATAAAATGTTCGAGCCAGTCGGGATCAGGACGACCTTTACTGATCACATCAGGGCACAAACTTATGGCGCCAGCCATAATGGCTTCAATGTTAATTTGTCGCTGTATTTTTTGTAGTTGCTGCCTTTTTAGTGCGCGTTTGAGTGCTGAGTTATTCGATTGTACAGAGTACTCGACGGTGCGTTTACCTTGTGCTGAGTATTCAGATTGGTCAGACGTTTTTTTAAAAGAAGCCTTCTTTACCATTGGGTAACCAAGCTTTTCTTCAATCAGCAAAGCGAGATTTGCTTTAGAGTTCGCCTTCTTTACCGTCATTGCATGTCCTTATCAGCAAGTTGAATATGTGAACGTAAATTATTCACACTGGAAGTAAACATCTTATCGGCCATTGAACGAATATATAAAACAATAACCCCCCCACTGACCGTAGAGTGAATGGTGCCTGTCAATGAGTGGTTGATAGTTAATGTATGCTCATTGTGAATGAGGCTTACGTTTCCAAGCAATGCATGTTCATTATTGACCAAGATAGAATACTGTAGGTGGCTTTGAGATACTTCAGTAATAGTAACCTCAATATTGGCACTCGAGGTTTGTAAAAATACATTTGCGCCTAAAGTATTGCTTGGAGATGAAATATCAATACTGAGCTTTGAACTGAACTTATCCCACGCCATAAGCTGAGGCCAGTGTTTCAAGTCAAATAAGAGAGGCCTTACTTGTTTATCAGAGCCCTTGAGGTCACTTGTTTGCTGAATACTAAAATGCCGTGGTAAAAACACCAGTACCAGAAGCACAAGCACCATGGTTAGTAAGCTAAACTTTAACGTTTTGGCACGAATAGAAATAACTGCACTCCTAGAATGATATTGGCTGGTTTTACTTTTATTTCGATAAGATAGTCTATACTAATTCAATGACCTAAATAAATAAGTTGCAATTAAGCAATTGATGTTGAAGTCATTAGGGTTTACCTCAGCTAACAATTAAGATATACCTTAAAGCAAGCGAACATACCCACTTCATTTACGTTTTATTAAAAATAATAAAACTTTAACTCAAGCGGTAGAAGTTGAAGGAATTTGAATGGCGTCTGAGCAAGATGACTTTTTGTTTTTAGATCATGAAGATGATACACCAGAAAATAACGAGCCACAGGGCTTTTGGGATATTCTGGTTGTTGACGATGATCCTGAAATACACTCTGTGACTAAACTTGCTTTATCTGGCGTTGAGTTTTGGGGCAAGGCGTTGCGCTTTCATCATGCTTATTCGGGTGAAGAGGCGATTAACGAGTTAATCCAGCATCCAGAAATATGCTTATTACTGCTTGATGTGGTGATGGAGTCAGACGATGCTGGTCTTAAAGTTGTCAAAAAAGTTCGAGACGATCTCGATAATCATAATGTTCGAATTATTCTAAGAACAGGTCAGCCAGGTCATGCACCTGAAGAACAGGTTATTCGTGAATACGACATCAATGACTATAAAATGAAAACAGAGCTTACGCGAAGTAAGCTAGTGACGTCATTAATGACCGCTTTGCGTTCTTTTCAACAGATATGTGAGTTAGAAGCTCAAAGTGAAGGATTAACGAATATTTTAAGTGCCTCCAATGCGATTTTAGGGCACAACAACATTAGTGGCTTTAGTCAGGCTGTGGTGATGCAGTTAGCTAATATTTTAGCGAATGACGCCAATGGCTTTGTGTGTGCTCAAGTTTCAGGTACTAATTCATTGGTTTTGTTAGGTGGCACAACGCAATATCATGAGTTTATAGGGCAAGGTGTTGAGCAACTCGATAATGGCCGTGCGATTATGCAGGTCAAAACTTGCATTGAGCAGCAATGTCATCAACAAACAGAACATGACCTCACGTTATTCCTTGAAAAAAATAATGAACAAGCGGCGATTTTTATAGAATTAGCATTGCCTCCAATGCCGCGGCAAATTCAATTTGCGGAGATATTCTTAGCCAACGTCAGTGTGGGTTTAGATAATATTAAGCTATTCAGCCAGATCAGAGAAGTTGCATATAAAGATCCCTTAACAAAGCTAGCAAATCGCACTAGCTTTGTAGAGCACTTAGAGAAACCCCCTTATGACGACGGCTTATCTTTAATTTTGTTAGACATTGCTCAGTTCTCAGATATCAATAATGGCTTAGGACAAGAAGTAGGAAATCAGTTATTGATGGCTGTGATGCATCGCTTAGAGCAAGATATTCCTAACGCAAAAGCCTTAGCTAGAATTGGCGCTGATGTTTTTGCATTTTTACTACCGACCAGCTCTTTGAATGAAGAGTTACTCGTTGATGCCCTAACTATTCCTTATCAGTTAAAAGAGCATTTATTGTCTATTCACTTTCATATTGGCTTATGTAAATGTGAAGACTTCAGTGACACAGGTCTAGAAACCTTAAAGAAAGGGTATATAGCGCTTAACCAAGCAAAGCAGAGTCACAAGGTTTTTGATTGGTATACATCAGACTTAGAAGAAAAAATGGCATGGCGTTTAGGTTTGATCAGGCAATTAAGAAGTGACTTTGAGCAACACAAATTAGAAGTCTGGTACCAGCCACAATTTTCTCTGAAAACGCAGCAAATTATAGGTTGTGAAGCGTTATTACGCTGGCCATCGGGGAATGGGCGCTATATTTCTCCTGGTATTTTTGTGCCACTGGCTGAAAGCTCAGGTTTGATTGTTGAAATAGGGCAATGGGTGCTCGAGCAAGCTTGTCAGCAGCAAAAACGTTTTGCTCAATTAGGGCTGGATATTTGTATTGCTGTAAACGTGTCGGTGCCTCAATTTAAGACGCCTGATTACGCTAAAACAGTGATGAATACACTAGAGCAATATCAGGTGCCAAGTAGCAAAATAGAGCTTGAAGTCACTGAAAGTGTGGTAATGGATGAAATAGGAAGTGTCATTGATACGTTAGACGAGTTAAAACGTTATGGTATTGAAGTGGCTATAGATGACTTTGGCACGGGTTTTTCTTCATTAAGCTATTTGCAAAAATTGCCTTTATCTCGTCTCAAAATCGACAGAGCTTTCATTAAAGACATTCCTGACAGTGATACTGGCGCGATTGCTGAATTAATCGTATCACTTGGTAAAAATCTTGGTTTAAAAACCATTGCCGAAGGCGTTGAAACGCAAGTTCAATTAGAGCGTTTACAGCAAATGGGCTGTGATGAAATTCAAGGCTTCTTACTCGGTAAGCCTATGCCGGTTGATGAATTGATGGTGTTTGCTCAGAATAAGCTTGGCTCTTAGGTATTATTTTCAACGCTTATATTTAAATTATCGATAAAAATCAAAGGATGTATTTTTAATGTAGGTCGTCATGTATGGCGACAATATTAACTGTTTTAGTAAGCTACAACCGATTTATTATTTAAATACAAGTAAAGAAGCGCTTTTAGATTCTAAAACAGCATTGTTTATTTAGAGTGTACGCTTGAAGGTGGTCACTTATGGAGACAAGAAGAGCAGTGTAATACTTTAATAACGTTTAAAATGAATAAAGATAAAGACTAAAAATTTAAAATAAAATTCAGATATGAAAACACAGAAGAGAAGATGGGGCGACTGATGGGGCTCGAACCCACGACAACCGGAATCACAATCCAGGGCTCTACCAACTGAGCTACAGCCGCCGCAATACCACCTTGTTTGGTGTGGCGCGCATAATACATAAAAAAACTCGGCTTGCAAAGCAGAAATTCGAATTTATTTAAATTTAATGAAAAAGTATTTTTTAATAAAGGATAAGTTCATATTCAGCATGTATAATGCGTTAAATCACTCATCAAAAAATTAAGGAGAGTGCATGGACGTTCTAATCAACTGGATCAACGAAAATTCAGATCTAATTACTCACTATATTTTGCAAGGCATTTTAGCCATCGTAATCCTACTATTAGGATTAAAGGTCGCTAAGTTCTTTGGTAATTTAACCGAGAAAGCATTTGCAAAGAGAAAAATTGATAAAGCAGTTGCTGGCTTTATCTCAAATATTGTTTATGCACTGGTATTCGCTGCGACGGTATTAATGGCCTTATCGCAAGTTGGTATCGAAACAACATCTTTCGTTGCCATCTTAGGTGCTGCAGGCTTAGCCGTAGGTTTGGCACTTCAAGGCTCCCTATCAAATTTTGCTTCAGGTGTGTTAATTATCATTCTTCGCCCGTTCAAGTCTGGTGATTATATTGAGGCTGGCGGCAAAGCAGGTAGCGTTGAACGTATAGAGATATTTGCGACAGAATTACGCACTCCAGATAATAAAGTCATCATCATGCCTAACTCAGCAATTATGGGTGGTGCGATTGTTAATTATTCTCGCCAAAAAACTCGCCGTATCGATTTAGTTATCGGTGTGAGTTACGACGCGGATCTTCGCCAAGCAAAAGAAGTACTAAAGAGTGTGTTAGACAAAGAGTCTCGTATATTAAAAGATCCAGCTTATACTGTTGCTGTTTCTGAATTAGCTGATTCAAGCGTAAACTTTGTTGTAAGGCCTTGGGTAAATACTTCAGAATATTGGCCAACTTATTTCGACCTAATCGAAAACATTAAAATCGCTTTAGACGAAGCAAATATTGCTATCCCATATCCACAAATGGATGTTCACCTACATAAAGATTAATTACAGGGTAATCTATAAATGAAATTAAAACTTTTATCTCTTTGCGTTATTGCAGCAACCTCTTTTCAAAGTTTCGCAGAAGAAGCGAAAAAGCAGAAAACATGGGATGTAACAAGTGAAGTAGGTGCCATTATTACCAGTGGTAACACATCAACGACAACACTTAAAGGTGGCATCAAAGCAAAGCATCACTTAGAAAACTGGAACAACGAGTACAAACTAAGTGGCATCTATAAAGAAGATGAAATTGATAATGATGCGGGTGAGCGTGAGAAAAAACGTACCAATGAAAAGTATTCAGCATCGGCACAAGGTAACTATAAGTTAAATGAAGATCATAGCCATTTATTCGTCTATGGTTCGTATGACTCAGATTACTTTGGTGCATACCGAAATGAAGCTGTATTATCAATTGGTTACGGCCTTCGTTTGCTTAATCAAAGCAATATGTACTTAAATGCCGAAATCGGTCCTGGTATTAAACGTTTTGAAGAGCAAAAGAAGTTTGACGAAAATGGTGTGCGTCTTCCAACTGTGACAGAAAATGAAGCGATTGGTGTTGCTAAGTTGGATTATAACTGGCAAATCTCAGACAACGCGCGCTTCACTCAATTAGTCTCAGTTGAATATGGTGATACCAATACAAAAACGGTTTCTGAATCAGCACTATTGACGAAAATCAACGGCTCATTACAGATGAAATTTGCTTATAACATCACGCACAACTCAGAAGTAGATGCCAACAAAAAAAGCACAGATACTGAAACATCTTTAACTTTGGTTTACAGCTTTTAATTTCTATAAATCAAAGGTTGAAAGTGGCGTATAGTATTTATACGCCTGTTTTACTTTGTTTTTGAATTTACCATTTATTTTTCAATGGTATAAAAACGAGTCTGCGCTGTTTTTTGTTACAAAGACAGTTCGACTGTCCGAAAGTATGATGATCTTACCTTTACACTTCCCCAAATTTTTTGCTGATTTTTAAACTGTATTTGCTTTTGAAAAAACGCTGAAAACCTGAACGAAGTAGCAATAGTTTGTGCTTGATAAAAGAAGTCACAAATGCTTTAATTGTGCGCGCTAGTTGGGGCTGCATATATACAAAGGAAGCTTAGTCTTAGATCATCCTCATCAAGATTTAGCAATTCAAAAAAATTCAAACAAAAATATTGCTCGACTATTTATGCTTTTTAGCACACAAAGCAATGTGGGTCGCATTTCTTCTAAATTCTAGGCAGGAAGCTTCACGTGCATAAGATTCAAACATAAAATTTTATTATTTTATAAAGTGTTGAATATACACATTAAGCGTACAATTAAAAATTAATAATCAGCTTAACTTTTTAATTTACAAAAAGTAACTTTTTTGGCTTTGCTTTTAAAGATAGAATAGTTAGATTATGGCTTTTTAAAAGCGGTTCAACATTATCACTTGGTATACAAACTAAGCGTCAACTTAAATGAAGCGATTAGCAGCATTCTGAGTTATCAGAAATTAATGCTGTCCAGGTTTAGATGCGTTGTATTGATAGTGCTTGGCAAATTTTTCGATATGTACGATTAGAAAATATTTGTCTCTATTTTTAGTAATTTAGTAATCAGAGTAAAACTTAGTTTTAGGTAGAAATTAAATGCAAGATTTATTAAGCGGAAAGAAAATCGCTGTAATTGGTTTGGGCTATGTTGGTTTACCATTAGCTGTTGAATTTGGTAAAAAATACGATACTTTGGGTTTCGATATCAACCAGTCCCGAATTACAGAATTATTGAATGGACACGACTCTACCCTTGAAGTGAGTGATGAAGAATTAAAAGACTCTCCGAAGCTAAACTATTCTTGCAGCGCTGATGACCTAAAAGCATGTAATACTTACATTGTAACTGTACCTACACCAATTGATGAGCACAATCAACCAGACTTAACCCCACTTATTAAAGCAAGTGAAATGCTTGGTGGTGTGGTTAGCAAAGGTGACATCATTATATATGAGTCAACGGTTTATCCAGGTGCTACAGAAGAAGATTGTATCCCGGTTGTTGAGCGTGTGTCAGGCCTTGAGTTTAATAAAGATTTTTATGCGGGCTACTCTCCAGAGCGTATTAATCCGGGTGATAAAGAGCACCGTGTTACAAATATTTTAAAAGTAACTTCAGGCTCTACTCCAGAAATTGCAGATATTGTTGATGGTTTATATAAATCAATTATCACTGCGGGTACGCATAAAGCATCAAGTATTAAGGTGGCTGAAGCTGCAAAAGTTATCGAGAATACACAGAGAGATGTAAATATTGCGCTTATTAACGAGCTTTCAATTATTTTTAACAAATTAAATATTGATACGCTTGAAGTATTAGAAGCGGCTGGAACAAAGTGGAACTTCTTACCTTTCCGTCCAGGTCTAGTTGGCGGTCACTGCATTGGTGTAGACCCTTATTACCTGACACACAAAGCAGAGACTGTCGGTTATCACCCAGAAATGATCTTGGCTGGCCGTCGTCTTAATGATGGAATGGGTGAGTATGTTGTTTCTCAACTTGTTAAGAAAATGCTTCAGAAGCGTCTTCATGTAAAAGGCGCGAATGTGCTTGTTATGGGCTTTACATTCAAAGAAAACTGCCCTGATTTACGCAATACTCGAGTGATTGATATTGTTGAAGAGTTAAAAGAATACAATGTAAACGTTGATGTTGTAGACCCTTGGTGTTCAGCTGAAGAAGCGAAGCATGAGTATAATATTGAGTTAGCAGCAGAAGCTAAAGAAAATCATTACGATGCTATTCTTTTAGCAGTAGGACACAATGAATTTAAAGAATTAGGTGCTGAAGAGATCCGTAAGTTCGGAAAGTCAGAACATGTTCTATACGATCTAAAATATGTGCTAGATAAAGCATCAGTAGATATGCGCCTTTAGTACAAACAGTAGGAAGAACGTGACATATGTCACGTTCTTTTTTGTTTGCTCTATGAAAATACTTTTCTTTAAATCAAAAATACAGGTCGAAAAATGACTCGCTTTGACGAAATTAAAAATGAATTATTAGCACAACCAAAAACTTGGTTGGTGACGGGTGTAGCTGGTTTTATTGGCTCAAATTTATTAGAAACACTATTAAAATTAAATCAAACAGTGGTTGGTCTTGATAACTTTGCAACAGGACACAAGCACAACCTAGATGAAGTAAAAAGCTTAGTTAATGAAGAACAGTGGCAAAATTTTAGCTTTATTGAAGGTGACATAAGAGATTATGAGACTTGTGGTAAGGCGGTTGAAGGCGTTGATTATGTGCTTCACCAAGCTGCTTTAGGTTCGGTACCTCGTTCGATTGCAGATCCTATTACAAGTAATGCAGCTAATATCACGGGTTTCTTAAATATGCTTCAAGCAGCGAAAGAAGCTAAGGTAAAGAGTTTCACGTATGCAGCAAGTAGTTCAACGTATGGCGATCACCCAGCTTTACCAAAAGTAGAAGAAAATATTGGTAATCCACTATCGCCGTATGCGGTAACTAAGTATGTTAATGAGCTTTATGCAAGTGTATTTGCCCGTACATATGGTTTTAAATCAATTGGACTTCGATACTTTAATGTATTTGGTAAACGTCAAGATCCAAATGGTGCGTATGCAGCTGTAATACCTAAGTGGACAGCTGCGATGATACAGGGTGAAGAAGTGTTTATTAATGGTGACGGTGAAACAAGCAGAGATTTTTGTTTTATT
This sequence comes from Pseudoalteromonas sp. MTN2-4, assembly GCF_042848605.1. Taxonomy (NCBI): domain Bacteria; kingdom Pseudomonadati; phylum Pseudomonadota; class Gammaproteobacteria; order Alteromonadales; family Pseudoalteromonadaceae; genus Pseudoalteromonas; species Pseudoalteromonas sp. MTN2-4. The sequence continues at coordinate 33,867 of NZ_BTGK01000006.1, forward strand.
GAAAACACGGTTCAGATGAATATTTTAGCCGCAACAGCACCAGAAGAAGCTAAAGATGAAGTTTACAATGTTGCAGTTGGTGATAGAACGACATTAAATGACTTGTATTCAGCAATTCAAGCAGCGCTAAATGAGTGTGGAGTGAGTGCTGAAGGCAACCCTACTTATAGAGACTTCAGGGCGGGTGATGTTCGACACTCTCAAGCTGACATTAGCAAAGCAGAGCGTAACTTAGGTTACGATCCAAAATTCCGTATACTAGAAGGCATTAGCACAGCAATGCCGTGGTATAAAAACTTCTTAAGCTAAAATTACTTTATAAAGTATTAAAAAAGCCACAATTCGATATTTGTGGCTTTTTTTTCATAACCAATACTATAGCTTTTGAAAATCACAGGTTAAAAGAAATAGTATTCATATCATCCCTTCAAGTAACGGCTACTAAAAAAATTCACAAGACGATTACTTGCTAACAAAATCTACAAGTGGTTTAATTACTCAGCTATATATAAAGGCTTTAGACAAGGCTAACAAGAACGATTTTAGGAAGAACGAATGGCGCAACGCTATAAAACTTTCATTGCATCAGCATGTTTTCTGGCAATGAGTGGCTGTACAATTATACCTGGCGGTCATTTTGAAGGACTAAAACAAGGTGAACAAACTGAGAGCCTTGAGAAGGAATTGGCAAAAGTAAATATTCAACTCATTGACTCCGCTCTGATTTCCAAACAAAAAGACTTCAATAGAAAAACTGCAACTCAAGTTGGCATATCTAATTCTAACAATCATATTGCAGGACTCGATCTTTCAAATTACGAATACAAACTTGGGGTGGGTGACGTACTCACTATAGGTGTGTGGGATCATCCAGAGCTGACTATTCCTGCCGCAGTGCAGCGTACCGCTGAGTTCGACGGTTTCCGAGTGCAAGCTGACGGTACCATTACATATGCTTATGCCCCTAAAGTACCAGCCGTTGGTAAAACGGTTGCAGAAGTTCGCGAAGAGCTGGTGAAGCGCTTAAGTCGAGTGATTGAAGACCCGCAAATTGACGTAAAAGTAGTCGGTTTCAGAAGTCAAAAAGCCTATGTTACTGGTGAAGTGAACAAGCCAGGTGTTTATCCTGTGACCGAAACGCCATTAACCTTGATTGATGCACTAAACCAAGCCGGTGGTTTAAATGAGCGTGCTGACTGGAAAACAGTGACATTTACGCGAGGCAATGAAACAGAAGTTATCCGTTTAGACGATTTTTATTCTAAAGGCGATATTTCACAAAACCGTTTATTACAGCACGGTGACATTGTACATGTAACACGTAACGACCAAAGAAACGTGTATGTTCTAGGTGATGTTAAACGTGCCGGCACAGTTGAAGTGAATCGTTATGGCCTTAATTTAGCCGAAGCACTTAGTGAAGTGGGCGGTATTGACGAGCGTTCAGCAGATGCTAACGGCATTTTTGTACTTCGTAAACGAGACCTTGAAAGAGACGGGGTTATTGCTGATGTGTATCAATTGCATGCAAAAAACGTTGCTGCATTAGTGCTAGCAGAGCAGTTTGAGTTAGATCCGCAAGACATTGTTTATGTTACTAGTGCACCGCTTGCACGTTGGAACAAAGTCATCAGCTTATTGTTACCAGCATTAACAACCGTTGATAGATTACAAGATATAGATAACCAGTAAGTAGGCAAACCAGTATGTTCGATAGTGTTTTAATGGTATGTGCAGGTAACATTTGCCGAAGTCCTACCGCTGAGTATGTTTTAAAAAGTAAACTGGCAGGCAAGAACGTAAAAGTGAGCTCTGCCGGATTAACAGCCCTTGAAGGCAAATCAGCTGATAGCTTTGCTCAAGAATTAGCGCTGCAACATGGCGTTGATATGTCTGAGCATAAAGGTCAGCAAATCAGCACAAGTCTTGTGACGCATAATAGCGTGATCTTGGTAATGGAGAAACGTCATCTCGAAGACTTGTGTTCTCGTTACCCTCAAGCGCGCGGTAAAACATTTCTCCTTGGTAAATGGTTAGGCGACAAAGAAGTACCAGACCCGTATCGACAAAGCCGTGAAGCTTTTGAACATGTTTACGAATTAATCGATAGCGCTTGTAGCGCTTGGCAGAAGTATTTATAAGGATGAAAGAGTCAATGAATGCTCAATCAAACCTATTAAGTGGCTCGCAACAAAAGCAACCCACAGAACAAGCGCAAGAAATCGATTTAATGGCCTTGTTAGGCGCTTTACTTGACCGTAAATGGTTTATTATCGCAGTTACAGCCTTTTTTATGATTGTTGGTGTTGCGGTTGCGGTATTTAGTACGCCGATTTATCAAGCGACTGCCATGATACAGGTTGAAGAAAAAGGCGGTTCAGTACCAGGTTTTGATGAACTAGGGGGCATGTTTGAAAGCACCTCGGCAGCCGTGACAGAAATCGAACTATTAAAATCTCGTAGCATCATTGGTGAGGCTGTAGATAGCTTAAAATTAGATATCGTGGCAGAACCAAAGCTTTTCCCTGTTATTGGTGGTAGAGCCTTTCGCAAGTTTACACCTATGCAAGAAGGCGACTTAGCAGAGCCAAGTTTTGGGGCGTCAAGCTATGCTTGGGGCGGTGAGAAAATTGAAATCTTTAAGTTCGAAGTGCCACCAAATGCAATTGGTGATGATTTTACTTTGGTTGCCTTAACAAATAATCAATTTGAATTATTAACAGGTAATGGCGATAGCATATTAAAAGGCAAAGTGGGTGAGGAGGTATCAAGCGGTGCTTTTTCATTAACATTGAAAACGCTAGTTGCTCGCCCAGATACTGAGTTTACCTTAACTAAGCGAGATCGCTTAAATACCATTCTTGATCTGCAAACTGCCATTGGTGCAAGTGAAAAAGGTAAAGACTCAGGGATTATTAATTTAAGCCTACAAAATGCCAACGCTGAATATGCTGAAACTGTTTTAAATAAAGTGGCGGGCATTTATGTGCGCCGCAATGTTGAGCGCAACAGCGCTGAAGCGCAAAAGTCATTAGACTTTTTAGAATATCAACTGCCACAAGTTAAAAAGCAGTTAGAAGTAGCTGAGCAACGCTTTAATGATTATCAAGTAAAACAGCAATCGGTTGATATTACCCTCGAAACTGAAGGTGTTTTAAAACAGTTAGTAAAACTAGAAACACAACTTCAAGAATTAGAACTTAAAAAGTTAGAGCTAGGGCGTAAATTTAAACAAAGTCACCCAAGCTATCAAGCAGCCGTTGAGCAGATACAAGCGGTTGAGAACCAAAAGCGTCGTTTAGCTGCAGAAGTGAAGGTGCTACCAGAAACACAGCAAGAACTACTTCGCTTAACGCGTGATGTTGAAGTGAATAACGAAATTTACACATTGTTATTGGCAAAAACACAAGAACTAGACATTGTTCGTGCGGGCACCGTAGGTAATGTACGTGTGATTGACCTTGCTGAAGTAAACACTTCTAAACCAGTTAAACCTAAAAAAGCTTTAATCGTTGTTATGGCAACGATGTTGGGCGGCATGTTGGCTGTAGCAATTGTGCTTGTTCAAAAAGCAATGCATAAAGGTATTGAAGACCCGAGTGAAATTGAAGCTTTAGGCTTACCTGTTTATGCAAGCGTACCTTATTCAGAATATCAGGTTAAACTAACTGGTTTCGCAAAAGCGCGCAAAGGTAAAACGGCCAAAGCAAAATCAATACTTGCGATGGATAACCCAGCAGACCTCTCCATTGAGGCATTGAGAAGCTTACGTACCAGCCTGCATTTTGCCATGATGGAAGCGAAAAACAATGTAATAGCAATCTCAGGCCCGAGCCCTGGCGTAGGTAAATCCTTCATATCAGTAAACTTAGCTACTGTACTCGCACAAAGCGATAAAAAAGTGCTTATTATCGACGCTGATATGCGTAAAGGTTACTTACAAACGCAATTTGGTATGCAATGGGATAACGGCTTGAGTGACTACCTTTCTGGCAGAATTGACCTAGAGAAGGCAACAAAACACAGCCAAGTTGAAGGGTTAGATGTAATGACTCGCGGCCAGATACCACCTAACCCTTCAGAACTGCTAATGCACGAAAACTTCTCAAAGCTAGTTGAAGAGGTAAGTGCCAAATATGACTTAGTAATAATTGATACACCACCAATTCTTGCAGTAACAGACCCTGCAATTGTGAGTGCTCATGCAGGTAGCACACTACTTGTAACCCGCTTTGGCCAAAACCATGTTAAAGAGTTAGAGCTAACTCGTAATCGCTTTGAGCAGAATGGCATTGATGTAAAAGGCGTGGTATTCAACGGCGTAGTCAAAAAAGCAAGTAATGCGTACGGCTACTACGGTTATTACAACTACGAATACAAGTCTGATAAATAACAATTGTAGGTCGTCGTTTACGGCGACAATTGAAATGATATTCGGCAGCAGAGACTTTAAGTCGCGAAAGATAAAAATGGTCACTCTGAACACATTTCAGTGCTTAAAGGTTTGTCATCCTGAACTTGTTTCAGGATCTAAAAGCCACAGATTGAATCAGATACAAATCAGCATTTAAGCTGTAGCAGCGACGTTATGTCGCGACAGTAAAATTTAACTAACCTCTTGAACTCGTCTCAAGAGTAAAAACATAAACAAATAAAGGAACACCTGTGAAAGTTCTTACAGTATTCGGCACAAGGCCAGAAGCAATCAAAATGGCACCACTCGTTCACGCGCTAGCAAACGACGAGCGCTTCGACGCGAAAGTTTGCGTAACAGCTCAGCACAGAGAAATGTTAGATCAAGTCTTAGAGCTTTTTAGAATTACGCCTGACTACGACCTAAACTTAATGAAAGCAGGCCAAACTTTACCTGAAGTTACAAGTCGTATTTTATTAGAGCTAACACCTGTCTTAAAAGAGTTCAAACCTGATGTGGTTTTGGTACATGGCGACACCGCCACTACTTTCGCAGCTAGCCTTGCCGCTTATTATGAGCAAATTGCGGTAGGTCATGTTGAAGCCGGTTTACGAACAGGTAATATTTACTCGCCTTGGCCAGAGGAAGCAAATCGTAAACTTACAGGTGCTTTAACAAAGTTCCATTTCGCACCTACAGAAACATCAAAACAGAATCTATTAACTGAAAACTACAGCGAAGAAAATGTTTTCGTAACCGGCAATACGGTGATTGATGCGTTATTGATGGTCAAATCACAAATTGAAGACAATACTGATTTATCTTCTACACTGGCAGCACAATTCCCATTTTTAGATGAAACCAAAAAACTTATCTTAGTTACAGGACATCGACGTGAAAGCTTTGGTGGAGGTTTTGAACGAATTTGTGAAGCACTAGCGCAAACTGCTAAAAAGCACCCTGAAACGCAAATATTATACCCAGTTCATTTAAACCCAAATGTGCAAGAGCCTGTAAATCGCATACTTGCCGATGTTGACAACGTTCACTTAATCGAGCCACAGCAATACTTACCTTTTGTATACTTAATGAACAAAGCGCATGTCATTTTAACCGACTCGGGTGGTATTCAGGAAGAAGCCCCAAGTCTTGGTAAGCCTGTATTGGTGATGCGTGATACAACCGAACGACCAGAAGCGGTTGATGCCGGTACAGTTAAACTTGTTGGTACAAACGTGGGTTTAATTACCTCGTCACTAACAGAGCTACTTACAAGTGAAAGTAGTTATGCTGAAATGAGCCGAGCGCACAACCCTTATGGTGATGGTAATGCGTGCTCTCGAATTTGTGATATTTTGGCTAACTAAAAAAACATACTAAGAGTTTAATTTTGCTTACAGCTTACAGCTTACAGCTTACAGCTTACAGCTTACAGCTTACAGCTTACAGATTTATAAAGGGTTATCATGTCTTTTGAAACTATTTCAGTAATTGGCCTTGGTTATATAGGCCTACCTACAGCAGCAATGTTTGCCTCACGCAAAAAGAAAGTAATTGGTGTAGATGTAAATCAAAATGCAGTCGACACAATAAACCGTGGTGAAATTCATATAGTTGAGCCAGAGCTTGACATGATAGTGCACGCTGCAGTAACCGAAGGTTATTTGAAAGCAACAACAACTCCTGAAGCTGCAGATGCGTTCCTTATCGCAGTACCTACCCCTTTTAAAAATAATGATTCTGAAATTCCTGAACCCGATTTGGCTTATATTGAGGCGGCAAGTAAAGCTATTGCACCAGTTTTAAAGAAAGGCGATTTAGTAATCTTAGAATCAACTTCTCCAGTTGGCGCTACGGAGCAAATGGCTGAGTGGTTAGCTGCTGCACGTACTGACCTAACCTTTCCGAAAATGCATGGTGAAAACTCAGATATCCGAATTGCGCATTGTCCTGAGCGAGTATTACCAGGTCATGTTGTTCGTGAGTTAGTAGAAAATGACCGTGTAATTGGTGGCATGACATCTAAATGCTCAGAAGCTGCGATTGAACTTTACAAAAATTTTGTTGAAGGCGAGTGTGTTACTACTAATGCACGAACCGCTGAAATGGCTAAGTTAACAGAAAACTCTTGCCGAGATGTTCAGATTGCATTCGCAAATGAGCTTTCAATTATTTGCGATAAGTTAGATATTGACGTGTGGGAGTTAATATCATTAGCTAACCGTCACCCTAGAATTAATATTTTGCAGCCAGGCCCTGGAGTTGGTGGACACTGTATCGCTGTTGACCCTTGGTTCATTGTTAGCAAGACTCCAGAAGAAGCACAGATTATACATACGGCTCGTAAAGTAAATGATGCGAAGCCTGAATGGGTTATTAATAAAGTAAAATTAGCTATTTCTGATTTTCTACTGGAAAACCCTACGAAAGCGGCACAAGATGTTACGGTTGCTTGTTACGGCTTATCGTTTAAACCGGATATTGATGATTTGCGTGAAAGTCCAGCACTAAATATTACTAAGAGCATAGTTAATATGCACTCAGGAAAAGTTGTAGCTGTTGAACCAAATGTTAGTGAATTACCAATTTCATTAAAAGACTTAACGCTTGTAGATTTTGATACTGGTGTAAAAGCTGATATTCATGTTCTATTAGTTGATCATAAAGAATTTAAATTATCTACTATTGACAGTAAATATCTTGTAGATACAAAAGGTATCTGGTAGGTGCTGCTTTGCACTTATCAGATGTTTTTAAGGGGGTAAAATGCCTTTGTTTCGGTTAATTAAAGCTAATTTATCCCTTTTAGTTATGTTTTTTTTTGCAGGTTGTTTTTTCTTATCTAGTATATTAGCTAAGAAAATACTTAATGATGAAAGTTTTTATCAATATAATCTGCTAACAACAATATTTTCAATGTCTTTCACTTTTTGTTTTTTGGGAAGTGAGCAGCTTTTTTTAAGATTAGGGAAAGCTTACAACAGTAAATATCATATTTCTTACAAAGTAATAAAACTGATGCTCATAACATGCATTCTTTTTGTTTTTGTTTGCTTTTTTTGTTTGAGGGGGACTTTTTTTGAAGAGGCCCATTCTTTTTATTTTTTATTTATACCTTTATTCTCGGCTTTGTTTATATTTACATATAACTTTTTTAGAGTGCAACATCAGTTTTTTTTGGCGCAAATTATTAATAATTTGTGGAAATCAGGCTTATTGATTGCAGTGATTTTTTCGTTAGTGTATGAATTCTATTTTGTAAGCAATGTTTTGCTTACATTGGTAATGTTGTTTTCACTTTTCATGTTATATGTAAATAGAGACTCGCTAATAATTAATGATGAAGCTCTGCCTAAAAATTGGAAGCAATTGTTTCTCGGATTTTCACTCTCACTTTTTGTACTTTTGTTAATAAATAACTTAGATAGATTAGTAGTAGAGAGTTATTTATCGAAAAATGCTTTTGCTGGCTATGTTTATTTAATTACACTACTTATTATGCCGTTTAGTATTTTATCATCATATTATGGCTTTAAAGAAGTTGCATTTTTGAAAGTTAAATATAAGAAGCAGGAGTTCGAACGGAAGCTAGTTAAAGTGTCTTTGATTTCTTTTTCTCTATATCTAGTATGGTTTTTTATTATTTATTCTTTAAGGACTCATATAGAGATTGCGGTGGAGATTGAGTTTTTAATACCTTGCTTAATTATTGTTGTATTTAAGTCCTCTTACTCATTGGTTTCTTCGTTATTTGGTTTGAAATCGTCATTTAGAGAAATGCTTTTGGTTAATATTTCAACACTACTGATCGTGTTTTTGCTTTTTTCATTAGTTATAAAGCTAGGAGTTAGCTATTTGTATTTACTTTATTCTATGGCAGGTGTGTGGCTTTTTCGGTTTTTTATTTTTTATTTCCAAACAAGAAAGGTAGCTGAATATGAGATATGAAGTCATACTATGGTACTCTGCATTTTTGAAAGCGATACCTGGAAATATTGGTGTAGCGATACGCAGAAAGATGCTGCCTTCTAAAATAGGAAGGAATTCTAAAGTTTGGGATAATGTTCAGATTGATTCACCTTCGAAGTTAATAGTTGGAGAAAATACCTCAATTAATAGAGGGGGGGTATTGAATTGTGGAGGAGGAGTTCAGATAGGGAATAATGTATTAATTGGTCCTTCAGTTACTATTTATTCTCAAAATCATACTTATAAAAGTAAAGATACCTTAATTAATCAGCAGGGTTATAATAAAGGAAAAGTTATTATTGAAGATGATGTGTGGATAGCTGCTAATGCCACAATATTACCAGGGGTGACTTTGGCAACAGGTACTGTAGTTGCTGCAGGTGCTGTTGTAACAAAAAATTCAAATCAATATACCGTTTTAGCTGGGGTGCCAGCAAAAGAAGTTTCTAAACGCTTATGAACTCCTTATCTATAGCTAAGATTCCAATATTATTTGTTATTTTCTCAATATTCATTCTGTTTGAATTGACTTACACTGGGGTTTACGCACTTTTCCTACTACTTTGTATAACTTTGTTAAGCCGTAGTAACCATAACTCAAATGTATTTTCAATATTTTGCTTTGTTTATTTTGGCATAGGTTTGTTGAATATTTCAACACTTAGAGGGACTGTTTCCCTAGAAAGTATCCAAATAATTTTTATTTATTTAAGCTCTTTATTGCTACCTCTTGTTTTTTTTCATAGGAAAAAAATTGATAGTTTATCTCACGAACTACATATTTCAGTTTACGGTTACTTCTTTCTTGTGATACATATCATTTTGGCATATTTAGTTTTAATTTTTATTTATGTCAAAATTGGGAACGTTTTCTTTAATCAGAGCCTAAGGTTAAATGTTCCAGTTTGGGCAGGATATGTGGTTCGATCTATTTTGATTATTCCATTAGTAATCACAGTATTGTCAAACTCAAAATACCCATTATTTAAAAACAAAAAAATAATTTACTTGCTTTGTTACTGTCCTTGTATATTGATAGGTGCAAGAGGAACAGCAATTACATTTTTATTGTCACAGTTATTGCTTTTCATCTTGTTGCAGGAAGGGTTTAAAAGCTCAATACAGTTACATACAGATGACTTTAAGAGAAAGTTAAGAAAGCGAAATGTTATTGGGTTGGGGTTATTTATTTTTACCATTGTAGTATCTGGTTTTTACCTAAGGAGAACAGGAGGGTCAATTTATGCCTCTCCTCAGGAGCTTATTGACTTGTATTTCAGTGTTGATTCGATTTGGCTCTATTTGATCATGCCGTTCTATTTTGCTTTTAGAGAAACCGTAGGTATCACGAATACAATCATCGTTAATTCAATTACCAATGTTGAGCTAATCCCACTTTTTGTTGCTGATATTTTTACAGTTTTACCGGGTGACTATAAAGCGGCGGGTCAATCACTTGGGGATCTAGTTGGTAGAGTGGGGTCAGGTGGTCTAACTCCTGGTATTATAGGTGGCTTATATATTGATTTTGGCATGAGCGGTGTGTTTTTTGTGTCTATTATTTCTTTTTTTTTAGGGTACTCATTCTATAAAAGCGGGGGGAGTAAGCGTTACTGTGTTATATATTCTATATTTATATTTCAATATATTCATCTAATTCACCGAGGCTTCCTGAAGCCCGAGTATTTAACTTTTATTATTATCGCCACCTTTTACTTGCTTTTTTTGAGCAAAGAGTAATGGTAGTTTCAATTCTTAATTCAGCTTCAAAGTATATTATTTATGAAAATAGCTCATGTAGTGTATCAATGTTTCCCGAACATTTCTGGTTCAAGTACGAGAACCAATCATATATTAGAAGCTCAGAAAGCCCATGGGTTTGAACCATTAGTTATCTCATCACCTTGCCAACCCCCAGAGGACTTAGCTAAAACCGTTGGTTGCGAGATGCTAAATGGTGTCAAGCACTATAGAACTTTCTGTTTTTCAGGGTTGTCTGTAGGTGGAAAATCAACTATTTGGGAAAAAATAAAAAAGGTTATTGCATTTCCTTATTTCGTATATAAGCTTTGGCGCTTTTGTTTAGTTGAAAAACCTGATGTTTTGCATGCTCATGCGATGTTCTATTGTGCTATATCAGCGATAATAGTTGGGAAACTGTTAAAAATTCCTACAGTTTATGAGGTTCGCAGCATATGGTATGCCAATTCAAACTCTCAGCAAAGTTCACTTTTAAAGAAATTAGCTATAAAAGCGGAGCATTTTGCTATACGTTTTAGCAACTCTGTAATTGCAATTAGTGATGGAATAAAGTCTGAATTCAGTGATATTAGGGAAGATATTTATATAGTACGTAATGCTATTCGTGAAGACAGTGTTTTGGCGGAACCTAAACTTTCTTCAGAGTTTAAACGTTTCGGATATGTTGGTAGTGTAATTGAACTGGAAGGCTTGAATTATGCGATTGATGCATTTGCCCAATTAAAAAAAGCACACCCAGATATTCAATTCCATATTTATGGTGGTGGCTCAAAGCTTGATGAGTTAAAAGACCATGCACTCAAAGTGAAGTCTCCGACGGTTTTCCATGGCCAGATACCTCCCTCAGAGGTTCATAGATGTTATGATGAATTAGATTGTATAATTAATTGCAGAAACGATGAGTTGGTTGCCCAGTTAGTTACCCCTTTAAAACCTCTTGAAGCGATTGCCTTGAATAAAGTTCTCATATGCAGTGATGTTCAAGGGTACATGGAAATCATTGGAGGAGATAATCATGCCATTGTTGTTAAGCCTAGAGACTCTGACAGTATTGTGACGGCTGTTGAATATGTTTTGAATGTAAGTAGTTATGATGCACTTATAGAAAAGCTTTCTTTGGCTAGAGCGTATATTGCTGAAAATCGGACTTGGGAATCGAATATGGCTGTTCATACTTCAATATATGAGAAACTGTTGTCATAAAACAATATGTTATTAATCGAGAGGTAAGGCTGCTTTAGCTTTACTAGTATTCCTTGAGGGTAGAATGCATCACACTAAGATATCAGATATTCCTGTAAATTGTTTTGAAACAATGGATGAGGCTGTACAATATATAGCAAAATATGGGCAGGGGAAAATTGCTGTTGCCATTAACCCAGAGAAAATACTTGCATCTTTAAATTCTGAGAATGTTAGGGAGGTTTTATTAGATGCAGATATTCGTTATTTAGATGGAATAGGGGCAGTTAAAATTGCTGAGTCTAAATTAAGAAAAAAATTAAAACGGATACCTGGATGTGAGTTGTGGGAAGCTTTAATGGTTGATGCTGGAAGCCGTGCCCGCTCAGTGTACCTTTTGGGGGCAGATTATGAGGTTGTTAATAAAACTAAAATAAAGTTGGAAAAAGATTACGGAGTCAATGTGGTTGGTTTTTCTGATGGCTATTTTAAAAATGATGACGAAATAATAAAAGAGATATTATTACATAAGCCGGATATTTTAACTGTTGCTATGGGGTCGCCGCGACAGGAGTTATTTATGAGTAAATGCAGAAGTGCTGGATTGTGTTCATTTATGATGGGGGTTGGTGGTACTTATAATGTCTTTGTGGGAGTAGCTGATCGCGCTCCTAATTTTTGGTGTCAGTTAGGACTTGAGTGGCTATACAGGTTATTAAAGGAACCAAGTAGGTTCACAAGGCAGGCTAAGCTTTTGAAGTTTATATGGCTTGCTTTTAGGAAGAAGTTATAAAAGCCAATAGTTTGTGGCTATGTGCTTTGTACTTTCAACCTTTTTGACTCAATTCAATTGGCATTTGTTTCTAGCATATTTAGATTATTTTGTATTACACATTGTTTGAATCTTTCTTTAACTTAGTGTACTTTTGATAAGCGTATAGTTTATTTTTGTTGCTGCTAGTAGTTTAGATTTGTACGTACTCGCTCGTGAGAATCTTAAATTTAACAATGTTTTTCTAAATTTAATTCTTTACAGGTAGTTGAATTTAGTTTGGATAATGGAAACCATGTTTTTAGATCTTTTTTTTACTTTCCTTATGTCTTTCGCAGTTTTATTCTTGATGAGGAAAGTAGCTCGCCATATTGACTTAGTAGATAAACCCTCTGGTAGAAAAGAGCACACAGGCAATATTCCATTGATAGGTGGAGTATCAATATGCGTTATAATCATACATTATATTTACTCCCACCCAAATATGATAATGCACTCTAACCTATATATGATTTCTATAGCTACCTTGACTGCTATCGGTGCTTTAGATGACCGTTTTGATTTAAGCGTCAAGATCAGAATGCTAGTTCAAGCATTAGTTTCAGTTTCAATGATAGTATTTGCGAAAGCGGAATTGTTCACTTTAGGTAATATTTTTGGATTCGGTGTTGTTAGTTTTAACAATAGTTATTTTGGGTGGGTAATCACAGTTATCGCTGTTATTGGTTGTATAAATGCTTTTAACATGGTTGATGGTATTGATGGGCTACTTGGTGGTTTGTCTGTTGTGACTTTTAGTTCGATCGGGTTGTTATTATTTGCGGTCAATGAGAATAGTTTAAGTTATCTGTGCCTTTTGTTGGTAGTTTGTATGTTCCCATATATTTTAATGAATCTGGGATTAGTCGGCAGAGAGCGTAAAGTTTTTATGGGGGATGCTGGGAGTATGCTGATTGGATTTACTGTAATATGGCTTTTAATAGGTGCAAGTCAAACCCATGGCACCCCTTTGATCAGACCAGTTACTGCATTATGGCTTATCGCGGTTCCGTTGATGGATATGACTGCGATCATGATTCGTCGTATAAAACAGGGTAAATCGCCATTTAAACCAGACAGAGAGCATTTACACCATGTATGCCAACGATTGGGCTTTAGCTCCACCCAAACATTACTATTTATTTGCACCGTGGCTACTATTTTTGCAAGCATTGGTATTTTGGGAGAGTTATTTTCTGTCCCTGAGTTTATTATGTTCTATGGGTTTTCTATAGTTTTTGCTTTGTATTTATATGCTTTATTAAATTATGAAAATATTTTAAGACCTATATATAAGTCGGCAGATAGTCTTGATAGTAGTGCTAAAAGAGTTGACTTTGATAGAAGTTAGTGAACTAGGCAGTGTAAATAAGATAGTATTTTGAAATTTATTCTTTGTCTCGCTAATTATATCGTTTTGTGATAGGACCTTTTTTTGCTCAAATCTTCTTTATAAAGACGTTAATTAGTTTTTGAAAATCTTAGGAAATAGCTAAATCATATAAGTAGCTTGCCTTTTTGGTTTTCAATTAATTACTTCAATTTTAAAAAGCAACCTTTTGCATTATCAATTTAATAGATTACTTGAATGGTATATAACTTTTGTTAGTTTGCCCGAGTGTTGGTAAAGTGCTTTAATTCAGACCGTTTCTATACCACCAACTTCCAAGGAATTTGGTTATTGAATTGATAAAAGTGAGAACATTTAAGAAATAAGTATTTTACCAAACGTACTAAAGTCTTGATGCTTTAAAATCTTGATTTAAAAAACGCTAGAACGCTTGTAAGAATAGTTATTTTAGATTTACTTTGCTAAGTAATTTAATGTTACATTAGGAAAAATAATGCCGACACTAAACTCGTTAATTTTCATTTTCTTAGCCACGTCGAGTGCTAACTTATTGGCTAGTGAAGCTAAACAATATCAGTCTTTCGCTGGTTACACAGGCCTGATTAATGTACCTAATGCTAGTATACTAAGTACAGGTAGTGTAGACATAGGTTACAACAACCAACTTGATCTTCGTGGCACTAACTACATGGATGGTCATAATTTCGTGTTTTCAGTTGGCTTGTTTGATGGCTTTGAAATGAGTGGTCTCATTGCATCTAATACTATTCATGACAACGGCTTTGGTGATGGCTTTGGTCAAATAAGAGATTTATCTTTTAATGCTAAATATCAAATTCCTTTTATACCAGATGACTGGTTTTTTCTAGCTATTGGCTCTAAGGATATAGGAGGGGCAAAAAACTACTACAATACACATTATTTAACTGCTTCCAAAAGATTAGGAGATTTTAGTATAACAGTTGGTGCTGGAAGTAGTGATAGTATAATTGAGGATATGAATGGCCCATTCGGTGGTATTGAATGGATGCCAGTAGATTGGTTTGCATTACAAGTTGAGCATGACGCTGAAGCGGTTAATGCTGCAGCGCGTTTAACAGTTCCAAAAGAGTGGTTATTCGATTTAGGTGAATTAACTTTTACGAGCCGTTTTTATAGTAATACCAATTACTCAGAAAATGACAGCACATATTATGGTATTAACTTCACCATGCCGCTATCTAGCCAAGCACGCAATAATTATAAAGAGATTAAACCTGCGCCTACTATTCTTGTAGCGAAAAACTCAGGGCCTTCAGATTTATCTAAACCAATCGTAGTTAACCAAAGAGAGCCAGAGCTTAAAAAGACAGTAATTACTAAGAAGTCAGATAAATCGGAAGCTTATAGCGCTCAGGTTAAGAGTAAACAAAACGCTTCTTTGAGCAGTCAAGTACACCGTTTAAAACTCGCTTTAATAGAAGATGGCTTTGAAAACATCAGTATTGGGTTTAACGAAACACCAAGTGTGGTAGTTAAGTTCGAGAACAGAGTATTTAATCGTAATGATTTAGATGCATTGGGCCTTGTGATGGGTCGAATCGGTGAGTTTATTACCAAAGAACATGCGCGCTTCTTAATTCAGTTAGAAAAAAGCGATATTGGTTTATTGAATATTCAAGGTTCTGTTGATAATTATCGTCAGTTTATTGCTGAAGGGGTAAGCCCAGATCTTGATGTTCGCCAAGGCAGTGTTTCTACACCATCAGACATGATGTGGGTGGGCAATACCGCAGAGCAGAGTCCGTACTTTTTACCTCGAGTTACTTTCTCTCCTGCATTAGCTGCAACTTATGCTACTGAACTGGGAGTATATGACTTTTCACTCGCGCTTCGTGCTGATGTTGAAGTACCGCTATGGAAAGGTGCGGGCGTAAATGTGACCATGCAAAAAGTGGTTGCTGATACTGAAGACTTTGAAAAAGGTGATACATTTGAAGGCCGTAGATTAAAAGGTGGTCTTAATCAAGCTGTGTTTTATCAGGCTGTTGAGCTACCATTTAATATCTATAACTTAACTCAAGTTGGTATGTTCAGAGACTATTTTGACTACTATGGTTTTATTAACGAAACCACTTGGCTAAGTTCTGGTGGTCGTCACCAATTAAGTGCGAATATCGCTAAATTTGAGTATCAAGATTATGAGGTTTCTCGTGATTATCACTTATTAGAGTATCAATTTAATTGGTCAGAGCAAGATATCACTTTACATGCCAGTATGGGTAAGTTCTGGGCACTTGATGAAGGTGTAAAAGTAGAAAGTCGTTTCTGGTTTGGTGATAGCTATATTGCGATTTATGCGGCCGATACAGCTTCGCAACAAGTAGGTATTGCGTTTAGTATTCCTTTGAGTCCACGTAAAGACATGTCTGTTACACCATATGGGCAAATTAAAGGCAATGAAGCGTGGCGTCATGGGGTAACAACTCGTGTAGGTGAGTCGCATAATGCGTTGGTGAGAGGCCAAGCTTCGAAAATGTATACGCGTATTAATATGGAACGTACATTCTTGAACCAAGGTCGTAACTCTAGTAGTTATGTGTATGCGAATTTAGCAAGATTAAGAGAAGCTTATTTGACTTATAAGTAAGATTCTAAAAGTTATAAGTTGCGAGTTAGCGAGCGTGACGTTTGCTAGCCAACGAGCTTAGTATAAGGCGCGGTTCATGTTTGTGAAGCGCGCTTTTTTGTGCAAAATATACGTTGCGAAGCAAGATTATTTTTGCGCAATGTAAATGAGTAACCTTAACAAGCTACTACAGAGTACTCAATTTGTAGCTTTGTAGGCCGTTATTTATGGCGGCAGTGTGATGAAACATACGCGAGCACTGAGTTTATGTCGTGCATTTAGTTTATAACACCAACTTAAAAAATTTGTTGCGCTAAAGCACAACCTACAGGCGTTTTATTTCCATCTTATAAAGCTACAAATTTTAATTTTTATATAACTAGATGAAACCATGACATTTCCTATACTTATATTATCAGTGTAATGTCCAAGGACTTTGTATGGCAAAAATAACAGTAGTTGGTACAGGTTATGTCGGGCTATCTAATACGCTTTTGCTTGCAAAACATAATCAGGTTATAGCGTTAGATATAGATGAGGTGAGAGTAGAAAAGCTCAAGCAAAGAATAGCGCCATTCTCAGACAAAGATATTGAGCAGGTCTTATCTAATAATGAAATTCAATTCGTAGCTACAACGAATAAGCTTGAGGCTTTGGCCGGTGCAGAGTATGTCGTTGTTGCAACACCTACAGACTATGATCCTGAAAGTAACTTCTTTAATACAGCTTCAGTGGAAGCGGTTATTGATGACGTTAAGTCTTTAAACCCAAATGCTATTGTTATAATTAAATCTACTGTGCCAGTGGGTTTTACTGAGCGTATGAAGGCTGAAAAGTGTTGGGGCAACATTATTTTTTCACCTGAGTTCTTAAGAGAAGGCAGAGCGCTTTTCGATAATTTGTACCCTTCAAGGATCATTGTTGGTGAGAAGTCTGAACGAGCAGAAAAGTTTGCTTCATTGTTACAACAAGCTGCATTAAAAGATGATGTGCCATTGCTTCTATTACCGTCAACTGAGGCAGAGGCTATTAAATTATTTTCAAATACTTATCTTGCAATGCGAGTCGCTTACTTTAATGAGCTTGATAGTTATGCTGAGTCTTTTGGTTTATGCTCAAAGGAGATTATTGAAGGCGTGGGTTTAGACCCCAGAATTGGAGACCATTATAATAACCCTTCATTCGGTTACGGTGGTTATTGTTTACCTAAAGATACTAAACAGCTATTGGCAAACTATGAAATAGTACCTAACAACATGATTAAGGCGATTGTAGATGCAAACCGCACCCGCAAAGACTTTGTAGCTGAAAGCGTCTTAAAATTTAAACCGAGTACCGTTGGAATATATAGACTCGTTATGAAAACAGGCTCCGATAATTTTAGGGCTTCTGCAATACAGGGGATAATGAAGCGTATAAAGGCTGAGGGAGTTGAAGTGATTATCTATGAGCCTAGTTTAGAAGCCGATAGTTTTTATAATTCAAAAGTTATTTCTTCACTTGAAGAGCTAAAACTAAAAAGTGATGTGATCTTATCAAATCGAATGGTTGAAGAGCTTAGAGATGTTGAACATAAAGTGTATACAAGAGATATTTTTGGGTGTGATTAAAAAAGAGCAAAAAAACTTTAAGCTGAAGGAACAAAGTGAGTGTATCTCTCAAGGCATTTCTAAAATTGGTTGGTCTGTGATTAGTAGTTCTTTATTTATGGTGGCAATTTAAAACCTTTGTTGCGCTAAAGCGCAACCTACAGCCAATTGGTTTAGTTGTTGTGTAGGTCGTCGTTTACGGCGAAAAATAAAAAACTTTGCTGCGCTAAAGCACAACGTACTATATGTCGGGTTATTGAGTTATTATTAAATTTACTTCTCCATCAACCATCGTTTTCTTCACTTTACCCAAATCTGTAACTCAGATATTGTTGTTCCTGTTTGAAAAAGGAGCATATTATGCCAAACGGAGATGGCGAAATAATTATAAAACACCATGGTGCAACACAAGGCGTAACAGGTTCTTGTCATGAGCTCGTTATAAGCGAGCTATCTAGCTTGCTTATTGATTGCGGCTTGTTCCAAGGAGAAGAATCCCGACAATCTTTAAATATCGAATTTGATATCAAAACCGTTTCTGCTCTTATCATCACTCATTGTCACATTGATCATGTTGGTCGTATTCCTTACTTGTTAGCCGCAGGGTTTTCCAAACCTATTTATTGCACGACAGCAACGGCCAAGCTACTGCCACTTGTGATTGAGGATGCACTTAAAGTTGGTGTTACACGAGAGTCTGCGTTAATTAATGCTTGTCTTAAGTTGTTAAAATCACTATTAGTTCCCATCGAGTTTAATCAATGGCACGAAATTAATTTAAGCTGTGGTTCTGAGGCTAAAATACGGTTTAAGCGTGCAGGGCATATCTTGGGTTCTGCGTATGTTGAAATCGATATAGTGCAATGGCATGAACAATACAAAAAGCCTAAACGTATTGTTTTTTCTGGTGATTTAGGGGCGCCTCATACGCCTCTTTTACCAACGCCTAAACCGCCCTATAAAGCCGATGTGCTCGTACTTGAATCGACTTATGGTGATAAAAACCATGTTGCCAGAGAGCAGCGAACTAAAAATCTAAAACAAGTGATTGAGAAAGCGGTTAGCGATAACGGTGTTGTGCTTATACCAGCTTTTAGTATTGGTCGAACCCAAGAGCTACTCTATGAACTTGAACAAATTATGCATAGTGCACCTAAAAAGTCAGTGTGGCAGAGTATTGAGGTAATTATCGACTCACCTATGGCGGCCAACTTCACTGAATTTTATCTTGAATTTAAAGACCTGTGGGATGCCGAAGCAAAACGCCGCGTAAAACAAGGTCGCCACCCTTTGGACTTTTCTAGTGTCGTCACAATAGGTAGCCACAAAGAGCATGTTGCAGTGGTGAATTATCTAAAAACGCGAAATAAACCTGCGATTGTAATTGCCGCTGGCGGTATGTGTAATGGCGGGCGAATAGTGAATTACCTAGAAGCATTCTTACCTGACCCCAAAGCCGATGTTTTATTTGTGGGTTATCAAGCTAAAGGCACTTTAGGGAGAGACATTCAGAAATATGGTCCGAGAGGGGGTTATGTAGCTATTAATAACCAACGTGTAGATATCAATGCTGGGATCCATACTATCAGCGGCTACTCAGCCCATGCTGATCAAAATGGCTTGTTAAGATTTGCAAGTAAGATGCGGCACCCGCCGAGAGTTATTAAACTAGTTCATGGAGATGATAAATCTAAGTCGACCTTAAAAGGTGAATTTGAGAAGCTGCTACCAAATACCTTGACTGTAATTCCAAAATAGTTATGTCATTTTCTTTTTTAAGAAACATAGCTAATATAAATGTAACTAACAGATTTTAAATATAAAGTAGGTTTTTTATGAAAGCGGTTATTCCAGTGGCGGGGCTTGGCACTCGCATGCTTCCGGCTACGAAGGCTATTCCCAAAGAAATGCTGCCTATAATAGATAAGCCGCTAATACAGTTTATCGTTAGCGAATGTATAAATGCTGGGATCAAAGAAATAGTGCTAGTAACTCACTCATCTAAAAATGCAGTAGAAAACCACTTCGACACAAGCTTTGAACTTGAAGTCACGTTAGAAAAGCGAGTTAAAAGAACCCTTTTAGATGAAGTTCGCGGTATTTGCCCTGCCGATGTCACTATTATGAGTGTACGCCAAGGCGAAGCTAAAGGACTTGGTCATGCGATTATGTGCGCGCGCCCCATCGTTGGAGATGATGACTTTGTTGTCGTACTGCCAGATGTGATCTTAGACGAGTACACTGCAGATCAAAGTTCAGAAAACCTGGCAGCGATGATAGCTCGTTTTAATGAGTCACGTGCTAGCCAGATCATGCTTGAACCTGTAGCACAAGAAGATGTGAGTAAATATGGTATTGCTGATATCAATGGCGCAGAGTTGAATCCAGGAGAAAGTGCGCCAATTAAAACGATGGTTGAAAAGCCTGCGATTGAAGATGCGCCTTCAAATCTTGCAGTGGTAGGGCGTTATGTGTTGTCAAAAAGTATATGGCCACTTCTGAAGAAAACACCAATTGGTGCGGGAGGTGAAATTCAACTAACCGATGCCATCGATATGCTTATGGCTCAAGAGGTTGTAGAAGCATTCCACATGAGCGGTCGAGTTCATGATTGTGGCGACAAAATGGGTTACCTAAAAGCCATTGTTGAATATGCGATGCGTGACGAAACGCTAGGCCCTGAGTTCACTAAGTTTTTAAAAAGCCTTTAGAAGATAGGGTTTATTGGGCTAAATTACACATGCTCCTTATTTAAAAGTGATATATACCACCTTTTATGTTTGTCACATGGTCTCAATACCATGTGACAAGTTGTCGAATGCTTATGTACTAACCCTAAGTCAAAAATAACAATCTTGTGAATGTACGCTAGTAAATACTTAAGCAGATGACATGTTTGTCATTTAACAGCTGTAATATTCTTTCTAAAAGTAACTAAATATTCTCAAGAATGAGATTAGAATTATGGGCTATGTTTGTAAGTACATACCTTAAACAGTTAAAAATGCCTAGTTCATTCGAAATGAATGAAATTAACTTATCGATAGTGGAAGAAAAGATAAGAAGATATCAATTCCCTTGAAATAATGTATCGTTGAGCATAAAATCCGCTACCAGCTTTTAATAAACGTTACCTAATTAAAAGCAGAACAAAGAAAAACCTTTGCATCAAAAAATTAAGTCATAGAATTGAAACTTCAAACCCTAACTTTGGGGTTTTGTATCGAAATTATGCATATTTTCTTTAATTTTCCTGCGTAAAAAGTTTGTTTTTACTCTTTTAAAAGCAGTTTATTTTCAAGTTAAATTACACTTACGAAGCATTTCGTTTAACGTGAATGAGGGCATAATGGATCACACAGGTTTATCGATTTTTAACTTCCAAGTATCAAATAAAAACCTTTTCAGTGGTATCGCTCTAATACTTGTTTTATTTTTATCAGGCTGTTCGTCGATGCCAGCGAATGGACCATCAAAATCAGCCATTGCTGAACTAAAGGATTCAACATCGTCTTCAATAAAATATGTTGAAGTAACTATGGTTGACGCGCTTCAGTTGAAGTCTAACGCTACAAATAAAAGTACGCTTGTTTTAGACCCAGCCCCTGCCTCTTTTGATTACCCTTTAGTTAAAGGTGAGCGATTAGAAATAAAAATATGGGAAGCAGCCTCTCCTGGTATTTATGCAAAAGGGGATGAAAACTACTCTCTCTTAGAAGTTGATATTAATGCTCATGGGCAAATATTTTTACCGTTTGTTGGTTATATAGAAGTAGAAAACCTAAGTTTGATTCAATTGCAAAAGCTATTGGTTGAGAAACTTGAGGGTTTAACAGTAAAGCCACAGGTATCTGTAAATAGGGTTTCACCTGAAGCTAATTCAATCCTTGTAACTGGTGATGTAAACGCACCAATCAAATTACCTTACCCACCTCATGGTATTAGGCTTCTTGACGCGATTGCATTAGCGCAGGGGTCAACTAATAAGGCTTTCGATACAGAAGTGTATCTAATAAGAAATGGAAAGAGTAACAGCCTTAGTTTGAGCGATATAATTCATCAACCAAGTAATAATGTGCTTCTAGCACCGAAAGACAACATTGTAGTAAAAGCAAATACAAAGACATTTACTGTTTTCGGTTCAGTGAATCAACAGAGCAGAATCAAAATAGACAAAGAGTCATATTTTCTGAGTGATGCGATAGCTGAATCAGGCGGTTTAAACGATAACAAGGCGAGTGTTGAA
Organism: Pseudoalteromonas sp. MTN2-4; assembly: GCF_042848605.1. Lineage (NCBI taxonomy): Bacteria > Pseudomonadati > Pseudomonadota > Gammaproteobacteria > Alteromonadales > Pseudoalteromonadaceae > Pseudoalteromonas > Pseudoalteromonas sp. MTN2-4. Next base: position 55,798 of record NZ_BTGK01000006.1, read on the forward strand.
AATGTGTACTTGTTTCGTTTTGAAAAACAACCTATTGCGCTTTCAGAAGAAGATAACTCGCGTTTCCAGAAATATGGACAACCTACAATTTACCACTTGAATTTGAATGACCCTGAGGCAATGTTTATTGCGAATTTAATGCCTATTAATGATCGTGATATGCTCTACATTGCTCCAGCTGCAGCTAGTGAATTTCATCGTTTTCTTAATTTAATAATTTCTCCTATCACCTCAGGTAATAGAGTTATTACAGGAAAGTAGCTGTTAGCTTAATATAAATGGATAAACATGCGATGCTAAATAAAAACGAAATTTTAGAAGGCGCTTTGCTAGCCTTAAAGCCTGAAGAAATGCTTCAACAAGTTGAGCTTACAATAAAGCAGAAACCTGAATTTATTATGGCTTTGAGAAATGGCACGTTCCTGCCGTTGTTAAAACAAGAGAACTTTCACTTAGCTGGAAAAGTTAATAATGTACTTTTAGAGTCAATGCCAAGTTCTACCATGCTATTGAAAGATCGAGTATTGCTATCAATTAAAGTGGATACAAACGATCTTATCATTGAGAAGATGAGTGCATATTTAAAAGAGTGTGTTGATGGCACTGATTATGCCTTGCTAAATGCTGTACTAAAGAGACTATCAAAGCAGCCGAGTCAGGAAAGCCTTACAGTTGTTGAGCCGCTACTAAATGACAGTAATTTACCAAATAGCAGCTGCTACTTAGCATTGTTAGTTACGAGTCGACTAGTGCAAATAGATATGGCAAATCATTTTGCTTCATTTATGTTGACGCGTTTATGTGAAGATCTAAGCCTGATCGATTCAGAGTCTAATGAGATGGCTGTCGCTGTGAGACAGATAACAGACAATGAATTGCAATCAGATACTCTACAGTCTCTTCTGACAATAATGCCATATAGTAAGCTTAACGGTAATTTAAAGTTTGAGGTTGCTAGGTCTTTATTCAAACAAGATAACCAAAGTCGCGTATTAGATGAGCTTTATGACTCAAACGACGCTTCATTCTTTAGTAATGATATCAGAGTCTTTGATTTAGTACTTCGTAATCAGCTAGCGAGAAACAACCTAGATATCTTAAGTGACATTATAGGTAATATTACTCTAGAAGATATGAACGCTGCGCTTCTTTTAAGTATTGCTCGAGAGTTTCAGGCAAATCAACGTTATGAAGATGCCATTACAATTTTTGAAGTAATAATCAAGGGTGATGCGACTAGCGCTATATTTAGACAATATACCTCTGTTTTACTTGAGGCTGGTCACACAGAAAAAGCTCAAACTTTTTACAAAAATTGGCTTGAGCAAAGAGCTGCTTCTTTACCTAATACTTTTAAAGAAGGCATAGATAAAATACGCACTGGCAGCTTTAGTAGTAAAATTCCACAATCTCGTAAAGACTTTATATCTAAGACGCTGGCAAGCTCCGGTATTCAGGGTATTGAAGCTGTTGAACTCGAAAAGCAGCTTGATTTTACTAACGAGTTAGATCACTTCTTATTAGATTGGATGGAGTGTAATCCGCACAAAGTCTCTGAAATAGCCCCATTTATTGAGAACTATGACACTGTAATACAGCAGCTTTCAGAACGCTTAGAAGCCGGTAATGGTGCTTTTATTGCAACTGCACATATTGGCTTACTTTTTAGTGGTCCGATATTACTACATTTGGCTAACTTACCTGGGGTTTGGCTGGCGTCGGTTCCTGATCTTGGCGATGACAGATTTGCTGGTCACCATATTAGCACCGCAAATAAAAACGTAGCGCGTATATCGCGCGATGTAATGCGCGCTTTAAATCAAAATAAAATTGTGTCAATTGCAATAGATGGTCACGTTGCAAGTAATAAAGTTGAGTTAGATCTTTTAGGTCAAAAAGTGTCGGTTTCGGACTTTATACCTAGAGCGGCTTGGAAAAAGCGTATCCCTAGCTTTTTCCCTACTCTGGTATGGAAGAATAATAAGATTTCATCTGAACTATATGAACTACCATCACCAAATGAGGGTGAAAGTGTAGAAGAGTATACTCAGAGGTGGTGTAAAGAGTTTGAAAAGCGACTTTGTCATTTCTTCGTTAATCGTTATGACAACTTACGTGCTACGGGGGGGTTTTGGGTAAACCTTGATAAGTAAGTTAAACTTTAGCCCAATACTTATATAAGACAAGTATTCATACTTCAATAAGTAATTAATAAAGCCAGTTTGTGCTCTTATAAAAGGGCTTTTTTACAATAAGAGTACAAACATTAACAACTATAGCTATGCCTATATTGTATTATGTTCCGTCGACAGTATGTGAACTGCTTGGACCGTTTTTTAAATTTATCAACTCATTTAACTAGAGGCCATGAGTTAGATAAAACAGGATAGAAAAATGTTTAATATATCACCGATAGGCTCTTGCCGAATCAACACCCCCCTCAGAATTACTCAAGAAACTTATGGTTTTACAGTTTGTAAGAGTCGCAGTTACGGTTTTACACACACTTCGGCTGAAGCTGTTCAACAGGCTAGGTTTATGCTGGGCCTCTACGAACCTCAACCTCAAGCATGGCCATTAATAGCGCGAGGTCGAGACTCAGAAGAATTGATCTCTTCGCCTTATACCGACTCAGATTTATACGTTATTGAAATATCTTCTTTAAAAAAGCTGACTCTTGGTGATGATTGCATTCAGCTTAATTACTTATCTAATGAGTTCAAAGCTTTCTTTAGTGATAAAGAGCGTAGTAAGGCATATTGGAAAGTTGTCTCTAATTCTGATCAGAAAGTGGTTGATGACTTTCTTGCTGAGCATTGGGACGAAACCGACGAACAAAAAGCTGAGCAGCAGACTCTTAGGGCTATCAGACTGAGCTTAATGACCGAAGATGAAATTAGAGAAGACATCAAAACGCTTATTGAGCTTTTACCAAGAGTTGTGTTTATCACTCATGTAAATGCAAGAAAACCCAATGGTGAAGTAATTGCAAGCCGTAATACGCTTATTGAAACCGTAAAGAAATTGGCAAATGAGCTTGGTGCTTATGTGTATGATCCTACCAATAAAATGTTAGAAGTAGGACAAGAAGTAGCGATAGAAGATCACAGTGACTCCCTAGCTCATTACACAGAAGAGTTTGGTCAACTTTTAGTTAAAGATTGGTTCGATGAATACATTAAAGCGCAACTCTTTGACATTCTAGCATCTTCTGACATTGAAGACTTCAAATCTAAGGCTGTCGCTTACTTTAGAGCCTTGATAAAAAATAATGAACAGAGTTATGTTGTTGAGCAGTTAAATAAACTGCCTCTGACTTCATCTAGTTCTGAGCTGTATCAGATGAAAGCACAGGCTTATGAAGAGTGCCAACAAGCAGAACTTGCTCTAGATACACTTAAAAACGCTGTTCAAGAATATCCTGATGATATGACCGCGATCCGAAGCTACTTCGATGCTGCTCTTGCTTATGGTTCAGCGGATGAAGCGCTTAGAATGTTTGAGCTTTTGTCAAAGCAAGAAGAAATAATATCAAGTGAATTAGAGTTAAAGCTTATTAATTTAGCTGCTGAAAAAGAAGCAGTTGGCTCGCACTTTTCATTATTGGTCGAGTTATATATTAGGCACCCAAATTGTGGCGATCTTGCATCTTTACTTGTTGATGCGGCATTGGCTTCGAACTCTGACGATAAGACCATTGAGATTCATGCTATTAAATTAATGGTTCCTTACGTTTCTCCAACGAAGCTCCTAGAGCTGGCACCGTCTATTTTTGATGAGCTCAACGATGAAGAGTGGCTAATGATCTTTGATAATCATCAGCTAGACACTAATTTGTATATTTCTACTTTCATCAATGAAAATAGATTTAGCTTAGCGACTCAGTTTTTAAGTTACAAAGAGATCCCGGCTGTAGGTAACTTAACTTCCTTAGGTCGAATCGATATTGAGCTTGCAACAGCGGCGTCGGATTGGCTTGAGAAAATAGCATCATCAGAAAACCTAAAACTGAAAAACCAGGCTATCAGTAGCTTTAATAAAGCTTTCACTAATTTGCGTGAAGGTGTGCTTACACATAAAAGTTTTGTAAAAGATATACTGACAAAGACTCGAGCGCTTTATAAACAAGGCTCAACAGATGAGCTGTTAAGTTTATATCAGCAGATTGGTAATCAAGATGACTTATTTGAATTACCGTTCTTAACAGCAAGAACGCTTTTCAATGATAATCGTTTTGAGGAGTCTTTAGAGGTCGTTAGCAGTGCCTTACAGCTAAGACCTGAACATTTACTTGCTAATGTTTTTGCAATGCGTAGTGCCGTTAAGTGTGAGCAGTTTGTTACAGCATATAGAGCAGCAGAACGAGTGATAGAGTTGAATGAGCCAGACTCAGAAAACTTGCTAAATGAAGCGAGAGTAAATTTAAGTAGAATACCTCAAAAGGCGACAATCTCGTTTAGGAATACAGAAGACTTAGATGAAAAGTATGCGCTTCTGAACATTATTGAAAAAGAACACTCACTAAAAGATAAAGCTGAAAAGTTCTATAAACAGCTTGAACGAGTATCTGTGAAAAAACTCATCGACATGGAAAAATCAGAAGATTTCTCACCTTTTGATATATGTTCTTTTGCTGAAGATGTACATAAGCGTTTCGGAAATATAGAGAAAGTTTTATTGGTGTTAGCGAGAAACTGGACAAAGCAAAAATACTTCGCTTTGGCTATTCCTTATTGGGCTGCTTTAACTGTAAAATATCCAGCCAATCCTAATTATCATCAGCAGCTAGAACGCTGTCAAAGCAACATGGGTCAGTAATACACATGGACTTAGAAATACTTTTTAAATATATCGATGCCTCTCAACTTCAACCTGAAGGCGTAGACAAGTCTTTGTCTGACAAACTAGCTCAAACAGCTAAACAGACACTTAACCCAGAAGAGTCTAAAGCTTGGTTATCTGATTTTCTTGTCAACTACAGTCATGTAGTTCTTTCCGCTGAAGACTGTGCCAATCTTTTGCTGGTTGCTGAAAAAACGAGAGAGTCTGGGTTAGAAGTGCTTTGGTTTAAGGCTTTTGAGCGTTTCCCATTAAATATCGCGATATGTCGACTGGCGATGCGATGGTATCGACGCTTAAAAGAGATAGATACAGGCCTTCAACAACTTTATCAGGCAAATCCAGAGAACCAAAGCAATTCTGTTCATGCAAATAACATGATTCTAGGACTGGTAGAGCTTCAACTTTGGGCAAATATTGATGAGCTAGCTTTAAAGTACTTAAAGCAGCATAAAGAAGATCAGAAGATCAGAAACCGATACATGATAGTGCTGCACAAGCAAGCAAGATATAAAGACATGCTTAACGTTGCTAGTGAAGGCCGCCAAACCGAGAAATTATCACCGTCAATGCAAAAACTACTTCAAGATGCTGAAGAAAACCAAGAAAACAGCAGTGAACTTATTAAAGTTGATCCTGCAGCGCTGCGCGACATCGCACGTATTCTTCAGTCAAAGCCAGTTAAGGCATTTGATAAGTCTTCTAAACAAGAAAAAGTGTGTTTCTTCACAGGTCAGTTAGGCAGTGGTGGTGCGGAAAGGCAGTTAACGCGTATCGCGGCTGAGTTTAGAAAAAGAGAACATTTTAACGGCAAAATTCTACCATACGTATGTGTTAGACATGCAACGCCTAAACTAAAGAGCGACTTCTTCTTACCTGTTCTAACTGATGCACAAGTACCTGTGTATCAATTAAACGATCATGAAACGCCCGACATTTCACGTTTTACTGATGACAAAGAAGTATTGAAAATTTGGAAAACGGTTGAACCAAATTTAGGCAAATCTATTCTTTGTTTAGCTGCGGTGTTAGCTGAAGAAAAAACGGATGTCATTTATGCATGGCAAGACAGTGCTGTTTTAATAGGTGTTGTTGCGGCATTATTAGCAGGTGTGCCTAGAATTATTTGTAACTTTAGAGGGATGGCGCCTATTCTTCGCCCTGAGTTACTTAGAGCCGAAATGAAACAACTATTCCCTGAGCTACCAAATATCAGAGGTGTAGCTTTCACGGCAAATAGTCTTTTAGCAGCGAAAACATATACAGATTGGCTTAAGTTTGATATCGAACGCTTTACCATTATTCCGAATGCGCTAGATGACTTTACTGTTAAGCCTTTATCTCCACCTGAGTCTGAACAGGAAACATGGGATAGAATTGAAAAAGCGTCACCTGACTGTACACATACGGTAATCGGTGTGTATAGATATGATGATAATAAACGTCCTTTATTCTGGGTTGATGTAGCCGCTAAGTATGTAGCTGAACATCCTTTAACAAGGTTTATTATCGTTGGTCGAGGCAAGTTAGAACAGCAAGTAAAAAGCTATATCAAAGAACTTGGCATGGAAAATAGAATCTTCCAAGCAGGTGTGTCTGAGCATGTACCATTCTGGTTAAGTAAAGCTGATTTGCTAATGCATTTAGCGAAAATGGAAGGCCTACCAAATGCGATTATTGAGTCTCAAATATCAGGAACACCTGTGTTGGCGACTCCTGCTGGTGGCGTGCCTGAGTTAATTGAGGATGGGGTGACGGGCTATTTGTTAAATGACAACATAGATCCGTGTAAAGATCATGTTTTTGAAGTGCTAAAGAACGCCTTAAGTTGTGACATCAGCCTAAAAACGATTGCAACACAAGCTCGTGAATGTTCTTCTGTTCGTCATGAAGTGAATCGTGTCTTACACAGTAACTACGAGTTATTGACTAAAGGTAGCATTTCTTAAGTTAGTTAAATTACTCAGGAGCGCTTTATGTAAAAGCTTTCTGAGTCAATTTAACACTAGGATAAACTACTCTATGTCAAAGAATATAGTCCAAGATACTTTTTTTGTTAATCATGAGCGCTTAATTGCGCTCATGAAGCGTGAGAGTGATATAAGGTTCGCAGGAGGCCCTTTGGGGGTTTTGTGGGCTTATCTTCCACCGTTATTTTGGATTGGGCTTGTTGCATTGGTCTTTTATGTTTTAAAAAGTCCTTTGCCAATTATGACTGAGCCCGCATTATTTGTCGCTACAGGGATATTACCTTATGCCATTTTTAGGCAGGGGATAACATCTATGATGAGGAGTATCAAAGTAAACCGCTTACTCCCTTTGTTACCTGAAGTTACTAAAGCACAATGTTTGCTTGCTACTGCAATACTAGAATGGTTAACAAGTATCATGTTAGCTATTTTTATTTTTGGTGGTGTGAGTTTATTCTTTTCGGTCCCTTTTCCTGGTAATCTGTTTACCGTTTGTGTTGCGTTAACGGTTGCTTGGGCATTAGGGGTTAGCATTGGCGCTTTATTTGCCTCAATTGGTCAGGTCAGCGATACTTTCTCAAGAAGCGTACCTATTATTTTACGTCCATTATTTTGGATATCTGCAATTTTTTACACCGTAAGCCAAGTACCATCAAGCATTCAAACTATGCTAAGTTACAACCCGCTCGTTCATATAATTGAGAGTTTAAGAGAAGGGTATTTCCTCGGTTACACGTCGCCTGTCAGTAATCTGATCATTCCAGTTTCTACTATTTTATTTTCAATAATAGCTACGATTTATGTAGAAGCATGGATTGAAGAGAAAAAGGCAAATCGACACTTATGATTATGCTTGATAATGTATGCTTTGCATATCGTGGCTCAAAACCTGTGCTCAATGAGATAAACACTCGGTTTTTTAGTGGTGATAGGGTAGGGATTTATGCTGAGTCAGGTCAAGGTAAAACGACACTAGCTAGACTTTTAAATGGCTTTCTAACACCCAGCTCAGGCTTTGTGCATTGCAATGATAGTGTCTCTTGGATATTAGGTGATACTTCATTTTTTCACCGTGAACTTAGCGTTTACGATAACTTAGTATTATTGTGTGAAATATTAAATCGAGATTTAGAAACTGTTCTTTTATGGGTGAATACTTTCGCCCAACTCCAAGGTTTTCAAAATAAGCCTCTGAAAGGGCTTACACCGCAACAAAAAGCATTACTCGGTTACAGTGTCTCATTGGCTGTAAAATATAACTGGTATATTGCAGATGAAAAGCTGACTGTTGGTGGCAGGGAGCTTTTACCTATTTGCGAAGCGGCTTTAGAACAGCAATTAAGTGACAGTGGTTTGATATTTTTTAGTAAAAACAGTAAACAACTGCAAACTCACTGTAATCGTTTTTTTATTCTCAAAAACACAAAACTCATTGAATGTGAGAGTGCTGAAATGGCTGAAGCTATTTCAAAGCAGTGGCCAAAGAAAAATTAAAGCTATGACAGATAAAAAAGATAACCAAGAACACACTCAAAGTGAAGAAGAAAGGATCGCAGCTTGGAAAGCTGAGAGGCAGAGAGTTGCTGAAGAACAAAAGCAGGAGCGCATTCGCCTCAAGCAAGAAGAAAGAGAAAAAGCAGCTGAGCAAAGAAAGCTAGAGGCTGAAGCGCAAAAGCAAGAACGAATTCGCCTCAAGCAAGAAGAAAGAGAACAAGCAGCTGAACAAAGAAAGCTAGAGGCTGAAGCGCAAAAGCAAGAACGTATTCGGCAGAAGCAAGAGGAAAGAGAAAAGCAGCAAAAGGAGCAAGAAGAAAAGTTGGCGCAACAGGTGCAAAGCAGAATTCCAAGTTTGGATGAGGTTAATGCTCAAGACGTTCGTTTTGAAGAGCACAAGCGTAAAATCAAGCAATCAAAAATAAAGCTTTTCTCTGTACTTGTACTAATACCTACGTTATTTGTTTTATTTTACCAAAGTTTCATTAGTACGCCGCTTTATAGTGCCACAGCGGTGATCAGTGTATCTTCAAAACAATCTGAATCTTCATCTAGTTTTGGAGGTGTTCCTGCGCTCGGTAATACTGTAAACCCTGACGTTTATTCATCTTATGCCTATTTAACTTCAACAAGCTTATTAAGAGCATTAGACAAAGAAAGTAATATAGTGCACAGGCTTTCTTCTGATGAAGTTGATCCTATTACGAGGATTCGCTCTTGGCTAGGTAGTAGTGAAACAGCACAGTTAAAGCGCTTTATTGAGTCATCGATAGACATACAATCGGGCTTGATCACAATTACTGTTTTTGATTATCAAAAAGAACAAGCAATCAAAAATATCAATACAATAATTAATTTAGTTGATAAGCAAACAAGTTTACTAAGTAAAGAGCTTTTCGAGTCTCAGATAGAGAGTGCAGTAATGGCTGTTGAAGAGGCTAGGCTAGGTGTCATTGAAGCAACTCAAGTCTTGACTCAAATTCAATTAGAAAGCTCAATTCAAGATCCTGAATTATATTTAGCTTCTATATATAGAGATATAGATACTATGTCAGCTGAAAGGCTGCAATTGCTAAACCAAATAAAAAGGAACGAGATAAATGGTACAGGCAATAGTCCTTTAACTAATAGTTTAAGGCTTGAAGTTAAAGAGTTAGATAAAAGAATAACCAGCACAAGAAATAATCTCATTGAAACAGAAGATACTGAGAGTTTTGCTAGTCTTTTGAAGCGTTTTAATCAGGCGAGAAAAGAGTCTCAAATCGCGAATGAGATCCTTAATAAAAGTTTACAAGCCCTTGCGGACATCGAAAAGGACGCAGCTCTTGGCAAGAACTTAATTCAAAGGGTTGTACCTGCACATGCGAGTGAATCCACAACACATCCAAAAGTACTTAAAACAACTTTCATTGCTTTTTTACTCACTTATTCGCTGTTTTTAATAGTGCGTGTGGTTTTAAAACTTGATTAAAATGAAAGGTTCTTACACTGTGTTTTTAGTCATAGATTTATTTAGATGCAGGCATTGATTATTAATGACCAATCGCGTTCAAATTAAATAATGTAGTGGCCATATATCTTGGTGACTACATATTTATCTGTCAAAAATTTACTTCACTTTAGGCTTTCACCAATTAGAGATAAGAATAAGCTATAAATAAGTGCTCCTTTAGTTGGTGTATTTGCTACAGTTGATTTTTGTTTTGAATTAGTAAATGTGTGCAATACAAACCCTCGAAAACACTTAACTACTTTGAGGTAAGAATTTTAATTAGCTGAGTGAATCATTTCTAATTTAGAGCAAATTCTTAATCAAAGCTTCCGTTTTACTTACATGTATTTAGTTATCTGAACGCAGAGGTTCTGATATTGTGAAGGTTAACTTACTGTATAACGAAATGATTTCAATTAGAGGATTAGCATAAATATTTATAGTGGCTAAAATTCATACCAAACTTATGTATATATACGCTAGTTACCTAAACACAAAAAAGCCGAGCTGAGCTCGGCTTTTTTATAAGAGACCTAATAAGTAGGGTAGAAATTACTTATATTGTGCGTCTAGTGTCACACCAGAGAAAGTTCTGTAAGCACGTAAACCAATGTGCCAAGTACCTGCTTGTGGGTTTGTGAACGTACAAGTTTCAGCATTACCGTTTTTGTACGGACGACAATCGTAAGATGATGTCGTTGGTTGGCTGCCTTGTCTAACATATAGGTCAGCATCACCAGAACCACCAGATATAGTCACAGTGAAGCTTGTCATGCCCGCAGGGATTTCAACAGTTTTACGAACCCAGTTGCTACGACTTGCTGAAAGGTTTGTTTCAGTGATACCACCAGGTTGAGGACCTACAGAACCAGCAGTTAAATCACCTTGTAAGCTTACGCCTGTGTATGCAGAGTAACCTTGAAGCATGACGTGATACGTGCCAGCTGCTGGGTTATCGATAGTACATACTTCGTTGTTACCGCCTTTATAAGGACGACAATCGTATGATGATGTAGTTGGTTTGCTACCTGCTTTAACATAAAGGTCAGCATCACCTGTGCCACCGCTCATAGTAAATGTTACTTTGCTTGTGTTTGCTGGTACTTCCATTGTGTAGAAGTCTTGACCGCCTTGTGAACCGCTAAGGCCTGTTTTAGCAACGCCATCAGCGAGTACATTGTCACCTACTGGTGGCTCAACTACACCGCCTGATGCTTCAGCAACTGCTGCAGCTGCATCGATAATACCCGTACCACAATTGTTACAAGTCGCACCGAAGCTCTTAGTCGTATTTTTAAGAATTGTTTCAATCTCATCAGGCGTCGCTGAAGGTTTAGCTTGCTTGATTAGTGCCGCTACACCTGCAACATGAGGTGCTGCCATTGATGTACCTTGAGAATATGCATAGCTGTCAGAGCTTGGTGTTGTTGAACCTGAGTTGTAAGTAGATAAAACACCTTCAGGGTCATTTGCAAAGCTTTGTGCGCCACCTGGTGCTGCTACATCAATGTTTGAACCATAGTTAGAGTAGTAAGCACGACCACCGTTACGACCTACTGCAGCTACGTTAACTACGCCAGAACAGTTACCTGGGTTATAGTTAGCTGAGTTATCGTTGTCGTTACCAGCTGCAATAACAACTACCGCACCATTTGCACGCGCTTGGTTAATTGCGTTTTGCGTTGTTGAACTACAAGCACCGCTGCCACCTAAACTCATGTTGATTACGTCAGCAGGGTTAGGGTTTGCAGGAACACCAGACACTGAGCCACCTGCAGCCCAGATAATACCGTCAGCGATATCAGACGTTAAACCACCACATTTACCAAGTACACGTACAGGCACAACTTTTGAGTCATAAGCCACACCAACAACTCCTTCGCCGTTGTTTGCTACAGCCGCAACCGTACCCGCAACGTGTGTACCGTGCCAGCTTGAACCTTGTGCACCGTGTGTGTATCCACACTCGTTTGCAGAAATCGCATCACCTGGATCGCTCGCGTCTGAATCACGACCACCACCATCATTCGCAACGAGTGTGTTTGAGATCATGTCATAACCAGGTAGTAGGTTAGCGTTTAGATCTGCGTGAGGGCGGTAACCTGTATCAAGTACGGCAACGACTACACCAGCACCAGTTGCGCTATCCCATGCAGCTGGTGCGTTAATGCCCGCTGTATTTTCAAAATAGTGCCACTGATCAGAGTACTGTGGATCATTTGGAGTCGCAGTTGGTTTTAGCATTTGGTCAATTTCGATGTACTCAACATTGCCAGATGCTGCAATTTCTTGCATTAATTCGTTTGCTTCAAGCGCTGATAGTTTTTTGTTAACACGCATTACGTGGTGGTTGCTTAACGCCATTGCACGAACGTACTGAGGTGTTACTTTTGCTTTTTTACTTTTAAAGTTCTTAACAAAAGACTGAGCGCGTTGATTCATCATTGATGGAGAAAACTCTCCGAACTCTGCTGACATCATCATTTGCTGTTGCATGTTGTCTTTATATTTGATGATGAACTGAGTGCCAAGCGTTGACTGGCTTTTTAGTTTTGCCGCTGTTTGGTTAACAGTAGGTGTGTTTACTTGGTCTTGAAAAGGTAAAGCTGAAACTGAACCTGCTACCATCGCAGAGGCCATTGCTAGGCTAAGTGCGCCTAATTTAAATGGTGTTTTTCTTATCATAATAGTTTCCCAATAGTCACTTGTTGTTTTTCTTCGCCAAACTGCGGCGAGGAAGAAAAGTAAAATAAAAGTTAATTTTTTGGAAGGGTAAGTTTGGTTATTAATGTATGTGCAATGGTTATATGTAGATGGATAAACGTCTTTTTATTTTTTAAAGGTGCTGATTATTAAGGTTTTTTTAAATTTAAATGAAGATTTAGAGTTTTAACTAGTAATGTAAACATATGTAAATGGGTGGTAATTTTGTGTTAATTTTATGCTTGTTTGCACAAAAGACCCACCATCAAGGTATAATCCTCCTCGATTTCGGCAAAACAGAGAAAAATATGTTGCAATACGACGTGGTGATTATTGGTGCAGGTGCTGCAGGTTTAATGTGTGCAGCTCAGGCTGGCTATCGAGGCAGACGTGTTGCAGTTGTTGATATGGGCAAAAAACCGGGCCGTAAAATATTGATCAGCGGCGGTGGTCGTTGCAACTTTACCAACGAGGGCGCAAGCCCAGCAAATTATTTGTGTGGTAATCCGCATTTCGTTAAGTCTTGTTTAAGCCGTTATACACAACATGACTTTATAGAACTTGTTGACCGTCATGGGCTTGCTTACCATCATAAAACGCTAGGCCAGTTATTTTGCGACAATAGCGCACAAGATATCGTTGATATTCTCATGACCGAATGTGAATGGGCGGGTGTTGAATTACATCTCAGAAATGAAGTATTAAGCGTCTCTGGGTTAGCTGAAGGCGGTTATCAAGTAACTACCTCTGAGAGTGTCTTTACCTGTGAGTCGCTGGTTGTAGCTGCTGGTGGCTTAACTATGCCGAAATTAGGCGCTACGCCGATTGGTTATAAAATCGCAGAGCAATTTAATTTAAAGGTGTTGCCGACAATGGCTGCACTGGTGCCTTTTACCTTACATGATCATGATAAAACACGGTTTGATGGTTTATCAGGCGTGAGCATTCCATGTTTGGTCTCGAGTGAATGCGGCACTGAATTTAGAGAAAATATTTTATTTACTCACCGCGGTTTATCTGGGCCAGCTATTTTGCAAATCTCTTCATTTTGGCGAGCAGGGCAAGCGGTGACTATTAACTTATTGCCAGAACTACAACTGGATGAAGCCATTCATCAATGGCGTAAAGATCAAGGCAGTAAGTCTTTAAAGAATACTTTGTCTAACATTTTGCCAAAGCGCTTCATTGAAGTGCTGATCAACGAACAAGCTATTCCAGATAAAGCATTGAATCAATTAACACACACTGAAATTGATGAAATTGCAAAATACATTCACCAGTGGCAGATCAAACCTAACGGCACAGAAGGCTACAGAACAGCTGAGGTGACTTTAGGTGGTGTAGACACCGATGAGTTAAGCTCCAAAACATTTGAATCGAAAAAGCAAAAAGGCTTGTACTTTATCGGTGAAGTAACCGATGTGACTGGTTGGCTAGGGGGTTACAACTTCCAGTATGCGTGGAGCTGTGGTTGGGCGTGTGGGCAAGCTTGTTAGTTTTTCAGTATAAATGGTGGCCTACAGAATACAAAACCAAGCTCCTGTAGGTTGTGCTTTAGCGCAACAAAATGTTTAAATCTTGTTGATTTAAATTACCCGACATAAAGTCGGTGCTACCGAAATGAAAAATACTTTGTCGCCATAAGACGACCTACACAAGATTAAAACAGTTTGGTAGCAGCGATTTTATATTGCGTTCTGTTGATTGAGTACTCCATGACAGCTGTTAAGATTACTCATTTCACCTTGCGCAAAAGTAACCTTGCATCGCGCACTGTAAATGAAGTTTTGGATGTAGTGTTGTTTTACATCCATGTAGCTACGCCCATCGGGTATCCATACCCTCACCTCCTTGTGCTGCGAAACTTCGTTTCGGTCACTCGTCGCCCTTGCGCAAAAATAACCTTGCTTCGCAACGTATATTTTGCACGATAATGTCGCCATAAATGACAACCTACAGATAATAAAACAATTACCTGTAGGTTGTGCTTTAGCGCAACAAGGTTTTGATTTAATTCAACACTCAAATGGTAAGCTGAGCCCTATATATTTAACTCATTATTCAATGCCATGGCTGCCGAGCGATTAGGCGCATTTAATTTTTCTAAAATCTTCGCGACATGGTTCTTCACCGTATATTGGCTGATCCCTAAGATCATACCAATCTCTCCATTGGTTTTGCCTGATGATATCCAGTCTAACACTTCTTTCTCACGCCCTGTAAGCAAATGAATAGGTGAATTAAATGCCCGCATTGATTCATATCTAAACAGCTGTGCTTTATGAAGATAGGGTAAAATGAGCTCAATCAAATAAGATGCTGGGGCCGATGTGTTTGAGCGTTTATTATTAAAGGCCACTAAAGTTACAAATCCAGAGTCTTGGTTATCTAAATCATATGTCGCGATATCAGATAACGGGTTTCTCGCTTTTGCATAGCTTTTTAATAAATTTACATTGTTTAATTTAGTGCAATTAATGGTTTTTAGCAGTTGTTGTTGTTGGTTAGGTGAGTATTCGATTGAATAATCAGTTTTTACAGACAGGTTCGACTTATCAATTAATGCGATGTACAGCGCTTCTTTTTCAGCAAAAAACATAACCTCTTCAAAAATATTGATATCAAAAGAACGGTCTTTTATAGATGTTTTTAACAGCTCTATGGCCTTTAAAATACTAGATAGCTCTTCAGTACAACCTAAAAACATGTGCATTCTCCTTAAAATACGATGTCAAGGTAATGAATTTATTCATATTAATTCTGCAGGCGGTGCAGTTACTAAATTCAAATTTAATTAATCGCGTGATTAATTAAAGCATGGATGCGGAATTGATAGCAATTAAAAGTGAAGAAATTGTGAATAAAAAAGAATAAATTATTGATTTTGAGTAATTGTCATAAAACTGGGTGGGAAACGAGCAAAGTAAGACCGTATAGACGGATATTAGTAATTTTTATGTAATCTAATAACACAGTTGAGTGAGGTAATGACGGGTGATTCAAGATCTCTGATTTTGCAACATGAGTGATAGATGGTCCTATCAGACTATACGATCTGTCAACGTATATGGTTAGACTTAACAGGTGATTGAAAGGGATCAAGGTGTAACATGATTGAAAGATTACGACGACCATCGTCATGGCCATTTTATTTTACTGTGCTGATTTATGCTTCATTGATTTGGTTACAAGGCCTCTCGAATTCATTGTTGCAAATAGTTCATGAATTTGAGATCGCATTAACAATGGCATTAGGCTCTTTTGTGGCCGGTGGAACAGCTTTAGGTGGGGGAGCGGTCGCATTTCCTGTGATGACCAAGGTTTTAGCCATAGAGCCTGCTACAGCTAAAGTGTTTTCTCTGGCGATACAGAGCTTTGGTATGACTGCGGCAGCAATCACTATTTTTTGTCGTCGTATTCCTATTTATACCAACATCGTTTTTATGGCATTGCCTATGTCGGCTTTAGGCGTGGCAATCAGTTTGTTGTATGTAGCCCCATTCGCGCCGAGATTATTGGTTAAATCGATTTTCAGTTTTCTACTCTTGTGTTTTGCTATTACCATGGTGCTGCGCTGGTGGCGAAAAGCGCATCATCAACCGAGTGCTGAGCATATAAAGCCTAGCTTAGGACGCTTTTTATTAGTTGGGTTTGTTGGCGGTATTGCTAGCGGTTTAGTGGGGTCTGGTTCGGATATCGCATTATTTGCTTTGCTTATCATTGCCTACCAAGCCGACATCAAAAAAGCGACCGCAACCTCTGTAGTAGTGATGGCATTTACTTCATTGGTGGGCAGCGCCATTAATGCTTGGCATCTCAATGAAATTACGCCTGAAATAGAACAATATTTATTGGCCGCAATTCCTATTGTTGTTGTTGGCGCACCGCTTGGGGCTTATGTGTGTTCAAAAGTGAAAGTTGGCCAACTAGTGAGTTTTTTACTGTTGTTAATCAGCCTAGAAGTATTCTTTACAGGTTATGAACTATGGCAGCAGTAAAAGCAATCATCAACTGGTACTCGCAATCAAGAGAGTTAGCATAAGTATCTATTCTATAAATAAAAAAATAAACTTCAGTTGACTAAATAATGAACTTTATATTTAATTAACCAGTTGGTTAATTAAATATAGAGAGAATAAAATGACAACAAAAGTTACTCGAGGAAGACCTGTTTGCGAAACCAAAAAAGCGGAACAAAAGGCTAAGCTGGTTATTGCCGCACAGCATTTACTCAACATGAAGTCGTATAGCCAGATCACCATTCGAGAGATAGCAGCCGAAGCAAAAGTAAACTCAGCGATGATCAAATATTACTTCGATAGCAAAGAAGGCCTATTCGTAGAGTTGATCCAAGCCTTGGCAGACGAGCAATTTTCTCATTTTGATGATTTGCATGCACAAGCTCGGCCTGTTTATCACTTTATGCGTCAGTTCAATCAAATCCTGCAAACAAACCCCGGATTTGTGCATTTATTAGCGGAAGAAATTCTCAATAAAACCACGCCATTGGCACAGGCCTTTATGAGTGCATTTCCAGAGCGAGTGTCGCAATTCTTACCTGAGTTAATCAAACAAGAAGCAGGCATTGATGACCATAAAAAAGCCAAGTTGGCGGCTTTTTCACTGATGACGCAATTGGTATCACCTTACATTTTTAAAACACTACGTCAGCAAGCTTGGCAAATCGAAGACGCCGAGATACAAAGCGAACAGCGTGTAAAGGAATTATATCTACAGTTTATTTTTGGCTTAAAGGAGCAACAAACTCATGAGGTGGAATTTTAGTGCAAGAAGGAACTTGCCTATCGCAGTGGCGATTGGCGTTCTATTAGTTGTCATCATAGTTAAATTAAATGCGTCAATGCAGCATCAGCCTGCGACTGATGACGGTCAATTAGCGCATTATCAGTTGCTCAATCAGCGAGCAGTAAAGCCAGAAATAGTGGGCTTTGGACGCGTAGAGCCAAATATTAAATTTAATAGTATTGCTGAAGTGTCGGGTAAAATTACCTTTGTGCATCCAGCACTAAAAAAAGGCGAGTTATTTGAGCAAGGCTCTTTATTACTATCAATAGATGACAGTGATTACCAACTCCAACTGGCGAAAGCCAATGCCAACTTAGCTGCAGCAGAGGTCGAACTTGCAGCCAAGAAGACCGCACAATTAAATAATGCGCTCGACATTAAACTTAGCCACAACAAGCTCAAAATAGCGCAAAGCGAATACGAGCGTTTAGCGCGTTTACTTAAACAAAAAAGTATATCTCAAAATGAGCTAGATAGAGCCCAACAACAAGTGTTATTGCAACAGCAAGACTTGCAACGTAACGAAAATATCAAGAGCTTGTTGCCATTAGAGATCAAAGCTCTACAGGCGGGAGTCAATAAAGCCCAAGCCGATGTGAAACAAGCAGAGCTTGCGATTGAACGTACACAAGTTCGTCTGCCATTTACGGGACGTATTCATAAAGTGAATATTGAGCAATCGCAATGGGTCACCATGGGCATGCCATTATTCAGTGCCAGCGATGTGGCGCAAGTACAAATAAATGCCCAATTCACCTTTAACAGCTTTCATCAATTTACGGGATTCTTTCAACGTCCGCCTAATATTACAACGGTATCCGCCCAAGGTATGGCCGCCTATTTTGACGAACAAGGTTTGCAAGCTCAGGTCGAGTTATTGGGTCATGAAGGTATGCGCTGGCAGGCTAAAATTGCTCGTATGAGTGATGAAATAGACCCACAAAGCCAAACTGTTGGGGTGGTTGTTACCATTGACGATAGTTATAAAAATATCGAGTTAGCAAACAAGCCGCCCCTATTGGCAGGTATGCGCGCAAAAGTAACATTACTAGCCACAGAACAAAACTTCATTGCAGTGCCGAGGGCGGTAGTAAAAGGTCGCTATGCGCTTTTAGCCGATGCACAAAACACATTACAAAAGCTTGATACGCGACGTGCGCTGAAGCAGCAAAATTATTTCTTATTTCAAGATGAAAAGTTAGTAGGTGCGAAACTGGTCACCACAGATCTGTTTCCTGTGATCGCAGGCAGTAAATTACAGTTAGTACCAGAAAATGCCGTATTGGCAGTGACATCAGTGAAGGAGCTGTAATAATGATCCGCTTTTTTGCTGCACACCCCACAGCAGCCAATATTTTAATGCTGCTGTTTATTGTGATTGGCTTAGTCAGCCTACCGCAAATTCACCGTGAAACTTTACCTAAAATCAACCAGTACCAGCTCGATATCGTGGTGCCTTACCCCGGAGCCAGTGCAGAAAACGTCGAACAAAAGATCTGCTTAAGTCTAGAGAGTGCCTTAGATGGGATCAGCTTTTTAGAAGAAAAACATTGTGTGGCAAGACAAAATGTTGGCCAGATGACGGTCAAAATGTTTGAACAAGGTGACTTTGAACAGTTCAGTACTGACGTTAGAAATGCTATCGACACCATAGATGATTTTCCTGCTCAGGTTGAGCAATGGACCATCAATGAACGAGGACGTACACAAGATGTGGTGAGTGTCGCAGTGACCACTCATGCGGCACAAAATGGCGCAGATAAGGGTTTATCGCGCGTTGAGTTAAAAGCTTTAGCTGAGCAAGTTAAAGTGACTTTACTGCGCCA
This sequence comes from Pseudoalteromonas sp. MTN2-4, assembly GCF_042848605.1. Lineage (NCBI taxonomy): Bacteria > Pseudomonadati > Pseudomonadota > Gammaproteobacteria > Alteromonadales > Pseudoalteromonadaceae > Pseudoalteromonas > Pseudoalteromonas sp. MTN2-4. The sequence continues at coordinate 74,928 of NZ_BTGK01000006.1, forward strand.
TCCAGACATTCCGATTGTTGAAATCAACGACTTTTCTAAACATCAACTGCGCGTGACAGCATCACAAGACGCGCTGCAACAATACGGCTTGAGTTTGCAAACCTTGAGTCAGCGTTTAATTGCACAGAATATCGAACTGCCGCTCGGTGTGCTCGAAACATCAGAAGCCGACACGCAAATTCGTATTAAAGACGAACGTCGCTCTGCGGAGCAGTTGGCAGATGTAGTAGTGAGCACAGGCACACAAGGTAATCACGTGCGCATCGCCGATTTAGGGCAAGTGAGCGATACGTTTGAACGCGATGAAAAGCAGATCTTTTTCAACGGTGCGCCTGCAGCCATTATCACCATTAAAAAGAACACCAACGAAGATAGCCTGAGGGTATTACATGCCACCGAAGCGGTGCTGGCAAAGTTACAAACCAGTTTACCAAGTGGGGTGCATTTAACCTTGACCAACGACAACACCAGTTTAGTTAAAGACAGGATCAATCTGTTGATCACCAATGCGTGGCAAGGTTTGTTGTTGGTGTTTTTTGTGATGTGGCTATTTTTCTCTTTCAAATATGCGTTTTGGGTAGTGATGGGTTTACCTGTGTCATTTTTAGCGAGTTTCTTTCTAATGATGCACTTAGGGATCTCAATCAATATGCTCTCTATGGTGGCGCTGTTATTGGCGCTTGGGATCTTAATGGACGATGCCATCGTGATCGCTGAGTCTATTGGTTCGCATATTGAAAAAGGCTTAAAAGTGCAAGATGCCGTGCTTCAAGGTACTAAAGTCGTCTTGCCCGGGGTGTGTTCTTCTTTTGTTACTACGTTATGTATTTTTGTTGGTTTGATCTTTATTGAGGGTAATTTAGGGCAGATCTTAAAAGTGATCCCCATTGTGCTTATTTCTGTTATCACTGTTTCTTTGATTGAAGCCTTCTTTATTTTGCCGAACCACTTAAGTCATGCCTTACAAAGTAAAAGCAAAGACGGAAAATGGGCACAACGTGTTGGTGCAATTCGGGCTCGGTTTGAAACTAAGTTTACCCATTGGAATCAGCAGATATTGCATTTGAACCATGTGTTGATCCGCTATCGCTACTTGGTGTTTGGAGCGGTGATCGCCACCTTTTTATTGTCTCTGAGTATGTTGATTTCTGGCGTGCTGAAATTTACCGCGTTCCCTGATATTGATGGTGATGTATTACAAGCGCGTTTGTTAATGCCAAATGGCACGCCGTTGGTTAAAACCCAGCAAACCATGCGAAAGATTGAGCAAGCTTTGGCGCGCACCAATGCAAAACTCAGCGAGCAAGAAGACGGCGAGTTGGTGATTGCCAGCACTGTGGTGTATGGGCAAAACCCAGACTACCAAGATCAAGGAGCCAACTTGGCCTATATTTCTGTGGATTTACTCAGTGCCGAGCAGCGCAATACCCATTTGCAGGCTTTTTCGGATCTGTGGCGCAAAGAATTAGGTGATGTACCAGAGGCGCTGAGCTTATCGTTCAAAGAGCCTAAATTGGGACCGCAGGGCAGAGCCGTCGATATTCGTTTGCAGTCTGACGACATAGAGCAGTTGAGTCGGGCAGCCTCTGAGCTAAAAAACTGGTTAAAGGGTTATCCTGGAGTGCAAAATATTACCGACGATTTGAGGCCGGGCAAACCTGAGTTTACCTTGACGCTTAAACCGGATGCATTAGTTACGGGCATTACCTCTGCGGACATAGCGCAGCAACTTAGGCCAGCATTTCAAGGCAGCAAATTATCTGACATTCATGTTGGGCTCGAAAATTACGAAGTGACAGTAAAACTGGCAGCTCAAAGCATGGACGAATACAGTGATTTTGATAACTTTCTGATTATTCATCCAAAAAGCCAAGTTGCCATTCCCTTAGCTGCGTTAGTTAATATCGAGCAAACCAGAGGGCTTGCGGTGATCAACCGCGTGAATAATATGCCGACGGTTTCTGTATTCGCTGATATCGATAGTGAGCTTAATACCGCCTCTGCGGTGGTCAAAGATGTCGAAAAACGCTGGCTGTCTGAGCTCAATTCACGCTTTCCCGATATGGCTTACAGTATTGAAGGTGAAGTTAAAAATGCGGGGATCACCCAGTCGTCTATGCGCCGCGCTATGTTACTCGGCATGATAGGTATTTTCTTGCTGTTGGCTTTGCAATTCCAAAGTTATATTGAGCCTTTAATTGTCATGGTGTCTATTCCGTTTGCCATGATAGGCGTTATTTTAGGTCACTTTATTATGGGTATTAACTTCTCGATGCCCTCGCTAATGGGCTTTATTTCGTTGGCAGGTATTGTTGTTAATGATTCTATTTTGTTAGTGCAATTTGTGAAGCGTCGTGTCAAAGAAGGTTTGTCAGTGCATGATGCTGCCGCTCAAGCAAGTCATGACCGTTTTCGTGCGGTGGTGTTAACATCAGTGACCACAATAGCAGGTATGACGCCGCTGTTATTCGAAACCAGTTTGCAGGCGCAGATTTTAATTCCGCTGGCGACCAGTATTGTGTTTGGTATTTTGGCCTCAACCTGTTTGGTACTGCTGGTTTTACCTTGCTTGTACAGCATTTTAGAAGACTTTGGAGTGGCAAAACCTTATCACAGTCATCATGGTATAGACTCAGGCGATGCGGTTAACGAGCGCGAGTTAGGTGGTAATGTAAAAGCTAACACAGTTGTAAAATCAATTTAAACCGAGTAACAAAATTTAAAGGCCACAGCGGGACAAGCCGCTGTGGCTTTTTTGTTTTTATACCAGTCCTCTTAATTAAGCAGTCTATTTTGAGGCAAGAAAAACTAGTCGATAACAAGGCGAAAATTTTGCTATTTAGTTGTTCTAAATAAGAAGTTTTCAACGACATTAGCGTCAGTTTTAGTCCCTCAAAATGATTGAGTATTTTTGAGGATTGGTATTAGTCTTTTGAGGCTGAAAAAAGAGCCCTGACGGGCTCAAACACTAGGCTTAATTAGCTGGGTAAAATGTTGCTTTAAAAGCTGTGAAAAATTAAATAGCTTGGGATCGACCTGATAGCTGTTTTATCAAATCAATATCGGTATTGCCTATCATGTCGATAGGCAGAGAGATTTTTTTATCTATGATCTTTTTTGCGGCCATAAAATCTTTAGCCGTATTAATGCAATCTGCTGCGATGATCCGGCCTTGCTTTAAATACCACAATGAAAAACTGTTTGATGAATGTTGACGTAATACAGTGTTGTCATAGCCATGATTTAAGCCTGCGATCTGAATTTTACAGTCGTATTGATCAGACCAAAACCAAGGCACTGACGTCACCGCTTGATGTTTACCACAAATCGTCGCGGCAGCGGTTTTTGCTTGTGCTAACGCATTTGGCACAGATTCAATACGTGATGCGATACCACTGTGATGCTCAATACCTATGGTGCAATCGCCTGCAGCATAAATATTTTTATCTGTGGTTTGGCATAATTCATTGACCACAATGCCATTTTGCTCCACCAGTAATCCAGCTTGTTCAGCAAGCTCAGTGTTAATTTCGGCGCCAATACCAACAATGACTAAATCGGCATTAAAATACTGCTCAGGAGCGTCTAATTGGGTAAGTGTTTTACAACGCACCCCAGTCACGGTTTGCTCACCGGTGAATGCTAAAACTTGTGTGTTGGTATGTATTTCTACGCCATGTTGTTGGTGAAGCTGCTGATAAAACTCAGAAATAAACGGGGCGGTAACGCGAGCAAGCAATCTCGGCGCTTGCTCTAGTAGTGTTATTTGATGGCCCATTTTATTGAGTACAGCAGCGGTTTCTAAACCAATGTAGCCACCTCCAACCATCACAATACGCTGTTTATCTGTGTTTAATTGTGCAGCTAATTGTTCAATGTCTTTCAGGGTTTTTATATAAAAAACATTATTTAATTCACTGCCTGAACAAGTGATTTTACGCGCCCGACTGCCCGTGCACAGTAGCAAGTGTTCATAGCTTAGGCGCTCACCATTTTGCAGTACCACACTTTGTAAAGCGGGCTCTATTCTTGCCACTCGAGTGCGTAATTTTAGGGTGATGTTATCTTTTTGGTAGGCTTGCTCAGGTCTTATTAATAAGCCTTTTTCATCTACCTGACCCAATAAATAATTTTTAGAAAGCGGTGGGCGATGATAGGGCAAGCTGTGTTCATCACTGATCAAAACAATTTCGTCAGTCCAGCCTTCTTTCCTTAAGCTAATACACGCTTGCGCGCCAGCATGTCCGCCGCCAATGATGATGCATCTTGCCATGATGTTATCCTTTAATTTTGTGGCTAACGCTCAGATTATCCAAATCTAGTATTGAGATTCTGGTAATCTTACTTGCAAGCCATGGTGTTCATCAGACACTAAAACTTGGCAACTTAGACGACTTAACTCCGTCGGCTCTGAGACCATTTCTAGCATATCTGCTTCACTACTATTTGGTTCGTTTACTTTGCCTTGCCAGTCGTCAGTTAAATAACAATGACAAGTTGCGCAACTACCTGAACCACCACACTCAGCTTCAATGCCGTCGATCATGTTTTCCATCGCGGCTTGCATTAAAGAAGTCCCTGCTGGCACATCTATGGTGGTTTCATTGCCGCTAAAATCTATAAAAGTAATATCAGGCATAACTGCTCCTACATGGAAAAACGGCTAAGTTGATTAATTTCAGCCAAGATAGCCGCCGGATCGGCCTCTAGTTGACTGTCCATTGTGGTATTCCAGCGGTTTAAAAAGCCACAAATGGCGATAACAGCAGAGATCTCAATGACCGCTGCTTCACTAAAGTGCTTACCTAAGTCGTCATAATGGTGTTTTTCTAGGTGAGCAGGCGAGGTGCTTGCTGCAAATGCAAAGCGAAGTGCTGCACGCTCGATATCGTCATATAAAATGCTGGTTTCAAACTCAAATGCGGCCAACACCTTGGCGCGATTCACATTCACGCGACTGGCGATGTGCGAGAAATGCCCCTGACAATATTGGCACCCCGCAGCATTAGAGCTGATGGTGGCAATTGCCCATTTTAGTTCTGTACCAATGTGTTCAAATTGGCTTAAGCACCCAAACAACTGACCAAATGCTTTAGCTAGCATAGGGTTTTTAGCCATGGTCAAAATGCCGTTTGGTATAAACCCTAGATTGTTCTCAATGCCCTGCAAGATGGGCTCTAACTCAGGAATATCAGCTCGACTAACCGGGCTGACTAAATGGTTTTTAGTTTGCTGCATTGCAGTCTTCCTAACTGTGATAGCGAGCCATCAAGGTATAGCTAAGTGTAGAACATTCCTATAGTCCCAACGGACCAAGGCCATAGTCCACAGGGGCTATATAGTTATATCAACATTCCCTGTAAGGTTTTTAATAGATTCAAACTGAACCCGAACATTCGCGGCATCGCTTACTATTCAAAGCAAATAAGTCGTGGCTGAAGGATTTGCAAAGACTAGACAGGAAACTAGCATGATTGAAGAACTAATCGACTTTATAAACAACGAATTACTTGAAGGTGCGGCACCTGATTTAGATCAGCACACACCGCTTTTAGAGCTAGGTATTTTAAACTCACTATCGATGGTGAGATTACTTGCGCATGTAGATCAGCGCTATGGTGCGAAGATCCCTGAGCACGATATTACCCCTGTACATTTTGAGAATATAGAAACACTTGCAGCGCTTATTAACACCTTAAGCGCAAAAGATGAGATGCAGGCTGAGCAATCGGTATCTGAGCTAGAGCGCCTTGTGAAATTACAGGAAAGCTATGGCATTCAGAGTGAGCTGGTGGATGCAGGTGAAGGCTTTAAGCAACATGTATTGCGAGTCAAAGGCGATGGCCCTTTATGGATTTTACTGCCTGCGCTTGGCAATCCTTCAACATCTTGGTCTTCAACACTGCGTTCAGTTCAAGGTCGTCACAATGCCGTGGCGCTTGATTTAGCGGGTTTTGGGTTGAGCCAAAGTGCCAATGAAGCCCCCTCTTATGTTGATCATGTTGAGTTTACATTGCAATACCTTGCAACGCTTGAAGAGCAAGAGTGGGTGCTAGTGGCGAACTCTGCAGGTAGCATGATTGCGACTGAGATTGCCCGTCGTTTCCCTGAGAAAGTAAAAGCACTTGTTTGTAGTGGCTTTGGTTTAGTTGAAGACGTCGAAAACTGGTGGGGCGATTTAAAGAAAATGTCGTCAAACCCAGAGCAATTTTTAGCAGCTGCTTATTACCACCCACCAAAGATGACGCCAGCCTTAGAGTCATTACTTGATGATGTTCTGTCTCGCCCTGCCTATCACAGCTTCTTAGATGACTATGCGCGTCAATCTATTGCGAAAACTTTTGATGGGGTGATGGTACCCACTTTATTTGTTGCAGGTAATCACGACCAAATTATTCCACCAGAATGGAGTGAAAAAGCCGCTGAGCTACTTGATAACGCCAGTGTTACTCGCCTTTCTCGCTGTGGTCACTTCTCAGCTTCTGAACGCCCAGAAGAGTTTGTTTGGGTAGTGGAAGATTTCTTAAATAGGGAAGCAATGTAATGGATCAGTTTAAAAGTTACGACGTCGTTATTATTGGCAGTGGCCCAGCAGGCAGCTTATGTGGCATAGAGTGTCGCAAAAAAGGCTTATCGGTTTTATGTATTGAAAAAGATGAGTTTCCGCGCTTTCACATTGGTGAATCATTAACAGGTAATGCGGGGCAGATCATACGCGATCTCGGTTTGGCTGATGAAATGAATGCAGCAGGCTTCCCAGACAAACCCGGTGTGAACGTGATTGGTTCACTATCAAAAAATGAGTTCTTTATTCCTATCTTAGCGCCGACTTGGCAGGTACGCCGTAGCGACTTTGATAACATGTTAAAGCGTAAAGCCCTAGAGCATGGCGTTGAATATCAGCAAGGCTTAGTTAAAGACGTGATCAAACATGAAGAAAAAGTGGTTGGCGCGATTTATAAAGCCGATGGCGTTGAGCATCAAGTACGCTCAAAGGTACTGGTAGATGCCAGTGGTCAAAATACCTTTTTATCGCGCAAGGGCATTGCAGGAAAACGTGAAATCGAGTTCTTTTCACAGCAGATCGCTTCTTTTGCACATTATAAAAATGTTGAGCGCGATTTACCGCCTTTCTCAACGAATACCACCATTTTATATTCAAAGCAGTATCACTGGTCATGGATCATTCCAATCTCGCCAGACACAGATAGTCTAGGGATAGTGATCCCGAAAGACTTGTACTACAAAGAGTGTAAAAACCCAGACGATGCCATCGAATGGGGTATGGAGCATATCAGTCCGGAGATCAGACGCCGTTTCAAAAATGCAGAGCGCGTAGGTGAATCGCAATCTATGGCAGACTTCTCTTACCGTATTGAGCCGTTTGTCGGTGATGGTTGGTTGTGTATCGGTGACGCGCATCGATTCTTAGATCCAATTTTCTCTTATGGCGTGTCATTCGCCATGAAAGAGGGTATTAAGGCTGCCGATGCCATTAAACGTGCCATCGATGGTAACGATTGGAAGACGCCTTTCTACGAATATCGCGATTGGAGTAATGGCGGTCAGCAAATTGCTGCAGATCTTATTCGTTACTTCTGGATCTACCCAATTTTCTTTGGCTATCAAATGCAAAACCCTGATTTACGCGATGAAGTCATCCGTCTATTAGGTGGCTGTTGCTTTGATTGTGAAGGATGGAAAGCCCCGACCATCTTTAGAAATGCCATTGAAGAATACGACCGCAAACAAATGGCTGGTTGAGGATAGATCATGAACTTTGCGTGGAATGAGGATCAGCTCGCATTACATGAGCACGCCTTGAGCTTTGCACGAGATCTCGACTTTTCGAAGATCTCTGCAGGCGAGTTTCCAATGGAAGCTTGGCAATCACTGGGTGAGTTTGGCTACTACGGTTTACCCGTAGATAGCCGCTACTCACCTTGTGGCAGTGGTTTTGACATTTTAACCACAGTTAAAATTTTAGAGGGTCTTGGTCAAGGTTGTGCAGATACCGGCATTTTATTTGCCGGTGCTGCGCACACCTTTGCTTGCGTTATGCCGATTTATGAACATGGCAGTGAAACACTAAAACATGAGTTATTACCGGCACTGACCAGTGGTGAGAAGATTGCGGCAAATGCCATTTCTGAAGCTGAAGCAGGCTCAGATATTGGCAAATTAACCACTAAGGCAACTAAAGAGGGTGACTACTACATCATCAATGGTGCTAAGTCTTATGTGACCAACGGCAGTGTGGCCGATTACTTTGTTCTCTATGCGACCACCAACCCTAAGTTTGGCTACTTAGGTCAAACAGCCTTTGTTGTGCCTGCTGATTTACCTGGCATTGAAGTAGGAAAAAGCTACAAAAAGTTAGGGCTTGATTCGGCGCAGCTAAACCAAGTTTTTTTTGATGAGGTAAAAGTGCATAAGGACTATGTACTAGGCAGTGAAGGGCAGGGGGCGCGTATTTTTGCTGCTTCTATGGATTGGGAACGCTGTTGTTTATTTGCTTTATTTATTGGTGTGATGCAGAACGATTTAGAGCGCTGTATTGAGTTTGCCAATACACGTAAGCAGGGCGATAAAACCATCAGCAAATTTCAGGCAGTGTCACATCGTATTGCCGATATGGAAGTACGTTTACAAAGTGCGCGCTTATTGCTGTATTTTGCGGCTTGGCAAAAGTCGCAAGACGTTGATAATACCAAAGCAGTGGCATCAAGTAAGTTAGCTATCAGCGAGGCGTTTGTGCAATCTGGTATTGACGCCATTCGTATTCATGGCGCGGCCGGTTACTTACAAGAAAGCGGCATAGATAGCAGCATTCGTGATGCCCTAGGTTCGGTGTTGTTCTCAGGCACATCTGATATTCAACGAGAACTCATCTGTAATAGGTTGGGCCTACTATGAAATTGCTCAATCAAGTATTAACCCAAGGCTTAGTGCGTGCAGGTGAACAAGCTCTGGCAGTGAGCGATAGCTCAGAGTCGTATAGTTATGGTGAATTACAACTCAGGGCGACTCAAATTGCTGTGCTGCTGCAAAAAATCGGTGTTAAGGCGGGTGACAGAGTGGGGCTTTGGTGTGATAAGTCATGTCGAGCACTGGCTGGCATGTTGGCGGTGAGTAAACTCAATGCCGTTTATGTACCAATCGATCCAATGAATCCGAAAGTGCGTGTGGATATTATTCGTCAAGACTGCAACATGAAGGTATTGATCACCAATAAAGCTAAGTTTAGTCAATATCAGCGCGGTGATAATGCTTTATGCGACTTTGTAGTATTAGACGAAGATGCGCTAATAAGCTCAGTATTGCATGTGCACACGTGGCAACATATTACTGCTCAGCAACCAAGCCAGCTCAACTTACCAAAACAGGGTAAAAGTACAGACTTGGCGTATATGCTTTACACCTCTGGCTCAACTGGCGTGCCAAAAGGCGTCAAAATCAGTCATGAAAATGCCCTTGCCTTTATTGAATGGTCAGCGACTAAACTCAATGCAACAGTGCAAGATCGTTTTGCCAATCATGCCCCTTGGCATTTTGATTTATCGGTGCTTGATATTTATGTGGCTTTATTATCAGGCGCAAGTGTGCATTTGGTATCTGAGATCGACAGCTATGTGGCACAAAAATTAGTGTCATTTGTGGCCCAAAAGCAGATCAGTGTTTGGTATTCAGTGCCGACTGCACTGGTGATGATGCTAGAAGCTGAGGCTGACTTTGCTGAGCGTTGCCAGCAGCTTAGAGCCATTATTTTTGCTGGTGAAGCTTTTGCGATTAAACCGCTGAAACAACTTCGTGAAGCGTTTCCCAATGCAGAGCTTTACAACTTTTATGGCCCGACTGAAACCAATGTATGTAGTTACTACAAAGTTCCTCGGGTAGTACCAGACAAGCTGCCTATAGGTTACCCAGCCAGCAATGCTTTGCTATCAATTTGTGATGAACAAGGTAAAGCACTGCCTGTGGGCGAGCAAGGGTTTGTTACTGTAATTGGCCCGACTGTTTTCAGCGGTTATTGGGGGCGCGCAGATCTGCAATCAGAAGCTTATAACACAGGTGATATCGGCTATTTCAATGAGCTGGGAGAGTTGATGTATGTCGGTCGCCAAGATCATATGGTGAAAGTGAATGGTTATCGAGTTCATCTTGGTGAAGTTGAACGCGCTATTTACCAGCACCCAGCAGTCAAAGAGTGTTTAGTTGAGCTCAGCAACCAAAAAGCACTCCATGCGCATATTGCCGTAGAGGGCGATGCGCCGTCTTTATTAACCCTAAAAATTCACTGTGCCAAACGTTTACCTAAATACATGTTGCCAGAGCAGGTGATAGTGCACGATGCACTGCCTCGTAATCGCAACGGAAAATTATCGCGTCAATGCTTATCTGGGTTGTCTGCTCAATCGGGATCTGAAAATAACACCCAGATCACGATGAGCGAGGCGTAAACACCTCCTAGTTAAACAAGGAATGAAAAATGAGAAAAAAAATCGCAGTCATCGGTGCTGGTTTATCAGGCATTGCCGCCATCAAACAGCTTACAGACGGAGGCCATGAGGTCGTCTGTTTTGAAAAAGCAGAAAGCTTTGGTGGTGTATTTGCCGATAAAAAAATCTATGAAGATTTGCACCTAACCATTTCTAATTATTTTATGGCGTATTCAGATTATGTGCCGAGTCAGCAAAAGCTGAAGTTCTGGTCTAAAAAAGAATACGTTAATTACTTAGGCGAATACCTTGCCCGCTTCGAATTAGGTCAATACATCCATTACGATCACGAAGTACGAAAGGTAGAAAAGCAAGCGGGAAAATGGCAGGTCACCACGAAACATGGCATGGCTGAACAAACTGACATCTTTGATATGGTTGCCGTTTGCTCGGGTCATTTCCAAAAGCCAAAACTGCCTGAGCTTGCTGGTTTAGATATGTTCGAGGGCGAAATTGAGCACTCGAATGATTATCGCGATAAGCACAAATATGCCGGTAAACGTGTGTTATGTGTCGGTTTGGGGGAAAGTAGTGCCGACATTACTTCTGAGATTTCAGAAGTTTCGAGTAAATGTATCTTATCGCTGCGCCGTTACCCAGCGGTGGCACCACGCTATATGGCGTTCCAAGAAGATCCTTACTTCACCATAGATACCAGCTGGTTAACATCACGCATCGTGAACAAATTACCTCATCGTTATCATGGTGGGATCACCAAAGGTATTTTCAATAAGTATGTGAATAGCCGTAACGATCATGTACGGATCAGAGGTGAGTGGTTGAAAAAATCAGGCCCTTCTCACCATCAGGCCGTCACTAAAAATGAGCGACTATTCAGGCCAATCGCCGATGGCAAAGTAGTCCCTAACATTGGTGGCATTATGCGTTTTGAAAAAAACGCCGTGGTGTTTCAAGATGGCACGCGTGAAGAAATTGATGCCGTGGTATTTTGCACGGGCTATCAACTGAGCTTCCCTTTTTTAGACGTAAGTATCAGCAATATGCGTGATTTGTATAAACAAATGTTTATTCCTGAAATGGGTGACTCACTGTCGTTTATCGGTTTTGTTCGTCCGCAACAAGGGGGCATTCCGGTTATTGCTGAAATGCAATGTCGTTATTTATCACAACTGGCCAGTGGCGAGAAACCATTACCACCACTATCAGAAATGGTCGACATCATTAAATACGATACCGAACACTGGCAGACGGAGTATAAGATCACCCCACATGTGGCCTCTTTGGTGAACTACTGCCATTACATGGATTCTATGGCAAAGCTGGTTGGCTGCATGCCTGAGATCCCTAGCTTGTTTAAAGATCCACTGTTGCGCGTAAAGCTATTGCATAACCCGCAGTTTGCAGTGCAATACCGTTTAGATGGCCCAAATAAAATGACTCATACAGCGCGCTCGTTCTTATTAGGCTTTCCAAATATCAGTTCTTGGCCACGCATCATTCATTTTGAGTTGGCTTTGATCACCCAAAAACTACTCTCACGTTTACGCCTTGATGGCTTACGTGAGCTCAGTAAATAGCTGCTCAGGGACGGGAAAACGTTATGATCCGATTAACCGATGAGTGCTTGTGCAATCTAAATGATGCGTTGCAACCACACCGCTTTAATTTAAGTCGTTTAAGCCATTTGCAAAAAATCATCTTAGGCACCGATGGCACAGTAACCCAATTAATCGAAAGTATTGTCGATGAAAAGTTGGTGGTGAATAAACTGTTTGAAGCCGATGTTGATAGTGACACGATCGCCACAACGTCGAGTGAACAACAAGCTGAAACACATTGCCAAAGGCGGGTTATTTTATTGCAAGGCGAGACCTCAGGCTTGCCGTACCTGTATGCCGACTCCTTGGTTTATCACGGAAACATGAACGTGAATTTTTCTCGTGCCCTGACTCATTCTCAGATCCCCATCGGCAAAGCATGGGAAAAGTTTCAGGTTGAAACCTATAAAACCTTGCTGTCATGGGGATTTGAATATGCCAATGAGCTAGCACCTCACTTTGCGATTTCAAGTCATGATTTGGTGTTGTATCGCACTTACTTGGTGTTCTCTCAGGGTAAAAAGATCTTCCGGATCACCGAAAAGTTTCCTTTCGTTTGGTATCTGCAATCAGAGCAATTCACAGCGAGTGCAGCGACCACTGCAACACCAACTTTAGTCAGCGGAATTTGAGCAATGAAAAATACAGACAGCGTCGTGGCGCAACCACAAATCAATTTAGACATTAACAAACTGACTCCGAGTATTCCTCACATCCCATTTAACAGCGAAGACGGGCAGCTGTTTTTTTGGGGTGAGGAATACCACCTAATTATCGAGTCTCTATCAAAGAAGTACGGAGATATCTACTCGGTTGAAACAGCCAAGGGCAATTTGGTGGTATTAAACGGCTATCAATACATCAAAGAAGCATTGGTCACACAGAATGATGTGTTTAATGTACGAGCCGACTATAAAATTCTGCAAGTGGCACCACAAAAGCACTTTTTAGAGTTAGAAGCTGGCGAGCCTTGGCAGGTGCATCGTAAAGTATTTGCCCATGCCATGCGTGAATATTTTGCCACGCGCTGGGATAACATTGAGCAATGGATGACCACTGAAATTGAGGATATCGCAGCGGTATGGCAAGCCGATGAGGGCAAGCCATTTGATCCGAATCGCGAAGTGTCAATTAAGCTTGCTAGTTTTTTACATAAGGTCATGTTTGATGATCGCTTTGGTGAGTTTGAAAAAGGCCTGTTTGACGAGAAAAGCTTAAGTTGGTTACCAAATGGCTTTATTAACAGCACGCGTTACGAGTTGATGCCTACTGAGCTGCAAGAGAAATATTACGCTCAGTATGGTGATGCGATTGAAAAGTTTAGCGGTAACTTGAACGCCCTTGATCAGTACGTGTCATTCAATGTTGACCGTCGTAAAGCCGATTATAAACCGGGCGAGTATCGTGATTTATGTGATTATTTGTTTGCTGCCAATGACAGTGTTGATGCGCAAACGAAAGCTGCTTTAAATATTGATGAAAAAGAAATTGTCATCGGTTCACTGACTCAAGTTGCTGGAGCTGGTGGCGGTGTTGGTGCATTTGCTATGCGCTGGGCCTTGTTATACTTGGCTGCTTTTCCAAAACAGCAGCAGCGTGTACAAAAAGAACTCGATGAAGTGGTGGGTAAAAACGCGGTGCCACTGAATAAGCACAAAGCGGATCTGCCTTATACACAAGCATTTATCAGTGAGGTATTGCGCCATTGTTCAATTACATCAATGCCTGCAGCCAATTATGCAACAAGTAAAGACACACTATTAGATGGATATTTTCTTGCCGAAGGCACGCCATTGGTGATTAATAATTACAGTATTACCCGAGATGAAACGCTGTGGGAAAACCCGCATGAATTTATGCCTGAACGCTTTTTAGATGAAGATGGCGAGTTGAGCAAAAAACAATTGGGTAAGGCTTTCCCATTTGGTTTAGGACAGCGCCGCTGCTTGGGTGAACATTTCGGTAAATACATCATTCATACCTTGTTTGCTCAGTTAGCGCATAAGTTTGAATTTAGTCTACCTGAAGGGAAGCAGGCCAATCTTAAAGCGATTTCAGGGGTGTTCTTAGTGCCTGAAGAAGTCGAAATTGTGGCTAAAGCGCGCAACACCTAATTCATTTTCATACGCACACATAAAAGGCCGTGTACTTGAAAAATACGCGGCCTTTTTTATATGAATTAAGTTTTTATTTTATATTTAACATTTTTGTAACTTTGAGTTTTTATTCTATTCTAAGTAGTTGATGTTTTTAATTAAGGAAAGAATATGAACAATAATAAATGGCTTTTTGCCCCGCTACTGCTGAGCACAGCCTCGGCTTTTGCACTACCGCAGTGTCCGCAACCACATTTGATGGAGCAGCGTTTTGAAGCGCCCAGCTTTGAAACCGGCAAATATAAAAACTGGTCAAATCGTTTTATTACTTGGCTGCCAAGCTTTCATATGATCCACGATGAAATTGTCGCGGTAGGTAAGCCTGTTACAGTAACGGCTAAGTTTGATTACGGCAGTGTGGCGCATAAAGACTTAGAGTTTGAAACAGTGAAGTTTTATATTCGTGGTCAAAATGATGCAAAGTGGCAATATGTCTCTACGGCGACCACAAACAGCGATGGCAAAGCGACTTTATCTTTACCAGGCATGTCTGCAGGCCAATACCGTATTTACGCGGGCGTTCCAGCTGATGGCACAGGAACAGAAGGTTTCTTAACGGTCGTAGAGCCAAATACAGAAGCGGTATTATTCGATATTGATGGCACATTAACAGAGTCTGATGCCGAGCAAATTGGTGATTACACAGGCATAGATTATGCTGATGCAAAGGATGAGGCTTATACCTTAGCGCGTAGCTATTTAGATTTAGGTTATCAGCCTATTTATCTGACCGCGCGTGTTTATTGGTATGCCAAAGGTACACGTAAATGGCTATCTTGGATGGGTTTGCCTCAAGGTTATCTGCGCACATCGCTGAGCAATGAAACCAGCTTATTCCGTACTGCTGAGTACAAGACAGAGCAGATTAATAAGCTTGAAGCGAATGGCATTAAAATTGTGCGTGCTTATGGCAATGCAAAAACGGATGCTGAAGCATTTATCAAATCTGGGTTGAGTGCATCTCAAAGCTTTACCATAGGTAAAGATGCGGGTCATTACGGCACAACGCCGATTTTAAATAACAGTTACGCCGATCATATTGCGACTCACGTCAGTAACTTCCCGAACGCGAATTGCCGGTAATTTATTTACTTTCTCCAGCCCTGAGTTCCCCCAACCGCTTAGGGCTGTTATCAAAAAATCTCACTTATTCCCTTTAAACTTTTATTAACATAGTTGTAACTTTAAAGTTTTAACTCTACTATGCGCATGATTTTTATTGGCTTAAGGAAATGAGCTGTAAAAAGCTTATTAAGCCCGTTCTATAAGGAAAATTATGAATATCAAAAAACTGAGTATTGGTATTGCACTGCTAGGTGCGACGTCAGCAAGTGCATTCACGCAATTAGGTGGCGGTGGCATTATGCCAATGGGTCATGAATGGCTCACACGTACCGCGGCACTCGAATTGCTAGACCAAGAGCACATCATTCAAACCGATCCTAATGATCCTCGATATCACTGGCAACATGGCCTGGCGAAGCGCACTGATTTAACTGCGGCGTACGATGAAGTACAGCGCATACAAGCTAAAAGTAATAACAATGCGAGTTACCAACCTAAGTATGACGATATCTATGCAGCCATTGTGGGCGAACGCTGGGTGGACATTGCTGGGTTTAATGTGACGAATGCCAGTACGGATCCGACTGGACCAAACTGCTTTAGTGCGATTTCGCAAGAACCTGCCGACCTTCAACAAGATCACTTTATGCGTCGTTATGATGACATAGGTGGTCAAGGTGGTGTAGATGCCGCTTACCGAGGTCAAAAGCGCTTTATTGAACACTTTGTTAATGCCGCAATGGCAGAGCAAAAGCGTATTCAAGTGTGGGATGGTGGAGGCTATTCAGCTAAAGCCGAAGTAGATCATAACTATTTCTTGTTTGGTCGAGCGGTGCACTTATTCCAAGACTCATTTAGCCCGGAACATACGGTACGTTTACCAGCAGATAATTACGAAAAAGTATGGCAAGTAAAAGCCTATTTATGTTCAGAAGGTGCAGAGCAGCACACACATGACACTAAAGATGTACTCGACTTCAGCAGTGGCGATGTGATCTGGCAAGAAAATACTCGACTTGATTCAGGGTGGGATTCATATTCTGCAAGTAATATGAAGCCTGTTGCACTTGTGGCCTTAGAAGCAAGTAAAGACCTATGGGCTGCATTTATCCGCACTATGGCCGTAGACAAAAGTGCACGCGAAGCTTACGCAAGGCAAGAAGCACAAACCTTGGTAGACAATTGGCTGTCGTTTGATGAACAAGCGATGCTTGTATGGTATGAAAATCAACAGCATAGAGACCATACCTATGTACTCGCCCCGGGTGAAACTGGGACAGGTAAAACACTTGAAGCCTGTATGGGAGAATTAAATGTAGGCACAACCAATCAAGCTGAGCGTGTTGCGCAATTAGATGCTGAGCGTCGCCAGTGCTTATATAACATTGAAGCAGAACCCGGATACGCAGATCTGTACGATGATTATATGGGAATGCCCTATAACTGGCGCTGGAAGTCACTTACTTGGCAAACACCACCAAACGACTGGCAACCTACTAAGCAACAATCTGACAGTGGCAAAGCGGTTATGATCAAGTCTGCTGTAGATGGTAAGGCGTTGTCGGTATCGGCTTTAAATAATAATGAACGCTTAACCACAGCGCAGAATAACCCTGTGGAGTGGCTCAAAGTACCTGCAAGTGAAGGGCGTTACTATTTACGAAGTCGCCAAGCACCTGCATTGTTCTTTAGCTATAGTGGGTCTTCATCAGGGTATGGAAAATTATGGAACTCGCCAAAACAAGCGGAGTACGAGTTTGTTTATCAAGGGGGCCTATGGAATATTAAAAATACCTATTGGCAGCAGTATTTTTGGTATAACCAAGATAAGCAGCGTCCACAATTAACTTCGACAGGCAGTGCAGATGAACAGCACTCAAAGTGGATTTTAGAATAACTTTACTCTCTTCTTTTTTTAAAGATACCTAGTAGGTTTCAAAAGGCACGGAGTCAACAGCGTGCCTTTTTTGAGACGAAAGGGACTCATTAAAATTGGCCGCTTAATAGTAAGGTAAAACGTGGTGAGCGCTCAAAGCGGCGATCTTCATACTGTGAAATACCATTTTCAGTAAATAAGCCGTCATGTCGAGTTCTGATGTTTCTGGTTTTACGGCTTAGCAAACGGTCGCCTTTAAGCGTTAACTTCAAGTCAGATGATAGCTTATAATCTAACTCTATTCTGACTTTGAGTTTATCATCCAGTGTGCTGGTATAGTCGTATCGTGTAAATGGAGAAGCGCTTTTATCAAAGAGTGTCATGCTCCAATCTACTTTGTTAAATAGATTAGTTTGGTTGATTTTAACTTGCCATTCGTTATCGCTTAGTCTCGCTATTTTGTTGTCCTGACCTGTAAATGGGTCACGCATATTACTGTCACGCCAAGTGTAACTGACACTGACCATAGTATTTTTTAGGCCAATAGGGTCGAGGCCAAAATCAGTTTCAAGTTTCACACCATATTCTTTCGCGTTATCAACATTACCTTCACCTGAATAGCTCACTAGTGGGATCTCAACAATGAGATCGGTGATCTTATGGTAATACGGCGTCAGAGTCAGACTACCTGAGGTTGCTTGCCATTGTCGCTCAAAACTTACAGAGAACTCGTCTCTGACTTCTGGGCGTAAGTTAGGGTTGGTTTCTTCTAATCGCTGCTCTTCTCGGTTAAAGCGAGGCACAAAATCATTTAATCTTAATTGGCTCACGGTACGCTCTAAATTGGTACGTAACTGAATGGCGTCATTTAAATCATGGCGTAAGTTAATACGTGGTTTTAAGTAATTAAATGAACGGGTTGAGCCACTATTTGCTTGCTCAAAGGTATCGGTTTGCAAGCTAAAATCAGTAGCGACATCCAGTTTTGAATACTCGTAAACCAAAGAGGCCTGTAAGTTCGTTGCTTGTGATATTGAATAGTTATAGTGACTAAAGCCTTCATAGCGGGTTTCTTTGATTTCATTAAGTTCAGTCGAATGATAAACATCATCTTGGTTGTCAATAAATTGCAGGTTCTCATCGAGTTTATTAATAGCTAGCTCAACGCCAGAATCGAAGCTATGCTGCTGGTTGAGTGTGTATTTCCAACTGCCTCTCACGACGCTTTCTGATTCTCTGTAAAGTCGAGGGAGTTGGTATCCCGCCGTGGTGCTGTCATCGTCATTGGTAATGGTCTGCCAAAGTTGATCGTTGGCTTTACTGCGGTTTTCGATAAATACCAGCTTTAAGCTGTGTTTGTCGTTAATTTTATGACTGATATCTCCGCCAATCTCCCATTCTCGTAGGCCCCAATCAAATGTCAGGTTGTCCGCCGTAGTGGTGTTATCTGCAAGTTGAATGTAGGTCGAGTCAAAGTCGCTATCTAGATAGATTTTTTTATACATGCTGTTCAGCGTCATAGAGGTGCTGTTGGCGTGCTTGTAACTGAACTTATTGCTGAATATGTCTTCTCGGAACCAATTTTTACGCACGCGCTTGTAGTGTTTTGTCGGCTCATTGTCAGCAGAGCTAAACAGCTCATTGATTTTTATTTTTGTAGGATAAAGCTTTCTTTCAAAACCAAAGCGATACGTTAAATCGCCTTCACCACCACTTAGTACCAAAGAGCCTAACGGTTTGCCTTGCATAGAGTCTGTTTTCGTGACCCCAATATTCCATAGTACCGCGGTGCTGATGTCGTCTTTGAGCATGACATTGATGATTAAACCATTACTTTGCACATCAAGACCCGATACCGACCCTCTGATCAGCTCAATATAGTCAACATCTTTAGCCTGAATATTGTCTAACTCACTTTTAATGCTATTACCTTTACCCGATACGCGTTGTCGATTAATTAATATTTGTTCGCCTGACGAGCCAAAACCTCGGGTTTCATTGTTGTTATTCATGGCTAATAGTAGGTTATTGGCTCCTGGAATTTTTTCTAAGATATCGCGCAGATTTTGTGGTGAAAATGGCGTGAAGAAACTCTCGTCGTAGGTATCAATGTTAGCAGCTGTGTTGCTGCTTACATCATCATTGGCACAGCTTGCTTGGCTGTTAAAAAACAAAGTCAATGCAGTTGCAACCGCACTTAATTTTAAAAGACGAGATGTGAAAAGGCGTTTCATGATATTTCCCTCAATGGCGTTTGAACTCATATTAGGAAAGCGAACAAAGGTAAAATAGGCACAAAAAGTAAAACTCTGAGTAGGTTTTTTTTACAAAAGTTTACTTAAGAAAATGTAAGGTCTGGGGTAGGGTAACGCGTGTGTAAAAAGGAGTACCGAATTATGAGCATCAAACCGAAATTGTTAATCGTGGAAGACGAAGCCAGTATTTTACGCGGCTTGACCGACTTATTTATTTTTCACGGTTTTGAGGTCGACAGTGAAATGGATGGCAAGCAAGGGTTAGAAGCCGCGTTACAAGGCCATTATCATTGTGTGATTTTAGATGTGATGCTGCCGAGTATGAATGGTTTTGAGATCTGTAATGCGCTACGCCAACACTCGCAAAGCCAAGCGATTTTGATGCTGACTGCTAAAAACAGTGAAGAAGATATCATAAATGGTCTGACTTTGGGGGCTGATGATTATTTAGCTAAACCATTTTCGACGTCCGAGCTGGTGTTAAGGGTTAAAGCCTTAGTGCGCCGTTCAGGATGGAGCCCCGAAGATAGTAAATTGACCATTTGCGATCAAGTGGAGATCTGCACTCAGAGTTTAACAGGCCAATCGTTCAACCAAACGGTGCGCTACACCCGTCGTGAAGTAGAAATCTTAAATTATCTAAGCCAACAAAAAGCGCCAGTTTCTCGCTGTGAACTGTTAAGAGAAGTTTGGGGTTATAAGTCCACCGATCACATTGATACTCGAACGGTTGATATTCATATAGCCAAGTTACGTAAGAAAATAGAGCCAGACCCTAAAGCGCCAAAATATCTAGTGACCCTGCGTGGTGAAGGGTATCAATTATTCGGGCAGGCTTCTTGATGAAAGCATTCTTAAAACCTTCTCCACTGCTTAATTATCAACAGCGTTTAAAACGGCTAAGAATTTTCACGCTGAGCTTTTTCTTGCTGTTGTTTATTCCTGTGTCTTTAGTGTGTGTGTTTGTGTTTCAGCAATTTCAACAAGAGCAGATCGTAAAATACCAAAAGAGCGCAACCAAGCTTAGCGACATCATTAATAAACGCTTATTTAAACAAGCGATTATTACTAACTCGGTTTCTCCTACCGAATTTGACTATTATCAGTATGCTTACAACCCTGAAACCAAAAAGGTCACGCGGCAAGTATCCCCGCTTGCTGATCCAGAAAGCTTTCAGCGGTATGAAGGTTTAGTGGGGTTCTTTCAAATAGATGCACAAGGGCGTTTTAATAGCCCTATGTGGCCTGATGTGATCCAAGCGGATGATGTTTTCTCTGAATGGGAAGCACAAAAAGAAAGCCTCAAAATGGCACGCGGCTTATACGATGTGGTGATGCGTTCAGGGCAGATAAAAACTTTAATTAATAATGGCTTTATCGTACAACCTGAAAAATATGAAGTGATAGAAGACGTACCAGACTACTTCATTTTTTATCGCGTGGTGACAGTCAGTGATGAAGTAAAAATGCAGGGCTATGTGCTAGATAAACAGCGTTATTTACTCGGACTTATCATGGAAGTCATGACCAATAAGCGTCCCAATGCATTTCTCGGATTGACTATTAGTGATAAGAAAGGTCATGCCGAGGATGCGTTTATTGTTTCCAAGATGCTGAAAAATGGAGATATGGATGTACAGTTACAAGCGTCGTTACCGGCAAAGTTGATGCAAGTTCACCTTAAAGAAAGCAAGTTGCATTGGCCATTTCCATCTTATTGTATTTCGTTTTCGACTAAAGCGTTTGGTACCAGTAGCCTTGCTTTGTATGGCTTAGGGTTAATGGGGGTCTTATTAATGACCATTGCACTAGGCTGTTATGGTTTTTATGCTTTGGGTAAACGTCAGTTAAAGTTAGCCGAGCAACGTCTGAACTTTGTCTCGTCGGTGAGTCATGAATTAAAAACCCCACTAACATCCATTCGCATGTATTCAGAAATGCTAAAGTCAGGGCAAATTCTATCTGAGCAACATCGCAGTGATTACTATGAGTTTATATTTAGTGAGAGTGAACGTTTATCTCGTTTGATCGATAATATTTTGCAGCTATCTAAACTCAGTCAGCCTGCACATAATGTTGAGCCGAACTGGGTAAAATTGAGCATATTGAATGACGTTATCCAATCAAAAGTCTCATCTTTGTTAGTGAAAAATGATTTCAAACTTACTATAAATCAGCCTTTTGAACAGCCAGATAGTGCTCTTCTGTGGGTTGATATGGATGCTTTTGCGCAAGTGGTGATCAATATTACTGACAATGCCGTGAAGTTTTTTGATCAAGCCAAGATCAATGATGTTGATAGGCAAAAAATCGATTTCAATTTTCATTATTCTAAGCAACAGCCTGAATTTATTCAGTTGCAAATACGTGATTATGGTTTTGGTATTAGTGAAGAGCAGCAAGAAAAGCTGTTTGAGTTGTTTTATCGTGGCGGCAATGAATTAACCCGAGCAACCCAAGGCACGGGAATTGGTTTGGCTTTGGTTAAAGAGCTGATCAATGCCCAGCAAGGTGAAGTGAGTGTAGAGCGTATGTCACCGGGCTTGGCGTTGAATATACGGTTTAAATTTAAAATAGCTGACAGCTAGGCTTGCCTGATTGCTTTGGCACAATTCGCTGGTAAGTTTGTATATTTCGTTATAACGACTAATTAGGTTATGAACTTTATTGCAGCAGAGTAAACTAAAACATGCCCTCTTATGAGGGCTTTTTGTTCTGTGTATGAAGCCTAAGAAAAAGAATAAATTGATCAACTTAAAACATATTTACGTAAATTGCTGTTTTAGAGTTAGTACAGGTTGCCTTTTGGCATTAAGACATGAAATCCGTTTTTAAAGCGGTTAAAATTTATAAGTTAAAAGGGGTTAGAATAAATTATTATGATCCTAGTAAAGGTATTTTTGTTTGCTCATCTTCTTGTGCTGGCGTAACCTTAAAAAATGCGACAGAATTTCTAATTAATTCTCAGAGCTTTAGAGCTAGAATTACATTACCAGGTTTACACTATCTATGACAAAACCCGCGACTCAGTACATTGCTAGACAAGCAATTCTCGATGCGACAAAGCAAATATTTGCTTATGAATTGCTATATCGAGATTCGCAAAATAATGCTTTCCCTGTCGGGGTAAGTGATGAGCAAGCCACTGGGCGAATGTTTTTTAATTCACTTATTTTGGTTGGCAAAGAAAAACTGGTTGCCAATCATTGTGCGTTTATCAACCTTTCTGATACCACGTTATTGCAAGAGATCCCGCGACTATTAAAACCTGATAACTTAGTGCTTGAAATTGTTGAGCGTTCGCAGAATATTCAGCAGTTACTTGAAACCGTTAGATTGCTACGTAAACAGCATTACCGCTTTGCGCTGGACGATTATGATGCCGACTCTCGATGGGAGCCGCTTTTACCTCATATGTCTTACATTAAATTGGAGCTTGAACAGCCTATTCTTAAAACCACTATGATGGTTAAGAAATTAAAGCGTTTATATCCAAAAATAAAAATTGTGGTTGAGCGAATTGAAACCTACGAAGAATTTGAATATTTGAAAAGTGCTGGGGTTGATTATTTTCAGGGCTACTTTTTTGCCAAACCAGAAATGTTGACGCATGGTAATGTTGAGCCTTCTAAGCTAGTGGTGTTTGATTTATTAAAGTCAACAGCACAGCCGAATCTGTGCTTTAAAGATATCGAGAAAAAAATCTCTAAAGACTTGAGCCTAACGGCTAGGGTGTTGAAGTTAGTGAATGCTCGCTCAGGCCTTGAAAAGTTAGAGATGAAGACGATTTCTCAAGCGGTTGTTTACCTTGGCGAAGATGCCCTAAGACAATTTGTTCGGGTTTTAGCGCTCAGTGAGCTGGGAGTTGATAAGCCAGCTGAATTGACCAAATATGGTTTAATGCGTGCACGCTTTATGGCATTGTTTTTAGCGCCCGGCGGTGAAGAAATGGCTGAGCAGGGGTACCTAATCGGGCTGATGTCGATTCTAGGTGCAGTGCTTGATATGGAGTTAAGCACCATTATTTCTGAGTTCTCACTCGATAGTAATTTAAGTGGTGCACTATTGAATTACAAAGGCTTACTTGGCGGGGCATTAAAAGTAGCGATTGCCGTGGAGCAAAATAATTGGCAAGAAGCTGAAGCTGTATTAGCAGCAGTAAGACCGGCAACACCCATTAGCAATATTTATGATTTAGTTTCTCAAAGCCGTGAATATGCTGATGAGATTTTCGCTGTAGTATCTAAAAATTAAAAACGCTTCTAGCGTGTTGCTTTGTTGTTTTTTTTGGTGTTACTTTTTTGTTGCTTTAATGGTTAAAGCATTATTTTTAGTTATTTAGTCTTAAAGGAAAAAGACGAATGAAAGTATTAAGACTCGCACAGTTATTGCTGGTGTCAGGTGGTAATAAGCCTGACAACTGTAAAGAAAAAAAGAATGAAAAAACGGGTGGTAAATATTATGAATGTGAAGGCGTTATATTCGATACCTGTCATTCTATAAAAAAAGATGGTTCGGTCGGCAATAGAATAAAGTGTCCTTAAAATTTGGATTGACTGGGAAGTGCATTCAATAATCACTTCCTGGTACTTATAGGATCTAGCGTTAAACTTATTTTAAGGTTTCTATATGTTTACTTTTCTAATTATTATCTTCGTTTTCTTTTTATTGCTGTTAGGGCTAGAAGATTACGCAAAACTTTCTATGTTTATTGAGATTCAATCGATGGCCTATGTTTTGTTTCTGGCTATTTTCTCTGCTTTCATTTGCTTACCCTATAAAAAGCTACTTGATAGTTTTAAGAATTATCAAAACAGCGACGATGAGATAAAGAAAGAAAGTTACCTTACTCTGAAGCACTTCAGTTCTATTTTAGGCACTTCTGCCTTGCTCATCGGTTTGTTTTTTACTGTCACTTTTTGGGTTTCTTTGGCTCAACAAGCAAACGAATTACACCCTTCAGACCTTACACTTTCGTTGTCTTTTTCACTTTTTTACAGTGCTTACGGCTTAATAATTAAAATTATAACGTTTTTAATTTCTAGTAAGTTAACAATAGAGATTGCAAGTTTAAAAGACTAGTTTGCATCTATGAAATGTGATGTATATTTGGGTTTTAGGTGTTTTAGAAACTTTCAAAGTATGATTTGAAAATAATTAAAACACCTTGGTAATACAGTCCTTGTTTCTTAAGTCCTATTAGTTTGTCGTATTGAACCCACCGATTGTAAAACTCAGTTTCATATTAATTTCTTTGAGGTACAGTTGTTCCTGCTCGAGATCTGCGCAAAGTAAAGCTTGTTCTTCAGGCAGCTGTGCATCAAAAAGCACTGTGCATTTATTGTCTTCTACAGACAAAGTAGGGCGAGACAAATCGGTTAATTGACGAGTTCTATTAACTAATACGGCCAGTCTGAATAGTATTAAAAGTTTAGCAAAAGTATCTGAACATAGAATATTAAAGTGTTCGAGCTCTGGAAGTTTGATCTTTTTACGATGGAATCGGATCAAGGCACTTAATACACTTTGTTGTTGCTGCGTGAAGCCTGGTAGAGCGGTATTCATCACAATATACGCACTGTGCTTTTGAATACCCGATGAGTTAATTGACAAACCTACTTCGTGTAATTGTGCGGCCCACTGGAGCTGTAAAAGGTCTTTTTGCTTTAACCCCCAGGCTTTTTTACATTGCGAGAATAAATGTTTAACGGTATCAAAAACGTTATCTGCATGGGCGGTGTCGATGTTGTAGTGCTGACCGAGCGCGATGATGGTGCGCACCCTTAAGTCAAACTCATCATAGTTTAACATTTCATGTAAAACACCTTCACGTAGCGCATAATCACAGTATTCTAAGCGCTCTAGTTTCAGCTCTTTAAAAGCGGCAATGACAATACTTAAACCGCCAGAGATATTGGTATGGCGTTCAGGATTTAACCCCTTAATGTCAAGCTGCTCAATACTGCCTTGGGCAATGAACAGTGCTTTGATGTCTTCTAAAATAGACAGTGTTAAGTATTCACAGTCGAATTGAGCTTGTGCAATACCGATTAAGGCTTTGATTGTACCTGATGTACCATAACTTTGTTTCCAACCGGTTTTTCGATAGCGGGGAGAAATGGGTTCAAGTGCTTGTCGTGCGATTATTTCGGCTTTTTTAAACGTGCCTTTACTGAGCTTGCCTGAGCTAAAACAGGCTTTGGTTATATTGGCACAGCCGATATCACGACTTGTTAGTTGTAAGGCTTCAAAGTGTTGACCTATGACGAGTTCAGTACTGCCACCACCAATATCAATGACCAAGCGGTTATCTTTCCCATGCACATAGTTTGCAACACCTTGGTAAATTAAACGCGCTTCTTCTTGCCCAGATATCACATTGATATTAAATGGAAAGTGCACTTGAGCTTGTTGCAAAAAGTGTTTTAGATTTTTAATGTTTCTAAGTGTGTAAGTCGCGACAACTTCGACATTGGCAGGGTCAAACCCCTGTAGAGTTTGTGCCAGTTGCTTAAAAGCCAACATGGCACGTTCAATGGCCTCTTCTGAGAGTTCAAATTCTTCATTGAGACCAGCAGCTAAATGCACGCGATGCTTTTCTTTATGAAGAATTTGTAGTCTGCCCTCAACTTTGCGGGCGATGACTAAATGAAAGCTATTAGAGCCTAAATCGAGCGCTGCAAAACTCGCAGGCTCAGGTGTGTTGTGCATAATTGTGTTCCCATTTACTCAAGAGATCATAGATGGCAATTTGTGAACGTACTTTCTTACGGTTACCGCGGGCAACGTACTTATTTTGTTGTTCGACATCTATGACTCTTGCTTTACAGCAATCTTTAAATTGTAGCTCTAAAATATTGATTATTAGCTGCTTTAAGTGCTGATCGTAAATAGGCACACCGGCTTCAACACGGTGGTCTAAATTTCGCGTCATCCAGTCAGCTGAAGAAATATAAACCTGCTGATCGCCTTGATTTTCGAACACCATTACCCGAGGATGTTCTAAAAAACGATCAACGATACTGATAACTGAGATGTTATCGCTAAATTTCGGTAACCCGGGGACCAGTGCACACATGCCACGAACAATGATACGAATTTTTACACCCTGTCGAGCAGCACTATAGAGCAAATCAATGAGCTGTTTGTCGACTAGATTATTCACTTTTATGGTGATTTGTGCAAATTTACCATTCTTAGCGGCTGAAATTTCATTCTCTATGCCCTGACAAATGCGCTCTCGGGCATTTAATGGTGAAATTTGTAGGTGCTTAAAAGTAAATGGGCGATAACTGGTTTCGATGAACCGGAAGACTTCATCACATTCATCACAGATTTCGTTGTGTTTTGTGAATAGGCTGAAGTCAGTGTAAATTCGCGCTGTCTTTTCGTGAAAGTTACCCGTACCGATGTGGGCATATTTTACAATCTTACCTTTTTCTTTTCGGTGTATTACGCAGAGCTTACTGTGCACCTTTAGTGCAGGCAAACCAACCAGTACCTTAATACCCGCTTCGCTGAGTAACTTAGCCCATTCAATGTTGTTTTGTTCATCAAAGCGCGCTTTTAGTTCGACCATAACAGTGACTTTTTTGCCGTTCTTAGCGGCATTAATTAACGACGAAACTAGTCTTGAGCGAGAGGCTACACGGTAAATATTGATTTTAATTTGAGTGACCTTAGGGTCATAGGCTGCCTGACGAACATATTCAAGCATATGGTTGAACGTATGATACGGATAATAAAGTAAAATATCTTGCTCTGAGATGGCCTTAAAAACACTGTCGTGCTTGGCAAAAGCGCTACTAGTGAGCGGTTTCAACGGCTTATTTTCTAGGTGCTTACGGCCAACATTAGGAAAAGAAATAAAGTCTCTAAAATTACGATAGCGACCACCTGGGATGAGCGCATCTTGCTGGCTCGCGCCAAGTCGTTTTTTTAGTACCTTTAGCATCTCATCAGGCATAGCTTGATCATAGACCATACGCACAGGCTCAGCATAAAGGCGCTGCTTTAGACCTTTTGACATTTTATCGAGTAAGCCTTCTTCAATCTCATTATCTAAATTGTACTCAGCATCACGAGTCATTTTGATTGAATAGCCTTCAATACTGTCAAACTTCACAAAGCTTTTGAAAACCTCGGCCAAATAGAATTCGACCACATCATCAAGCATGACAATGGTTTTATGACGACGACTTTTCTCTGAAGGTAAAATAACAAAACGCTCTAGTCTGTCAGTAGGAATTTCTAATAATGCGTATTGTGACTTTTCACCTTGCATATGGATAAAAAGGTAAGTCATCGCATCATTGATATTGCTCGAGTAATCTTTAGATTCAGTGAGTAGCATAGGCGACATATGCTGCAAAACTTGGTCTTTGAAAAAGTCTTCTAACCAGTCTTTGTGAAAGTCAGATAAGTCAGATGGCTGTCGGATATGAATGTTTTGCTTGTCGAGATCAGATAGCAGTTGATGGTGGATCTGATTAAATTTTTTACCTAGCGACAAGACTTTTTTGTTAACTTGGTTTAACAACTCTTCGTCTGCATCAAAGTGGGCGTCGGATAAACTGTTTAATAAAATTTTTCTTTTTAGATCAGCTACTCTTACCCTGAAAAACTCATCTAAATTATTTGAGAAAATGCCTAAAAAACGCAGTCGCTCGATTATTGGGTTATTTTGATCTTTGGCTTCTTGAAGTACGCGTTCATTGAACGAAAGCCAGCTTAATTCTTTGGCAAAGTAACTAATAGTTGTAGAGGTGTGTGGTACAGAATGCATGATCTATCCATGGGTAATCAAAGGTACAACGACAAAATATATGGGGTTTTTGTGACACTTATATGACAGGCTTATTCCTCAGCCTGTCATAAAATTTAATTTTTATTCACTTTCGATATCAACGACTAGATCGCTGGTGATCGATTCAAGTGCTTCAATCACATTATCTTTGTGCATACCCACAGGTAAAGTGATCGTGGCAAATGCACTGAAAATTGGTACCCCCCAATTTGGTGCGCTCCGCTGTCGAGAATTCAGATGGGTGATATTTGCGCCTTTATGACGGATAACACTTGAAAGCTCTTTGACAATACCCGGTCTGTCATTGCCTGTAATCACTAGATTAAGTGTTTCAGGTGTTTGAGCTGCAACATTGGTATCGCCAGACTCAATATGTACTTCCAAGTATTGTAATGCATTTAGTGCTGATTGTATTTCTTGAAGATGCTCCTCTGCTACGCCAATTTGAATAATACCTGCAAACTGACCTGCTAAATGGCTAAGGTTACTGGTCATCCAGTTACCATGGTGTTCTAGGATGGTTGCTGAGATTTCGTCAACGAGACCCGGCCGGTCCTTACCTATTATTGTTAAAACTAACTGCTTCATATCAATGTCTCTTATTATTTTTACTCACCGTATAGTGAGAGTGGAAACGAACAATGCTCTACTCAACGTATCCTTACGCCAATAAAACATTGCACCCTAAGATTAGTTAAGTTTTAAGGCTTGTCCAGAAAATCGGTTTATATCCTTGAGGTAAAACATGATTATCGCTACTTTTTTATGACTTTTAAGTGTTAACAAAAGTTCATACTTGCAGCGCTTAAAGTCCTTTTTATGTAACAATACTGTCATCTTGATGAAATATAATGCGCACAATTCAAAGATAATAAGGTGTTTTAATGTCTACCTCAGCACAGCAAAAATCTTTTAAAACGGACAAGCGCCGTTTATTTAAAGATCGCTTTGCACAATACAGTATTACCGCAGGCGGGGTAATGGTACTTGTGGCATTGCTGTTGATCTTCTTCTATCTACTATATGTCGTAGAGCCAATCTTAGAGTCAGCAAAAGTAGAGAAGCGCACAGATGTGAGTTTATCTTCAGAGAAAAACTATGTTGGTATTGGTGTTGAAGAGCAAACAGAGATTGCTTATCTATTAGAAGATTCTGGGAGTGTCGATTTTTACCATATAAAAGGCGACAGCTCAGGGCAATTAATGAAAAGCCTAGATGTTGAACTTGATGGAAATATCACGACATTCGCGAAAAGCGCGCCGTTTTTAGGCTTATATGCATACGGTTTAGATAATGGTGCAATTAAGCTGGTTAAGCCGAGCTTCTTAGTCACTTTCCCTGGTAATGAGCGCTTGATCACACCACGTATTGGTTATCCATTAGATGGGGAGCAATTATTGGTGGATGAGCAAGAGCAAGCAATAGCTAAGTTTGCCTTTAGTTATTATGAAGATAAAGCAGCAGCAGTTGCAGTTACTGAAGACAAGCGTGTGGTATTTTCGGCATTCACACCTGAAGAAAACATGTTTACTGGTGAAGTTGAATGGCTAATTGAGCGCACTGAGCTAGACATTGATGGTCGCGTAAATGAGTTACTGATTTCACCAGATACGTCTCGTGTATTTGTTCGTAGTGCGAATAAAATTTATATCTTTGATACGCGTGATCCAGCTGAAGTTGAGCAATTCCAAGTGCTTGCAGCCAATGAAGAAAATGCAAACCTAGTGAGCGCAACGTTACTTGCTGGTGCAAACTCTCTTATGCTGGCAAACGATAACGGTGAAGTGTCTCAGTGGTTTGAAGTAAACACGGAAGATAATGGCCGTCAGTTTGCCAAAATCCGTGCATTTGAAACTGAAAAAACAAATAAGTTAGACATTTACACTGAATACTACCGTCGTACTTTCTTCACAACGACATCATCAGGTGACTTAGGCGTGTACTATACGACCAGTGAAGCTGAATTATGGCGCGGAAAAATTAGCGAACAGGCGATTGATACCTTTGCGGTATCGCCGCGAGCAAACGCGGTTTTATCTTTATCGAATAACACACTTTCTGTATTTGAAGTGCACAACGAGCACCCTGAGGTAACTTGGTCAGCACTTTGGAATGAAGTATGGTACGAAGGCTATCCAGAGCCTGCATACACTTGGCAGTCAACGTCAGCGTCTGATGACTTTGAATCTAAGTTTTCTTTAGTGCCAATCTCATTTGGTACGATTAAAGCGGCAATGTATGCCATGCTATTTGCTGTACCAATTGCCATTTCAGCTGCGATTTATACAGCTTACTTCATGTCGAGTGAATTGCGTCGCGTAGTTAAGCCAACCGTTGAAATTATGGAAGCATTACCAACAGTTATCCTTGGTTTCTTAGCGGGTCTTTGGTTAGCGCCTTTAATCGAAACGCATCTTCCAGCAGTGATTGCACTGGTGACTTTACTGCCAGTGGCGGTGATCGCGACCGCATTTGGTTGGACTAAACTGCCGGCGAGTATTCGTCATCTAATTCCGGATGGCTGGCATTCAATTTTACTTATTCCTGTGGTGTTATTTATCGGTTGGTTGTCATTCGCAATCAGCGGTCAAATCGAACTGTGGGTATTTGATGGTAATGTACGTCAGTATTTAACGAATGAGCTAGGTCTAACGTTTGACCAACGTAACTCACTGGTTGTGGGTATTGCGATGGGCTTTGCGGTTATCCCGACTATTTTCTCAATCGCAGAAGATGCGGTATTCAGTGTGCCTAAGCACTTATCAAATGGTTCATTAGCGCTAGGTGCGACGCAGTGGCAAACCCTTGTTTATGTTGTGCTTCTAACGGCTAGTCCGGGTATTTTCTCTGCAGTCATGATGGGCTTAGGCCGTGCAGTAGGTGAGACCATGATTGTACTGATGGCAACGGGTAATACGCCAATTATGGACTGGAGTATCTTCCAAGGTATGCGTACTTTAGCGGCAAACATCGCGGTTGAAATGCCTGAATCAGAAGTGGGTAGTTCTCACTACCGTATTCTATTCCTTGCTGCATTTGTGTTGTTTATTTTTACCTTTGTATTTAACACGCTCGCTGAATTTGTTCGTCAGCGTCTACGTGAAAAATATAGCTCAATGTAATTATCGGAGTTTCATGACATGGTAAAGCAATGGTTTAAGTCAGGATCTCCTTGGATCTGGATGACAGGTGGTGCAGTTAGCATCAGTTTAATCTCGGTTATCGGCTTATTAGCGATGATCGCGTGGAAAGGTCTAAGCTTCTTCTGGCCATCAGAAGTGGTTGAGTTAAAGCTTGAAGGCTCAGTGTCTAAGCAAACAGTGATTGGTGAGATTTATGACCGTGAGATGGTACCTAAATCTCGCTTAGAAGCTGCAGGCTATGATTTATCGGCATATCAAGATGAATATATTGAACGTATCCTGGTAAAAACGGGTAACCGTGAATATGTAGACCTAGATTTCCGTTGGATACTAACAACAGACATCCAGTCTCAAACTAAGCCTGAAGCGATGGCGGTATTTGAGCGTAGTAAAAACGGCAACTTCTATGGCTACGTAGAGCGTGTAATCGAAGACGGCAAAGAAGTTACGAATGCGCCTAAAGAACGTTTAGTTGAACTGGTTGAGCGTGCAGTAGATTTAAATGAAGAAGCACTTGATCTACAAAACGGTGATATTGGTCACATTAACTATGAGCTTGAGCGTCTGCGTTTAAAAGAAAAGAAATACGCACTTGATAATGCCTTAACGGATGAAGTGTTGGCTGATTTAGAGTCTCAGCGTGCAGAACTTCGTGCTGAATACAAAGTATTAGAAGCGCGCTTATTTGAGCTTCGTAAGAAAGCGAAGCGTGACCAAGTGGTTGTACGTGACATGCGCGGTGAGCTAGTGACTTTACCTATCTATCAGGTATTAGACTTGTGGTTCCCAAATGACATGGGCTTTTTTGCAAAATTAGGTCACTTCTTTGTTCAGTCAGGTAAATTTATCTCAGACGATCCCCGTGAAGCGAATACTGAAGGTGGTGTATTCCCTGCAATCTTCGGTACTGTTTTCATGGTTATGCTAATGGCTGTGATTGTGACGCCATTTGGTGTAGTCGCTGCAATCTACTTACACGAATATGCGGCTAAGAACGCTGTGACTAAGATGATCCGTATCGCGGTAATCAACTTAGCAGGTGTACCTTCGATTGTTTATGGTGTATTTGGTCTTGGCTTCTTCGTTTATATGTTAGGTGGTTCAATTGACCAATTGTTCTACCCAGAAGCTGCGCCAAGCCCTGTATTTGGTACGCCAGGTGTAATTTGGTCGGCATTAACTTTAGCAATCTTAACGCTACCTGTGGTTATTGTTTCGACTGAAGAAGGTTTATCACGCATTCCAAGTTCAGTACGCCATGGTTCATTGGCACTGGGTGCGACAAAAGCTGAAACGCTATGGCGCATCATAGTACCAATGGCAAGTCCGGCAATTATGACAGGTTTAATCTTAGCAGTAGCACGTGCTGCAGGTGAGGTTGCACCACTTATGCTAGTAGGTGTTGTGAAAATGGCACCGACGTTACCGATTGATGGTAACTTCCCGTTTGTTCACTTAGATCGTAAGTTCATGCACTTAGGTTTCCACATCTATGATGTAGGTTTCCAAAGCCCGAACGTTGAAGCGGCGCGTCCATTGGTTTACGCAACAGCATTCTTACTGGTTAGCGTTATCATCGCACTGAATATTACAGCGATTGGTATTCGTAACCATTTACGTGAAAAGTTCCGTTCTCTTGAACATTAATAGTATAACTAGGTATTTTAGAAATGATTACAGTAGCTCCTGAAGTGAATAACACAAATCAAGTTAAATTAGATTTAGCTAATTTGAGCGAAGAGCAAACCGCACTAGAGATCAAAGACCTAGATCTTTACTATGGTGACAAGCAAGCGCTTAGCAAAATTAATATGAAAATCCCTAAGGGTCAGGTAACGGCGTTTATCGGTCCATCGGGTTGTGGTAAATCAACATTATTACGTTGTATTAACCGCATGAATGACTTAGTTGATATTTGTCGTATTGAAGGTGAGATTAATCTTCATGGTCAGAATATCTACGATAAAAGCGTAGACGTTGCGGCACTTCGCCGTAACGTAGGTATGGTATTCCAAAGACCAAATCCATTTCCTAAATCTATTTATGAGAATGTGGTATATGGCCTACGTCTACAAGGTATTAAAGACAAGCGTAAGCTAGATGAAGTGGTGGAGCGTTCATTACGTGGTGCAGCGTTATGGGATGAAGTTAAAGACCGTCTTCATGACAGTGCGTTTGGTTTATCAGGTGGTCAGCAGCAGCGTCTAGTGATTGCCCGCTCAATTGCAATCGAACCTGAAGTATTACTGCTAGACGAACCAACATCGGCACTTGACCCGATTTCAACTTTGGTAATCGAAGAGCTGATCAACGACCTGAAAGAAAAGTATACGGTTGTGATTGTAACGCACAACATGCAACAGGCCGCACGTGTTTCTGACCAAACTGCATTCATGTATATGGGTGAACTGATCGAATACGCTGACACAAACACGCTATTCACAACGCCTTCTAAGAAGAAGACGGAAGACTACATCACGGGTCGTTACGGTTAATAGCGAGCGAGAGGAATAAATCATGGAAAACAATTTAAACAAGCATATCTCTGGCCGCTTTAACGAAGAGCTAGAAAATGTTCGTAACCACGTATTAAGCATGGGTGGTTTGGTTGAAGAGCAATTAAACCTTGCACTTGATGCGATCAACGACAACGATGCTGAAAAAGCACGTAAAGTCAGCGAGAACGACTACAAAGTTAACGCCATGGAAGTGAACATTGATGAAGAATGTACCCGTATCATTGCGAAACGTCAGCCAGCAGCAAGTGACTTACGTCTAGTAGTTGCGATTGCTAAAACCATTGCTGACCTTGAACGTATTGGTGATGAAGCTGAGCGTATCGCACGTGTTGCACTAGATTCATTTACCAAAGACCAGCAAGATTTATTGGTGAACCTAGAGAACATGGGTCGCCAAGTGTCGAAGATGTTACACGATGTGTTAGATGCGTTCGCGCGTATGGATGCGCAAAGTGCCTTTGAAGTGCATAAAGAAGACGCAAAAGTTGACCGTGAGTATGAAGCGCTGACGCGTCAAATTATGACGTACATGATGGAAGACCCGCGTTCTATTCCTAAAATTATGGATTTAATCTGGTCTGTACGTTCATTAGAGCGCATTGGTGACCGTTGTCAGAACATCGCTGAATACGTAATTTATTTCGTGAACGGTAAAGATATTCGCCATACATCTCAAGAAGATATCGCGAAAACGCTGTAAAAAATATATGCCTCTCTGCGCTGAATTTTTATGATTCAGCGTGGCTTATACCAATTCTTGTAATAAAGTAAGCTACTTTGAGGCAAGGAAAGTTGCTCGATAACACCGCTCACGCGTCCTGCTATCGCTGAGGTACCTATGTCCATATAGGTAAGGCAAAAATTTTGATATTTAGTTGTTTCTAAATGAGAAATTTTTAACGCGGTTAGTGACAACTTTAGTCCCTCAAAGTGTTTAAGTATTAATGAGAATTGGTATAAATTCGCATTTCGGACAAAAATCCGTTCACAACGTCGGCTAATGCTGTAAAATTCATCCCGCAAAGCATATTAATATGATTTAAGGGTCAGTTATGCCTACTAATGCGTTTTTAGGAGTATTTGCTAAATCTCCTATTAAGCCAATAGAAGAACACATTAAAATCGTACATAAAGCTAGCAGTTCTTTAGTACCGTTTTTTAATCATGTATTCAAATCAGAATGGAAAGAAGCCGAAGCACTTCGTGTTGAAATCCGCAACCTTGAACGTGAAGCAGATGTTTTAAAGCGTGAAGTAAGATTGCACTTACCTCGCGGCTTATTTATGCCTGTAGAGCGCACCGATTTATTAGAGTTGATCACTCAGCAAGATAAAATTGCGAATAAAGCGAAAGACATCGCAGGTCGCGTTGTTGGTCGTGAGATGGTGATCCCTCAGTCTATCCAAAATGACTTCATTGCTTATCTTGAACGTTGTGTCGATGCAACTAAACAAGCCTCTAAAGCCATCAATGAGTTTGACGAGCTACTGGAAACTGGATTCCGTGGTCGTGAAGTAACTCTGGTTGAAAGCATGCTTGAAAAGTTAGACTCAATTGAGCAAGACACGGATGAAATGCAAATCAAGATCCGCCAAGAGCTTCGTGCTATCGAAGGTGAACTTAACCCTGTTGATGTAATGTTCTTATACAAGATCATCGAGTGGGTTGGTGAGCTTGCTGATATTGCAGAGCGTGTTGGTTCTCGACTTGAGCTAATGTTAGCTCGTTAATCATTTTATTCGTATTTAAAATTTAAGGTTTAACAATGGATATCATTGCTAACTATGGTTCTATGCTGATCCTAATTGCTGCGGCAGTAGGTTTCTTCATGGCATATGGTATTGGTGCAAATGACGTTGCAAACGCCATGGGTACTTCAGTAGGCTCGAAAGCACTTACCATTAAACAAGCGATCATCATCGCGATGATCTTCGAATTCGCCGGTGCATATCTTGCAGGTGGTGAAGTAACATCAACAATCCGAAAAGGTATCATCGATGCAGCGCCTTTCGCTGACATTCCTGAGTTGATGGTGTTAGGTATGATCTCTGCACTATTTGCAGCAGGTTCATGGCTACTACTTGCGTCTTTACTGGGTTGGCCGGTTTCAACGACTCACTCTATCATCGGCGCGATTATTGGTTTCGCGTTGGTTGCGGTGGGTAGTGAAGCAATTCAATGGGGCAAAGTTGCCGGTATCGTAGGTAGCTGGATTGTTACCCCTGCAATTTCAGGCTTTATTGCATACTTAATCTTTATGAGTGCGCAAAAGCTGATCTTCGACACAGACTCGCCATTACAAAATGCAAAGCGTTACGTGCCTATCTATATGGGTTTAGCGGGCTTTGTTATGTCGCTTGTAACCATCAAGAAAGGTCTTAAGCACATTGGTATTAACCTAGGTGCAGTTGAAGGTTATGCGCTTGCAATCGGTATTGCTGTGGTTGTGGGTATCATTGGTAAAATGGCAATTAACCGTTTGAAAATGGACCCTAAAGCAGACAAGCAAATGCAGTTCAACAACGTTGAAAAAGTATTCGCTATCCTAATGGTACTGACTGCATGTTGTATGGCATTCGCACATGGTTCAAACGACGTAGCAAACGCGATTGGTCCACTTGCGGCAGTTGTAAACATTGTTGAGCACAACGGTGAAATCGCTAAGAAAGCGGCTCTTGCTTGGTGGATCCTTCCGCTTGGTGGTATCGGTATCGTAGTGGGTCTTGCGGTCCTTGGTAAGAAAGTAATTAAAACAATTGGTGAAGGCATCACACACTTAACACCAAGCCGTGGTTTTGCTGCTGAACTTGCTGCAGCATCAACGGTAGTTATTGCATCAGGTACTGGTCTACCTATCTCTACAACACAAACGCTAGTAGGTGCTGTATTAGGTGTAGGCATGGCGCGTGGTATCGCTGCACTGAACATGGGTGTAATTAGAAATATTGTGGTTTCTTGGGTAATTACATTGCCAGTCGGTGCTGCACTTGCTATTGTTATATTCTACATTCTAAGAACTGCTTTCGGCGTGTAATTAGACTTACAGACTTTTAGCTTGAAAAGACCTCAGCATCACGGTGCTGGGGTCTTTTTATATCAATAATTCCTTAATAATCTGATACCAACCCTCAATAATACTTAATCATTTTGAGGGACTAAAGCTGCCGCTAACTACGTTAAAAATTTCTCATTTAGAACAACTAAATAGCAAAATTTTCGCCTCGTTATCGACAAGCTTTCCTTGCCTCAAAAAGGTCACTTAATTAAGAGAATTGGTATAAGCAATTGATCTTATCCGTTTTACTCTGAGTACTTCATCGTTATACTGAATGAAATTTGAGTTTGCTTAGAGAAAACCGTGACAAACCTACCTAGTATTAAACAGCTTCAATATCTTATTGCAGTGCATCAGCATCAACATTTTGGTCGTGCCGCACAGGCGTGTTTTATCGGTCAATCGACTTTGAGTACCGCAATTCAAACCCTTGAAGAAACCTTAGGCAGTCAACTCATTGAGCGTGAGAACCGTAGCTTAATGTTTACCGAGTTGGGTGAAGAAGTGGTTGCGCGTGCCAAGAAAATTGTAGCCGATACAATGAGTATTAAAGAGTTCACCGAGAGCTTTAAAAATCCGCTATCAGGCAAGCTAGTCTTGGGGTTAATTCCTACTATTGCAAGCTTTATTGCGGCGCCACTTTATCAATACTGTCGTGAAGCTTTCCCGAATTTAGAGCTGATCTTAATTGAAGATACCAGCGACAAGTTATTGGCGCGCCTTGAGCAAGGACAGATAGATATGGCGATGCTAGCACTGCCTTATCAAACGGAGAAGTTTCACACTAAAGTTCTCACCAAAGATGCTTTTTCTTTGGTTTATCACAAAAGCTACCCGTTAAAAGACATCGATGATTACAACTTGCTGCCAGATCAGAGTGTGTTTTTACTTGAAAGGGAACACTGTCTGACTGGCCATGCTCTGAGTGCTTGCCACCTTAACAAACATGAATGTATTAATCCGTTCGAAGCGAGTAATTTGCATACCTTATTAAGCATGGTGGAATATCAGCACGGTGTGACATTTTTACCGCAAATGGCACTCAACGCAGGCATATTGTCTGGTAAAGATTTAGCCGTGAGAAAGTCGGGTACTGATGCGTATCGTGAGATAGGTTTGATCTGGCGTAAAACCACGGGCCGTATTCGCGATTTTCGCTTATTCAGTGAGGGATTATTGCCATTTATTACTGAACAATGTGATTGCGAAAAATAAATTTTATTTTTCGCAAACTTTTTTAGAACACCTTTCGACTAACTAAACAGAGATTATTAATTAGGGTTGAAAGGTGTTTTTTCAAAGCCAAGACAAACTCATAAAAAAAGCTCAAAAAGGCGACCAAGCTGCGTGGTTGAAGCTAATCAAGCAGCATGAACAGCAGGTGTATAACCACTGCCTCCGCCTGACTGGCAATAGCCATGATGCACTTGATTTAATGCAAGAAGCCTTTATGAGTGTCTATCGCTCTTTGCATAACTTTCATGGCCAGAGTCAATTTAAGACTTGGTTATTTTCGGTGACTCAAGCGCGCTGTATGGATTTCTTTCGTAAACAAAGGCAATCTAGTCCGCTTGAAGAAGTCTCTGAAGCTGCCCATACACCCAGTTGCCCAATTCAATTACAAAGTGATAATCAACATATTCATGCTGCGCTACAGGCTTTACCGTTCGAGCAGCGACAAATTGTTGAACTGAAGTTTTTCCAGCATTTCACCTTTGAAGAAATCGCTGAGCAGCTGGCTATTTCGCCAAATACCGTTAAATCCCGTTTATATAGTGCGCTTGGAAAAATGAAAGCGCCATTGGAGGTGATCCGTGTCGAATCATGAAATGACCCCCCATGAACTACTCGAAAAGTGGCTTGATGGTGAGCAGCTCACAGAAGCGCAACAAGCTCAAGTATTAGCAGATCCAGAAACTAAGCCACTGTTTGAAAACGCCCAGTCTTGGCAGAGCATGGCAAATAGCTATGTAGAGCAAGAGGTTCCGTCTGATACGCCCATAGCGATACCTGAGCTTAAGCAAGTAAGTCGTTTTCAAGGGCATTGGATGCAGTGGAGTATGGCGGCTTGTGTTGGCTTTTTGAGTCTTCTATCTGTGCAACTTTGGCAACAAAACCAAACACTAGAGCAAGGTCTTGTGGCACAACAAACTCAAATAGCAAAACAGCAAGATACCATGCAAAAAATTTTAGCCCAGATGCAAACAAGTCAGAACTTACAAGCTGATTTAACTAATCAAGTGCTATTAACAAATCGTGCAGAACGTCAAGTGGCACTCGATGATTTACTGGCATTTTTGCAAACACAAAGAGCTCAAGATCAAGCGATTTTACGTTTACAACTCAATGAACTTGCTGAGCAAGTGGAACATGCGCCATTGCAAATAGTTGCGCATAATGGAGGTCAATAATGAAAACTTTACTCTCTTTATTATCAGTTGCAGTGCTAAGTGCAACATTTTCAACAGCAGCGAAAACAGATCAAGATATCGCTAAATTACAACGAGAAGTAACCATTTTTCAACGAGTTGTGAGCACGGCATTAAAGCATGATACCAAGGGGAAAGTGCAGAATGTCGAAGGCTACTACTTGGCTGATCAAGGGCTTATTTTTGATGTGAGTTTACGAAATAAAAGTCTGTTTGATTGGCGTAAGCATATTGGGGATATGCAAGATATACATGGCCTTACAGAGATCCAATCACCAGATTTTTCAGCGTTAGAAGTGCAAATGTCAGTGCTCGGTGACAACATTGCAGATGTCTCTAAAGAGGCGTATCAAGTAGCCCTAGAAGCGGTGCGTCAAGGCGCGGAGCAAATACGTGAAGTGGCAGAGCAAGAGCGTGAAACACGACGCGAGTTACATGAATTAGAGCGAGAAAAACATGAACTCGATTACATGCTAAGGCGTCAAGAAGAGAAAAACCAAGAGCTGCTTGAGCATCATAAAGAAATCGCTAAAGAAATCGCAAAATTAGAAGCCGAAAAAGTTAAATTGACTAAGAGTAAAGTGCAGCTTAAAGAAAAACTGAAGCAGGATAGAGCAGAGCGTCAGGCTCAACAGCAGGCGCAACAAGCGTTGCTTAAAACGACTGTGACTGTGAGTCTGGCAAATAGCTTATGTGATTATGGTAATGGCTTACGCAGTGTTAAAGACAGTGAGCATGTGAGTTTCAAGTTTACGCCTTCATACCAGCAAGAAAAGCATATTTTGGTATTTAAAAAGTCGGAAATAGAGTCATGTGTCAGAGGGGATATTAACGCAGATAAATTGGCTAAAAGCGCAACACAATATCAATTTTAGTGGCGTCAAACATATATGCTAAAAGAGGGCGATTAGCCCTCTTTTCTTATGTATCATAAGTTAATTGCTTGATTGATGCATGTGTGTATGCTCGTTGAGGTTTGGCAAAAACAGTAAATACACCCAAACAACCAGATTAAAATAAGGGATCAAACTAAGTAGGGTAAACACAAAAGTAGGATACCCTTTCTTCTGTGTACTTAAGTAACATTGATATGCAATGGTGCAGTGTAAGATCAGCAAAAAAGATACTAATAGCAGCATAACGACCTCCTTAACTTTCCTATTGTGATATTTATCAATCCTTGTGATGTCGTGCTAAAAAGTTGAAATCTTAATAATTAGCTGACATCGTTTTTCACATAGGTTTTATTATAGATGAGAAATCGTTAAGTAAAAGTTCAGTTCTGTATTAAATTGTTACGCAACTGTTTTCTCAGGGAAAATAGTTGTAATTTCTTTTTTGAGTAAGTTTATCGGCATTGGCTTAGCAATAAAATACCCTTGCCCGTAATCAATGCCAATCTCTTTTAGAGCATCAAAAATGTCTTTGCTTTCAACATATTCAGCAACAGAGTGCTTGTCTAGTGAATGACTAATATCATTCACTGCCTTCACCAAAGCAAGATCAATGGGATCATTGAGCATGTCGCGAACAAACGATCCATCAATTTTTACATGTTGAGCAGGGAGCTGCTTTAAATAGCTAAAGGTACTAAAGCCTGTGCCAAAATCATCAATCGAGAAATGGCAGCCTAGCTGATTCAACTTTTTTATCATTGCCTGAGTCGCTGACAAGTTATTGATACTCGCCGATTCTGTGATCTCAAATATCACTCGACTTGGGTTTACCTGATACTGCACTAAGCAATCTTGAATATGGGGTAGTAACCTTTCATCTA
Source organism: Pseudoalteromonas sp. MTN2-4 (assembly GCF_042848605.1). NCBI lineage: Bacteria > Pseudomonadati > Pseudomonadota > Gammaproteobacteria > Alteromonadales > Pseudoalteromonadaceae > Pseudoalteromonas > Pseudoalteromonas sp. MTN2-4. The sequence continues at coordinate 116,067 of NZ_BTGK01000006.1, forward strand.
AGAAGGAGTGAGCAGATAAGTTGATTGCAACCTGACTTAATTCAACATGCTCAGAAAGTGCCTTAATTGCATGTTTTACCACACATTGATCCATTAGGAAGGTATCGTTAAGTAACTCTAAAGCAGGAATAAACTGATTTGGGTAAATCAGTTCATCGTTAATTTTTAAACGCAACAAGGTTTCAAAGTAAGCAATTTGTGCATGTTTAAAAGACCAAATCGGTTGATAGTGCAGTTCGACTTGCTCGTTTTGTAGTGCTTGGCGTACAGCATGACCCCATTCTAATCCGCCTTGCAGGGTATTATTTTCTGCGTCGTCTTTGTTATAACAATGCACTAAATTACGACCTAAACTCTTAGCAATATAGAGAGCAATATCAGCCTGTTTTAATGACTCATTGGCATCATGGTTAGAGGCCGTTATCTGAGTTAAGCCGATTGAGCAGCTAATGGAATAGCTATTTTCTTCAGAATGAAACTCATGCTTATCTATGGCCATACAGATACTTTCGGCAATAATATGTGCATCAAGTAAACTGACTTCTTTTAAAATCACGGCGAACTCATCACCACCAATGCGGAAGATCAAGTGTTCATCGCCTATATTGTGGCCAAATAGTTGAGCAACTTCTTTAAGAATGATGTCACCTTGCTGGTGCCCTTTAGAATCATTAATAATTTTAAAATGGTCGAGGTCAATATATAGAAGTGCATGTTCAGAGAGTGAGTCTTCACTCATTGTTTTACAGAGACTTTGCAACTGCTGGTCGAAGTAGTAGCGGTTGTGCAGCCCGGTTAATGTGTCATGCAGGGCTAAATGACGTAATTGCAATTCAGCCTGTTTACGTTCGTGAATGTTATCTATCGTTGCCGTAATCGTAACATCAGAAGTGGTGTTTTTAATGAGCTGAAAGCGACATTCAACCCAAATAGACGCGCCATTTTTTTGAGTGAGCTGTAATTCAAGCTGAGCGTAACGTTGCGCCCCAGTTTTGACTTTGACGAGCTGTTTATTCAGGGTGTGTTGATCATCTTTATGGATGAACGCTTTTAACGAGACACCTAAACTGGCTTTAATACCGAATCCTGAGAGTGCTTCCCAAGCTGGGTTAATAAAACGAATTTTAGCTTCGGTGTCTAATTCCATGACCACGGTATTTAAATGTAATAGAATACGCTGGTGTGCAGAGAATAAATCTTTGTAGCGACGTTCGCTTTGACTGAGTTGTGATACTTTGTCAGCAAACTCTGCATAACTCACCATAAAATCTTCACGGCGCGCAGCATGATCACAGACTTTGTTTAAAATTGGCAAGTTGTACGGCGCTCTAACAAAGTCAGTCACACCCATAAGGAGTAGTTGTTCGGCATCATTGACGTCTTTACTGTCGATTATAGTCACAACAGACTGATTTGGCTTATGCTCTAAAATTGCCCCGATTAATTGCTTACTTTCAGAGTAGGTTGTACCAGAGGTGTTAATCAACACAATTGCGTATTGGTTTTGTAAGAATAGCGCTTGTGCATCTTGTAGCGAGTTAACAACGGTACATGCAAAACTGAACTCGAGTTGCTCGCAGATTTCTTCTGCTTGAGTATGATCAGGCTCGAATAATAACAAATCAAGGCGGCTGCTCTTTTCCAATTGTGTAGATAACACATTGGCTAATAACTCTGGAAGTTGCTCGTGTTTCTCAAAAGGTAAAACGGCATCAATGCTATAACTTCTGGCGGTAGTTTCAGCAATGCGTTCGCAGTAAATAGGTGGTGTGAGCACGATAGGCGTGTGTTTGGGCGTTTCAAGTAACCCAGAGCGCACCATGCGCGCAAAGCGCCAGCCATCAATTTTTCCAACATCGAGCCCAGTGATAATGAGATCAACGGCTCGTTGTTTTAATAGATGCAAAGCCGCTTGGCTATCTTCACATTCGATGATTTCAAACACTTCTAGTTTATTGAGGGTAAGTGTAATAGTTGCGCGTTCGGACTCGCTGGCATTGACTATGAGCAATGAAAGTTGCCTTGCCATACTTATATTAACCTCAATCGATTTGTTGTCATCGTTTACGATACCTTTGCTTTACCGAGTATGTTTTTATTTTAATTATTCTTTTCAAAAATGTCGGTAATTAGCTGTTTCTAAAAACATTGCTTCGAAGACCTAGGTTAATGCTATTTTTGTGCACTTACAAGCACTTGATTAAGTGTTATAGGAACACTAAACTTGGCCGCTGTTTTATAACTTGAGGTGTTGTCATGCGCGTTGCTGACTTTAGTTTTGAACTTCCTGATGAGTTAATCGCTCGTCATCCTATGGCAGATCGTACTGCGAGCCGACTACTTACCCTCGATGGTAATACAGGCGAGTTAGGTCACAAGATCTTCAAAGATCTCATTGATTTTTTAAATCCGAACGATTTAATGATCTTCAACAATACCAAAGTGATCCCAGCCCGTATGTATGGCCAAAAAAGCACTGGTGGCAAAGTTGAAGTGTTGGTTGAACGTGTTGTAGATGAGCAAAGAGTGCTGGCCCATGTCCGTTCAAGCAAGTCACCAAAAGAAGGTGCAACACTGATCTTAGAAGGTAAAGCAGAAGCGACTATGGTCGCACGTCATGGTGAGTTGTTTGAGCTTGAGTTCAAAGGCGAGCAAACGGTGTTAAACATCTTAGACGATATTGGTCATATGCCTTTACCACCTTATATTGACCGCCCAGATACGGAAGAAGATAAAGCGCGTTATCAAACCGTATACAACGAAAAACCAGGTGCAGTGGCAGCGCCGACAGCGGGTTTACACTTTGATGAAGCATTGCTTGAAAAAATCAAAGAAAAAGGCATAGAAACACAGTTCATTACTTTGCATGTAGGTGCGGGTACTTTCCAACCTGTACGTGTTGATTCAGTTGATGAGCATGTGATGCATTCTGAGTATATTGAAGTGTCTCAAGAAGTAGTTGATGCCATCAAGAAAACCAAAGCCAATGGCGGTCGAGTGATTGCGGTAGGTACGACATCTGTTCGTTCATTGGAGTCTGCGGCGAAAGCGAGCGAAGGTGAATTACAGCCACTTTATGGCGATACAGACATTTTCATCTACCCTGGTTATGAATTCCAGGTAGTCGATGCCATGATCACTAACTTTCACTTACCAGAATCTACTTTGATCATGTTAGTGAGTGCGTTTGCAGGCCAAGATCATATTATCAATGCCTATAAAACGGCAGTGAATGAGCAGTATCGTTTCTTCAGCTATGGCGATGCCATGTTTATCACCAAACAAGATAAATAATCTCCATTTAGATGACATTATTAAGGCCCTGAAACTCAGGGCCTTGTTGTTTTAAGCTTTTTTCTTAACTCTTAATTCTTATCTCTTATCTCAGTCATCTTTAATTTCTTAGTTTTCGCCCCAATAATTAGAATTCACTGTGTAAACAGGGTAGAATCGGACGGTTAAAATCAGCTCTAAAAATAAACGCGATGGCGTTTATAGAACTAGTGTTGGACTGTTTTTCCGACTTTTGAGGTAGCTATGAAATTTGAATTAGATCGCACAGATGGTAAAGCCCGTCGCGGCCGTTTGATTTTTGACCGTGGTGTGGTCGAAACCCCTGCATTTATGCCTGTAGGTACGTACGGCACTGTTAAAGGCATGACGCCTGATGAATTAAAAGACACAGGTGCACATATCTGCTTGGGTAATACCTTTCACCTAATGCTTCGTCCTGGTACTGAAATCATCAAGCAACATGGCGATTTGCATGACTTCATGAACTGGGATAAGCCAATCCTGACTGATTCAGGCGGTTTCCAAGTATTCAGCTTAGGCGCAATGCGTAAAATTTCTGAAGAAGGCGTAATGTTTAAGTCACCAGTAAATGGTGAAAAAATCATGTTATCGCCAGAAAAAGCGATGCAAGTACAGCGTGATTTAGGTTCAGATATCGTCATGATCTTTGACGAATGTACACCTTACCCTGCAACTGAAAAAGAAGCCCGTGACTCAATGGAGTTATCACTACGCTGGGCAAAACGTTCGAAAGAAGGCCATGGTGATAACCCTTCTGCATTATTTGGTATTATTCAAGGTGGTATGTACCCTGAGCTTCGTGCAGAATCGCAAAAAGGCTTAGAAGAAATTGGCTTCGATGGTTATGCACTCGGTGGTTTATCAGTGGGTGAGCCAAAAGAAGACATGATCAACATCCTTGATCACTGTGCTTACAAAATGCCAGAAGACAAGCCGCGCTATTTAATGGGCGTTGGTAAACCAGAAGACTTAGTCGAAGCGGTGCGTCGTGGTATCGATATGTTTGACTGTGTGATGCCAACGCGTAACGCGCGTAACGGTCACTTGTTTATCAGTACGGGTGTTATTAAAATCCGTAACGCAGTTCACAAAACAGATACAGGTCCATTAGATCCTGAGTGTGATTGTCATACTTGTAAGAACTACTCACGTGCTTACTTACACCATTTAGATAAGTGTAATGAAATCTTAGGTGCACGTTTAAATACCATCCATAATTTACGTTTTTACCAACGTGTGATGGAAGGCCTAAGAAATGCGATTGCCGAAGGCAAACTAGACGAATTCGTAGAAGATTTTTACGCTAAACGTGGCCTACCAGTGCCGCCATTAGCTGAAACAGAATAATATAAATTTAAAATATAAGAGGAAGTGTTATGAGTTTATTTATCTCGACTGCGCATGCAAGTGCTGCAGCGCCTGCACCTGCTGGCGGTGGCATGGAAATGCTTATCATGTTAGGTGTGTTTGGTTTGGTATTTTATTTCTTAATCTACCGCCCACAAGCTAAGCGTGTAAAAGAGCACAAAGACCTAATGGGCGCATTAGGTAAAGGTGACGAAGTACTAACACAAGGCGGTCTAGTAGGTAAAATCACTAAAGTTGCTGATGACAAAGACTTTGTTGTTATTGCTTTAAATGACCAAACTGAAGTCACAGTACAAAAATCAGCAGTATCAGCTGTGTTGCCTAAAGGCACAATGAAATCGCTGTAATCTAAAAACAAAAATAAAAAGGTAAAGCCTGTGTTAAACAAGTATCCAATGTGGAAGTATTTACTTGTTCTGGCTGTATTAGCGATTGGTATTTTATATGCCACACCAAACCTGTATGGTCGTGATCCGGCCATACAGGTTTCTGGTACTAAAGGTGCCAGCGCTGATCTAAGCGTGCTAGACAAAGTAAATGAGACTCTAAAAGAGAACAACATCACAGTTAAATCTTCAGCATTAGAAAACGATCAAGTATTGGTACGTTTTACGAATGTTGAAGAGCAGTTAAAAGCGCAAGATATACTGCGTGACAGTCTATCTGACGACTACATTTCAGCAATTAATATGAGCCCTGCACAACCTGACTGGTTGAAAGACATTGGTGGTAACCCAATGAAGCTAGGCCTAGATTTAAGTGGTGGTGTTCACTTCACAATGGAAGTCGACATGGTCACAGCGATGGACAATGCGCTAGAAACCATGGAGCAAGATTTCAAGAGTGACTTACGCGGTGAGAAACTTCGTTATCGTTCTATTCGTCGTGTATCAGGTGCTGAACGTGTACAAGTGATCATGCGTAATGATGATGACAAAGATGCGGCAGAACGCTTCTTAAAGCAGCGTTACCCACTGTATAACTTTGTTGATGATAGTAGCAACAGCTTGGCATTCTTCGCGAGCTTGAGCGATCAGAAATTCAAAGAGATCCGCGCTTACGCAATCAAACAGAATGAAACCATCATTCGTAACCGTATTAACCAGTTAGGTGTTGCTGAGCCAAATGTACAACAGCAAGGTGCTGAACGTATTATTGTGCAACTACCAGGTGTTCAAGACACTGCTCGTGCGAAAGAGATTTTAGGTGCAACGGCAACGCTTGAGTTCCGTGAAGTAGATGAAAACGCGGATGTGCGCTCTGCTGCGCAGGGCCGTGTTCCACCGGGCACTGAAGTGATCATGCACAAAGATGGCTACCCAGTAGTACTAAAGAAACGCGTTATTTTAGGCGGCTCTCACATTACTGGCGCACAATCGGGTATGGATGAATACTCACGCCCTCAGGTGAGCATTAACCTTGATAGTAAAGGTGGCGCTAAAATGAGTGCCTTCACTAAACGTGCTGTTGGTAAGCGTATGGCGACCGTATTCATTGAATACAAGCCATCAGGTAAGAAAGACGAAAACGGTAAAGCGCTTCCGCCAATTAAGGTTGAAGAAGTGATTAACGTTGCAACCATTCAAGCTCGTCTGAACAACTCATTCCGTATCACAGGTATCGATAACCCAGCTGAAGCCCATAACCTGAGCTTATTACTTCGTGCTGGTGCCTTAGTTGCGCCAATTCAAATCGTTGAAGAGCGTACCGTAGGTCCAAGCCTAGGTCAGGAAAACATCGAAGCGGGTATGACAGCTGTGGTACTTGGTTTTGCATTTGTACTGGCATTTATGTTGTTGTACTACAAAGGCTTTGGTCTGGTATCTAACATTGCACTTGCTTCTAACCTAGTACTTATTGTTGGTGTCATGTCGATGATCCCAGGTGCTACTCTGACATTACCAGGTATTGCCGGTATCGTACTAACGGTAGGTATGGCGGTAGATGCGAATGTACTTATCTTTGAGCGTATTCGTGAAGAATTAGCCGACGGCCGTAGCCCTCAGCAAGCAGTTCACCAAGGTTATGACAGTGCGTTTAGCACCATTTTCGATGCCAACATCACTACACTGATTGCAGCCGTTATCTTATTTGCGGTTGGTACAGGTCCAATTGCGGGCTTTGCTGTAACACTTGCAATCGGTATCATCACGTCGATGTTTACTGCCATTGTCGGTACGCGTGCTGTGATCAATTTAGTGATCGGTGGCAAGCGCGTTAATAAGCTTTCAATCTAGGAGACGGATATGCAGTTATTAAAATTAAATGACACCATCCGCTTTATGTCAGCGCGCAAGCTTACCATGGCGATTTCTGCGTTATTGATCTTGGCATCAATTGCGTCTATGGCAATCCGTGGATTGAATTTTGGCTTAGACTTTACTGGTGGTACTGCGGTTGAGGTTGGCTTTTCACAGCCAGCTGATCTGGCAAAAATCCGCTCTGTCTTAGCTGAAAATGATTTTGCTGATGCGTCAGTACAGTTATTTGGTTCGAGCCAAGATGTACTGGTTCGTTTAGCACCACGCGGCAGCGATGTTAAAGCAGAGACGATTGGTAACCAACTAATCGCGGCGCTTAAGCAAGCGGATAGCAGTGTAGAAATGCGTCGTATCGAGTTTGTTGGCCCAAGTGTAGGTGAAGACTTAAAAGAGCAGGGTGGTTTAGCCATGCTCACCGCGCTAATCTGTATCTTGATGTATGTGGCATTTCGATTTGAATATCGTTTTGCCATCGGTGCGGTAGCGGCACTTTTTCACGATGTGATCATCACTATGGGCCTTTTCTCGTTATTAGACCTAGAGTTTGATCTGACGATCCTTGCAGCAATCTTAGCGGTTATCGGTTACTCACTGAATGACACCATTGTTGTATCTGACCGTATTCGTGAGAACTTCCGTAAAGTGCGTATTGATGACACCATTGAAATTATCAATATCTCACTAACGCAAACACTAAATCGTACGTTAGTTACATCAATCACGACTATTTTAGTATTGATTGCGCTATTCGTATGGGGCGGCCAGACCATTCATGGTTTCGCAACTGCGTTACTATTTGGTGTGTTCATTGGTACTTACTCTTCTGTTTATGTTGCAAGCTCGGTTGCGGTTGCGATGGGTGTAAGCAAAGAAGATTTAATACCGGTAGAAGTTGAAAAAGAAGGTGCGGATTTAGACGCCATGCCTTAATAAAACCTATGTTTTCTTTGAAAAAACCGCATATGTAAATATGCGGTTTTTTATTGTCTGAAAAGCAACTTTTGAACCTTTCCTTTGTAATTGCATCAAATCAGTTATAATCAAGAAAAGTATTTGAAATAGGTAAATTTATGAAAAGCTTATTGATTGCATTATTACCTTTGGCCTTTGTCTTATCTGGTTGCAAGGTAAACGAAGGTGAAGCATACGAGAAAGATAAAGCACCTGAAGAACGCTCTGAGTATGTAGGCACAGAAGGGCTTGCACAGGCACAAAAAGATAAACTGTATTTGATGGATAAAGAGCTTAGAGACAAGTGTAACGATGCGAAGATCAGTTACGCGGTGGCGAAATCAAATAACAATGAGAAAGAAGCACAAGCGCAAAAAGCCATTATGGCCAATACCTGTAAGGGTAAGTAAGCCATTATAAAAGTTATCTAAATTCGGCGATTTTAGAAGAATAAAGAAAACCTCATAATTTTATGACAATGATATTTCATTCTTTTCTTTAAAGAGTATAATGAGAATTGTTTTCAATATTAATTACGAGGTTCTCATGAAATCTAGGTTGGCAATTTTACTTACAAGCCTTGCACTAACAGCATGTTCAGAGCAGGTTGAGCAACAAACACAAACAACTGAAGCTGCACCAGCTAAAGTAACCAACTTAGACACCTATAAGCAACAAGCACAAAGCTTACTTGGTGAGATCAGAGCCAACGAAGCGTCTCAAAAACTTGAGCAAAGCTCACAGCAACTTGTTGCGACCTCTCGTCAATTATTAGCTGAATTCACCGCTAAATACCCAGCATGTGACAGCTACCTTTCGGCATTAGACAAAGCTGCTGACGTTATTCCAACGTTGCCATTAGAAGAAATTGAATCTGGTTACCATAAAGATGGCAAGTTACCTAAATACGATTCACCTGTGTGCTACCACGCAAAAGATTTATTGGTTCACCCTGCAACTGTGCAAGCAATGGCCTCACAAGGTATGCAGTTTGAATCGGCCTATGAAGATGCTGAACTCGAAATTGTCGAAGTGATTGCGCATTTTGACCAAGTTGAAAAAGCACTTCGCTAATCTCTTGCTTCGTTATAAGTTAATGAAGAAATAAGAATGGCGCCCATTGGGCGCCATTCTTGATCTTACATTAGCCTGAATTTACTTATCTTGGCCTGTGAGTCGCAAAAACTTCTCAGCTAAGGCATCTAAATCTTCTTTGTGATTGGGGTCGGGCTTTATGCAATCGATCGGGCAAACACTCACACACGTGGGCGTGTCGTAATGGCCGACACACTCAGTGCATTTATTTGGATCAATCTCATAAATTTTCTCACCCATATAAATGGCCTCATTCGGACATTCAGGATCGCACATATCACAGTTGATGCACTTTGAATTGATCAACAGCGCCATGATTTAGGCCTTTTTAAATGGGTTACGCGAATCTTCTTGATCGTTCAGGTTACGTATCAAAATAGCGTGATCTAAATCGATATTTTCAGGCAATGGAATTTTTACAATGTGACCAGAGCCTTTCGCATCGTCAATTTTCTCGCCCTTTTTGTTTTCCATGTGCTCAAGGTTGAAGCTGATGTTGCCTTGCGGTGTCATAAGCTCAAGACTGTGACCCGTACAGAATTTATTCTTAACATCAATCTCAACCAAGCCATTGTCCAAGCGACCTAATACTTCACCCACAAACTGCTGTTTGTCAGAAACTGAGTGGCCGTATTCATAGTTTTGGTAATCTTGGTGCGCGTGGCGTTTTAAGAAACCTTCGGTATAACCACGGTGTGCTAGGTTCTCAAGAGTGCGCATCAGGTTTGGATCAAACGGTTTACCTGCTACCGCGTCATCAACTGCCTTGCGGTAAACTTGCGCTGTACGTGCTACATAGTAGAAAGACTTAGTACGACCTTCAATTTTTAAGCTGTGCACGCCCATTTTTGTCAGTTGATCCACATACTGCACCGCACGCAAGTCTTTTGAGTTCATGATGTATGTACCATGCTCGTCTTCAAATGCTGGCATGTATTCGCCCGGACGACCTTGCTCTTCTAACATGAAAACTTCATTGGTCGGTGCGCCTTCGCCAAGCGTTGGGATCACAGATTGTGGGTCGATTTTATGTACTACATCGCCGGTTTCAGTTTCTTTACCTGGCTTAACGTCATATTCCCAACGGCATGCATTGGTACACGTACCTTGGTTTGGATCTCGCTTATTGATGTAACCCGATAATAAGCAGCGACCAGAGTAGGCCATGCATAATGCACCGTGAACGAATACTTCTAATTCGGTTTGTGGGCAAAGCTCACGAATTTCAGCGATCTCTTCAAGGGATAATTCACGGGATAAAATCACGCGCTCAATGCCTTGTTTCGCCCAAAACTGAACTGACGCATAGTTAACTGCGTTAGCTTGAACTGAAAGGTGAATCGGCATATCTGGCCATTTATCACGGACTAACATGATTAAACCCGGATCAGACATGATGAGTGCATCGGGCTTCATGGCAATTACAGGTTCAATGTCTTTTAAGTAGGTTTGCACTTTTTTATTGTGTGGCGCAATGTTTGAAACCACATAGAGCTTTTTATTGAGTGCATGGGCTTCGTTAATCCCCAATTCTAAATTAGCTAAATCAAATTCATTGTTACGCACGCGCAAGCTGTAACGTGGTTGGCCTGCATACACGGCATCGGCACCATATGCGAATGCATAACGCATATTTTTTAAACTACCTGCAGGGGATAAAAGCTCTGGAACAAACATAGTAAAAACCTCTTACATTGAACTGAGTGCTGGTCAGCTGTTTCGGTCAAAAGTGACGGTAAAATTTCAGGTGAAATTAAAAAGCGGCGCAGTATAAAGGTTAATGAAATTGTCATGTTTGACGCAGATCATGGTTTTTCGCTGAATTCTGATCTATTCGAAATTTTTAAAGGATCAAGATCTAGTAGGTTTTTAGCGCTAAAACGCGTATAATTCGCGCCCGTAAATATTCAACAATTATTATTGGAGCTAAAAAGATGGCTTTAGAGCGTACTTTTTCAATCATCAAGCCTGATGCGGTAGCTAAAAACCACATCGGTGCAATCTACAACCGTTTCGAATCTGCTGGTCTTAAGATCGTTGCTTCTAAAATGGTTCACCTTTCTCAAGAGAAAGCTGAAGGTTTCTACGCAGAGCACAAAGAGCGTCCTTTCTTTGGTGCACTAGTTTCTTTCATGACTTCTGGTCCAGTAATGGTTCAAGTTCTTGAAGGTGAAAACGCAGTTCTTAAGAACCGTGAAATCATGGGTGCTACTAACCCTGCAGAAGCACTAGCTGGTACTTTACGTGCTGACTACGCTGACAGCATCGACGAGAACGCGGTACACGGTTCTGACGCACCTGAGTCAGCTGCTCGCGAAATCGCTTACTTCTTCGCTGAAGAAGAAATCTGTCCTCGTACTCGCTAATCGCGAATCGAACAGAGTAAAGAAGGGCTCTCGGGCCCTTTTTTAGTCCTTGCTGCTTTTGCAAAGTAAGTTTTTATAGCTATTTTTGCAAAATCATCAACAATGTTTGAGTGTGTTGGTTGGTTTTTATACAATACGTCGTCTTTTTAATTTCGTACCGTCACTTTATCGAGGTTGCTTCATGGCCACTACAGAGAAAAAAATTAATTTACTTGATTTGAATCGCGAGGGGATGCGTGAATTGTTTGCATCATTTGGTGAAAAGCCATTCCGCGCTGATCAGGTAATGAAGTGGATCTATCACTTCGGCATCGATAACTTCGACGATATGAGCAACATCAATAAAAAGCTACGCGCTAAGTTACAAGCGCAATGTGAGATTAAAGCGCCTGAAATTTCAGTGAAACAAGTAGCCAGTGATGGCACCATTAAATACGCGATGCTGTTAGAGGGTGGCCAAGAAGTTGAAACTGTTTGGATCCCAGAAAAAGACCGCGCAACTCTATGTGTTTCTTCTCAAGTTGGCTGTGCCCTTGAATGTACATTCTGCTCAACAGCGCAGCAGGGCTTCAACCGTAACTTAAAAGTCTCTGAGATCATCGGACAGGTATGGCGTGTTGCGACAGATATTGGCCTACACAATGGTGACAGCACTAAGCGCCCGATCACTAACGTGGTTATGATGGGCATGGGTGAGCCATTACTTAACATCAACAATGTCGTTCCTGCGATGGAACTGATGATGGATGACTGGGCGTTTGGTTTATCTAAGCGTCGTGTAACACTAAGTACTTCAGGCGTTGTACCTGCGCTAGATATTCTTAAAGAGAAAATTGATGTGGCACTGGCGATTTCTCTTCACGCGCCAACCAATGAGTTACGTGATGTTCTAGTACCTATCAATAAAAAGTACCCAATTGAAGAGTTCTTAGCGGCATGTCGTCGTTACATTGATGGTTCAAAAGCCAATAAAGACATCACCATCGAATACGTTATGCTACAAGGCGTAAACGATAGTACAGATCAAGCTCACGAGCTGGTTAAAGTACTAAAAGGTACACCGTCTAAGATCAATCTGATCCCATTCAATCCATTCCCGGGTAATGAGTATGGTCGTTCAAGCAACAGCCGTATCGATCGCTTTTCAAAAGTATTACAGGCAGCGGGTTTAACTTGTATTGTTCGTCGTACTCGTGGTGATGACATTGATGCTGCTTGTGGCCAGCTAGTGGGTGATGTAGTTGACCGTACCAAACGTATTATGAAAAAACAGCAGCGCGAAGATAATGCTATTGCTGTGAATGTAAGTAACTAACTTTTAGTAACTAAGTTTAAGCAATCATTTATTGCTGAAGTTATTTACATAAAATAGATGAAAGATAGGGGCTTTTAGGTAATATAGGTCCTTATTATTCATACTATCAAGGTGATACATGCGTTCTTATTGGGTAATTCCATTTGCGTTATTAGGCTTAAGTGGCTGTGTAACAGAAACACACAGCGTCACTAAAAATAGCCCTGTGGTGAATTCAGAAATGAATAACCTAGAAGCAGCAAGAACGCGTATTAGTTTGGCATTAGAATATCTAAAAGCGGGCAATAATACGCAAGCTAAGTTTAATCTTGAACGTGCAGCCAAGTTTGCCCCTAAATTACCTGAAGTACACTACACGCTGGCTTATTACTTCGAGCAAGTAAAAGAGTTCCAACAGGCTAAAGCATCTTATCAAACAGCTCTTAAACTTGCTCCAAATGATCCTAACACACTGAATAACTATGGTACGTTTTTATGCCGTATCGGCGAGTACGATGAAGCGAGGGCGCAATTATTAAAAGCGATAGATACTCGCGGCTATTTACGTGTGTCGCAAAGTTATGAAAATTTGGCTTTATGTGCGGTGAAGCAAGATAAGTTTGAGTTAGCCCTCGATTATTTAAACAGTGCAGTTCAACACGATGGCCAGAGTAAAAGTGCTCTAATTTCTCTAGCAGGTTTGTACTATGCCAAGAGTGACCTGCATCAGGCATTGCGTGTGTTAGAACGTTACACTGAAAATGGCTTCATTTCATCGCGCAGTTTGTTTTTAGAGTACCTGCTACATCAAGAGATGGGGCATTTAGAACAGTCTCAGAAAATCGCCACAACGTTAGTGCAGACTTATCCGCAATCTTATCAAGCACAAGCAATTATTAAAGAAGAATATAATAATAGCGAATTTGATGTATTGCGTGAGCAATATAGAAAAGCCAAGGTGGCAGAAATCACTGAGCAGTCACCGACGGTTTATAACGCTCAGCCTAAGATTAAAATTACCCGTAAGAAAGCGCCTAAACGAGAAAGTAATCACAATAGTGAAATAGTTCAGCCTACTACTGTAATAAGCACACATAGTGCAAGTACAAGTGAAGCTGTGTCCCTGCGTGGCGGTTTACAAACCGCTACAGTGGTTAAACCGCAACCTCAGTCAAATCAGCCTACAAGCACCACAAGCGCACCTGTAGTCGAAGAGAAAAACCAAGCGACGACTGAGCTTATTGAAACGCCAAATAATCAAGTGAGAGTGGTGTCGTTTGGTGAAAAAGCTGCGGTACAACCAGCCCAAGGTCAAGTGCAGTTCTATCAACCAGATCCAAGTCAGGTTAGGTTCAGAGAAATAGCAGAGAATAATACCCCAGTTCTTACAGCTAAGCCTTCATCAGCTGGTGCACCTTTGTTGAATCCAGAAGTGAATCTACCAAGTGTGCCAGTCCATACAGTTGGGTTAGGTGAAAACTTATTTAGTTTATCGGTTAAATATGATGTCAAAATGGCGAGTCTGTTAAAGTGGAACAAGCTGAAAGAATCAGACCGTTTACAGATTGGTCAGCAGGTGTATTTAAATAACCCGCTTACAACCCACATCATTCGAGATGGGGATAGCTTGTATAATATCGCCACCAATTACCAATTACAGATTGGTGACTTGATGCGATGGAACAAATTAACACCAGACGTTGAACTTGCGGCTGGACATAGTTTACTGATTGTAGATCCGAGTAGTTATACTTTATGAATGAAATGAGCCCAGAATCAACTGAGCAACAAGCGTCTTTGGGGCAAGTACTCGCAAGCGCAAGAAAAGATGCGAATTTAACCATTGAAGCCGTGGCGGATAGGTTAAAGCTAAGCCCTAAGCATATCACCAAACTTGAGCAAGATGATTATACGTCACTTGGTCCAATCACCTTCGTTAAAGGGTACATCAAGGCTTACTGTACGCTATTGCAATTAGATCAAGCGCAAACCTTGGCATTGTTTCAGGCACCTGAAAGCGTGGCTGAAAATAAAAGTATGCAAAGTTTTTCACGTCGTACAGAAAAAGAAGCCAACGATAGCCGTTTAATGCTCGTTAGCTATGTGATCTTGGCCATAGTGTTGGGATCGTCAGGTTTTATGTATTGGCAAACTACATCAAATGAAAATGATGTTATCGTGCCTGAAGTGCAGAGTACTGAGCCAGAAAGCGAAGCGTCAGTTACAGAAAATAGTGAAGAAAACGACACGCCTTCAGAAGCTGTTTTAACAACTGAAGGGGCGGTTGAGCCTACCGTGGAAAAGGCAGAAACTGACAAACCAGTTTTAGATGTTGTAGAAGCCGAACAAGCACCAGTGGAAGAGATAAGCAGCACACCTGATTTAAATACGATTGTGATGCATTTCAAAGACGACTCTTGGGTGGAGATCTTTGATGCCTCATCAGAGCGTATTGCTTTTGGCGTTAAAAAAGCCGGATACACCATGACAGTGCAGGGCGTTGCACCGTTTTCTGTGGTGTTAGGCCGTCATCAGCAGGTTGATGTAGAGCTAGATGGTCAATCAGTTGATTTATCATCATTGCCACGCAATCGTTCAGCTAAATTTAAATTACCCTTATCAGAGTAACCGTCATGTTTTCAGAATCTCCAATTAAACGTAGAAAATCGACCCGTATTTATGTAGGTGACGTGCCTATTGGTGATGGCGCACCAATTGCCGTGCAGTCAATGACGAACACCAATACCATGGATATCGATGCGACCGTTGCGCAGATCCGTGCTATTCAAGATGCGGGAGCGGATATCGTTCGTGTATCAGTGCCAACTATGGATGCAGCCGAGGCTTTCAAAAGCATTAAAGAGCAAGTTGATATTCCACTTGTTACCGACATTCATTTTGACTACCGTATCGCGTTAAAGGTGGCACAGTACGGCGCAGATTGTTTACGTATCAACCCGGGTAACATCGGCAGTGAAGATCGTATTCGGGCAGTGGTCGATGCGGCGAGCGAACGTAATATTCCAATTCGTATCGGTGTAAATGGCGGTTCGTTGGAGCGTGATTTACAAGAAAAGTATGGTGAGCCGACACCTGAAGCTTTACTTGAATCAGCGATGCGTCATGTTGAAATCTTACAGCGTTTGAACTTCGACCAGTTCAAAGTCTCTGTAAAAGCATCAGATGTATTCTTAGCGGTTGGTGCGTATCGTTTACTGGCAAAAGAAATTGATCAACCCCTTCACCTTGGTATTACAGAAGCGGGCGGCTTCCGCTCTGGCTCAGTAAAATCAGCGGTTGGTCTAGGTATGCTGCTTGCCGAAGGTATCGGTGATACCCTGCGTGTATCGCTAGCTGCCGATCCTGTTCAAGAGATCAAAGTGGGTTTTGATATTTTAAAATCACTGCGTATTCGTTCTCGCGGTATTAACTTTATTGCCTGCCCGAGCTGCTCTCGTCAAGAGTTCGATGTGGTCAACACCATGAACCAACTTGAAGAGCGTCTTGAAGACATCATTGAGCCAATTTCAGTATCCGTGATTGGCTGTGTTGTAAATGGCCCAGGTGAAGCACTGGTCAGTGACATCGGTCTTGCAGGTGCAAACCGCCGCTCAGGGTTGTACATCAACGGCGAGCGTCAAAAGATGCGTATTGATAACGACAATATCGTCGAGCAGCTTGAAGAGCAGGTGCGCGATTTCGTTGCTAAAAAGCAAGCGCAGCCGGCGATCGACATCAAAATCGTCGAATAATTTTTAAAAATTACCGACAGAGCAAAGAATATCCTGCAGATCTTTTGCTCTGTCGTTTACGTTTTACGCGAGCTGGGTATAATACTTGACTCCTTTACCCACAATGCGCACTGTGTGTGGCACTCGCATTTAGCAAATAGATTGATTTAGGATTTTCAGTGGCAAAACAAATTCAGGCAGTTCGTGGTATGAACGATTGTCTGCCAGGTGATACGCAAGTTTGGCAGAAAGTAGAAGCAGTATTACGTGATACGGTGGCGTCTTATGGTTATCAAGAGATCCGTTTCCCAATTGTTGAATCTACCGACTTATTTAAGCGCTCTATTGGTGAAGTCACCGATATCGTTGAAAAAGAAATGTACACCTTTGAAGATCGTAACGGCGATAGCTTAACACTGCGCCCTGAAGGTACAGCAGTGTGTGTTCGTGCGGGCAACCAAGGCGGCTTATTGTATAACCAAGAGCAGCGTCTTTGGTACATGGGTCCTATGTTCCGTCACGAGCGTCCTCAAAAAGGTCGTTACCGCCAATTCCACCAATTTGGCCTTGAAGCGTTTGGTATTGCGACTGCTGATATCGATGCTGAAGTGATTTTACTTACTGCGCGCTTATGGAAAGCATTCGGCATTTCAGATCATGTTCGTCTCGAGCTGAACTCTTTAGGTTCAAATGAAGCACGAGCAGAGTACCGCGATGCACTTGTGGCGTTTTTAGAGCAGCATATTGATAAGTTAGACGAAGACTCTAAACGTCGTATGTACTCAAACCCACTGCGTGTTCTAGACAGCAAAAACCCAGATGTACAGGTTATCTTAGTTGATGCGCCTAAGTTATCTGAACACTTAGATGAAGAATCAAAAGCACATTTTACAAATTTATGTGAACGTTTAGACGCAGCAGGCGTCGAATACCAAGTTAATGAAAAGCTAGTACGTGGCTTAGATTACTATAACCGCACTGTATTTGAGTGGGTAACGGAAAGTCTAGGTGCGCAAGGCACTGTTTGTGCTGGTGGTCGTTACGACGGTCTAGTTGAACAACTGGGTGGTAAAGCAACCCCTGCAGTTGGTTTTGCAATGGGTATGGAGCGTTTAGTTCTATTACTTCAAGCGCTAGAAAGTGTAGGTGAAATTCGCCGTAATGCTGACGTGTATGTTGCAGCTATGGGTAATGCCGCAAGTATTCAAGCGCCAGTGATTGCTGAGCAATTAAGAACAGAAGTAGCCGGCCTTCGTGTGCAAGTGCACTGTGGTGGCGGTAACTTTAAGAAACAATTAAAACGTGCAGATAAGAGCGACGCGCTAGTTGCGCTAATTTTAGGTGAAAGCGAACTTGCTGAAGGCAAGGTAACCGTGAAATATCTGCGAGAAGAAAAAGAACAAGTCACAGTGAGCCTGGAAGAGGTGAAAACACTGTTAGCAGACTTAGCAGTATAAGAGGACTGTATGGAAATTTACTCAACAGAAGAACAACAAGCAGAAGCAATAAAACGATTTTTCCGTGAAAACGGCGTTTCACTTGCGTTAGGTATCGTTATTGGTCTTGGTGGCTTATACGGTTGGAAATACTATAACCAAAGCAAGATCACATCTGCGGAAGCTGCCTCAAACGCTTACAATGAATTGGTTGAAGGTGGTGAAGTTCTGATTAAGTCTGACTCATTCATTGCTGAAAATGGCGACTCAAATTATGCGGCGCTAGCGGCATTTGTTGCGGCTAAAGAAGCAGTTGAGAAAGGGGAGTTTGAAACAGCGGTAACTAAATTAACTTGGTTACAAGACAATGTTCAAAACCCAGAGCTAAAAGCCACAGCTATCTTACGTTTAGCGCGTGTACAAGCACAGCTTACACAATATGATGCTGCGCTAAAAACATTATCACAAACAACACCAGAGGCTTTTAAAGCACAAGTTGCTGAAGTAAAAGGTGATGTATATCTTGCAAAAGGTGACAAAGACAGCGCTCGCTCTGAATATGAAGCTGCGCTTGCTGAGTCAACAGAAGGCAATAACAGCCTACTACAGATTAAGTTGGACAATTTAGCCACAGCCCAGCCTGCAGCTTAGGAGTAGTTCCGATGAGAAAGCTAAGTATGGCCACATTGGCGTTGTGTATGGCGTCTTTGCTAGGTTGTTCATCGAGCGATGATGAAGAAGAAATTGTTTTACCTGAAATTGTAAACCAATTCGAAACGCAAGTTGACTGGACGAACGGTGTGGGTGATGGCGTAGAGCATTACTTCTCTCGTTTAACGCCTGTTGTCTACAAAGACACTGTATTTGTGGCAGCGAGAAATGGTGAAGTCGAAGCAATTTCAACCGAATCTGGAAAGACCCTTTGGGAAACTGATGTTCGTAAAAACGTCAACTTCTGGCCTTGGGCGGACAACGACAGTGCAAAATTGTCGGGCGGTATTTTACAGGCTTATGGCAAACTATACATAGGCTCTGAGCATGGTGAAGTGATTGCACTTGAGCGAGAAACCGGTGAGATTGTTTGGCGTAAGGCCGTACCGGGTGAAGCATTATCTTCTCCAGCAGCAGGTGATGGTCTGGTTTACGTAAATCTGGGCTCAGGTAAATTGTTAGCACTTCACCCTGATACGGGTGAAGAGCGCTGGCGTCATGAGCAAGAAGTACCTGCATTAACACTTCGTGGTTTGAGCTCTCCAGCAGCAGCCAATGGTGGTGTGTTATTTGGCGAAGAAAGCGGTAAGTTAACGGTTTTAATCGCTGAAAATGGTTACACCGCATGGAGCGCAGAAGTTGCAACTGCAAAAGGTGCGTCTGAATTTGAGCGCTTAGTGGATGTTGATACTAAACCTATCGTTGTAGGCGCATTTGCTTACGCTATCGCCTATAATGGTAACTTAGCAGCGGTTGATGTTCGCAGTGGCAATGTCGTTTGGAAACGTGAGTACAGTAGTTACCGTGATATTAGCATTGAGGCTAATGTGATTTATGTTGTCGACAGTGACGGCATTATTTACGCGTTAGATAAAGATTCGGGCATTGAGCGCTGGAGTCAGTCAGGTCTTCGTGGTTGGTATCTAACGGCACCAGCTGTTGCTGGTAATTACTTAGCTGTAGGCGATCAAGAAGGTAACTTGCATTGGTTAGATAAGCAAACTGGTGATCTAGTTTCTCGAGAAAGTTTTGATAGCTCAGGCTTTTACGTAGAGCCTGTTGTAGCAGAAGATAAATTAATTGTGGTAACCCGAGATGGTGAAGTTAGCGCGGTAAAGATCCCGTAACCATTAATTTATTAATGCATTTTTTCAAGGCTTCGCATTGCGAAGCCTTTTGTTGTTTATTGATGAGGTAGTCTATGCTTCCGGTGATCGCTCTTGTTGGGCGACCTAATGTGGGTAAATCCACACTTTTTAACCGTTTAACACGCACTCGTGATGCGTTAGTAGCGGACTTTCCTGGCCTAACGCGCGACCGTAAATATGGTCAAGCGAATTATGATGGCTATGAGTTTATCGTTGTTGATACGGGTGGTATCGATGGTAGCGAAGAAGGGATTGAAACCGAAATGGCAGAGCAATCTCTGCTGGCCATTGAAGAAGCGGATATTGTTTTATTCTTAGTAGATGCCCGTGCAGGTATGAACGCAGCCGATCAGGCTATTGCGCAGCATTTACGTAAACAAGAGAAAAAATGCTTTATCGTTGCGAATAAAACCGATGGTATTGATGCCGACTCTCATTGTGCTGAGTTTTATCAGTTATCATTGGGTGATGTTCATCAAATTGCGGCAGCGCATGGTCGTGGTGTCACTCAGTTATTAGATCATACTTTGCAGCCTGTTATTGCAGAACTTGCAGCCGAAGCTGAAGAGCTTGAGCAAGATGACGAAAGCTTAGCTGAGCTTTATCTTGAAGGTGAAGATGGCGAGAAGCTGGAAGACGGTAAAACAGGTTTTGAAGATAAGCCTGTTAAATTAGCTATTATTGGTCGTCCTAATGTAGGTAAATCTACACTTACTAACCGTATTCTAGGTGAAGAGCGTGTGATTGTTTACGATATGCCGGGCACGACACGTGACTCTGTATATATCCCGATGACACGCAATGACAAAGAATACGTCCTGATCGACACAGCAGGTGTACGTAAGCGTAAAAAAGTCAGCGATGTAGTCGAAAAGTTCTCAGTGATCAAAACGCTTAAAGCCATTGAAGATGCCAATGTAGTGTTATTGGTGGTTGATGCGCGCGAAGGTATTTCTGATCAAGACTTAAGTTTACTAGGCTTTACGTTAAACGCGGGTCGTTCACTGGTTATTGCAATCAATAAGTGGGATGGCTTAGACGAGTACGTGAAAGAGCGTATTAAAACTGAGCTAGACCGTCGTTTAGGGTTCATCGATTTTGCCCGTTTACACTTCATCTCGGCACTTCACGGTACGGGTGTAGGTCACTTATTTGAGTCTGTAGACGAAGCCTATGAGTCTGCGACTAAGCGTATCAGTACAGCAATGCTGCGTCGTATCATGGATATGGCGCAAGCAGATCACCAGCCGCCGCTAGTACGTGGTCGTCGTGTGAAGTTAAAGTATGCGCACGCCGGTGGTTATAACCCGCCACGTATTGTTATTCACGGTAACCAGGTACATGACTTACCTGACAGCTACAAGCGTTACTTAATGAATTACTACCGTAAAGCGCTTGGCATTATGGGCACACCGATTAAGATTGAATTTAAAGAAGGTGATAACCCATATGCGGGTCGCAGTAACAAGATGACCTTATCGCAAAAGCGTAAGTTACGTGCCTTCTCAAAAGAGAGTCGTAATAAAGATAGTTAATACCTATCTGTATTGTAGATATTAAAAAAAGGAGCTTTCTGCTCCTTTTTTGTTATTTATTGATAGCACATCTACTAATTGAGTAGGTGTGCATATTTCTGACTAAACTTAGCGACTTTAGGGGCCACAACCACACTACAATAGCCCTGATTTGGGTTCTCATTAAAGTAGTCTTGGTGATACTGCTCTGCAGAGTGGAAAGTGACCGCAGGTGTTACCTCCGTGACAATTTTCTCTGCTAAATGTGGCTGTAACTGCTTGATGGCTTGTTCAGTTAGTTCAGCTTGTGCGTCATCGTGATAGAACACCGCACTACGATATTGCGTGCCCACGTCATTACCTTGACGGTTTAATTGAGTCGGATCGTGCAATGTAAAGAACATATCTAATAGCTGGCTGTAACTGATAACATCAGCGTCGAAGCTGAGCTGGACTACTTCAGCATGACCGGTCATGCCTGTACAGATATCTTTGTAGGTAGGGTCATCGGTTTGACCCCCCATGTAGCCAGATTCAACTTTATGAACGCCTTTAACGCGGCGAAACGCCGCATCAATACACCAGAAACAGCCACCGGCAAAGGTTGCCGTTGCAATGTTAGCCATGATTTTTCTCCTCTAAAGCGCGCGCTTGTTCAGCAATTTTTTGGCTTAAGAACTCAGGTGATTGAGTCTTACGCGCCAGTAATGAGTAAGCGCAAGGAATAATAAATAGCGTCAGTATAGTTGCCACGCTTACACCTGCAAAAATAACCACACCAATAACCATGCGACTTTCTGAGCCTGGGCCTGTCGCAAATACTAGCGGGATCGCACTCATTACCGTCGTCAGTGATGTCATGATAATAGGGCGAAGGCGTTGAACGGCTGCATCAATTAAGGCTTGCTCAAATTCGATGCCTTTGTCACGTAATTGATTGGCAAACTCAACAATCAAAATACCATTTTTAGCACTCAAACCAATCAGCATCACAATACCAATTTGGCTGTAGATATTAAGGCTACTGTCGGTGATAAATAACCCATACATAGCGCCAACGAGACCTAGTGGTACCGTTAACATGATCACCAGTGGGTGTACAAAACTTTCAAATTGAGCAGCAAGCACTAAGAAGGTAACGGTTAAAGCGAGTAGGAATACGTAAGTCATGGCCGACTCACCTTCATAAAACAGCTTAGATTCACCTTTATAATCAACAGCACCATCTATGTGGTTTTCTTCAGCTGCAACCGTGTTTAAGAAATCTAAAGCTTCGGCCAGCGTATACCCATCTGCAAGGTTTGCGGTGATGGTGATTGCACGCATACGGTTATAGCGATTTAAACGTGAAGCTGTGGCTTCTTCAGTCACAGTGATCAAGCTGTCTAGTGGGATCAATTCACCTGTACGAGACTTAACAAAGATATCAGCAATGTCATTAGGCGCTGCGAAATCTGCTTTAGTCCCTTTCAGAATCACATCGTATTCTTCACCGCGCTCAATAAAGGTGGTAACGCGGCGTTGGCCTAACATAGTTTCAAGGGTGCGACCAATATCACTCACCGACACTCCTAAGTCTGCCGCTTTTAATTTATCAATGCTGATTAAAAACTGTGGGAAGGTTTCTTTGTAATCATGATCTAAACGCACGAGTCCTTTGTTCTGGCGAGCTTTGGCTAAGATTTTATCCCGCCATTCAACTAGCTCTTCGTAATCGTTACCTTGCAGTACAAACTCGATAGGACGTGACTGACCGCCGCCGCCAATGCCTCGGCGCATAATTGCAAAAGCACGTACATCGGTGACTTCGCGCATCTTGCCACTGATCTCTCCCATTACTTGCCAAGTCGAACGTTTACGCTCGTCCCAATCTGGCATACCTACGATGGCAACACCCCCACGGCCACCCCAACCAGGAACACGCACTAGCACACGACTGAGCTCACCGGCTTCAACATATGGCATCAATCGCTCTTCGATCTTTGCCATATTCTCAGCGTTATTTTCGTAACTCGCGCCTTCAGGGCCATTCATCATCACAAAGAAAGTACCGCGGTCTTCTCTAGGTGTAAGTTCAGATGGAATTTGCTTCATAAGGGTATAAGTCGCAAAACCCGCTAACACCAGTACCGCTAACAAGCTAAAGCGTCTGTTTAAGTTATCCAGTAGTACTTTACGGTAACCATTTTCAAGCTTAGTAAATTGTTTATCCATCCACTGAGTAAAGCGATTTTCACTGCTACTAGGCTTCAGTACTTTGGAACATAAAGCTGGCGACAGGGTCAGTGCAGTGACACTTGAGAATACTACCGCTGCACTGGTTGCCATGGCAAATTCAGTAAAGAGCGCGCCAATCCGGCCATCCATAAATACCAAGGGCACAAACACTGAAACGAGTACAAGTGTTGTGGCTATGATGGCAAATCCAACCTCACGTGCGCCTCTAAATGCAGCTAAAAGTGGCGGCTCACCAAGCTCGATACGGCGATAAATGTTCTCGAGCATAACAATGGCATCGTCCACGACTAAACCGATGGCCAATACCAGTGCCAATAGAGTTAGTAAGTTGATTGAATAACCCATTGAGAGTAAGAACATAAAGGTGGCAATCAGTGCAACAGGCACAGTGACCGCAGGAATTAAAGTCGCACGAATATTACCTAAGAAGATAAAGATCACCACGACGACTAGGCCCATGGCAATTGCAAGCGTACGATAAACTTCGGTAATAGATTCACGAATGAAGATAGAAGAATCATAGCTATCCTGAATGGTCGTGCCTTCGGGCAGATTGCGCTTAATTTTCTCTAGTTCCTTACGGGCATTATCGACTACTTCGAGGGTATTGGCTTTGGCTTGCTTTACAATGCCCATACCGACCATGTTTTTACCATTACCGCGGAATGTACTTTCGTTGTCAGCGGCTTCGAGTAATACATCTGCCACTTCTCCAAGGCGAATTAAGTAGCCTTGCTCACCTCGCTTAATCACGAGGTTATTAAAGTCTTCTTGGGTTTTGTAACTACGGGTGATACGGACAGAAAAATCTCTATCAAGAGACTCTATTTCACCAGCAGGGAGTTCCACGTTTTCACGGCGTAAAACCTGTTCTATGTCGCTTGAAGTAATGCCGCGTGCTGCCATGGCTTTTCTGTCTAGCCAAATCTTCATGGCATATTGACGTTCACCACCAATGCGCACGTTAGAAACACCATCAACCACCGCAAGGCGATCGACAATATAGCGCTGAGCATAGTCAGACAATTCTAGTGTGTTCATAGAGGTACTGTTGAGTACAAACCACGCAATAGGGCTCTCATCAGAATTAGACTTGGATACCTCTGGCGGGCGAACTTGTTCAGGAAGCCTATCTAGTGCACGTGAAACACGCTCGCGAACGTCATTTGCTGCCGCATCAATATCTCGGTCAATATTGAACTCTATGGTGATGTTTGATCGGCCATTGCGAGAGGATGAAGTAATGCTTTTGATGCCTTCAATACCTGATATACGGTTTTCAAGCACTTGAGTTATCTTGGTTTCTACCACTTCACTTGAAGCGCCTGTATAGCTTGTAGAAACGCTGACGATTGGCGTTTCAATGTCTGGGTATTCACGCAGTGGCAACATGGTAAATGCCACGATACCGAACGTGAGTAAAAGCAGGTTAATTACAATTGCAAAAACGGGGCGCTGTACCGCAGTATCTGTAATTCTCACTCGATTACCCCTGTGTCGTTACTGAAGAGCCAGGACGAATTTTAATGGCACCTTCGGTGATTACTTTTTGACCTGCTTCTAAACCACTTTTAATGGCAACCCAACCATGAAAACGTTCAAGTAACTCGACTTTGACTTGCTGTGCTTTATCGTTGTCATCGATGATATACACAAAGTGGCTTTCCTGACGAGGGATGATACTTTTTTCAGGCACCATGAGCGCTTCGATACGGCCCAGCTCCAGTGCTACTTGCATCAGCATACCTGGGCGTAAAAGGTTGGCTTCATTTTCAAAACTGGCAGTGACAGATACGCTACGTGTTGCTTGGTTGATACGCGGTTCAATATGCGTTACTTCACCTGCAAATGGAGTGTTAGGGTAAGCATCTGAAATCGCAGTTACCAGCATGCCTTGGGTTAATTGGGCTAGATATTTTTCAGGCACCTGAAAGTCTACTTTGATAATGCTGATGTCATCTAAAGTGGTGAAAGAGGTGTTGCTATTCACAAAACTACCGATATCGACTAGACGTTTACCTAGCACGCCAGAAAAGGGAGCTTTGATCACCATCTCTTGTAATTTTGATTCTGCATTAGCCAATTTTGCTTGCAATGCATCGACTTCAGATGCTTGTTCTTCTAGCTGAGATTGGGCAGCAGATTGAGAGCGAGCTAGCTCCTGTAAGCGTTTAAGTTGTCGTTTTTGCTCTTTTAAATTAATTTTTAATTCTTTAACGGTTAAACGCTCTTGTTTATCGCGAAGGGTGGCAAGCACTTGCCCCGCTTGCACAAATTCGCCATCAGCGAATGCAAGAGATTTTATGTAATCACTTTGTGCACTGATGATGTTGATGGCTTGGTTTGCTCTGGCTGTACCTACGGCGTCAATATTGATACTTTTGATGTCAGTGCTGACAGTGTGCGCTGCAACTTGGGTTGCTGGGCGAGACGAAGGTCCAGTTTTACTGTGGCTCACAGGTAAGTAAAAGTAACCACTTAGGGCTATTAAGATTAAAATTAAGACGGGAAAGAGGACTTTTCCTGATTGCTTGTTATACATGTTGTTAGACCACTGCTGTTGATGAGCCCAGTTTACAAGTTTTATACGATCGAAAAATGAGTATGGTCGTATTAATTTGTGCATTTAACGAAAATAAAAACGCGCCTATGTATTTGTACCGATTATGTTTTATGGATGTAAAGATGAAACCAGATAAAAAGTGTCCACGATGTGAGAAAATCCGCAAAGTTGTTTTTTGGACTATTTTGATGTTTATCTTTTATTTTGGTTTTTATAATGGCTGAATCAACGAAACATGTGTTTTTAAGGGCCTCTGCAAACCGGTTTAGTATTGAGTTTATGCTGGTAGGTGGTGTTGCCATTGCTATTGTTATGTTGTTTGTTACGCTCAGAGCAACCCCTATAAGTGTCATTGAAATAGTATTTGTCGCCACAGCGATTATGGCGGTGATTTTAGGCTTTTTAAAAAGCCGGGAGCCCTTTTACAGCTTTCAATTGGATCATAGAAAAATTACCTACTATCATAAAGTTGGTAAGTGGAATATCGAAATATCTAACCTTTCATCTGTTGGGGTTCCCATAGCAACCGATGGTTTTGAACAAGCAGAATTGAATGCTGTCGGAATAAAACTCACAGATGAAGCAAGCTTCTTAAATGACTTACATCCACGATTAGCGTGTAAATTATTAATTGAACAGCGGCATATTTTTTTACAAGCTGTTAAAATGCATTGCAAATCCGGCTCCTGCCCATCAAAATGGCTTGTTGAACCCAGTGAGTTCCAAGCGGGCTCGGGTCAAACTTATACCGGTTTAATCGCCATGTTCGCAAATCGGATGCAACATTTACACACGTTGACAGGTTACCATTTGTTGTTGCCTGCAAATGTGTTAGATAGGGATATATGGGATTTTTCAAACCTATTGAACCACTGGAAATTAAATCCAGAAATGGTGGTCCAAGAATTGCTAGATAAACAGGCCACCGTTGCAAGAAGTAACAGGAACGATTCATGAGTATAGAAAGAGCCTTTATTAAAAGTGGTCGTAATACCATTATTCATAAAGAAAAGAAGCTCGACCTAGTAATTGTAAATGGTGAGGCACACCCAAAAATTAAAGTAACAGCGAATGGACTTTTGCCATTTAAAGAAGAACTGCCAAGAAACCGACGTGAAGGTAAAGAGCGTTATTTAGAAGTTGTTCAAGTCGCAAGTGCCGATGTTTTTGGGGAAGTAAAACGTTTGTTGTTTATCCAAGCGCTTGATGGCCGCGAATACAAAGTCGATTACAGTAAAATCGGAACAAAATTATTTGTGCGTATACATCAAGATAGCTATCTCTAATTCTATTAGGAGCGTCTATGTTGCGTCGAGCATCTATAAGTGTTGTAGCGAGTTTTTTACTTTTAGGATGTGGCGGTGGAGGCTCCAACTCCAATGATACCGTTGAAAATGCCAGTGTTAACGCTGGCAATGACTTCAGTGTTGAAGAAAAAGCTGAGTTTACGCTTTCAGCCATAGGCTCTCCTGCTGGCGGTACATATACTTGGCAAGTTATGGAAGGTCCCGCGTTGGAGGGGTTTCCGCAAGAAGGCAAAGAGCTCAAACTTGCTGCACCAGATGTAAAGGCTGATACCTCAGCGACCTTAAAAGTTGAATATCTTGCGCCTAGTGGTGTATTAGTTTCTGATACGGTGACCATAGCTATAGGTTCTAGAAACCAACTTCCTCTCCCCCTTATTGAGAAAATTGCACCTGATAGAGATGTTTTACAATACAAAGATGAAGTAACACTCAGTGCTGAATCATCAACGGATCCTGATGAAAACGGTAAAATCATTGAGTATGTTTGGCAACAAGTGAGTGGCCCTACGCTCACGTTTGAACGCAACGATCAAGTGACCCTCAGCTTTATACATCCGCTATTATCAGCTAATGAAACTGCTCGTTTTAAACTGACACTCACTGATGATGAAGGTGGTCAGAGTAGTACAGAGTTTTCTCTGACCTTATACAAAAATGCACAAGTTGTATTTGCTGATGCAGGTGAAGACATTAAAGTGATTGAGTTTGATAAAGGGCAGTTAGATGCATCGGGAAGCTTATCATCTACCGGAGAATATAGCTGTTTATGGGAGCAATTAGAGCGCCTTAATACACAGCTTGACGACTTAATTTCAGACCCAAGCCTATGTCAAACCACTTTTACCGCGCCAGATGTCGATGTCGCTTCGCAGTTAAAGTTTCAAGTGACGGTGACTGAGCCCGGTGGCTTTACTGACAAAGACAGTATGGAAGTAAGTGTGCAAAGACGGGCTGTGGGTGAAAATTTGAATGATACTGGCCAGCAGCGTTGTTTTAATAGCGAAGCGGTGATTGATTGCGAAAATGAGACTTTTCCGAGGCAAGATGCTGAGCTAGGTCGGGACAGTTTTGTTTTAAATGAAGGAAAAACTGGCTCAGGTTTGGCTGCATTTGATTTTACTAAATTAGATGAAAATGCACGTCCTATTCTCGATAGTAGCACCAGTAACTTTAGTTGTGTCAAAGATAACAATACAGGCCTGATCTGGGAAGTGAAGCAATCGAATTCAGCGATTCCGCCAAATGCGCCTTTACGAGATACTCGCAATACTTACACTTGGTATTTAACCAATTACCCTAATGGCACGCCTGGTACAGATATTTCAAGTTGTTCAAGTTCAGTAAGGTGCGATACCCAGCAATATATTAATGAAGTAAATGCCACTAATTACTGTGGTGGGCGAAATTGGCGGCTACCAACTTTTATCGAGATGATAGGGTTATTTAACTATGGTGAAGTCGCAGGTAGTTCTTATGTGCTTGATCCGGTATATTTTCCTAACATAGCTAATCCTAACTGGATGGGGTCAAGCTTCTATTGGACTTCACAGCCTAGTATTGAAGGTGCCAGTGATAACACTAATTTAATTGAAGCCTATGCATTTGATATGTTAACGGGTGAAACAGTTGAGTTAGAACAAGATAATAAGGCGTATATTCGCTTGGTAAGAGAGGTATCCAATAATGAAGAGTAACAAATTTGTTTTGATATCTCTGCTTTTTGGCAGTGCACTTTGTCAGGCACAAGTCTGTATTCCTGAGGCAGTTGACCCTGAACGTGATATTGACCCTACGGAGCGGTTCGAGATTAATGAAACCGATGGCGTGGTATTAGACCGAACTACAGGTCTAATGTGGCAGCAGTGCGAAGTTGGCTTGAATTATAATGCTAATACCAGAACTTGTTCAGGTAGCACTCAAAAATTGACTTGGCAGCAGGCGCTTCTTGAGGCCAATGATAATAGTCACGCAAGTTATACGGATTGGCATGTCCCCAATGTAAAGGAACTCGCCAGCATTATTGACCATAGCTGTGCATCACCTGCATTACCTCAACTTGAACTGGGTATTTTCTTGTTCAGTAATGAATTGCTTAATGGTGAAGAAGGCGATTATTGGTCAAATACAACCGTTTCATTGGAGCCTGAGTATGCTTGGACTTTTCAAATCTCCGATGGTAAGAACAGGTATCTCAAAAAAACGCAAACTGGTCGATTAAGACTGGTACGTTACGCAAAATAGATTTAGGTTCATAAGAGAATTTGCTAATCTGTGCGCCTTAATTTCATGGGGCTTTATTTTGCGACACTTGTTTAAATCACTGTTATTTACAACGCTGTTTTCTGGCTCAGTTTGGGCCAGTGATAAATGTGATGTCGAGCTTGATCATGGCTTGATCATTACTGATTCAGTGATCCGCATTGTCGATAAAGGTCAAACCCGTGTACAAATCAATAACGATGAACAGCTGCTCATCAAAGGCTACTTTATTCAACTCAATGATGAAGAAACCAAGGTCTTGAAAGAGTACGCACTCGGCATACGCGATACCGTCCCTGAGCTTGTTAGTCTTGCTACAGATGGCGTAAATCTCGGTTTAAGTGCCATTGAACAAATCGTCGAAGGCATGTCAGATAAAGAGCCGGAAGTATTACAGACTCAGCTGCAATACGTTGAACGAGCTTTAATGGATAAGTTCAAACGCGGAGATGACTTTTTTTTTATCGCGCCTCAGTCACTGTCTAAAATTGACGATTTTTTTACCGAAGAGATCAGTCAAAAGATCCATTC
Source organism: Pseudoalteromonas sp. MTN2-4 (assembly GCF_042848605.1). Classification (NCBI taxonomy): domain Bacteria; kingdom Pseudomonadati; phylum Pseudomonadota; class Gammaproteobacteria; order Alteromonadales; family Pseudoalteromonadaceae; genus Pseudoalteromonas; species Pseudoalteromonas sp. MTN2-4. The sequence goes on from NZ_BTGK01000006.1 coordinate 146,155, forward strand.
TGCAATTCATGGTTCACTAGGCTCAATTCTAGTGTCACTTGGTGATGCCTTTAAATCTCGCGAAGGTAATATTGAAGATCGCATTACAGACATGGGTCAGCGTATGGAGATCATCTCCAAAGAAATCGATAAATCTCTTAAAAAGAAAGCGAAACAGCTTGAAGATAAAGCCGAAGAGTACTGTGAGTGCTTAAACTCACTAGATGAAACTGAAGCGCGCTTACAAGCCATTGTGCCTAGTTTAAAGGCCTATGACTTAGTTAGGATCAGAGCGTCAAAATAAACTGCCAACATAGTATAGCTTGATTTTGGTTAGCCGAAATAAAGTCGCTCGGCATTCGCAAAGCTGAGCTTGTGCCAAAGCTCAGAGTCATCCACGAGTTGTCTGTAACCTTGCCAAACCTTTAAATAATCCTCTCGCATTAAACAAACAGGATAGTTTGAAGCAAACATAATTCTATTTTCGCCAAAGTATGCTAATAATAGCTTGAATTTAGCCTTTAGATCTAAAGCATGCTCGCAGTGTTCCTGGCCAGAAAACTTAATAAAGATGTTATTTATATCTCTTAATAATAATAGAGTGTTTGTGTAATCATGCTGGTTATCGATAAAGCCAGCGTGATTAATAACAATCTTGAAATCAGGGTGCAGTGTGGCGTTTTCGAGTAATGCTTTTACTGCATCAAGATGGCAAAGCTCAAGTTGTGCTTCAAAGACTAAGCCGTGTTCAGCGAGCGTGTTTAGATTTGTTTTGGTGTTTTCAGACAATAACCTAAGATAATCCTGGCCTTCGGTGATATCACGAATACCAATGAAGTTAGGTGCTGATAGTAATTCAGTTAACTGCTGTTTAAAGATATCAGGTTCACTGTCTATTTGAATGTAGCTAATGGCTTTAAAAGAAACGTGTTCAGGCGTACTACTGGCTAGCCATGCAAGTTCAGCGCTTGGCTTGGCATTATTAAATCCTGCCTCTATATGTACAAAGCTATGTACTGCAAATTCAGTATTGGCTAAGTCGGCATAATGGTGGTTTTGTTTTATTTTGTCTAGATTCGGCCAGTTTGGACCTGATCCTTGAGTGAGCCAATGATATTGACCCAAACTTAAGTCAAAAAAGTGTAAGTGTGGATCAATTATCTGCATCATTGTGCTGTATAGCCCCCATCGATACTTTGTAGGCTGCCTGTGATAAAGCTTGCATCATCAGACAGTAAAAATGCGGTGAGTGCAGCAACTTCATGAGCTTGGCCTAAGCGGCCTAATGGCTGTAGTTGCGCTTCTTCAGCAACTATTTCTGCTTTGTTAGCACCGCTCTTTGCACAGTACTTATCAATGGCATGGTGGAATAGCGGGGTTTCTATTGTGCCTGGACACACTGCATTGGCGCGAATATTGAAATTAGCGTAATCAAGCGCCGTGGTTTTTGCTATTGAAGCCAATGACGACTTAGTAAGGTTATACGCAAACGAGTTCGGTTTACCTATGATGGCTTGGTCGGATGCCATTAACACAATCGCGCCATTATTTTGTGCTTTCATGCTGGGTAAAACAGCTTGAATGGCTGCGTAAGCGCCTTTGACATTCAAGTTAAATAGCGTGTCTAACGTGGCTTCGTCGGTATCTTCGATGGTGGCGCTTAAATGTTTGCCAGCATTCGAAACTAGGGCGTCAACACGACCTGTTTGCATAATAATTTCAGCTATACAACGCTTGACTGTTTCGACACAACTGACATCACACTCTACGAAAATGCCAACCTCAGAAGGGGCAATATCGAGGTTAAAGACTTGGTAATTTTCTGATAGCAGCTTTTCAACAACGGCGAGGCCGATGCCAAAGCTGCCACCTGTTACGATGGCAACTTTATTCATAATAAGTTATTCAATCTAAAATTAGTGACCGCAGCCACCTTCACCGTGAACATGACCGTGAGATAATTCTTCAGTCGTCGCTTCACGCACAGATACCACTTCAACATCAAATGTCAGAGTTTTACCAGCAAATGGGTGGTTTAAATCGCAGTCAGCGTTAAAACGGCCAACTTTTACAATGCTTACTTGGTGGCGACCTTGGTTTGACTCAACAATGGCACTCATACCTGGCTTCCATACTTTATTGTTACCTAGGCCCTGTAAGTGTTTAATTGGAATACGTTGAATTAAACCTTCTTGATACTCACCATAGCTGTCTTTAGGCTCAAGTGTTACGCTGAATTTGTCGCCTGCAGCTTTGCCTTCAAGTGCCGCTTCTAGACCAGGAAGCATGCCTTCAGTACCGTGAAGGTAAGTTAATGGCTCAGCATTTGTGCTTGTTTCAATTTGCTCACCGGCTTCACTTAACGTGTAGTGAAACTCAACAGCCGTATCTTTAGTAATTTGCATGTTTTTCTCTCTTATCTCAGTTTGGCACACATTTTACGTGAGCAAATCATGAAGTGCGAGTGTTAAGGAGAAGTATTCGGTTTTACGAGTTGCTCTAGCTCAGACAGAAACTTTTTCGGTTCAGGCTTTTTAGGTGTTTGCGCAGGTCTGGGTAGATGCAGTAGTAGTTTTTTCCCAGGCTTTAGTAAGCTAGTGCTTTTTAGGTTATTCCATGTCAGTAAGTCTTTAACGGGCACATTGAATTGTTTGCTGATCTCCCAAAGAGAATCGCCATTTTGAATGATGTATTCATGCTCCATGGTTAACACTGGCTGTTTTTCTTCTTGAGCAAGATAGGGGCTTAATTGATATTCAAGCATCAAGTTGTCGAGCGGTTGTGCTTTTTTTATTTTTAGTACTTCACCCACTTTTAAAAGACTCGTTTGCTTATTATTGAGTGCCATGAGTGCATTGACCGAAGTATTAAAGCGACGCGCTAAACCATAAAAGGTGTCATTCTTAACCACGGTATAAGTTTGGCTAAAGTAGTTTTGAAAAAAGTCACTTTGCCAAAGTTGTTTTTCGGTCAGGGGTAACAATACTTTATGGGGGCCTTCAGGAGCACTTTGGTGTTGCAGGTAGCCGGGGTTTAGCTGGTGGAGCTGTTTTTTACTGACTCCAGTGAGTGAAGCAAGTACTGAAAAGTCAAAACGCTGAGCAAAGTCGACTTCGCTGGTTAAAGCATAATTAGGCAGCTTAGGAACTTTAAACTTAGGGTGTTTGGCCTGAAGTAAATAGCTTAAAGCGAGTAGTTTCGGTACGTAGTCGGCGGTCTCAGAAGGGAGTTTGAGCTGCCAAAAGTAGCCTTGTTTGCCTTGCTTTTTACTTTTTCGAATCGCTTTTTTTACTCGACCTTCTCCGGTGTTATAGGCTGCGAGCGCATGTAACCAATCGCCGTTAAAGCGTTGGTAAAGGTAAACCAAATAATCTAGAGCGGCATCGGTTGAGGCTAACACGTCTTGTCTGCCGTCGTACCATTCATCAGTTGTTACACCAAAGTGGTAGGCGGTGCCATCCATTAACTGCCAAATACCAACAGCATTTTGACTAGAGTGCACCTTAGGGCGAAAGTCACTCTCAACAAAAGGCAGCAACACCATATCCATGGGTAAGCCTTTTTGCTTTATTTTTTCAGCAATATGAAACAGGTAAGGTTTTGCACGCTTATTCACTTTCAACAAGTAATCGGATTGTTTTAAATACCAGTCAATGCGTTTTTGCAGGCGAGGTGTCGACACTATGTCAAAGGCTAAGCTGGCAATTATTTCTTGCCAAAGATCGTCGTAAACGACAGGGCTAACTTCAGGTGTAATATTGGAGTGTATATCTTCCTTTATTTTTTTATCTGCTCGATAAGACTTATATTCAGGCGTAGTTTGGTCAAATAGCGCAGCAATTTCATGTGGCTTAGCTAGAGCTTTTTGATGAGGTGTAGAGGTACTTTGGCATGCTGTCAGAACTAGCAACCCAATACACAATAAAATGCTTTTAAAATGTATATTCATACCCATGCTCCCTGACAAATTATAGCACTGTCCCTTGCTTTTGCATTTTTTGCGCCTGTTTGGTTTTCGCCAACTCATACATTAATCTTAACCGAGTTTGCGTGAGCTCATCCATTTTGTACATTGCCAGCAATGCTTCTGGCATCGCCATTGAGTCGCTGTTGATTGCGGCCTCTAAAAAGGAAATTGGTTTTTGTAACGCTGTGATTTTATATGGCTTGCCTTGTGATGGTAGCAACCAAGTCACTTTTTCAGAGTGGCGTAGTTTTTTTATTGTTGCTAACCAAGACTCTAAATCACTGTCCTGTACATAGGGAATAGGGTTCGCTGTTAAGCCTACAAACAATCCTGAATTATGATGACTTAAAATACTTAGGTCGCCAAGTGTCGCCCCTTCGATTTCTTCTACGACAAGAGAGTACGCACCTAAATCTAGAGTCACTTGAGCAGCGTTTAATAAGGTAGGGGGGGAAAACTGTCTACTTTGCCACTGCTCAATACGCGCCTTAGCTTTATTTAGTCGTTGTTGAAGCTGAGCGTTAGAGTGTATTTCTACCTGCGATTGACTCAGTTGTAAACTTTTTTCAAATCGAGAGAGTTTGTCTTTTAAAGCGCTTTGGTATTCATTGAAATACTGTGAAACATGACGGGGTGCATGCCATGTTGCATCAGGAAATTCACTCGCTAGTAGCATCATCCCTAAGACTTGTTCTTCATCACTGCTGGTGCTAAATAAATGGCAAATAGGTTGGGGAATGCGTTTTTTGACTTCGCTTGCAAAATTTTCTAGTGCACTAAAGTCTCCATGTGCATCAATAATAGCAGCGCATCTTTGACCGACCAAAACCGCCTGATTGCTTGTGAGATAGCGGGCGTCAGACGGAGGGGCGATTAAAAAAGTCTTGTCATCGAATTTTAGCCATTGTGTTGCAGAAGCTGAACTTGAGATAAAAATAAAAAGCAGGGCGAAGAAAAATCGCATAATCAAATAAAACATTACTGTGCAATTCAAAGTTGCATGTAATTTAACCGATTATGCGAATTGATGAAAGTGAATTACTCTTCACTGCTTGCTAGATGAGAAGAAAGTTTTGTGATTAGGTTTTCTTGCGCAGTTTTCTGTGCTTGTAAGTCGTGACACAGGTGCAATGCGGCCATCAGTAATGCGTTGTGTTCAGTGCGTATAGAACTGCGCTGCTTCATTTCTTCTACTGTGCTATTAAGCAAGGCTGCAGCATCGAGGAGCGCGGGCTCTTGCCCCTCAGTGCAGGCAAATTGATGTGTTTTGCCAAGCAGGCTCACTTCAACTTGATTGGTTTTTTGTGACATTAGCTAGCCTGAGTTGCACTCTGTAGCTTGCTCAACAGGCCAGATAAAGTTTGGCTTGTCTCTTTTTGCTTTTCTTCACTTTCAAGAACTTCTAGCTGAAGAGTTTCATTTTCATCAACTAGTTTTTCATTTTGAGCTTTAAGCTCTGAAAGTTCGTTATTTAAACGATTATTTTGGTTGATAAGTTCATCAATCAATTGTTCGAGTTTTGGGAGAGTTTCGTTGTTCATAAAGGCGCTCTATTGACTGTTATATATGGTACAAATGTAAAACAAACTGACTAAGGATGCTAGCAAATACCTAGCTTTGCGGTGCATTTTGTCATTATTTGGTCATATTTAGGTAAATTCAGCTCGAATACATGTAATAAATACTATTTTAAAAAGTTGAGCTCTTCTTAATTTTATATTTCTCTGAGCAGTGTCGTTTATATCTGAGGGTAATTAGGCGATAATACAAACTGTTATCTTCAAACCTGAGTAAGTGCTCAGGTAAACACTTTTGGGCGCAATTATGCTGAGTTATCGACATTCATTTCATGCGGGCAACCCTGCTGACATCATCAAACATCTTGTTCTGGCACAAGTGCTGGAGTACATGACTAAAAAAGACAAGCCGTTTGATTACATTGATACGCATTCAGGCGCTGGTTTTTTTGAATTAGCAGGCGCCGATTCGCAAAAGACACAAGAATATCTAGATGGCATTGGTAAGCTTTGGCACTACCAAGGCCAAAACCAAGCAATTATAGATTTTGTCGAACTGGTTAAAGTTATGAACGAAGCGTCATTATCGTTTTACCCAGGCTCACCAAAAGTGGCAGAGCAGTTTTTACGTCGCCAAGACAAAGGTTGGTTCTTTGAATTGCACCCACAAGATCTAACTTTACTTGAGAAAAACACTCAGCATAAAAAATCTCTCCGTGTAAAAGGCGAAGATGGGTTTAAAGGTTTACAAGGTTTAGTGCCACCTGCTTCAAGAAGAGCTTGCGTGTTAATGGACCCACCTTATGAAATTAAAACCGACTATCAGCATGCTGTTAAGATGATAATTAAGGCGCATAAAAAATTTAGCTCTGGCACCTATATGATTTGGTATCCGGTTGTAGATAGAGAGCGTATTGATTTAATGGAGCAAACTTTAAAAGAGTCAGGCGTTAGAAACATTCAATTATTTGAGCTGGCAACCAGTGCCGATACTGATGTTCATGGAATGACGGCTTCAGGTATGATGGTTATCAACCCGCCTTGGACATTAAAAAAGACCATGGATGAAGTGTTGCCGGAACTGGTTGATTTATTGTCTGATGAAGATGGCTTTTTCAGAAGTGAGCAGCTAGTCGAAGAGTAATTTGTGTCTTCGATGTAAAAAAGACAAAGTAAAAAGAAAAAATAAAGCGGCATAATGCCGCTAAAAAACTTAGCCCATAGTTTGCTAGCTTTCCTATTTAGAAAGCTAGCTATGGACAAGTCGGGAGTTTAGAACACGTATTTCACAGACATTTGAATACGGTTTAAATCACCATCTACACCACTTTCAGTTTCACGAGTACCTACTTTATATTCAGCACCAAAAGTAAGCTTTTTAACTGGAGAGTAAAGTAAGTTAGCGCTGTAGCTCATGCTTGATTTAGTTGGGTTATAGCCCGCACCTAGTACATCAGTTACATTATCCGCTTCGAAGAATGAATATAAGAAAGTTGAACGGAATTTGTCATTCCAATGGTGCTGATATGCAACAAAACCTGATGTCGAGTCGATGGTATGTAGGTTAGAGCCGTCATATACCGCGCCATTGGCAACGTTTAGACCCACATAACGGCCAAGGCCAGCACCTTGAGTTAGCATAAACTTCAGGTTATTTTTACCAAAGTTCACACGACCAGATGCACTCACACCGAATGATGTTTCGCTTTCATCAGCCGCGCCAATTTTGTACGTGAGCTGACGTGCTAACGCGGTAAGCACAAAATTACCCCAATCTGCTTTGTGTGTGTAACGCGCTGTGAAATCAGGCATAGATGCATCATCTGTTACAACTCGGCCAGAATCAGCAGTGGTGACTGTGCTTTCTGGGTTTTCTACTGAGAATGAGAAGTTACCGCTCGTATATTTCGCCATTGCTTGACGAACGAACACTGTACCTTCGGCTGGACCTACGAAGTCAAGTGTTTCAGGTAGTGCACCGACGTTTTGGAAGTTTGACCAAGCTTGACCAAATAACCAGCCTTTGTAGGTAACAAATGCTTGACGAATACGCGGAGAGTAAGAGTTACTCACACGCTCATTACCACCCGTTGAGGCAATAAAGTCTAGTTCGATTTTCGTTTTAATGGTGCTGCCATCTTCAAGTTTGGTGGCTGTGCCAAAGTTAAAACGAGATTGACGGGCATGCATGTCAAATACCGCATCTTCAGTGCTAGAAGCAGATACTGGAGTTGTGCCCGGTACATAGAAGTCACGGCCAATGTGTTGTGCGCCTAAGGTACCGTCAGAAAAGTCACTCCAGATAGCGTCGAGCTTAACGTAACCGCCATAGCTTACTTTGGTGTCTTCGATGGTGCCTGCTAGAGCGGGTAGGCTTAGAGCGCTTGATACTGCTAGTGCTGTAAGGGTTTTAATTGCTACACTTTTAGTTGTCATAGTTGATGTTCCTTAAAGCTACGTTGTAAATTGCAACGACGCTGTCATGAATAAGAGTTCGTACCCACTGTTGTTGATGGTCGCTTTTTGCTCAATTAGCCTTTGGTCTATACGACTAAGGTGGAGTAATAAACAAACAGTTCACAGACCATTAATAATTCGTGGCAGTATTTCGTCTATAAAAATAGTGGTTAATCGTATTTTACGCTGTATTTTTCATTTATTTAATATAGGGTTGTACTGTTTGGTTCTATTTTAGGCACTTTATTGCAAAAAATGATCTGTGTTTGTTTTTTAACCTTTATACAACTAAGGTCTAATTCTTAAACTGCAACGCCTGAGTGATCCTTGATGAAAGCCCAAGGGCAAGTAAATTAATATGGAGATGACTATGTCACAAAGCATTTATCCGGTTCCTGAAGCTATCAAGAACAATGCATTAGTTAATAACGACCAGTATGAAACTTTATATCAACAGTCTATCGACAATCCTGAAGCATTTTGGGCTGAACACGGTAAACGTCTTGATTGGTCAACCTCTTACACAAAAGTTAAAAACACTTCTTTCGATAAAGGCCACATCAGCATCAATTGGTATGAAGATGGTGAGCTGAACGCTTCTTATAACTGTATCGACCGCCATCTTAAAGCCAAAGCCGATAAAGTTGCGCTAATTTGGGAAGGCGATAGCCCAGAGCATAGCGAAAATATTACGTTTCAACAGCTTCATGATGAAGTGGCTAAACTTGCCAACGGCCTTAAAAAGCTAGGTGTTGAAAAAGGCGACCGTGTTGCGATTTATATGCCGATGACGCCATTTGCAATTTATGCAATGCAAGCTTGTGCACGTATTGGTGCTATCCATTCAGTGGTATTCGGTGGTTTCTCACCATCAGCAATCGCAGATCGTATTAAAGATTCTGGCGCAAAAGTAGTGATTACTTCTGATGAAGGTCGCCGCGGTGGTAACACAGTTCCGCTTAAAGCTAATGTTGACGAAGCGGTTTCTCAAGACGGTGTGACTACGGTTGAGCATGTTGTTGTGCATCAACTAACGGGTGGTGAAGTTGATTGGCAAGGTCATGATGTATGGTGGCATGAGTTAACGGCTGATGTACCAGCTGAATGTGAACCAACGCCAATGAATGCTGAAGACCCATTGTTCATTCTTTATACTTCTGGTTCGACTGGTACACCAAAAGGTGTGGTACATACAACTGGTGGTTACCTAGTTTATTCATCAATGACCCATGAATATGTGTTCGACATTAAGGATGACGATATTTACTGGTGTACAGCCGATGTGGGTTGGATCACAGGCCACAGCTACATGGCATACGGCCCACTAGCTAATGGTTGTACTCAGGTTGTATTCGAAGGTGTACCAACTTACCCAAGCGCAGGTCGTATTGGTGAGGTGGTTGATAAGCACAATGTAACCATTCTTTATACTGCGCCAACGGCTATTCGCGCACTAATGGCGAAAGGCGATGAGCCAACAGCGAGTTCAAAGCGTGATTCACTGCGTATCATGGGCTCAGTAGGTGAGCCAATCAACCCTGAAGCGTGGACTTGGTACCATGAGCGGATTGGTAATAGCAAATGCCCAATCGTAGATACTTGGTGGCAAACAGAAACCGGTGGCATCATGATCACACCACTGCCAGGTGCGACAGACATGAAACCAGGCTCGGCAACACGTCCATTCTTTGGTATTTCCCCGGCTCTATTTGATGCCGCGGGTGAAACACTACAAGGCGCAACAGAAGGTAACCTAGTTATTCTTGATAGCTGGCCGTCACAAGCGCGTACAGTGTATGGTGACCATGAGCGTTTTGAGCAAACTTACTTCTCTGCTTACCCAGGCGTTTACTTCACAGGTGATGGTTGTCGTCGTGATGAAGATGGTTATTACTGGATCACAGGCCGTGTAGATGACGTACTAAACGTATCAGGTCACCGCCTAGGTACTGCCGAAATCGAAAGTGCTCTAGTTGCGCACGAAGCAGTTGCAGAAGCAGCCGTGGTTGGTTACCCGCATGACATCAAAGGCCAAGGTATTTATGTATATGTGACACCGAATGAAGGTGTTCAGATAAGCGATGAGCTAACGAAAGAAGTGCGTAATTGGGTACGTAAAGAGCTAAGCCCAATTGCTTCTCCAGATATGATCCAATGGTCTCCGGGTCTACCTAAGACACGCTCTGGTAAGATTATGCGCCGTATTTTACGTAAGATCGCCGCAAATGAGCACCAACAGCTGGGTGATACGTCAACACTGGCCGATCCTACTGTAGTAGATGAGTTAATAGAAAATCGTTTAAATCGTTAATAAAACGCTAAAAACTTGAATTTCATTAAATTCTAATCGTACTATATCGGCTGTCCTCTTTCAGATGACAGCCGAATTTTTAGGAGAAAAGCATGAGTCAGTTTTTAATTGCGGATGATCACCCTTTATTTAGGGAAGCTTTAAAAGGCGCATTGCAAAGTCAGTTTGAAGATTTAACCGTCTTCGAATCTGAAAGTTTTGACAGTACCCTTGCTGTGTTATCAGAGCAAGATGAATTAGATTTACTACTACTTGATCTTCACATGCCCGGCAGCGGCGATTTATACGGTCTCATTCGTATTCGTGAAGATTACCCAAGTCTACCCATTGTGGTTGTGTCAGGCAGTGAAGATCTCAGCATCATTTCTAAAGTTATGGCATACGGTGCCATGGGCTTCATTCCGAAAGCTTCTTCAACGCAAGATATCGCGCAAGGTATCGAAACCGTGCTCGAAGGAGAAACTTGGTTACCAGAAAATATAAAAGATAAAGTAGCCAATGTTGAAAATGAAGACAGAGAGCTCGCGCAACAAGTTGCTTCACTCACACCACAACAATACAAAGTCTTACAGTACCTTCACGAAGGTTTACTGAATAAGCAAATTGCTTATGAATTACATATTTCTGAAGCGACAGTAAAGGCACATATTACTGCTATCTTTAGAAAGTTAGGCGTTTATAACCGTACTCAAGCTGTACTGATTGCTTCAAAATTACAACTAGAACCCGTAGAAGCAGTGAGTTAAATATAGCGGTTATGCGATAGAATATTTTTAGTGCACTAGGCAAGGAGTGTCTTGGTGCTGCCTCCACAAAAAAAGCTTGTCACAGTGGAGAACACCAAGCTGTAACAAGCTCCCTCTATTTCAGATTAGTTAACTAAATACCACAGTTCGATTACCGTTGATAAACAGCTTGTGCTCAGAAGCGAGCTGTAAGGCATTACAGAACACTGTCTTCTCGATATCTCGACCAATCTTTGCCATGGCTTCAGCATTGTGTATGTGGGTCACTGGCGTCACATTCTGTGCAATGATAGGCCCCTCATCGAGTTCATTATTCACAAAGTGTGCGGTTGCACCGACAATCTTAACGCCGCGCTCAAATGCTTGATGATAAGGTTTTGCGCCAATAAACGCAGGCAAGAAAGAGTGATGGATATTAATCACTTTGTTCTCAAAGCGGGCAACAAATTCAGGTGACAAAATACGCATATATTTGGCAAGACCAATAATGTCAGGCTGATATTGTGCAATAGCATCACCGACGAGCTTATCGTGTTCTGCACGGCTTAACCCTTCGTGTGAAATACAATGAAAAGGAATATCAAAGCCAGACACCAGCTTTTCTAAATCTGGATAATTGGCAATGACTGCCAGTACTTCGATGTTAAGCGCTTGCTCGTATTGTTTAAGTAGCACACCACCAAGGCAGTGAGCCTCTTTTGTGGCCAGTAATACCACCTTTCTTTTTGACTCGTCAAAGAGCTCAACTTTGGCCCCTGATGGCAACTGACTTTTTAATTGCTCAAGAAAAGCCTCACTGGGTTCTCCTATTAATTCGGTGCGCATAAAGAAGCGTTTCGCTTCTTTATCAACAAATTCATTGTTGCGGGTAATATTAAGATTATGCTCGTAACAGAGCCCAGTAATTTTTGCGATGAGACCAACATCGTCATCACATTGTGTGGTTAGTATTGTTTGCATTTCCTCATTCCTCTGCAAAGTCGAAAGACCACTTTTACACAGAAAAAATAAAAAATGAATGATAAATTTTTATAAAAAATACATGTGAATAAAAAGTCTATTTTCCAGTACGTTAATTCTTTTATTGATTGAACTTTATTTAATAGTTTAAGATCTCGCGGGTGGAATACAACAATCAAAAGGATTGGTAATGAAAAAACTATTATTGTTAACTCTGAGCTTGTTCTTGATTGGATGTGGTGGGGGTGACAACGATAATGTTCAGACCCCTCCAAAAGTCGAAGCACCAAAGCTCACTCAGATAACAATTACAGTTGAGCAAACCATAAACGGTCAGCCAGCGAAATCAGAGAGCAAAACACTTAGTCAAGGTGAACGCTTTAATTACACTTTTAGCGTTGCTGAAGGGCATATGCTTTCATTATCAGAAGAAAGCTCTTGCAAAGGAGAGTTAGAGGGTAATGATTATATAATCAAGGAAGTTAAACAAAACTGCTCGGTTAAAGTCTTATCTAACCCAAAAGCAATCTCAATCAGTTTAGCCTCTGATGAAAACAGCACCATAGAATTAACTAAGGCAAGCTATTTTTATGGAGAGAAAGTAGAAATAACGGTTGTTGCTAAGGATGGCTATATGATCGAAAAGGTTTCAGGGTGTGGTGTAAAAAAACAACATGGCAAAAGCTACATCATTGAAAAATTAAAAAGCGACTGTAAAATTTCTACCTCAACATTACCTACCGAAAAGCAATTTTCTGCAGAGCAATTACCAAACATTGAAGTGACTATATTGAGTGAAGATACGGCGATTTTAGATTCAAGCCGAGGCTTACTGACTGTTGATGACGAGCAATTACCGCCAGTGCCTGAAAAACTGAACTTTGAACACGGTATTCTAGCGCTTGATTTAAAAGTGCCTGAGGGGAAAAGCGCAAAAGTTCAGCTCACTTATGAAACTCAATTACCAGCTGATTTTACGTATCAAAAATTAATAGGCGAGCAGTGGCAAGCATTAGACACAGAGTTGGTAAAAGTCAGTGATGATAGGTTTTCTCTAGAGTTAAGCCTTACTGATGGTGGCGCGGGTGATGCCGATGGAGTAGTTAATGGCGTAATTAAAGATCCAGGTGCGCCAGCATCGTTAAAATATTATCAGGTGAGCGCACCAAGTAATGCGGGTGGTACGGTGTCACCTAACACACAGTCAGTTGCCCATGGTACAAAAGGGCTTATTGAAATAACTCCGTCAGTTGGTTTTGAACTGGCCGCAATATCAGGCTGTGATGGCGAGTTAACCGGGTTGACTTATACCACCGCAGCAATCACGTCAGACTGTGCTGTCAGCGCTACTTTTCAGCTTAAAAGCTTTTTAATAACAGCCTCATCGGGTGATGGCGGCTCTATCACACCTGAACAACAAAACATAACCTATGGTACACAGGCTGAATTTACCGTAACAGCAGATGAAGGACAGACTTTACAGGCAATCCAAGGGTGTAACGGTAGCTTAAATGGTCATGTGTATACGACAGGGGTTATTACTGAGCTATGTAGTATTTTAGCGAGCTTTGAGCCTCAAGTTTTCCTTATCACAACTCAAGTGAGTGAAGGCGGAAGTATTGCACCATTAAGCAAGCAACTCGCTTATTTAGAACAAACTTCATTCACTTTAACGCCCAGCGAGGGTTATAGCCTAGCGGCTGTAAGGGGTTGTGAGGGCTCTCTGGTGGGTGATGTTTTCACCACAGGTGCGGTCACTGAAAACTGCCAAGTACAGGCGAATTTTGAATTAAACACTTACACGGTAACGGCAACAGCAAGTGAAGGCGGTAGTGTCACGCCGGCAACGCAAAGAGTGAATCACGGTAGTAACGCACAAATCAGTTTAACCGCAAACGAAGGCTATAGCCTGAGCTCAGTAACAGGTTGTAACGGCACCTTAAATGGCAATGTCTATACCACAGGTACAGTCACCGCTAATTGCCAAGTGCAGGCTAATTTTGAATTAAACACTTACACGGTAACGGCAACAGCAAGTGAAGGCGGTAGTGTCACGCCAGCTACGCAGAGTGTGAGTCATGGCAGTACAGGGCAACTGACAGTTTCTGAGAGTGAGGGCTATAATTTAACTTCAGTGACAGGTTGTAACGGTACATTGAATGAAAATATTTATACTACCGCTGCGCTTACTGAGAGCTGTCAGGTTCAAGCTGAATTTGAATATAAAACCGATGGTAACTGGGTGCTGGGTATTGAATTTGTAGATACCAACTTTTCTATCTGTGTTCGCGAGCATGTGAATATTCAACAAGTGCTGCGTTTAGAAGACTTAACAAGTTTAAGTTGCAATGAAAAGAGCATAACTATGGTGAACGAGTTGCAGTTTATGACGGGCTTAACAAGCTTGGAACTGATTACGAACCAACTGACGACTATTAACCTAAATGCTAATTTGGCGTTAACACGAGCTGATTTACGAGGCAATGCTTTTGACCAAGCAACGTTAGATTATTTGGCTACGATTAGTTGGATTTCTGATTTAAATTACAACACAACACAAGTTAAAAATGGAACTGGCAAGCTCAATGACTCTGGTATAACCTGGTGTGTGTATGATGACCTGGTATTTCAGGACTGCTTAACTCAAGGCTATGATGGGCAAGATGGTAAATTCGGCCGAGATGCACAATCAATGGTAGGGACTCTACAAAAAATAGGTGGTGGTAATGGTGGTTTTGACTTTACGAAGCTAGATGTTAATGGCGATCCTTTACCTTACTCAGCTACCAACTGGTCTTGCGTGAAAGATAACCATACAGGCTTAACCTGGGAAGTAAAAACATATGATGTTGGTTTGCACGATACAGATGACAGGTATAATTGGTTTAATCCTGATAGCAGCACCAATGGCGGTAACCCTGGTTATAAAGATGATGATGGCAATATTTGCTATGGTTATGATGCTAACAACGAAGCTTCCTACTGTAATACACACGCTTTTATAGCACGTGTAAATGCCAAGGAGTTGTGCGGCTTTAATGACTGGCGTATGCCTAACAGGGAGGAGCTTCGTTCTATTGTAGACTATGGTAATACCCTACCAGCCATAGATTCAAGTTACTTTCCTAGAATTCGCGTTAGTAATCATACTTGGTATTGGTCAAGTTCAGTATTTATAGAAACGGATTCTGCTTATTCAATCGACTTTAATTTTGGAAATGAAACTACTAGCCTCAAAAGCAATGATGCACCTGTGCGATTGGTTAGAGCTGGGCAGTAACTTGGTGAAGTTTATGAGATAAACTAGGTAACTGACCGATAAAGTTGCTTATCCTTACTCTTCAAGCTGACGGTGAATAAATTAAGTATTAAGGAGATAATTTTGAAAATATCAGCAGCTTTATTTTTTGGGGCGCTACTTGCTACAAATATTGTTTACGCAGACTGTAGTGATGATATTCTGCCATCAACCCCTAATAGTCGATTTACAGTAAACAATAATGGCACAGTTACTGATAATCAGACTGGGCTTATGTGGATGCGTTGTAGCTTGGGTCAGACTTGGGATGGTGAAAAATGCGAAGGAAGTGCAACTAATTACACTTGGCAACAAGCTTTGGCATCGCCTGATAAAAGCAACTTAGCAGGTTTTAACGACTGGTATTTACCTAATATAAAAGAACTTGCCTCGATCATTGAGATATCTTGCTATCACCCAGCAATAAATAACACATTGTTCCCAAGCACCCAAAGCAGGGTTTATTGGACTAGTTCACATAGTGCAAGAAGTTCTTATTTTGCGTGGGGAGTTTATTTCGGTTATGGCTTCGTTACCCCCAATGATAAGAACTTTGAACAGCTTGTTAGGTTGGTTAGAGTCGCGTTTTGATTTGTTTTTTTAAGACTGAATGCTACTTCCAATACTATAATTTATCGAGAAATTGAAAATTAGTTTAAATGTTCATGAACTATTGATTTACAGTTTGCCATGGACACTAGTATTTAAAGAAGCATAAAGATTTACTTAGCAAAAGGCATATGAGATAACAATAATAAACGCCATGTAATTTTTAATATTACACTTTATGCCTATTAACGGCCAAAATTCATTAATGCTTTCAATTTTGCCGGTTTTACCGGTTTTGATAGATAATGAATGTTGAGAGCCTTCACTTCAGCTTTTACTTCTTGGTCACGTACAGCAGTAATGAGCACGGCAGGCACTTGTAATTGCCATATTTCTCTCAAAGTTTTGATTAAGGTGATGCCATCACATTCAGTTCCTAGCTGATAATCCATGAGGATTAAATCTGGGGCCTTATTTGATTTTGCATGTGCCAGTACCGAATCAACATCATTAAATAGATAGTAGTTAGTTTGCCACTTAGCTAATAAACTCGACATGGCCTCTAGGTTTTTAAGGTCATCGTCAACGGCGATAATATTGAGCTTAGCGTTATTATCTCCAAGCGGCATGCTGGAGGTTGTGCGGGTTTTCCTCGCCACTAAATTAACATCACCATAAGGGATTAACACGCTAAAACGGCTCCCTTTACCGGGGATAGATTTCACCTCTAAGACAATAGACAGCAGGTCACATAGACGTTTTACAACCCCTAAACCCAAACCAACGCCTTTGTTGTCATTTGAGTGTATGCGGTAGAAGTCGTTAAATATTTTTGCTTGTTCGTATTCACTGATCCCTGGACCCGTATCGTACACTTCGACCAATAAGCCATGTTTTCGCTTGCGGGTTGCAATCAATACTTTGCCTGAGTCTGTGTATTTTACGGCGTTCGACACTAAGTTTTGGATCACGCGGCGCAAGTATGTGGTATCGCTATGAACAATATTTAGATTGCTTCTGACTTTTAATTTAAGGCCTTTTTCACTCGATAAAATCGCGTACTCATTGGCAAGTGGGCAGAGAATATCGTCAATACTAAAATGTCTTGGGGTTGGCTGCATTGCCCCTTGTTCTAATTTGGCAATATCAAGTAAAGATGACATCAGGTGAACGGTAGAATCGAGCGAGTCGTTGAGCTTATCAAAGCTGCCTCTATCTTGAGACGATAAGTGGTTAGGATCAATCGATGCTGAGTATAATCTGGCGGCATTGAGCGGCTGCAAAATATCATGGCTGGCGAGTGCTAAGAAGCGGGTTTTACTGTCATTGGCTTTTTCTGCTTCTTTTTTTGCTGCGATTAAGGCGTGCTCGGTTTCAATTCGCGAGTCTATTTGTGCCTCTAAATCTTTATTAATATTTCGGATCTCTTGTGTACGCGCTTCGATGCGGTTTTCAAGATCCATGTTAATTTCTTCAAGGGCATTCTGTGTGGCGATGTGCATGGTGACGTCGCTAAAACTGGTCACGAATCCGCCTTCAGGTAATGGGTTACCTGTCATTTCAAACACCTGGCCATCACGACGGTGGCGAATAAAGTGATGCGGTGTGCCATTTCTCAAATGTTGAACACGTTTTTCGACAAGGCGATCAATTTCACCTGGGCCACATTCACCGCGTTGGGCATTAAAACGGATCACTTCTTCAATCGGTTGGCCGACTTCTAAAAAGCCCTCTGGGTAGTTAAACATCTCAGCGTAGCGTTTGTTCCAAGCAACGAGGTTAAGGTCTTTATCTACAACAGAAATACCATGAGAGAGGTTTTCGAGCGAGGTGTAGAGTAAGTTTTGGTTAAATTGAAGCGCTTGGGTAGTTTCATCAAAGAAGTTAACGACTTCTTCAAATGCCATTTGCTTGCCAGAGGCAACGGTATGAATAAGCGCTTGAGCAGACGAGGCTCCCAAAACCCCGGTGAGGGCTCGTTCACAATAGGCGATAAACTCAGGATCTGGATAGGCGTTATTGTCATCAATATCATGCAATAACGTATAATGACCAAGCAGTTGTTGTGAACGCTGAACACCTAAGAAAGTCTGTAATAGCACTTTAAAGTCATACACGGTTGCTTTAACGTTTTTGTTCATACGCTTAATCAGCGCTGCTTCTTCACGCGGATTAACAAAAGCTGCGGCTTGGATTTTATCGATTAAACGCTCATGAGCACCCAATGAAAAACTAATGTAGCAACTAATATTCGCAAATAGAGCGATTAAGGTGCCCTGAGTGATAAGCTGCTGTCTTGCTTCGAAGTTGAGAGAGAATCCCATATCGACCATGGGCATCATTAAAAACAGCGTCCAACAGATGAATCCTGCTAATAAGCCCGCATACACACCATAAGCATGACCCTTACGCCAATATAAACCACCGACTATGGCAGGTAATAATTGGGTTACTAATGAAAATGCCACTAGACCCATACTTGCCAGTGATTCCCCATGACCAAAATGTTGTTGGTATAAATAAGCCAATAATAAAATGGCGGCGATGATAAAGCGGCGGATCAAGAGAATGGAAGACTTGTAATTACCCAACGCAGGGGCGCGGTGAAAACGACGTTTTAGTACCAATGGCAATACCACATCATTCGACAACATTGTACTGAGTGTGAGTGTTGCTACAACAATCATGGCAGTTGCCGAAGATAGCCCACCGATAAAGACAAACGTCGTGAGAATTGGGTGGCCAGTTGAAATCGGCAAAGCCAGTACAAAACTGTCTGCCGCCAAATGAGAGCCAATATTAGGATGAATAGCAGCAGTCGAAATCGGGATGATCATCGCTGCAGTTAACATAAGATATAGAGGAAAGGCCCACCTAGCTGTAAGTAAGTGCTTTCTATCTTGGTTGTCTACGACCGTAACATGAAACTGTCTGGGCAGGCAGATAATAGCTGCAGCCGCGATCAGGCTCTGGCCAATAAAGTTGAAGCTACTAAAGTTAAAGTCTTGCCAATGGGTAAGTAAATTTAAGCTATGTTTTGGCTGATTATATAGTGCGGCTAATGCCAGAGCTGCCACTGCAACGAGTGCTAACAACTTAATAATCGACTCAAAAGCAATAGCCAGCATCAAGCCTGAACGGTATTCGGTGACGTCGACTTTACGAGTACCAAAAAAAATAGCAAACAAGGCGATGATTAAAGTACCAGTAAGCGCTAAAACAGTACCAGAGAGTTGCTCATCTTGTTGCAGTAATACAAAGCTAGAACTCAGCGCTTTAAGTTGCAGTGCAATATAAGGAATGGTCGCCAACAAAGCTATCATGGTAACCATGACGGCTGTGGTTTGTCGTTTGCCGTAGCGGGCAGAGATGAAATCGGCAATGGTGGTGATATTTTGTTTTTTACTGACTAATACCAGTTTTCTTAAAAAACCTTGTCCGAATAAAAATAAGAGAGCGGGCCCTAATAAAATAGGCAAATAATGCCAATTACTCGCCGCAGCAGTACCTACGGCGCCATAGTAAGTCCATGATGTACAGTAAATGCCGAGTGCCAATGCGTACACAAAAGGATGATGGCTAAACTTTAGCGCACGGGGGGTGGTTTTATCCCCCCAGTTTGCCAGCCAAAATAAAACCCCTATATAACAAAGAGAAACAAATATCAGTGCAGCGCTCATAGTCTTATCTTTTTTATTGTCGACCAAATAACCTTACCACATTTGCTTTTTTTGTAATCCTTTTTGTATCGCAATTTAATGTTTAACTGACTGTTTAATATAGCTTTTGTATTTATTAGTCAGGCTAAATTAGACTAATGTCTTATACCATCTCCAAAATGTCTTTTTTGCTCAAAATGCGAACGTTTAATTTGCTAAGTGTCTGTTAAATATAATTAAACTTGATGTTTTTAGTGTGCCAATCTGCAGTTTACGTAAACGTTAACTTGGTGTTAAGACTAAGGTAGCAATTCCAACTTGATAGGGCGTTGCTAATGTAGATAGTGACAATTAACACCAACACAGCCAATTCATTGGCAAGTGATAGGGGACAACAAAAATGGCTTTTAAAGACGAAGAACAAGCAAAAGCATATTGGTCAGAAAATCTGAGCCTCATGTTTAAGCTATTAACAGTATGGTTTGTAGTGTCATTTGGTTTTGGCATTTTACTGGTAGATGTACTTAATGAGATCCGCTTCTTTGGATTCAAATTAGGGTTTTGGTTTTCACAGCAAGGCGCAATTTACACCTTTGTGGCTTTGATTTTTGTCTACGTGTTCAAAATGGATACGCTTGATAAAAAATACGGCGTAGACGAATAAGGAGCACGAAGATGGATGTTAAGATTCTTACCTTTATTATTGTTGGCTTGAGCTTTGCGCTCTATGTCGGCATCGCAATTTGGGCTCGTGCGGGTTCAACAAAAGAATTCTATGTTGCTGGCGGTGGTGTGCCACCTGTGGCAAACGGCATGGCAACAGCCGCAGACTGGATGAGTGCAGCATCATTCATTTCAATGGCGGGTATCATTTCTTTCGCCGGTTACGATGGTGGTGTTTACCTAATGGGTTGGACTGGTGGTTATGTACTACTGGCGCTTTGTTTAGCACCTTATCTTCGTAAGTTTGGTAAATTTACGGTACCAGATTTCATAGGAGATCGTTATTACTCTCAAGTTGCCCGTGTAGTAGCTATCTTGTGTGCAATCTTTATCTGTTTCACTTACATTGCCGGTCAAATGCGTGGTGTAGGTGTTGTATTCTCTCGTTTCTTAGAAGTAGACATTGAGACTGGTGTTTACATCGGTATGGTTATCGTATTCTTCTATGCTGTATTAGGTGGTATGAAAGGTATCACGTATACACAGGTTGCTCAGTATTGTGTATTAGTATTTGCATATCTAGTGCCTGCTGTCTTCATCTCACTGATGATGACTGGTCATTTATTACCGCAAACTGGTTTTGGTGCAACTTTAGCCGATGGCTCGGGTGTGTATATGCTCGATAAACTCGATGGACTGAGTACCGAACTGGGTTTTTCTCAATATACCGAAGGCTCTAAGAGCATGATTGATGTATTCGCTATCACTGCCGCTCTTATGGTAGGTACAGCGGGTCTGCCTCACGTAATCGTACGTTTTTTCACAGTGCCAAAAGTAAAAGATACGCGCATCTCAGCAGCATGGACGCTTGTATTCATCGCGATTGTTTATACTACAGCTCCTGCGGTTGCATCATTTGCTCGTGTAAACATGATTGACACAATCAATGGTAAAGACGGTAGCGGTACGTTATATGAAGAAGCACCGGCTTGGGTTAAAAACTGGGAAAGAACTGGCCTTATCACATTCGAAGATAAGAATGGCGATGGCAAGATGCAGTACTCTGCAGGTAAGATCTCAGATCCAAACAGTGCTAACGAAGTGAAGATTGACCGTGACATCATGGTACTTGCGAACCCAGAGATTGCGAATCTGCCAGCTTGGGTTATCGCATTAGTCGCAGCGGGGGGTATCGCAGCAGCACTATCAACCACAGCAGGTCTACTGCTGGTAATTTCAACCTCGGTATCGCACGATTTACTTAAGCGAACGCTGAAACCAGATATCAGTGATAAACAAGAGCTACTAGCTGCGCGTTTAGCGGCGATGATAGCGATTGCAATCTCAGCTTACTTCGGTATCAACCCGCCAGGATTTGTGGCTTCAGTTGTGGCGTTTGCATTCGGCCTAGCAGCAGCGAGCTTCTTCCCAGCGATCATCATGGGTATTTTCTCTAAGAAGATGAATAAACAAGGTGCGATTGCAGGTATGGTAACAGGTATTGGCTTCACAGCGGCTTATATCATTTACTTCAAGTTCATTAGCCCTGAACTTAATGCACCTGCAAACTGGTTATTCGGTATCTCTCCGGAAGGTATTGGTATCATCGGTATGCTAGTTAACTTCATCGTTGCGGCGGTTGTTCTTAAACTAACTGCTGAAACACCAAAAGAAGTGCAAGACATGGTTGACAGTATTCGTAACCCTAAAGGCTCAGGTGAGGCACACGCCCACTAATATTTGAGCGAATAAGCACAAAGCTCAGCCGACAAGGCTGGGCTTTTATTCGTTTTAGCAAAGTGCTGTTTTTGCATTTTTATAAATTCGGCTTTATAGCTGTATTTTGCTAAAACGATTCATACCTAAGCGTAAACACTAACATTCCTCTCTTTTATTGTAGTTGTTTATAGGCGGGTGACTTAGGAGTAGAGCATGACCCCAGAAGTTGCTGAAGTCGCGAAGTTTGTTGCCTTACAGGCGCCATTTAGCCAATTACCAGAAGCGGCGACCCACTACTTTGTGTCCCATTTAGAAATTGTTTATTTAAATAAAGACAATCAGTCTCAGTGGTTAAAATCAACTGAGCCAAATTTATACTTAGTTCGCTCAGGTCAATATGAACTGGTCAATGGCAAAGAAGAAGTGATCACGCAAATCGCAGAAGGTGACTATTTTGGCTTTCCGTCTTTGCTCACCGGCGATGCCATACAAAACCGCATAGAAGTGTCGACTCCCGGCTTAATTTATATTTTAAACCAAACCAGCTTTGATTATTTACGTCGTGAATATAAGGCATTCGAACAACACTTTGTGCGCGCTCATGCTAATCGCTTACTGTCATCTCATTATCAGCAAAAAAGTGATAACTGGTCTGAGAAGAAAATCAGTGAGCTATTGACCAGAAAGGCGATAACACTCGGGCCGGATGCATCAATTCGTGATGCCGCGGTGAAAATGAGTGAGCATGGGGTCTCTTCCATTATGGTCACAGAGCAAGAGAGTCTTATCGGTGTACTCACAGATAGAGACTTGCGTAATCGTGTTCTAGCCAAAGATGTCGACCCTAATATTGCAATAAATCAAGTCATGACGGGCAAGCCAAAATTTATTTTCGAAAATAATCGAGTATTTTCTGCCTTGCACTTAATGCTTAAACACAACATACATCACTTGCCTGTGCTCGATGAAAATTACACACCACTAGGCATGTTGACCAGTACAGACTTGTTGCGTCAGCAAAAAAGCGATCCGGTGCAACTTATTGGCCGCATTTATAAAGCGACATCGGTTCAGCTGTTACGCCTGTATGCGCAAGAGATCCCTGCATTATTAAAGAGTTTCTCTCATAACATTGATGATATCTCGGTTATGGGAAAACTATTAAGTGGCCTAACCGATGCATTGACCAGTCGGTTAATTCGTATTTATCAGCAAGAGCATGGTACAGCACCGTGTGCGTTTAGTTTTATTTGCTTTGGTTCACAAGCCCGTGAAGAGCAAACCCTGCATTCAGATCAAGACAATGGCTTATTACTACCGAACAACTTAACCGAAGCGCAAAGAGCTTATTTCAAAGGGATGGGTGAATTTGTCTGTGAACAACTGGTTGAATGCGGTATTAAGCGTTGCCCAGGTAATATTATGGCAAGCAACCCTGAGTGTTGCGGTACCTTAAATGAGTGGTCAGAGCGATTTTTTAAGTGGATTAAATCCCCTACGCCACAGGCCATGTTGAATTGTAAGATCTTTTTTGATCTGCGCTTTATTGATGGTTCGAATGAACTATATAGCGATTTATGTATGTCGTTGGAACGAATAAGCAAAAATGAGCTTTTCTTTGCGGCCATGGCTACAGATATTAACGCGAACTCAGTACCGATTGGTTTGTTTCAGCAATTTAAACTTGAGAAGAGTGAGTCTAAGCATAAGTATTTAGATCTGAAAAAGCGCGGTGTTGTGATCATCAATGATATTGCAAGGCTCTATGCACTAAAAGCTGGAGTAAGGCGGGCAAATACCCTTGAGCGTCTGGATGCGCTGACTAAATTTAATCTCATAAGCGCTAAAGACATTTATAACCTCAAAGATTGTTGGCGCTACCTGACGCAATTGCGACTCAAAACCCAATTGAATAAAGAGGGCTTGCCGGGTAATTGTATTGATCCAGAAGTTCTTACCTCTTTAGAAAAACATCAGTTAAAAGAAGCGTTTTATCTGATTAAGCAAGCACAGCAAGCCTGCGCGTTTAAGTTTGCCAGAGGCAGTTTGTAAATGCAGAAGTTAGTACAAAAAGTGCTTCGCTATTTAAAAGCCAAAGGCAAGTCACTTGATGAAGTGGAGTTTGTGGTTTTAGATCTTGAACTCACAGGGCTTGATCCTAAAGTAAATGAAATTGTATCTGCGGCTTGGGTAACGATGCGCAGTGACAGAATTCAATTAAAAAGTGCGAGGCACATCATTAATAGTGATGTGAAGCAGTTAGATCAGAGTCCGGTTTATCATGGTATCGATGAGCAAACGCTTAATGAAGGAGTATCTCTTAAGGCCTTAATGACTGAGCTATGTGATGCTTTGCACGGCAAGGTATTAGTGTGTCACAACGCTTATTTAGACTGGGGGTTTATTCGGCTAAATAGTAAAGCGTTAGGTTTAGAGGCACTTCCTTTGGCCATTGTCGATACCATGCAAATAGAGAAAAGGCGTCAGTTAAAGCAGAACACCGAATTACATCAAGACAGCCTGACTCTGACTAATTGTCGCACTCGTTATCAACTGCCAGACTATGACGTGCATAATGCACTCACTGATGCCTTAGCAACCGCTGAGCTGTTGTTAGTCTTAACAAATAAAATAGGAGCGGGTAAACCACTTAAACTTTCAGCCTTGATGTAAGATTTTTTTTCGCGCAAGTGTATACATAATTTGCCTATGTCGATTACAATAGCGCCATCTTTTAGGAAGTTACTTTCCTGTCTCTGCATTTAGCTAGGTCCACAACTTAATGGCAATAAAACTGGCAATAAATGGGTTTGGTCGTATTGGACGCAATGTTGTGCGTGCATTATACGAGTCAGGCCGCCATCAAGATATTGAAATCGTGGCTATTAACGAATTAGCCGATCCCAAAGCCGTTGCGCATTTACTTAAATATGATACCTCTCACGGTCGTTTTGCTTACTCGGTTTCGCATGATGCACCTTTCTTAGAAGTAAATGGTGATAAGATCCAATTGTTTAGTGAGTCAGATCCGGCTCATTTACCTTGGCAGGCTTTGCAAGTTGATGTGGTACTTGAGTGTACAGGTGTGTTCCACAGTCGCTTAGACGCTCAAAAACACTTAAATGCAGGTGCTAAAAAAGTTTTATTCTCTCAGCCTGCCGATGCAGATGTTGATGCAACCATAGTGTATGGCATTAACGAAGAAGAGCTTAAAGCTGAGCACACAATTGTTTCTAATGGTTCTTGTACAACCAACTGTATTGTACCTGTGATCAAAGTCCTTGATGATGCTTTTGGTATTGAATCGGGTGCTATTACCACGATCCATGCGTCGATGCACGACCAGCAAGTGATCGATGCGTATCACAGTGATTTGCGCCGTACTCGTGCAGCGAGTCAGTCAATTATTCCAGTCGACACTAAATTAGCCCGTGGTATTGAGCGTATCTTGCCAAAATTTGAAGGTCGCTTTGAAGCCATCGCAGTACGTGTTCCGACGATAAATGTGACGGCCATGGATTTAAGTGTTACGCTAAATCAAGACGTTGATTTAGATAAAATAAATCAAGCAATTCAGGCTAATACACAAGGCCGATTAGAAAGTATTTTAAGTTATACCGAAGAGCCTTTGGTGTCGGTAGATTTTAACCATGATGCACATTCTTGTATCATTGACGGCACGCAAACACGCGTAAGTCATAAAAGGTTAGTAAAACTTTTAGTATGGTGTGATAACGAGTGGGGGTTTGCGAACCGTATGCTCGACACCGCTGAGGCCATGATGGCCGCTAAATAACAACAAAGCTATTACCCAGTATCGTTCTTAAAGGAGACATCAATGTCAGTCATCAAAATGGCGGATCTAGATTTATCAGGCAAGCGTGTTTTAATTCGTGAAGATTTAAACGTGCCAGTAAAAGACGGCAAAGTAACGTCTGATGCGCGTATTCGCGCTTCACTTCCGACTATTAAACTTGCACTTGAAAAAGGTGCAAAAGTGATGGTGATGTCTCACCTTGGTCGTCCAACTGAGGGCGAATACAATGAAGAATTCTCACTTCAGCCAGTGGTTGATTACCTAAACGAAGCGTTAGAGCAAAACGTACGTTTAGAAAAAAATTACCTAAATGGCGTTGAAGTTGCCGACAACGAAGTAGTTGTATTTGAAAACGTACGCTTCAATGTTGGTGAAAAGAAAGACGACGAAGCACTTGCTCAACAGCTTGCTGCATTATGTGACGTATACGTGATGGATGCATTCGGTACGGCTCACCGTGCTCAAGCGTCTACGCATGGCGTTGGCTTATTTGCAGAAGTTGCTTGTGCGGGTCCGCTGTTAGCGGCTGAGCTTGATGCACTAGGTAAAGCACTTGATAACCCGGCACGTCCACTTGTGGCGATTGTAGGTGGTTCTAAAGTATCGACTAAACTAACTGTACTTGATTCATTATCAACTGTGGTTGACCAGCTAGTTGCTGGTGGCGGCATCGCGAACACTTTCGTTGCGGCAGCAGGTCACCCTGTTGGTAAGTCGCTTTTCGAAGCTGATTTAATCGACGAAGCAAACAAATTAACTGCAGCTGCGCGTGCAAACGATGGTGACATTCCAGTACCAACAGATGTGGTTGTTGGCACTGAGTTCTCTGAATCAGCAGTAGCGACAATCAAAGATGTGACTGAAGTATCTGATGAAGACATGATCTTCGACATTGGTCCAGATACAGCACAAACTCTAGCTAAAATCATTGAAAATGCAGGCACGGTTGTGTGGAATGGCCCAGTTGGCGTTTTCGAATTTGACCAGTTTGGTAATGGTACAGAAGCGATTGCCAATGCAATTGCAAAGTCTAAGGCATTCTCAATTGCGGGTGGCGGCGACACGCTAGCAGCAATCGACAAATATGGCGTTGCAGATGAAATTTCTTACATTTCAACGGGCGGTGGTGCTTTCTTAGAGTTCTTAGAAGGGAAAAAACTACCAGCTGTTGCTATGCTTGAGAAAAGAGCAAACGCGTAACAGTTTTTCAGGCCAGCTTTTGCTGGCCTTTTTATCTTAATCACTCTCACTCAGATTAAGGTGAATAAAAAATCAGTAGCAACAAGCGAAAGGCTACTTTCGATATATCCGTTCAAACTAGATAGCAAAGGCTATCGACTATTGGAGAAAGCAAAATGGCTTTAATCAGTATGCGTCAACTTCTTGATCATGCGGCAGAGCATGGTTACGGCGTTCCAGCGTTCAACGTTAACAACCAAGAGCAGATGCGTGCCATCATGGAAGCGGCTGATAAAACAAACAGTCCAGTGATCGTTCAAGGCTCTGCAGGCGCTCGTGCATACGCAGGTGCACCTTTCATTCGTCATATGATTCTAGCGGCTGTTGAAGAATGGCCACATATCCCAGTTGTTATGCACCAAGACCACGGTACATCTCCAGGTGTATGTCAGCGTTCTATCCAATTAGGTTTCTCATCAGTGATGATGGATGGTTCTTTAATGGAAGATGGTAAAACACCTTCTTCATACGAATATAATGTAGACGTAACACGTCGTACAGTTGAAATGGCGCATGCATGTGGTGTGTCTGTTGAGGGTGAGCTAGGTGTACTTGGTTCATTAGAAACAGGTGAAGCTGGCGAAGAAGATGGCATTGGTGCTGAAGGTAAATTAACTGAAGACCAACTGCTGACAGATCCTGAAGAAGCCGCTGACTTCGTTAAGAAAACAGGTGTAGATGCATTAGCAATTGCGTGTGGTACATCACACGGTGCTTACAAGTTCACACGTCCACCAACAGGTGATATCTTAGCAATCAACCGCATTAAAGAGATCCACGCTCGTATCCCAGATACACACTTAGTTATGCATGGTTCTTCTTCTGTACCGCAAGAGTGGTTAGCAGTAATCAATGAATTTGGTGGCGAGATCCCTGAAACTTACGGTGTGCCAGTTGATCAAATCGTAGAAGGTATCAAGTACGGTGTGCGTAAAGTAAACATCGATACAGACTTACGTTTAGCATCAACAGGGGCTATCCGTCGTCACCTAGCGCATAACCCGTCTAACTTTGACCCACGTAAATTCTTAGCTGAAGCGACGAAAGCGATGACTGAGATCTGTGTTGCGCGTTATGAAGCGTTTGGCACTGCGGGTAATGCAGCGAAGATCAAACCAATTTCACTAGACGACATGCACCTGAAGTATTTATCAGGTGAGCTTGACCCACAGATCAAGTAATAACCAAGTCTAGCTGATTTTATATTAAGCCCCAGTATTGGGGCTTTTTTGGATCAGTATTTTACTAATTCAGATCTGACTTCCCGATGTTGGGGATCAGGTTCTTACCAACTTACGCGATCTGGGATCGATTTCTTACTAACTTGTCGAGTAATTTACACTCAAAACAACCCTAAAACAGTGTATCAAGATCCAAATTGAGATCCTTAATACGACTTCTGTTAGTATAAAACTGATCTCTCAGTGCACTACTTAGTCAAAAGTTGATCTCTATTTAATCAGTGCGTATTTGTGTGATCCGATCAATTAAACTTGGTTTTAGTAAACAGATGTAATAATAGATCTGATTTAAGTGGTTTTAAAATAGCTGCTTAAATAATAAGGGAATTCACATAAATTATTGTTCTTTTTGGAATAATGTATTTTGTCATTTATATGACCTGATAAATATTTCTTTTTAAGATCGGATTATTTTTTCATAAAACTGTCATACTAAGTCATAATAATGAAACCAACTTGGGTAAATCGAAGAGAACTGTGGGAATGTCACGTAAAGTACTTGTAGTTGATGATGAAGCACCAATCAGAGAAATGTTGGTTTTCGTATTGGAGCAAAATGGATTTCAGGCAATAGAAGCTGAAGATTATGATTCGGCTATGGCTGCAATGGTAGAGCCATACCCTGATATGGTTTTATTAGACTGGATGCTTCCGGGCGGCAGCGGTATTCAAATTGCGAAAAAGTTTAAGCAAAGCGAATTCACACGTCAGATCCCTATCATCATGTTAACTGCACGCGGTGAAGAAGAAGACAAAGTAAAAGGACTTGAGGTAGGTGCAGACGATTATGTGACTAAACCTTTCTCTCCTAAAGAATTAATGGCACGTATTAAAGCGGTTATTCGTCGTGTGTCTCCAACCTCACTTGAAGAAGCGATTGAAGTGCACGGTTTACGCTTAGATCCTATTTCTCACCGAGTCACATCGGCGGGTAATGAATTAGACATGGGTCCAACAGAATTCCGTTTATTACACTTCTTTATGACTCACCCTGAGCGTGTTTACAGCCGTGAGCAATTATTAGATCATGTTTGGGGCACAAACGTATATGTTGAAGATCGCACTGTGGATGTGCATATTAGACGTCTGCGTAAGGCAATTGCACCGCTAGGTCATGATAGACTAGTACAAACAGTTCGCGGTGCTGGTTACCGTTTTTCTAGTAAAATGTAAGCACTCAGCTTTGGATACACTGTATTTATGTATCGAGTAATAAATAAACAGGCGTTAGTTAAACGCCTGTTTTTGTATTTTATACCACTGGCTTTGGTGGGCGTTTTAATTGGCGCACCTTTCATCTTGCTGTTTTTAGGCGCGCTCGCGCTGTTACTTTGGCATTATCATCAACTCTACCGACTCAGTGATTGGCTGCTCAACCAACGTAGTTTCAATCCGCCAGAAGGCGAAGGTGCTTGGGAGCAGATCTTCGAAGGGATCTACCATCTTCAGCATCGTAATCGTAAAAAGCGTAATGAGTTGGCTGAGTTGATCCGTCGTTTTCGTGAAGGTGCAGAAGCGGTACCTGATGCGGTCGTCGTATTACAAACTGATTTAAGCATTATTTGGTGTAATCAGCTTGCGCTGAAAGTATTGGGGCTACAATGGCCAACCGATCATGGTCAGCGCTTAGATAACCTAGTGCGGGATCCAAAATTTGCTAAATACATGAACAAGCAAAAGTTCGATGAGCCATTAGAACTAGAGGTATCGCATAATCAAGAGCAAACTCTTGAGTTTAGGGTAATGCCTTATGCGGGCCAGCTTATGATGGTGGTGCGCGACATTTCTCGGCTGAAGCAGCTCGAGCAGATGCGCAAAGATTTTGTTGCTAATGTATCCCATGAACTTCGCACGCCGCTAACGGTGGTGACTGGCTACCTAGAAATGATGGACGAGGATAACCTGCCACCGCCATCAATGTGGGCGAAAGCGCATCAAACCATGATTGAACAATGTCATCGCATGGATAGCTTAGTTAATCAGTTACTGTCACTTTCTCGGATAGAGGGGGCGCGTAAATATGATAATGATAAACCAGTCAGAGTACCTGATATGTTGGCACTGATTGCGACCGAAGCGAATTCACTCAATAAAGAAAAAGGGCATGAGATCAGTTTTGATGTTAACCCTGATCTTGATATTGTCGGTGCACCAGATGAGTTGCGTAGCGCCTTTTCGAATTTGGTGTTCAATGCGGTTCACTACACCAAACCAAACGGCAATATTCATGTGCAATGGCAAATGAAAGATGAGCAGGCGTATTTCTCTGTGACTGATAATGGTGATGGCATAGCCCCTGAGCATATCAATCGACTGACTGAGCGCTTTTATCGAGTTGATAAGGCAAGAAGTCGTAAAACCGGCGGCTCAGGCTTAGGTTTAGCCATCACTAAACATGTATTAACGCGTCATGATTCACATTTAGATATCAGCAGTGAAGTAGGTAAAGGTTCTTGTTTTTCTTTTGCTTTTCCAAAAACACGCATTGCTGATTATGACAATAAATAAAACAGTGGTCATAAAATTGTCATTTTTAAGTAATTTAACTGTCATTTAATCGCTGCAAAATGAACCTCGTTAACTAATTGGGACGAACAACTGGAGAAACCCAAATGAAATTTAAAAGTTTAGTAGCTGCAATGGGTGTAGCGGTAACAACTCTTTTATCAACACCAGCATCAGCTTTAGATGAAAAGCTACCTATGTACAATAAAACAAGTGGCATCTCAGGTAACTTCTCATCTGTAGGCTCTGATACGCTTGCAAACATGATGACTTTTTGGGCTGAAGAATATAAGCGTATTTACCCTAACGTAAATATCCAAATTCAAGCAGCGGGTTCTTCAACTGCGCCACCGGCATTAACTGAAGCAACTGCAAACTTCGGTCCTATGAGCCGTAAGATGAAATCTAAAGAAATCGAAGCGTTCGAAAAGCGCTACGGTTACAAGCCAACTGAAGTACGTGTAGCAATCGATGCACTAGCAGTATTCGTACACAAAGATAACCCAATCAAAGGTCTACGTATTGACCAAGTTGATGCAATCTTCTCTTCAACACGTAAGTGTGGTGCTGAAGGTGAAATCAATCGTTGGGGTGATGTAGGTCTTAACGGTGACTGGTCTGGTAAAGACGTACAGCTTTATGGTCGTAACTCAGTATCAGGTACTTATGGTTACTTTAAAAAGAAAGCACTATGTAAAGGTGACTTCCGTAACAACGTAAATGAGCAACCAGGTTCTGCATCAGTAGTACAGTCAATCTCTTCTTCAATCAATGCAATTGGTTATTCAGGCATTGGTTATAAGACGTCAGGTGTTCGTACTGTACCACTAGCGAAAAAAGGTGATAAGTTCGTAGACGCAACTTTAGATAACGTTTCTAAGGGCAAATACCCACTATCACGTTTCCTATACGTTTACGTGAACAAGCACCCTAACAAGCCACTTTCACCAATCGAAGCTGAATTCTTAAAGATGGTACTTTCTCAAGAAGGTCAGCAAATCGTAGAGAAAGATGGTTATGTACCACTTCCTAGCAAGGTTGCGGCTGCTGAAATGAAGAAGTTAGGTCTTCTTTAATTTAGGCAAATAGAATAAAAATAAAAAACCGCTGAAGTTCAGCGGTTTTTTGTGTTTGAACAATTAATTTAAAGTTTTATTTAGTAAAGCTTCGGTTTCAGCCTTACAGCTGTTGTAGTCGTCAATACACTCATTGCTACAAATCTGATGCCCTAAGGTGTTTTCTGTATGACGTTGTGCACAGTTACTTTCACATTGATAGTTTTGTTGTGCACATTGATTGAGTTCACTGCTGGTTGCCCCACAGCCAACTAACAATACAGAGGCGACAATAAGCAAAGCTTTCATTTTTAATTATCCTTCTACAAAGAAACTTGTAAGTTATCGATCAGTCTCACTTTACCTAAGAAAGCGGCCGCAAGAATAACAAACTCTTTTGTTTCAAGTGTAGCAGGTTTTAAATTGTCTTTTTCAGCAATGGCAAAGTAATCAGGTTTCAAACCGGCCTGTTCAAGTGCTTGTTTTGCTTCTTGTTCAATCGCATCGAACGCTTTATTACCTTGTTCAAGAGATTGACCCGCATTTAACAGCGTTTGATATAACACCTTGGCCGTGTCTTTCTCTTGCTCTGATAAGTAACCATTACGAGAGCTCATCGCCAGTCCAGATACTTCTCGCTGTGTTTGTACACCAATAATTTCAATTGGCATAGACAGGTCTCGAACCATAGCGCGAATGACTTGTAACTGTTGAAAGTCTTTCTCGCCAAAACAAGCAAAGTCTGGCAGTACCATGTTGAACAGTTTAGTGACGACGGTTGCTACGCCTTTGAAATGACCAGGGCGCGCACCACCGCAATAACCCATAGAAATATCAGGTACGTCTACATAACTTTGCGCATCCAGGCCATTTGGATACATAACATCAACGGTCGGCGTAAACACGAGCGCCGTGCCAATTTCAGCAAGCCCTTGTTTGTCGGCGTCTAATGTTCTTGGGTAGCTGTCTAAATCTTCGTTGGCACCAAATTGCATTGGATTGACGAAAATACTAACAACTACTTTATCCGCAAGCGTTTTCGCTTTTTCAACAAGTGAAAAGTGGCCTTGATGAAGATTGCCCATGGTTGGCACAAACGCAATACTTAAGCCTTGTTGACGCCAAGCCTTAATTTGGCTGCGAAGCGATTTTATTTCACTGACTGACTGCATTAGTTAAACTCGTGCTCATTACTTGGGAAGGCACCTGACTTGACATCATCACAGTATTTTTTAACTGCATCGTGCATGTTGCCTGTTTCGGCTAAGAAGTTTTTCGAAAACTTAGGAATGTAACCCGCTGAAATACCCACTAGGTCATGCATCACTAAGATTTGGCCGTCAGTGTCTTTTCCTGCACCAATACCAATCACAGGAATGTT
Source organism: Pseudoalteromonas sp. MTN2-4 (assembly GCF_042848605.1). Lineage (NCBI taxonomy): Bacteria > Pseudomonadati > Pseudomonadota > Gammaproteobacteria > Alteromonadales > Pseudoalteromonadaceae > Pseudoalteromonas > Pseudoalteromonas sp. MTN2-4. The sequence goes on from NZ_BTGK01000006.1 coordinate 179,218, forward strand.
AACAGACTCAGTGATGCGCTTAGCCAGCGCAGAAGGAATACACTCAATGACGAGTAGTTGTGCGCCAGCAGCTTCTAGTGCTTGTGCGTCTGCAACCATTTTATCTGCTTGCTCAGACTCACGGCCCTGAATTTTAAAACCGCCGAATACATGAACAGACTGCGGTGTTAAGCCTAAATGACCACATACTGGAATGCCTTGCTGAGTAAGCGCACGAATGCTGTCGTGTAACCACTCACCACCTTCTAACTTCACCATGTTTGCACCTGCACGCATCAACTGTGCAGCATTGTTACAAGCTTGTTCTACGTTGGCATAGCTCATAAATGGCATATCAGCGATCACAAATAAATCTTTTGAGCCTGCACGAACACACTTGGTGTGATATGCAATATCATCAGTGGTAACTGCAAGCGTGTCATCACCGCCTTGCAAAACCATACCCAGTGAATCACCAACCAAAACAACATCAACACCTTGGTTGTGAAAAAGCTGAGAGAAACTCGCATCATAAGCCGTTAATGCGGTAATTTTTTGTTTTTCTTGTTTCATTTTAGCCAGTGTAGAGACGGTCACTTTAGCCATGTTGTTCCTCTTGGGGTTAATTTAATTCAACTCTAATGGCGTTAAACCATTGAGTGGCACTTGCTGAGCAATATCAGCGAGTGTGTTGCCATTAGGCAGTTTAAGTTCAGGTGAGATTTCTAATAGTGGATATACTACAAACTCACGTTCACATAGACCATAGTGCGGCACGGTTAAGCGCTCAGTGTCTATAATTTGCTCGCCAAATAGCAGAATATCTAGATCTAGGGTTCTTGGGCCCCAGCGTTCATCTTTACGCTGACGACCTTGTTCAAGTTCAATACGTTGTAATTCATCAAGCAGAGCTTCTGGTGCAAGTCTGGTATTGAGTAATGCGACGGCATTAACATAATCAGGCTGATCTTGCGGTCCCATAGGCTTAGATGAATAAAACTGTGAAACTTTTTCAAGCTCACAGTCAGTAAGTGTACTTAGGGCTTTAACCGCGTTGTGCAGCTGTGCAACAGGTGCGTCAAGATTGGCGCCTAAGCCAATATAAACTGGGATCATGTATCACCTGTTTTTTTCTTTGGCTTTCTGCGGTAACGGCGACGCGGCTTTTTGCCATCAGATTGACCTAAGTTTTTGACAAGCTCTTTTTGACCGGTGACATCCGATTTTAAGTATTCAGTCCACCAATCAGCTAACGCTTGTTGATCGTCTTCGCCGCTTTCTACACGCAGTAGTAAGAAATCATAAGCGGCTTTGAAGCGAGGCTGCAGGCTTAAACGATAAGCGCGTTGACCTGAGCGTTTGTCTAAACGCATTTGAATATGCCAGATATCACGCGCGCCTAATGTAAAGCGTTTTGGTACAGATACGTGCTGGGCGTTTTGACTTAAAACTTGGTTCATCGCCTGATTGAAGGCGTCAAATTCTGACATGCCTTGTTGCTCGATGATCTGCTGAGTACGTTGTTGCAGCGGGAACCAAAGTAGCGCGGCATAGACAAACGCCGGCGTGACTTTTTTATCTTGATTAATGCGCGTATCGGTATTCGCAAACATTTGCTCAATAAAGCGCGCTTCAAAGCCGGTTTCACTTTGCTCTAAGATTACATCGAGTGCCGGGAATAGCTGTTTAAATAGACCAAACTCACGAAGTTGTAAGTAGTTTTCAACCGCTTTGCCATTTAAGAATAATTTTAGCGTTTCTTCGAATAAGCGGGCAGGCGGAATATTACCCAGTAAATCAGCAAGCTCATAAATAGGCTTTTTCGTGTCTGGCGCAATTTCCATGTCGAGCTTGGTTGCAAATCGAACCGCGCGTAGCATGCGCACTGGATCTTCACGATAACGGGTTTCAGGGTCGCCAATAAGTTCAATTTTACGGGCTTTGATGGCTTCCACGCCGCGAGCGAAATCATGAATGCTAAAATCATTAATCGAGTAGTATAGGGCGTTTATAGAGAAGTCGCGACGCTGAGCGTCTTCTTCAATGGTGCCGTATACATTGTCACGGAGCAGTTGGCCATGTTCGCTTGATTGGCTGGTCGCATTTTTGCGCTCATCGGCTTCATGGTGACCACGCATGGTGGCAACTTCGATGATTTCACGGCCAAAAACGATGTGCGCTAGACGGAATCTGCGGCCGATCAGGCGACAATTTCTAAATAATTTTTTGATTTCTTCTGGCGTAGCGTTGGTAACAACGTCGAAATCTTTCGGCTGGATCCCCATTAAAATATCACGAATACAACCACCAACTAGATAAGCGTCATAGCCACCATCTTTCAAGCGATACAAAACTTTGATGGCATTAGGGCTAAATTGCTTGCGCGAGATACCATGCTCGGCACGAGTGATTAATGCGGGTGTTGCCGAGGTTGTATGGTGTGCATCTGCAGAGTCTGGCTTGACCCACTTTTTGCACATGTTAATTAGCTTGGAAATAATGACCCGTCTCCTAAAACGCTCAATTGGTAACCTATTTAATAACCTGAGCTCTGGATAATAAATCTATCTCCTGCGGTTACTTTTAAAGCTAACTTCGTTGAATTTACTTTCAATAGGCCAGCTATTGAAAGTAAATTCGCCTTGCCTACATGGATGTAGGTACCTTAGCGATAGCAGGACGCGTGAGCAGTGTTATCCCTAAAAGTTTCCGGCTGCAGACTTGAAAAAACGTTTACTAATTTAATATCAATAAATTAGTAAATCTCTTAACCACAGCTCAGCTTAAATAGGTAAAATCAAAGTGGCTAATAATATACTAGCGTCACTAAAAAATTAAGCTAGGAGTAGAAATAAACTGATCTAAAAGTGGCTTTAGTGTGTCGTTATCTGGTGTGAATATACTTGATGTGCGTCTAGCTATAGTGTGATGCTCTTTTCAAGCACTTGTGGAATAGCGGTAAGAGAAAACTGTGTGATTGCCCAAGTTAAAACTTCTTCAACATTACTGAGTTTCATATCATCAGTGATGTTTATTCCTAAAAAGCTTAACGCGCGCAATAATTCAGGGAGCGGATCATCGATATTAATGGCAGGGGCATGGTTCTGTTTCGAGAGTTTAAAGCCAGGCTCTGTGACAGCCAAAGGTACATGGGCATACTCTGGTACTGAGTGGCCGAGTTGTTTAAACAAGCTAATTTGTCTTGCTGTGGGTTCTAATAAATCGGCACCGCGTACAACGCGACTGATCTTTTGCTCGATATCATCAATCACGACCACTAACTGATAGGCAAATAATCCATCGCGACGTTTGACAATATAGTCTTCGTCAGCCAAAGCATGAGGCACATTTACCTGACCTTGCAGTAAATCAGTAAATTGATAAACCGGCTGCATTTGCGTTAAACGAATAGCATGCTCATTAAAGTCCAGAGCCTGTGACTTACAATGACCTTGATACAGTCCACCCGCTTGTTTGATCATTTTACGCGTGCAATTACAGGCGTAAAGATCGGGTTTAAGCTGTGTTAGGGTATCTTGATAAAGCGCGTGACGCTGACTTTGGTACTCGACTTGTTCGTCCCAATGTAAACCAAACTTTTCAAGTGCAGTTAAGATGGCACTGTCAGCACCTTGCACGACACGAGGTGTATCTATGTCTTCCATACGTACAAGCCAAGCGCCTTGGTGTACTTTAGCGTCTAGATAACTTGCGAGGGCGGCAACGAGTGAGCCGAAGTGTAGAGGGCCAGAAGGCGAAGGGGCAAATCGGCCTCGATAACCCCTTGAATTGGACAATGCTTCTTTATGCATGTGCCGTATTAAGCGCGGCCGATCTGTTTTTCTTTGATCTCAGCCAGCGTTTTACAGTCTACGCATAGGTCGGCAGTTGGACGAGCTTCAAGACGGCGAATACCAATCTCAATGCCGCACGATTCACAATAACCAAAGTCGTCTTCTTCGATTAAGTTCAGTGTTTTTTCGATTTTCTTGATGAGTTTTCTTTCTCTATCACGGGTGCGCAACTCTAAAGAGAATTCTTCTTCTTGCGCAGCACGGTCAACCGGATCAGGGAAGTTTGCGGCTTCATCCTGCATATGGTTCATCGTTCTGTCTACTTCGTTGCGTAGGTCTGAACGCCATGCTTCTAAAATCTTTTTGAAATGCGCACGTTGTGCGTCATTCATGTATTCTTCGCCCGGTTGTTCTTGGTATGGTTGTAAACCGGCTTGAGCCAATAACCCTAATTTTTTTTGGTCTGGCATAGCATTCTCCTAAATCCTTAATATAACGGCGGCTGACGCCGGCGGCTATAAATAGCAAAATATGCTCCCCTAAGCAAACACTTTTTTTACTGTGGATTGGCTAAAATACAGCAGGTGCCAAATTAAGAGAACAACTTAATATTGGCTGCTATATGAGGGCATAGATGACTAATTCAAGAGCTAAGTACGGGAATTTTGTGATTTAGGATTATTTCTTGTGGGCTTATTTGGCAATTATAGGCAATAACTTCTACGCCGGCTATCTGAGCTTCACTCAGTAATTGCGCGTATTTCGGGTCAAGGTGGGCAGCAGCCTTTACCGACTCTATACCCGTATGCATCACCATAAATAGCAGCACAGCGCGATGCCCATGCTGAACGATATCGATTAATTCTCTAAGATGTTTTTGACCGCGTACCGTTTGAGTATCGGGAAAGTAACCTTGTCCGTCTTCTAGTAAAGTGACTGATTTTACTTCAACATAGCAAAGTGCTTTGTGTTCATCTTTAAGCAAAATATCAATGCGACTATTTTCTTGTCCGTATTTCACTTCGGGTTGCAAATGTGTATAGCCTTGCAATTCAGAAATTGTACCTTGTTCTATGCCTTCAATCGCCAGTTTGTTTGCAATCGCAGTATTCACACAAATGAGGTCACCCGCTGAATTCTCAGTGAGTTCCAACGAGTGCGCATACTTTCGTTTTGGATTATCACTGGTTGAGTAGTAAGCATTAAAACCCGGATCAGCACAGCCGGTCATTTTGCCTGTATTGGCACAATGAACTGTAAATGCTTGAATAGGTGTTTCTAGGTCAACTAAAAAGCGTTTATAGCGCTTTATTAAGGTGGCTTTTTCGAGCTTTGGCGTGAACTTCATTGTTTAATCGCAATAGGTTGGGTGATACTCTGTGCTAGTGTACACTTAATGCCATTAATAAGCGTATAAGAGAACACAATCTATGTCTGATAAATTCATTGTTCGTATCAGTGAGCAAGCACCTACAGCGCCGTGGAGTGCAGATGCATTGCTATCGTTTGATCAACTTGGTGCCATTGTTCACCTGCAGCAAAACGAAACACTTAAATTAGTACAAAAAGCAGCGCGCAGCCTTTCTCAACAAGGTGTTAAGCAAGTTGTATTACAAGGTGATGCTTGGTGCACTGAATCACAATGGGCGTTCTATCAAGGTTTCGTTACTGCTAAGCAACTTGATGGTGTTGAGTTTGTTGACAATGAACAGTCAGATTTAGCTGAACTTGCAGCATTAAAAAATGCGGCAACTTGGACGCGCCAGATGATCAACGGCACAGCTGAAGATGTGTATCCTGAGAGTTTAGCTAGCAAAGCGGCTGAGTTTATACAATCTCTAGCGCCTGAGCATGTAAGTTACAATATCATCAAAGGCAACGCACTACTTGAACATCAGTGGATCGGTATCCATGAAGTAGGTCGTGGTAGTGAACGCCCACCAGTATTACTTGAGCTTGATTACAACCCAACAGGTGACGAAGATGCGCCTGTAAGCGCAGCGCTTGTAGGTAAAGGTATTACGTTTGATTCAGGTGGTTACTCAATCAAACCTAGCGAAGGCATGTTATCAATGAAGTGCGACATGGGTGGTGCGGCGACTGTGACTGCGGGCCTTGCGATAGCTATTCAGCGTGGCATCGACAAACGCATCAAATTATTCTTATGCTGCGCAGAGAACTTAATTTCAGGTCATGCTTATAAGTTAGGTGATATTCTAACTTATAAAAATGGCACAACGGTTGAGATCGTAAATACGGACGCTGAAGGGCGTTTAGTTCTGGCTGATGGCTTAATGGCAGCTGGTGAAACAGGTGCGCCATTAATTATTGATGCAGCAACGCTAACGGGTGCAGCCCTGGTTGCTGTAGGTCAAGAATACAATGCATTATTTGGTCTTGATAAAGCATTGGTGTCTGAAGTTCAGCAGTTCGCTGAAGAAGAGTTTGAAGCGGCTTGGCCACTACCCCTTGAAAAGTGGCACCAAAATAACTGTCCTTCACCTTATGCTGACACTGCTAACAGCCGTGCTCAAAAAGGTGGTGGTTACGGTGGCGCATCGAATGCTGCGGGCTTCTTATCGCGCTTTGTACCAAATGAAGGCCAAGGTTGGGTACACATCGATCTAGCTGCTTCATTCCAAAACAGCGCTGGTAGTTTATGGTCTGCTGGTGCAACAACACTAGGTATGCGTACCGTGGCTAGAACATTACAAGCAAAAGCGTAAGCTTTTTTAAGCTAAGCTACATAAATTTTAAAAGGAGGCGAAGCCTCCTTTTTTGTATTTGCTTTATAACTGATTTAATCAATAGCTCAGGTTAGATATTAAGATAAAAGAGCCGCTGCAAGTCTAACAAAATCAGATGAAGTTAAAATCCCCAATAGTTTTCCATCTTCGTCGACGACAGGCATACAACCATGGCGGTTTTCGACAAAAAACTGTGCCACTTCACTAAGAGACTGTTCTGGTCGAATACTGGCAAAATCGGTTGCCATGATGTCTTGGGCAATGCTTTGCTTTTCCTTCCTTTCAATCGCATTGGGCCCGTAGGTTGCCATGATTTTCATTACCTGTGCGACCATGATCTTTTGTGTCAGCATACCTTTTAAAATACCTTGATCATCGATCACTGGAATGTGGCGAATGTTTTTTTCGCGCATCAAGTCGTGCACTTCTTTAACGGTTGATTGATGGTGCACTGCAAATGGATCGGCAGTCATGAGATCAGAAACAATATGAAGCATATTAAACAGTCCTAATTTGGATCAATGTATAAATTTATAACCCATTTTATTCGAGCTTGCTTAAATCGAGATCAAAGTTTTATTTTTCAGTGATGTTTGGTACGACTGTTCCTGTGTTTTTGGCGAGTTGAATGTATCGAGAGCGAACGAGTTGCGATAGGGGAACGAGCTCATACCCTTGTTCAAGTAGAGGCGGGATCTGTGCATGTAAAAATGCCACAGTTTCAGGATATGGGTGCGCGATGAGTACGCTTTGGCCACTTCTTAACGCGATACTTTTTGCTTCATTTAATTGTTGAGCAAAGTAAGCATCTTGTTTCTCGTTATCGAGAAAAACCTGGCGCGCAATATTCGCCACACCGTATAGGTCAGCCACGGTTTGTGCTTGTGACTCATTAGTCGTTCGGCTATCAAGAAAGTATAAACCGCGTTTGCGTAAGACTTCCATCGTCCATTTCATCGGATCGCTATATTGAGTCAGTGCCGATCCCATATGATTATTCACGCCACTGACTTGAGGTAAACTGGCTAGCGCGTGACCCAGTGTCATTTGTAGCGTTTGTTTATCCATGTCTAAAGTCAGTGCACCGGGTCCGAGCGCTTTGTCTTCAATTGCTTGCATAGGTACATGCAAAAGTAGCTCTTTACTCTGTTGACTGGCTAGGTATGCAAATTTTTGAGAATAGGGGGTATGCGGCAAAATGGCAAAAGTCAGCTCACCGGGGAGAGAAAGTAAATTGAGATCACGCTGGTGGTTTCCTACATCGTCGATCACAATGGCAATTTGTTTAGCATGTAAGGGTAATGCTAAGTAAAAAACACTTAGCAATAACCATAATAATGAGCGCACAGTGTATTCTTCTATTTATAAGCCTGTAGCTTGAGAGTGAGTACTCTCTTATTTAATTTTTATCTTTGTAATAACTTTTCGCGTCAACTAAATGCTTGTCTAGCAAGGCTAAATTAGCCATGTTGTTCGAAAGTTCACCAGCCATTATAGCGCGTTTATTTAAATGTGAAAGCCCTTGTTCAGCCAGTAAAATATTTGGTTTAATTCCGACACCATCGATAGAACGACCAGAAGGCGTAAAGTATTTTGCGGTTGTGAGCTTTAGTGCGGTAGTGCCATCGCCGATGGGGATCAGTGACTGCACTGAACCTTTACCATACGACTTACTACCAACGACTATTGCGCGTTGGTTATCTTGTAAGGCACCGGCTAAGATCTCTGCCGCAGAAGCCGATTGCTCGTTGATTAACACCACAATCGGCGCACCATTTAAAATATCACCGTGCTGTGCGACAAATTGTTGGTTAGCATCATAAAAGCGTCCTTTGGTGGTGACTATGGTGCCAGCTTGCAAAAATAAGTCTGAAATCGCCACCGCGCTGCTTAAAGTGCCTCCGGGATTATCACGTAGATCGATGATCAGTCCTGAAAGTGGTCCACCATTATTTGAAGTCAGTTTATTGATGTGACGCGCAACGTCATGATAACTGTGGTTATTAAAGCTCTGCAGAGAAATATAGGCATTTTGATTGGTTAAGAGCTGACTAAATACACTCTCTACATTAATTTCTTCGCGTCTTAAAGCCAAAGTGAGTTCACTTTTAGCTCGCTCGACAGTGATGTAAATAGTTTTTAGCGCCGCTTCTTTGAGTAACTTCGACACGTGGGCGATGTCTCTTTTTGTAACATCTTCAGAATTTATCGCTACCAGTTTATCGCCGCCTTCAATGCCAGCTTGTTCAGCGGGTGAGCCGGGTAATGTCCCTAAGATCACAATGCGATCGTCGACTTCTTCTACTTCAATACCTATACCTGTGTAACGCCCATTGGCGGCACTGAATAAGCTTTCAAGTTCACTAGAGCTTAAATACTTTGAATAAGGGTCAAGTTGCTCAAAGACATCGGTTAAGTTGCTTTTGTGATAATGACTTAGTGGCACATCATCCACATAATAGGTGTGAATATGGTAAAGAATCTCATTGGTTTGTTGCTGAGTAAATTGTGTTGTAGATGCAATAGCTGCAAGGCTGATATATAAACTCAGCATCGTAAACACGCATAAAAAAATAAATTTAGATTTAAGGCGATCTAACGGTTTTGAATTGATTAAGAATGAATTCATGTGCTGCTCCTAGTCAGGTGCAGCAAGGTTATTCTTTAACTTATTTGCACCATTTTACTGGATCGACAGCGCTTCCTTTATGCCGTAACTCAAAGTATAGACCAGGATCAGCTTGTCCGCCGCTCTGACCTACTAATGCAATACTTTCACCGCTACGAACTTGATCACCGACATCTTTTAAAAGCGTTTGCGCGTGACCATATAAACTCATATAACCAAGACCATGATCAATCACAATGACCCAACCAAAACCATTGAGCCAGTCGGCAAAAACAACTTGGCCTTGCTGCACGGCTTTAACGTTATCACCTGTTTTTGCAGCAATGACGACACCTTTCCAATTCATACCTGCATGTTTACGTTGGCCAAAGCGGTGTTTTAAGTGGCCTTTACTCGGCCAAGGCAATTTACCTTTTTTACTGCGCAAGCCAATTAATTCTACAGGTACCAATGACTCGCTTTGCTGTTCATTTAATTGCGAGAGCATGGTGATTAAGGTTTGTTCATTCTCTTTTAAATAGGCAATCGCACTTTGAGTTTGTTTTAGAGCGCTATTAAGTTGTGAAAGGCTGTTTTGGCGCTGTTCTTTGGTGGCTTTAAGTGCGTATAAACGCTCTGTTTGTTGCGTAAATAAATCGTTGAGTTGCTGCTGTTTCTGTTCAAGCGATTGTTGATTTTCAGCCAATTGCACTATGATTTTTTTTAACGCTTCAATTTGTGTGATACGGGCTTTATTGAAGTAATCGTAATAACTCAAAGTACGCTCAAGCGTTGCGCTATGCTCTTGATTGAGTAGCATTTTTGAATAGTCATGACTGCCAGTCATATAAGCGCTTTTTAATTGTCCTGCGAGTAGTGTTTGTAGCTTACTTTTTTGTTGTTCTAAGCGCTTGTTTTCACTTTCGAGGTTGTATTGTTGCTGGCGATTTTCATTGATCCCTTGCTCGGTCAATGACAATGCTTTAGCGTGCTGTGCAATTTGTAACTCGAAGTCACGTAATTTGCGTTTGAGTTTATTGAATCTTTCGCTTTGCTGTTGATAGCTTTTTTGGCTTTTCTCTAGTTCTTTTTGTACTGCGTCTAAATCTTGCTTAGTACGAGACTCGTTGGCATTGGCAAAAGCCAATACCAACATAGTCGTTATGCCGAAAATAATGCGTAAGCTTGTGCGCATTACTTAATGGTCATAATAGGTGAGCCTGTCATTTCTGCAGGTTGTTCCATACCAAGTAGGTGTAGCATAGTTGGCGCCACATCACTTAATGTTTTGCCTGTGTGAGGTTGTGCATCACGACCTACATAAATGAATGGTACCGGCTCGCTAGTGTGGGCTGTATGAGCTTGACCCGTTTTTGCATTGGTCATTTGTTCTGCGTTACCGTGATCAGCAGTGATCAATGCTTCACCACCGACTTTATCTAACGCTTCAACAACACGACCAATACATGCATCAACAGCTTCACAGGCTTTTACTGCCGCTTCAAACACACCTGAGTGGCCAACCATGTCACCGTTCGGATAGTTACAGATGATCACATCGTGTTCACCGCTTTCAATTGCTTCAACCAGCTTGTCAGTCAACATCGTTGAATTCATCTCTGGTTGAAGGTCATAAGTGGCAACCTGTGGAGAAGGGATCAGCTCACGCTTTTCACCATCAAATAACTCTTCACGACCACCACTGAAGAAGAAGGTTACATGTGCGTATTTTTCTGTTTCAGAAATACGTAGTTGTGTCTTATCGTGTTTCGCTAACCATTCACCAAGCACGTTATGGAGTTTTTCAGGTGCGAAGGCAATAGGTGCGTTAATGTCTGCAGCATATTCAGTCATCATCACAAAGGCGCTTAACTCTGGTGCTTGTTTCTTTTCGAAACCTGCAAAATCAGCATCGACAAACGCACGTGTCATTTGACGGGCACGGTCAGCACGGAAGTTCATGAAAATAACCGTGTCACCATCATTAATGGTTGAAGCAGGCGCTGCATCAGGTTGAACCAGTGATGCTGCAACAAACTCGTCGTTTTCATCACGCTCGTAAGCGGCTAACAGCGCTTCAACGCCAGTGTTGTAAGTATGTTGACCTTCAGCACACACCATTAGGTTGTAAGCTGACTCTACTCGTTCCCAGCGGTTATCGCGGTCCATTGCATAATAACGGCCCACAATTGAAGCAAGACGGCCGCAGTTTAATTCTGCAAATAGTGCTTCGATTTTTTCGATTGAAGCTTGTGCACTACGAGGTGGTGTATCACGACCATCTAAGAAGGCATGGAAGTAAACAGCGTTTGCGCCACGCTTTGCTGCAAGTTTAATAGCAGCAATAATGTGATCTTCATGACTATGCACACCACCAGGGCTCAATAGGCCCATTAAGTGTACAGCTTTACCAGCGTTAACGGCTTTATCGATGTTTTCTACTAACACAGGGTTGTGTTCAAATTCGCCATCATCGATTGCTTTAGTAATGCGGGTAAAGTCTTGATAAACAATACGGCCAGCACCTAAATTTACGTGACCGACTTCAGAGTTACCCATCTGTCCATCTGGTAGACCCACATCTAAACCTGAACCTGAAATGAGTGTACGAGGGCGGGTGGCCCATAAGTTATCTAAAACGGGCGTGTTTGCAGCTAAAATTGCGTTGCTTTCGCTTTCTTCTCTGTATCCCCAACCATCTAAAATCATTAGAACAAGTGGTTTTTTCTGTGCAGTCATTTGGGCTCCTAAACTAAGGCACGAACTCTGCGCGTAGCATACCCTGTTTTGTATGAATATTCAGCCCTTTGAAACGGAATAATCTTCATATTAACGTGAAGCAAATAACGCTTTTATAAAAGGGTATACCCAAACAATTGCAAACGGTATACTGCCGAGTCATTGAACATTAAGACAAGATCTAAATCATTGATCTAAAGTAGTTGGAATTTTCATGGAACAATATATTGAATTTATCGGCAATAATGCTGTGCTAAGCATTATTTGGTTAGCCCTTGTTGCGATGATTGTAATGAGCTGGTTTAAAAGCAAATTTTCTGCAATTCGACAAATTAACCCACAGCAACTGACACTGTTGGTTAATAAAGAAGATGGTCAGGTTGTTGATATTCGTCCGGCAAAAGAGTTTAACGCAGGCCGTATTGCGGGTGCTGTTCAACTGAGCGCTGAAAAAGCCAAACAAAGTGACTTTGCAGGCCTTGAAAAGTTTAAATCTAAGCCCATTATATTGGTATGTACAACAGGCATGACAGCAAATGGCATCGCAAACAACGTATTAAAAGCGGGTTTCGAGCATGTTTATGTACTAAGCGGTGGTATGGGCGCATGGCAAAATGCTAACCTGCCTGTAGCAACCGGTAAATAATCAAGAGGATTTTATGAGCAACGTTGTTATTTATACTAAAGATTACTGCCCGTTTTGCCACAGAGCAAAGGCACTGCTAGACAGTAAAGGTGTAACATACACTGAGTATGATATTGCTGCTCAGCCTGAATTACGCGACGAAATGATTGAAAAAGCAAATGGTGGTACGACAGTGCCACAGATCTTTATCAATAACACGCATATTGGCGGTTGCGATGATATGATGGCAATCGAAGCGCAGGGTAAACTAGATACCCTATTGAACGCATAATAATTACATTAAGAAATACAAGTTTTAGGAACACTCATGACAGAACAAGCAAATCAAGCTGCAGCTCCGCAGGAAGGCCCACAATTCACAATTCAGCGTATTTACACAAAAGATGTGTCTTTTGAAACGCCTAACTCTCCTGCTATTTTCCAAAAAGAGTGGACGCCTGAAGTAAAATTAGACATGGATACACGTTCTAACAAGTTAGATGAAGGTATCTTTGAAGTTGTACTAGCACTGACTGTAACCGCTTCTATCGGTGAAGAAACAGCATTCCTATGTGAAATTCAGCAAGCGGGTATTTTCCAAATCGCTGAACTTGAAGAGCTACAAATGGCACACATGCTAGGTGCATTCTGCCCGAACATTCTTTTCCCATATGCACGTGAAGCAGTCGCAGGTTTAGTGAACAAGGGTACTTTCCCACAACTTAACCTAGCGCCAGTAAACTTTGACGCGTTATTTGCTCAGTACATGCAGCAACGTGCAGCACAAGCAGAGCAACCAGCTGACGCATAATTATATGAAAACAGAACAATCAGTTGTATCTGTACTAGGGGCGGGGTCGTATGGCACCGCCCTTGCTATTAGTTTTGCCCGAAATGGACATGCAGTAACCTTATGGGGTCGAAACGCCGATGATGTTGAGACGTTAGCAACTGAGCGTAAAAATCAACGTTATCTTCCCGATATTACATTCCCTGAAACTTTAAAGCTTGAGAGTGATTTAGCAAAAGCAGTTAAGGCTAGTCAGATCATCTTAGTGGTTGTGCCGAGCCATGCTTTTGCAAAAACATTAGAGCAAATTCAACCTATGCTCAATGCGGGTGCTAAAGTGGTGTGGGCGACTAAAGGGTTAGAGCCGAATACAGGGCGGTTACTGCAAGAAGTCGCAGTTGAAAAGCTTGGTGAAACAGTGCCTTTAGCAGTGCTATCAGGCCCAACATTTGCCAAAGAAATGGCGGCAGGCTTGCCGACGGCTATTTCGGTGTCTGCAACTGAAGCTGAGTTTGCCAGTGATTTAGCTAAACTACTTCACTGTGGTCGTTCATTTCGTGTCTACAGCAATGATGACTTTATTGGTATTCAACTAGGTGGCGCAGTAAAAAATGTCATCGCCATTGGTGCCGGTATGTCTGACGGCTTTGGTTTTGGCGCAAACACACGTACTGCATTAATCACCCGTGGACTTGCCGAGCTTTGTCGTTTAGGTTGCGCACTGGGTGCCAAATCTGAAACCTTTATGGGTATGGCGGGTTTGGGGGATTTGATCCTTACCTGTACAGATAACCAATCTCGTAACCGTCGCTTTGGTCTTGCCCTTGGGAAGGGGTTAGGTGTTGATAAAGCTATGGATAGTATAGGGCAGGTTGTTGAAGGTTATCGAAATACCAAAGAAGTGTATTTATTGGCTCAACGCAGCGGTATTGAAATGCCAATCTGCGAGCAAATCTACCAAGTACTTTATGAAAATAAAGATGTAAAAGAGGCAGCCATGGCGCTGTTAGGTAGAGAGCAAAAGTCTGAGTAACACTCAAAGAAGTAATAACAAAAAACGGCGCTTATTTGCGCCGTTTTTTATGCGTTATTAGTTTTTACGAGGTATGCACGCTAGCTTAGCGTTGCGGTTTCTTCGAGCGCATTTTCTAACAACTGAGTTGCTTTATCAGCTGGAAGCGGCTTAGAGAAATAATACCCCTGCAAAATGCCACAACCCATGACGTTTAATAGATAAGCTTGTCTTTCATTTTCGACCCCTTCAGCAACTACAGTAATGTTGAGGTATTTGGCCAAGCGAATGATGGTGGCGGTGATATTTCTATCTTGATCTGATTGCTCAATATCCATGATAAACGAGCGATCAATTTTGAGGATATCAATCGGAAAGCGTTTTAAGTAGCCAAGTGATGAATGGCCAGTCCCAAAGTCATCAAGTGCAATCGTCACGCCCAGCGCTTTAAGGCGATGCATAATTTTAAGGGCTTGCTCAGGGTCGGCCATCATCGCGCTTTCAGTGATCTCTAGCTCTAGACAATGGGCTGGAATATGATGCCTTAGCAGGCATTCACGGACAGTGTCCACTAAAAAGTCACTTTCAAAATGCTTAGCTGAAATATTAATTGCCACATGGTTACCTGACAGCCCCATCATGCGCCAATGACTAATTTGCTTACAAGCAACATCCAATAAGTAATTCGTCATAGGAATAATCGCGCTGCATTCCTCAGCAAAAGGAATAAAATTAGCAGGGGGTTCTATGCTGCCATCGTCTTGCTGCCACCTAACTAACCCTTCAAAACCTACGAGTTTTCTACTTTCTGCTTGATATTTAGGCTGATAAAAAAGTTTAAATTGCTGATCGTCTATAGCCCTCAACAGGGCAGATTCTCGGGATAAAATAGTGGGATCTAATTGATGACGCTGTTTATCAAAAAACTGGTAACTGTTATTACCTTTGTGTTTTGCATGATCTAATGCAGAGTCTGCACAGCGGATCAGATGCTCACTATCAATTGCATCGTCAGGATAGATAGCTAAACCACAAGAAGCGCTGACTGAGGTCTCTACGCCTTGATGCGTAAAAGGATGATTTATACATTTTAAAATGTCATCAGCGAGTTTTTTAGCAAAGAAAATCGTCATACCAGAGAACAGGTAAGGCGGTATAAGTACAGCAAATTCATCACTACTGACACGTGCCAGTGTAAAGCCTTTATCAAGGTGTTGAGATAAACGATTAGCGACTTCTTTTAGCAGTGCATCACCACTTTCATGGCCCATGAGGTCGTTAATTTTTCTGAAGTGATCGATATCAATCAACACCAGTAATAAGGATGGAAACGCTTTATTACAGCTCGCTATAGCTTGATTCAGTGATTCAATAAAAAGCGTACGATTTGCAAGTCCGGTTATTGAATCTCGCGTTGATAAGTTCAGTAACGCTTTTTCATTGGCTTTACGCTCTGAAATGTTTGTCAGTACACCGAGATAAAATACCTCTGAAGGATGATCTTCATGGGTCAACTTAGTCACTGTTACATCGAGCGCGAGTTTTTGATGACTGGCGCCAAGCGTCCAGATTTCGCCAGTCCAATAATCGTTTAACTGGCTTTCTGCAACGATATGTTGCTCAAGTCTACGGTCTCTGCCTTGCTCGGTATAAATTTTTGGTTTATGACCCACTAATGCATCAGCAGAGTAGCCTGTAATATCACTATATGCTTGGTTCACTTTGAGTACATTAAAGTGTTCATCGGCAAGCCAAATTGCATCTTTTGAATGGGTCATGAGCATGTCACTGAAATGCTCTGTCAATTTTGATTTTGAAGTACGCAGCTGCTTGTTTAGTAACCAGTAAACACAGCCTCCACTCATGACTAAGGCTAACACCCAGTGCCACCAAACTTGCTTTGGTTTTGAGGCAGTCACCGTCAACGTTTTCGACATACTTTGACTTGACGCGACCACTTCTAATGCTGACATTTCAGTGGGAGTCAGGGTGAGCTTATTGTTTTCAAGTAATCGCCATGGTGCATCTTCAGATAAACGATAGCTTAGCTGGCAGGTTTCGCAGGTGTTAAACCATAAACTAAAGCGCTTTACATCCGCTTCTATGGTAAGCGGCAACTTTGGTGAAAATGACTCAGTGATTTTATCTCGGTAATGGTAGCGCACATGCGACAGCGCAAGTGTTGGAGATTGAATATGCGCTTGCTCAGCAATAAGTGAGAAACTGTCATTCAATAGCATCAGCTTTTGTCTAAAACTCAGCACTTGGCGTTGTGCTTGAAATGGCGCAATCAAGCGTTTGGTTACGCGATTTTTATAATGCGCGATCCCTTGTTTATCAAATTGCCAAATACCTTCTTCTGCGTGGGCTAAATATTTACCGGTAAATTTATTACGCTGGATGAAGCCTGTTATTTGTTTATTGACCAAAGTCAGCGCAAACAAGCCCGATTCGGTACTAAGCAGGAGAGTATTATTTTGCTTAGTGTAGAGCACATCATGGAATGTCAGGCTTTTAAAAGGTAATGACAACTTTTGTGCAGAGCCTTGTTCAAGCAACCATAATTCGTTGGCCGTCGAAGCGATAAACTGATTATCTGATAACTGTGTGATGCTATGGATACTTTCAATATCATAGCGGTGTAGCAGTGTTTTGCTACCCATATCAAACTGGCTTAAGCTACTGTTGTCTCTGACCCACAAATTGCCATCATGGGTAAAATAGAGCGCTTGTGTATTTTGCTTATCAATAAAAGGAGTGAAACTCCCTTTCTCGCCGCTAAAAATAAAAATTTGTTGTTCAGTTGCGACAGCCCAGCGACCACCATCAATATAACGTACTGCATTTACAGGTTGACTTTTCGCAAACTGCTGAAAAGCCCGCATACCTATTTGGTAAAGCTTCAACTCTTCAGAATTTTCAATGTCAGTTTGTAAGTTTAATTGAGCAGGTTGAAACTTGTGCCATTGACCCAGTTGAGAAAGCCAAATTGACTGGTCAGACACTTTCAAATCATCAATCGGCAAGTTATTAACTTGGTATTGGTACTGGGTCTGTGTGTTTAGATTGTAGCTGTTAATAAAGCTACCTTTGAAACTCACTAGATTAGAATCAAAAACGACGAGGTTATCAGCTGAAAAAAGAGGGTCAGTTTGTAAAGTTTTATCAAACAAAAACACCTCGCCAGCTAAAGATTTTAAGATGACTTTATCTTGATGCAGTAATAAGGTGTCGGTGTCAAATGGCAAGGTTGCGAATTGTTGCTTGCCACTCATCATGTCCCAACGCATAAGGGCCTTGTCTTCAGAGACATATACCACGCCTTGTGGTGAGGCTTGCCAGAGTTGCTGTTTTAAATCGATAGGTAAAACCGATAAAGTCGTATTCACCAGTTGATAAAGGCGTTCATTGCTTTGAAAAATGATGCCATTATTGGTTTGGTTGATTTTTGTGACAGGGGTTTGTAACCAGGTGCGTGTTTCACCCGTCACAGTATTGATCTTAGTTAGGCCATTTTGATGACCTACCCAAAGAAAAGGCGCTTGACTTAAAATACTTAAAAACGGTGCTGTGAGGTCATGAGTGAGCTGCTGAGCATTAAACTTGTTATGGCCGTCGAATTTAATAATATCATCAGCATATAAAAACCAATGCTGATTATTGGCCTGACTTGCTATGGCTTGGGTAGTGCGCTGCGATGCAAAAACTGAGTTGCACAATATTACGAGACACAACAGCAATGAATGCCATAACTTCATAATATTTAATATCCTCCTCAGTCCTTTTAATATTTAATATTAGTGAATTATTCATCGCTGTGCGAGTAAAATGTTAAAAAACGGCTAACTATTTTGAGTTTGGAAAGCCGAGTTGACGCCATGACTCGTAAACGAATACTGATACCGCATTTGATAGGTTCATACTGCGGCTGTCAGGCTTCATAGGAATACGCACTCTTTGCTCTGCAGGCAGAGAAAAAATGATGTCTTCGGGCAAACCGCGAGTCTCAGGCCCAAACATTAAACAATCACCGGCTTGGTATTCCGGCTCATGATGATACGTGCTGCCTTTTGTGGTGCAAGCAAATACGCGTTTAGGTTGCTCAGTTTCTAAATAACTTTCAAAGGAAGGATGACGTTTTACTTCACTGAATTCATGATAATCAAGACCTGCACGACGAATACGCTTATCATCCCACTCAAAGCCTAGCGGCTCAATTAAGTGTAATGTGTAGCCGGTATTAGCACATAAACGAATGATATTTCCCGTATTTGGTGGGATCTCAGGTTGGTATAAAACAATATCTAACATAATCACCTCTAAAGTTATTGAGCTAAGTATACCGAAAAGTATACTTAGCAATAAGTCATTTAGGTGTCTATACCCAATGAGAACCAATTAAGGAGTGAGTTTATGACGCGTCAGTACGATGTGCTAGTACGTTTTTCAAGCCTATTTACCATGGCAGTCGTGAGTATCATGATAGCGGCAAAGGCTTGGGCTTGGTTAGCATCTGGTAGCGCGGCTATGCTGGGCTCGCTTACAGACTCCTTGTTAGATATTTCGGCATCAATGATGAGCTTTTTGGTTTTAAGCTACGCGCTCAGACCCGCTGATGACGATCACCGCTTCGGACACGGAAAAGCAGAGGCCTTGGCAGGGCTGGGTCAAGCCGCGTTTATTTCCGGTTCTGCATGCTTTTTGGCATTTCATGGTATTGAGCGTTTAATTAATCCCGTTCCTCTACCTCACTCCATGTTGGGCGTTTGGGTTAGTGGTTTCGCAATACTGTGCACATTATTGGTTGTGGCGGTTCAGCAATATGTGGTGAAGCATACAGAGTCTATCGCTGTAAAAGCGGATTCACTGCACTACAAAGGAGACCTATTATTAAATGCTGCCGTATTAGTGGGTATTTACTTGGCATCAATAGGTTATTTATTCGCAGATTCCGTGTTTGCCATTGGGGTGGCGTTCTATCTGTTATTTAACTGCTGGGAAATAGCCAAAGAAAGTGCCAACCATCTAATGGATAAAGAAATATCTGACGAAGAAAAAGTCCGTCTGGTTTCTATTATTTCAAAGCATCCAGACGTACAAGGGGTTCATGATTTAAGAACACGGCAAAGTGGCAAACTAAAATTTGTGCAATTTCATATTGAGCTCGATAAGCAGCTAAGCTTACAGCAAGCACATGCGATCTCCGCTGAAGTTTGCGATAAAATACGCGCGGTATTTGGCGAGCATATAGATATTATGGTGCATCAAGATCCGGTTGCCTTAAATGAGCGGTGTGAATCACAAAACCCATAAAACTGCTGCATCAGTGGGTGACGAATAGAATCAATTTCATTTAGCAGCTCGTGTTTCGCCATGGGAAATTCAGAAATACCGATGTCTTTTTGTTGTTGCGCCCACTTTTTTGTTGCTAGGTTATCAACAATACTATCTTGCTCTGCAAGTGCAATATGGATAGGCGTAGGGTCTAGAAGTTCAGGCAATAAAAAAGTCCAATTGAGTGCCGCTTGTAACCACGCAAAGCTTACTCCGCCTAATTGAAGATGGGCTTGATTTGCATATAACGCTCTAAAGTGCGTATATCTTTCAGCGCTATTGGTTAACTCGTTTTCAGAGAAGGGCTTTTCTACATAACTTGCTTGACCAAACGCATAATGCTGTGAAAAACCTAGACGGCATGCTGAGCGCGCTACCCAGAGTGCCACTTTACTTGGGAAAGGTGCGGTGTTTATACCCAGCATAGGCGCACATATAAAGGCACCTTGTGCGCTTACTGGGTATCTCGCCAAATAATCACAACAGATAGCGCCACCCATAGAGTGCGCTAACAAAAAATAATCGCTGCTGATTTGAGGTTTTACGATGCTTTCAATGAACAGATTTAAATCATCAGCAAAGTCTTCAAATTGCTCAATATATCCTAACTGTTGATCAGCCGTGAGACGCGCAGACTGCCCTTGGCCAATATGGTCACAGCAGTACACGGCAATATTGTTCTGATTGAGCTCCCAGATTAACTCTCTATATTTATGACTTGCTTCAATGCGGCCAGAAATCAGCACCACCGCATAATCAATATGCTCAGGCTGATGAATGGTGTAAAACAAATTGCCATTTTTACCGGCAAATTGGCTATGTGTACCCGATTGCCAATGCTGCTCTATGGTGTTGATATTGTCGTTAAGTTGATCTGAATAGCTGTAAAACGTCATAGTGGTAATGTAATTGTGACCGTTAACCCATGTGGCTGGTGGTTAGCAAAGTGAATATCACCTTGGTGGGCGAACAGTGCCCGCTTAGCAATGGCTAAACCTAAACCAATCCCACCAGATTGTCGAGCCCGAGCACTATCGGTGCGATAAAACGCAT
This sequence comes from Pseudoalteromonas sp. MTN2-4, assembly GCF_042848605.1. Classification (NCBI taxonomy): domain Bacteria; kingdom Pseudomonadati; phylum Pseudomonadota; class Gammaproteobacteria; order Alteromonadales; family Pseudoalteromonadaceae; genus Pseudoalteromonas; species Pseudoalteromonas sp. MTN2-4. The sequence continues at coordinate 199,899 of NZ_BTGK01000006.1, forward strand.
TACCAAGTTCAGTCAATGCCGCTTCATCAACGCCTTGCCCGTCATCTTTAATTAGGATTACTAGCTCACCGGCTTGTTGCATGATGTCAAATTCAATACAAGAGTCTGCATATTTGATGGCGTTTCTGGTGATATTTTCAATTGCAGAGGTTAACAAGATAGCATCACAGCTTAGTTCTATATCAGGGATCGCACTATTCAATAGTGTTTTATTGTGTTGTTGCGCTTCAAATTTGGCATTTTGAAGTAACTCTTGTAACAAGCTAGAGAGTGAGATTGGTTCAATATTAAGTTGATGATCAGCATATTCTAAGCGTGACAAGGTCAGTACATCAGCGAGCATTTTATCTAAACATTGAGACTCTCTTTCTATGCGTGCTAAATAGCTTTGCGTTGCATCATTGGCACAATCTTGTGCCATAGCATTGGCTAGGTTTAAGCGCGTCAGCGGCGTGCGTAATTCATGAGACACATCGGCCAGTAACTGTTTATGTGCTTGTATACTGTGAGTGAGCTTATCGGCCATAAAGTTAAAGTCATGAATAAGTTGACCGACTTCATCTTTACGCTGAGAGTCAGTTGGTGCACGCACATTAAGCTCGCCTTGTGCAAGGCGTCTTGCACTGCGACTTAATGTGTTCAATGGTGTAATTAAATAAATGGTCAAGAAGATGCTCAAAATCACAGAAGGAATAAATACTGCGAGTAATTTCATCCACACAGGTAGCATACGAATAGAATGAAAAAGCATAGGTCTACGCAGAGGCTTAATTTGATATAAACGGTATGCTTCTTGGTTAAGTGAAATATCAACAGGCCCGTAAGCAACAAAACGCTCAGTTCTAATTTGGCTCGGCACATTTTCATCGCCAAGATCGTTTAATACCGATAAGTTTAAATTACGGTCGTTATTTCCGGTCGCAATGGTTTTATCGATATTGTCATGCACCAACAAAATCATACTGTGGCGAGATAAACGCGGGTGATCCACAGCTTGTTGTAACGTTTTATTGTGATCTTCAACCAGCCTAACAATATTACGCTTCAAATGATTAAGGCTGTCTAGCTGTCTGCCATGAAGCGGGTCATTATCTAATAGCTCCCCCTGCAGGCGGGTGAATAAAACCAATAATAAAAAGATACAAACTATGGTCAGCCAAAATCCTGCGAATGCTTTATAAAATAGCCGACTACTAAGAGCTTGTTTAAAGTTATTCTTACTGAGCCAAAAAGACATAACCGCTGCCTCGCATGGTCTGAATACAATTCGCATCGCTATGTTGCGCGATTTTTTTGCGTAAGTTACTAACATGCATGTCAATAGAGCGATCAAATGGGGCCAATCGACGGCCCAGCACTTCTTGGCTAATCGTTTCTTTGGTAACTACTTTACCGACTTGTGTCATAAGTAGTTGTAACACGGCGAACTCAGTCCCAGTGAGTGTCAGTTGCGCTTTGTTGACGTGAACGGTTCGCGCAGCCATGTTCAGAGCAACACGGTTGTGTTCGATGATCTCAGAGATTTCAGCTTGTTTTACAAACTCGATACGGCGGGTAATGGCATTAATACGAGCCAATAATTCTCTGTGATTGAAAGGCTTGGAAATGTAATCGTCGGCACCCAACTCAAGTCCAAATATACGATCAAAATCATCGCCTTTGGCGGTTAACATGATCACTGGAGTCAGGTGAGTTTGGCGAAGCTGTTTGAGTACTTCGAAGCCATCGAGTTTAGGCAGCATGATATCAAGTAAGATGACGTCGAAGTTATCTGCTTTAGCCATTGCTAAACCCGCTTCTCCATCAAACGCTTGGCTGACAGTATGATTCTGACTTTGCAAATATTCGCAAAGCAAATTACTTAATTCAATATCGTCTTCTATTAGTAATAAATGGCTCATAATGGACCTGACAGCATAACTTCTTATCTCTAGTGTACTGATAATCACATTGTATTGCAGAACTTTACACACTCTTTACGTTCGCTTGCGTTACTTTGCATTGCAGAGAGTAAGCTTTTATATACCCAAACTACCTGAAGATGCATGCTTCAGAGCGATGTCTTCTGTTCTAGTTCGAGGAAAAGGACGCAGTGGAATGACTAGTCCTTTCCAAGTTCTTTGACGATGAAATAGAGCCGAAGACACGCTCCCTAGGGCGAGTTTGATAGACTTTCTTACTGCGTTATCCATTTTCGATTTAGAGCCACTAGATCTTCAAATTGATGCCTTGTCTGAAAGTCTATCAACTATCGCTGAATCTCGTATATTCAGGCGGTTTGGGTATAAGTTAACCCGAGAGAGAAATTAATATGAAATTATCAACTTTATTAAGCGCCATCGTTTTATCAGGCAGTATTTTAGTGTCGCTGACGGCCAACGCTAAAGGTCATTCGGAGCACCGCGGAGACTTTCTACTTTCTAAGCGCGCAGTGGCAGCACTGGATCTAACGGTCGATCAGCAAGCACAAATCAAGTCGATTATTACAGAATTAAAAGCGGATAAAAAAGATAGAAAGCTAGAGCGTAAAGAAAATCGTGAAGCATTTCGCGCTTTAGTCGAAGCTGAAAACTTTGATGAAGACAAAGCAAAAGCCCTGATTTCAGACATAAAAGCTGAGCGTTCAGAAAAAGTGTTAGCGCACCTAAAGAGCCGTCATCAGATTTGGCAAATACTGACCTTAGAGCAAAGAGAAAAGTTTACCGAGATGCGCAAAAAGCGTAAAAACAAGCAGCGTCGTCACCGCGACTAACTAGCATTTGCAAAACCTCTTCAACATAAAAAGGCGATTATCAAAATGAGATAATCGCCTTTTCCACATTCTTTCAAGCTTTTTTGCGAGTTATAGAAAGAGATTATTGAAAGAAGTCATCGTTTTTAGCCAGCATGGCTTCAATGTCTTCAATCATATCTTGTTTGGCTTGCTCATCGAGCTCTTCGTTTGCAGATATCTTGCTGGATATCTTGTTATTTTCTTCAGACCATTCGCCTAAATCAATTAACTGACAACGCTTTGAACAAAAAGGGCGGTGTGGACTTTGCTTACCCCATACGACATCGGCTTGGCAAGTCGGGCATTTTACAACTGTGGCCATCATCATTCTCTATTGACTTGGTTTGGCCACAGTGTAATTAAAACTAATGCGCTTTGCTACCTGATACTCGCACCTAGATTTGAGTATCTAGAGTTTAGAAACTGGTGACTCGATTTATTTCGGCAAGAGAAGTGACGCCTGCCGCGGCTTTTTTCAGACCTGAAATACGTAAATTGGCGAACCCTGCTTTTGCAGCCATTTCAGCGATTTGAATCGAGTTACCACCTTCCATAATAACTTGTGCGATTTCAGGCGTGATCTTCACCACTTCATATACACCAACACGGCCTTTGTAGCCTTCGGTACAGTGATCGCAGCCATTGGCTTTGTATAGCGTTATGTCGTTGATCCCTGCTTTGACAAAACCTTGGCGATTGAGTTCTTCCTCAGGCAAGGTTTCAGGTGTTTTACATTTAGGGCATAAACGACGCGCTAGACGCTGTGCGATAATCAAGCTAATAGAGCTTGCCACGTTATAAGCTGGTACACCCATATTCAGTAAACGTGTTAAGGTTTCAGGTGCTGAGTTGGTGTGAAGTGTACTCATTACCAAGTGACCTGTTTGTGCTGCCTTAATAGAGATTTCAGCGGTTTCTAAGTCTCGGATCTCACCAACCATCACCACATCTGGATCTTGACGTAAGAAGGCTTTAAGCGCATTGGCAAAGGTCATCTCTGCTTTTGGATTGATCTGAACCTGGTTGATCCCTTCAAGGTTAATTTCAACCGGATCTTCTGCGGTACTGATGTTACGCTCTGGTTTATTAAGAATATTTAAACCCGTATAAAGTGATACTGTTTTACCTGAGCCCGTTGGACCGGTTACTAAGATCATACCTTGTGGCTGCGCCAGTGCATCCATGTAGAGTGCTTTTTGTTCTGGCTCGTAACCCAACACATCAATGCCTAACATGGCGCTTGATGAGTCTAGAATACGCATTACGATTTTCTCACCCCATAACGTAGGTAGGGTACTGACACGAAAATCGATACTTTTACGATCTGAGATCTTTAATTTAATGCGGCCATCTTGCGGTTTGCGCTTTTCGGCAATGTCTAAACGAGACATAACCTTGATACGTGCTGACAAACGCGTTGATAAACTGGTTGGCGGGCTTGCCATTTCATGTAGCATGCCATCGATACGAAAACGAATACGGTATTTATGTTCGTAAGGCTCAAAGTGTAAATCTGACGCGCCTTTTTTAATGGCATCCATTAAAATCTTATTGATGTAGACAATGATAGGAGCATCATCTTTGTCTTTTTCATCGTTGGTGTCTTGCTGCTGTTGAGTTTCTTCAACATCCATACCTGAGAATTCTTTAAAGTCATCCTCACTCATGGATAGGCCGCCATTGGCATCGAATAGTTGATCTATCTTTTGCTCTAACTGTTTGTAGTCAACCACCACAATTTCACATTGTAAGCCAGTGCTAAATTCAAAGTTTTCAAATGCACCGTAATCAGTGGGATCAGAGGTAGCGATATACAGCTTGCGACCTTTTTTCACTAAAGGCAGTAAATGATGCTGGCGGATCAGCTTTTCTTTAATAAGTTCCTTTGGTAGCTGTTCAACATCAAAGTCACTAAGGTCAAACATTGGTACTCTAAAGAGGTCTAGGCATTGTTCAGCAAGCTCTTGACCTGTCATCCCACTACATAAACAGATGAGCTCTGCCGTTGATTGTGCTTCGGCTTGCTTCAATTTTAATTGTTCCGCGGTCACACGACCGAGTGTAATAAATTTCCGTAAAAGGGGAGAGTGATGTTCCATAATGCCTCTATGACGACTTGAACTTAGTTTAGCTTAGCAAAAAATATCAAAGCAAAAAATAGACCTTACTCAAAGTATTACTTTAGTGCTTAATGAATGCACATTACGAGCTGTCTAAAAATAAAGACCAATAAAGCTATTTACTTATTTCAGCTTGTTGTAAAAAAGCGTGGTGTAATTCTTCAACATCTAAAAGGACTGAACTAATTTCACGATGATTATCAAGAATTGAATCTGCCTTTTGTCGCTTATCTTCCCGTGGCATTTGTGCAGCAATAATGTTCTTTACTTGCTCAGTGCTAACTGAGTCTCTATTTGCTGTTCGTGCTAGTTGCATCTCAACAGGCACATCAACCAGTAAAGTATGGTTGCAGAGCGCATCGAGTTTGTTTTCGAAAAGTAGCGGGGCACTTAACACCACATAAGGGCTTTTGGCGTTGGTTAGCTGCTCTGTAATATTTTGACGGATAAGTGGATGCATCAAGTTATTCAACCAGTTTTTCTGCTCTGAATCAGCAAAAATAATTTCACGTAGCTTGGCCCTGTTGAGTGAACCATCGTCTAACAAAATAGCATCACCAAAGTGCTGCTTGATGGCGTTTAGACCATCACTGCCAATTGCTACGACATCTCGGGCAATGATATCGGCATCAACAATTTCAATACCTAGAGAAGCAAGGTGGTTTGACACGAGAGTTTTACCTGCGCCTATGCCTCCAGTGAGTCCTAAAATCCAGTTACTCATACTTGTTAACCTAAAAAAGCAGGCTGAAAAATTAGCCTAGAAGAGAAATGTACCAAGTTTGTATATCAGTGCCATAGAGTATCGCTAGCCAACCCGCGATAGCCAAATACGGCCCAAATGGAATAGGCGTACTGTGCTCTTTGCCTTGCACAGCTAATTGAATACTGCCAATGATGGCGCCCACAACGCTTGAGAGTAAAACTATGGTCAAAATGGCCTGCCAACCTAATAGTGCGCCAAAAATAGCTAACAGCTTAAAATCACCATATCCCATGCCTTCTTTACCAGTGAGTAGTTTAAATGCCCAAAACACGCTCCATAAACTTAGGTAGCCTACCGCGGCACCAATAATGGCTTCGCTCGGGGTAATGGTATAACCCATGACACTGACCATTAACGCCAGCCAAACTAAAGGCAGCGTGAGCTGGTCAGGCAATAGCATGTGGTCGATATCGATAAAAATAAGCGCCACGAGTACCCAAGTAATAAAAATATAAAGCAAGCCAAGCTCAGTGGCACCAAACTGCAATGCAATCCAAAGGGAGGCAAGGGCAGTCCCTAGTTCTACTAGCGGGTAACGAACAGATATTTTTGCTGAGCAACTGGCGCATTTTCCTTTTAACATCAGCCAGCCCAACAAGGGAATATTATGCCAGGCTTTAATTGGGGTTTTGCAGTGTGGGCAAGTCGAGTTAGGTTTAATCAAGTTGAACGTGTCGTTGCTTAATTTTGCTTTTTTACTTGAGTTTGTCAGTTCATCAGCCAGTGAAATACGGCACTCTTGCTGCCACTCACGTTGCATCATGATTGGCAGGCGGTAAATCACCACATTTAAAAAGCTACCAATACACAAACTCACCAAACCAACGGTCAATAGAAAAAACCACTGCTGGTTTTGCATTAAATAAATTACTTCTTGCATTAAAACGTCACTTTCTAAAAGGTAGAAAACTGGGCTTACACCACAGAGCCCAGTTGGAAGATAGGTAAGTACATGGCGATAATAAGGCCACCAACAAGCACAGCAAGCACACTCATAATTAACGGCTCTAACAGGCTAGATAGACCATCAACGGCATCGTCGACTTCTTGTTCGTAAATGTTAGCCACTTTTTCTAACATGCCATCGAGTGAGCCAGACTCTTCACCGATAGAGACCATCTGTACCACCATATCTGGAAAGAGTTTTGAATTGCGCATCGCCCAGTTCATTTGGTTACCTGAACTTACCTCGGCTTTGATTTCGGTAATGGCATTTTTATAGATCACATTACCTGAAGCTCCTGCGGCTGAATCTAATGCATCAACGAGCGGCACACCTGCTGCAAATGTGGTCGAGAGAGTACGAGCATAACGCGCTACAGCAGCTTTGTGTAAAATCATACCGACAACGGGTAATTGTAATACCAAGCGGTCGTTGAAGTGGCGTACGGCAGATGAGCGGATCAAGGCCTCTTTATACGAATATATACTCACCCCGATAACCAATAAGAATACCCACCAGGCTTCTTGCATAAATTCTGAGATACCGATTACAAATAAGGTAAAGGCAGGCAGTTCAGCCCCGAAACTACTGAAGATATCTTGGAATTGCGGTACCACAAAAATAAGTAGGATAGATGTAACTATCAGTGCGACCACCACTACCGCAATAGGGTAGAACATGGCTTTTTTAATTTTCGACTTTAACGCTTCGGCTTTTTCTTTATAAACGGCAACGCGGTCAAAAATTTTATCCAGGGCACCTGACTGTTCCCCTGAGTGAATGAGGTCGCAATAGAGCTCATCAAAATAACGCGGGTAGGCGCGCAGTGATTTCGCCAACGGCTGACCGGCTTTAACTTCATCGGCAATGGTGCCAATGAGTTTACTTAAACTTTTGTTCTTTGCCCCAGATGAAATCATTTCTAAAGACTGAATCAGCGGCACGCCCGCAGTCAACATGGTGGCAATTTGTCGAGTGAAAATCGCAATGTCTTTGGCGGTAATCTTTTGACCACCTGCACCTATACCAAATAAGGGTTTAGGCTTGCGCTTCACTTTTGATGGGGTAATACCTTGCTTACGAAGCTGGGCTTTAACAAGGGCAATACTGGTACCTGTCATTTCGCCTTCGAGCTTTTTGCCTCGGGCGCTTAAACCTGTCCATTGAAAGGTATCGAGTTTATCTGCGGTATTTTTATCTTTTTTCATAAATAACCAAAAAGGGCTGAATTAACAGCCCTTTAAGTAACTTCGTTATTATTAACGACAGTTTGCAGGTAAGAATTCAGAGTCTATACCTTCACTAGATGCTGAAGCACACTTCCAAGCTCTGATTGGAGTTAGGCTTGCAGCATTAAAACCAGCTGCAGCCATAGCTGTAGTTGCTGCTGTATTTGTATAAGGGGTTAGTGTGATCTTATTAGTTGTACCAGTAATTTGAGGGATATTTGTTGCTGTTACTGTAATTTGACCATTTTCATCAACTGATACAGCGGAAACATATTGAGAAGTAGTAGTTGTACAACCTAGTTTTTCCATAGCATCTGTTTCAGTTGGTGTTGCACTTAAACCAACTTGAGAAGTTTCAGAAATTGAAGCTTTACAAGAATTTGCAGCAAGAATTACTTCACTTACTTTTGCACGAGTCGTGTAGTTCTGGTAAGCAGGTAATGCGATTGCAGCTAGAATACCGATGATTGCAACTACAATCATTAGTTCGATTAGGGTAAAACCCTTTTGATTTTGCGTCATGATGTGTCTCCTAAAGGAAAAATGCTAACTCACCGTGGTAAGCTAGGTTATTAAATAGTTATAAAGTTTGTATCAATGGACAAAGTTTACACCCATTGTATTGCAAATTTATAGTGCTAACTCATTTAATGGGGCTACCACTATGATGGCTGTTAATTATTCAAAAATATCTAAACAATGCGCCATACATGGGTTGTTAGCGAACGTGTCACCTTTCTTAAGGCTTAACGCATTACCACCATCTCAATTAAAGTTTAGATTTTTATCTAACAAAAATCACTGATATAAGATTATCGGCAATTTTGCATTTATATAAACGTTAAACTTAATTATTTGCTACTTTAATTGTTAAACTTGATATTAACAAGAGTAAATAAGAACTAATTCTTATTTTAAGATCTAGAACTAATTATTTAATACTGGCAATGATATATATTAACTTATATCTCGAGGAAAAAATTAATAATTTGTTACCAGTATATCAAAACTCGCTCATTAAATTCTCTTTAAAATCAATTGTCAACATTTATGCACTTATCATAGATTACAGTCAATTACACTGACGTGTTATTGAAGCGCATTGATAGGTCGATACTTTGCACATTTTTGGTCAGAGCACCACTTGAAATGTAGTCGACACCCGCTTGCGCGTATTCTGCTAAGATTTCTATGGTCATATTACCCGACACTTCAAGTTTAGCGCGCTGTGCTGTCACTTCTACGGCTTGTTGAATTTGTGGCACGCTAAAGTTATCTAGCATGATGATGTCGCAACCAGCTTCAATGGCTTGCTGTAGCTCGTCTAGATTTTCAACTTCTACTTCAACTGGTTTAGCTGGGTGATTCAGTTTAGCTTGTTTAACTGCAGCTGCAATGCCGCCGCAAGCTGCAATGTGGTTTTCTTTAATTAAGAATGCATCAAACAAACCAATGCGATGGTTTTTACCGCCACCACAAGCCACAGCATATTTTTGTAATGCACGAAGACCCGGCACTGTTTTACGTGTATCAAGGAGTTGGGTATTACTGTTAGTTAGTGCTTTTACATAATGAGCTGTAGTTGTTGCGGTGCCTGAAAGCGTTTGTACAAAGTTCAGGGCAGTACGCTCAGCGGTTAAAATGGCACGGGCTGAGCCTTTAGCAGTAAAGAGTTGGCTATTCGCAGCAACAAAATCCCCATCATTGACGAGCACTTCAACCTCAACATTTGCATCAACCTGTTTAAATACTTCTAAAATTAGGTCTTTACCACAGAAAACACAGTCTTCACGGGTGATCACATAAGCGTTCGCTTGCTGCGCTTCAGGAATTAACTGCGCTGTGATATCACCATCGGCAGCCGATTGAAAGTTAAGGTCTTCATTTAAAGCTTGTGTGACTAATTCACTAATAAGAGCAGGCGTAAGAAGTTGGTTTTGCATACTAAGCGTCACTTATGTTGTCTAATTGCATTGTGCGAGAACTAAATTTTACTGCTTCCAAGAGTTTAAGACAATCGCGCTAGTGAAATTTCATAAAGCTTGTTAAGGTTAGCTTATTATCGAAGCAAATGGTTTTAACCGTGAAACACACAGAGTTTTGCTTGCCACATTCAAGCTTTAGGGTGATGCAAAGGCCTTGTACTTTTTTTGATGAGAGACCGAATGAGCAAGATGTGAACTTGCTGGTGGTTCATAATATTTCTTTGCCCGCGGGGGAATTTGGTACTGAACATGTGGATGCTCTATTTATTGGTAATATAGATTGTGCTGCACATCCTAGCTTTACCGATTTAGAAGGGCTAAAAGTGTCAGCGCACTGCTTTATTAGGCGAGATGGTCAAGTGCTGCAGTATGTGCCATTTAATAAGCGAGCATGGCATGCTGGCGTGTCAGAGTTTAAAGGTCGACAAAGGTGTAATGATTTTAGCATTGGTATTGAATTAGAAGGCACAGATACAACGCCTTATACCGATGCACAATATGTCGCTTTGACTGCGTGCACGCGTTACATCATGCAGCTGTATCCTGACATTACTCCAGATCACATCGTTGGCCATTGTGATATTGCTCCAGGTCGAAAGACAGATCCTGGAGAAGCTTTTGATTGGCATAAATTTTTTAAGTTGTTAAGTGAATGAGTAAATTATGATTTTGATCTCAATAATTTTAGCGCTGGCCATTGAACGGCTGGGTGCCAGAGATGCACATTGGCAGATTGATCATTATAGTAAAGGCTACCTCAATATGAGTCAGTCACTATTGCAGAATAATTCATTATTAAAATCGCCATTTGCGTTTGCACTATGGGTCTTATTGCCAGCTTTAGGCGTTTATTTTGTCATGGATTTTGCCGGCTTCTTTCTCTTTGAGTTGGCATTAAATGCGCTATTATTACTTGTCTGTTTTGGCTGTGCTAAACCGCGCGCTTTGTATAAGGGCTATTTAAATGCGCTTACGCGAGGTGACAGTGAAGGTGCAACTTTATATGCACTTCAGTTAGGCCAACACCGTACTGAAGATCAACAAGGCGGTGAGTGGGTGGGTCAAACGCTAGCTTGGGTTAACTTTAGACACTACTGTGCGGTAATCTTTTGGTTTGTTGTGTTTGGTTCGCCGGGAGCTGTGATGTACGCTGTGACGCGCAGCTTATTCGATCAAGCTCAGCAAAGTGAACAAAGTGTACTGACTTCGCGCAGTAGCGTATTGGCCGATATGCTTTATTGGTTGAATTGGTTACCGGCACGCATTACCAGTTTTGGTTATCTGATCATTGGTAACTTTTCAAAGGGCACAGGTTGTTGGCTAAAATATGCGTTAGATTTCAAGACCCCAAACCGTAAAGTCGTGACCAGTACAGCGCTTGCTGCAGAGCAAATCGAACAGCAATACGCGGGCTGTACTTACGAAGCCACCTGTATGATGCGTTTGGTTAAGCGTAATATTTTGTTTTATTTGGCACTGATAGCCTTGCTTACATTGTTTGGTGGCGTTGCTTAAAATGTCTTACTCAGACTATGAGTCATAATTACATAAGAAGCGACTTAAACCAAAGTCGCTTCTTTTCTGTCATTTTTTCGATTAAGTTATCTTCAACCTCAAGTGTTGAGATCACTTCATCGGTAATATCGATAAGATCACAGACTCCTGCAACATTCCACAATGACTCTTCTAAATCTTTTGCCTTGTGAAGTGCATAATGGCTTACATACTTCAGCTCATTCGCTAAGTAGTCTGTATCTGGGCGACCTGTTTTTGATACCTGTAGTTGGAAAACAAATAAGATCTCTTTTCTGAGCGCTTTTTTGATAAATAAAAACAGGCTATCAAGTGAGTCTTCATCCCTCAAAATTTGGCTTTTGACGGCGTCAGCTAGGGTTTTTTTGTCTGGATCAAAACGCATAAATAGGGTGTATTTTAGCGGCTTGTCTTGTCGTGTTTGTTTACGTAGCGCTTCTGAAAGTTCATCTTCAATAAACTTAGCAGGAAAAACCGGCGCGATTTCTATTTGCTCATCACCGCTTTGGTTTAAGTGCTCTAAAACTTTGTGCAGCTTGGTAGAGTATAGGCCTCGGCCGACAGCACCAATGTTAAAGTGTGCTGACTCTTTATGTAAGTACAAAGGAAACTGGCACACACTCTTAGTGATCATATTACGCAGTGCCGTCGATAACCCTGGGATCTTTGGTGTCTCCTCACACGCTTGCAGTTTGCTCTTGTTTTTATCAATGAGTTGCGTAAAAAACTCAATAGCAGGGTGCTTATTTTCAGATACCCTATGCACCTTTAAATTGATGATTGTTTTTGATTTACTGACCGCCATGACTTGATAGCGTAAGTGTTTTAAATCATGTTTCTTGGTGATTTTCTGTAATTCTGGCAAGTCGATATAAACTAAGTCACCTTTTTTTGCATCAGTTGGCGAATAAAGCTCGACCTGCAGGCCCATAACAGACAAATCACGGGTGTTGCCTTCGATTACATTTTGGCTGTTGGCATGAAAAATAGTGCCTGTTTTATAGAGGTAGCGTTTATGCGCGCGCAGATTTACATATTCTAGCGCCACAACTTCCAGCGATGGCGGAGTTGATGACTTACCATGGCCAAAGTGTTTGAGTAAATTGACTTGCCCAGCATCATATTGATGCTTTTTATATTCTGCGGTGCGACGCGGATCTGTAATGTCAGTCAGTAGCATCAGGTTTTGTACGTCTTGAATAAAGCCCTGTACTCGAGGTGTTGGCCTTTTATTCAATTTTTCGAGCGACTTTCCGGCACTGGCAGGAAGTGATAGCGGAATAAAAGCATCTTCATGGTAGCTAGGCATAATCTGTACTTTAAAAGCGCGCCAGCTGTCTTTTCGTGCGCCAAATCCAAAGAATAATGGGTTAAGACTGGGTTCTTGTTTTAGTTCGAAATCAAAGGCCGAATAATAGTAAATTTTACCGCCGTTTGAGTGAGTAAAAGTATATAAAACCGCTTCTTTTACTTGGCTATGAAGGCTATTCAAGTAGGCCAGTCGCTTTTGATTAAAAATACTATACAAGCACGACTTTTTTCTTTCATCTTCAAAGTAATAATGAATGAAAGCATTGTTCTCGTTGGTCAGCACCATTGAAGGGAGTGTGAGTTTGTCTTTGACCTTGCTGAGAAAAACAAACAGTGAGCTGACTCGTGGCAAGTAGTATTGTTCATAGCCTTTGCATACGACCGCATCCATGGTGTTATCTAAATTAATTTTATATCGGCGCTTGTTACCGTGTATGAAACTATTTAAGAATTCATCAAAGCCCTGATTGTTCTCAACAAAGGTACGCTTTAAACGCACAAATTGATATTCATTATTTACAGGCTCAACAGCAACGACTTCATATTGAATACCACCTTTAAGACCTAGCTCAAAATCTTGTTCAAGCCCTACTAGTCGAATACTCAGTAATTGGCCTTTCTCAAACACGGCTTTCGAATGTACTTTGATCTTTGCACCGCTTAGTGAAATATCTGATGTATTGGCAGAAATAATATTTTTCTTAGATATCTCAACCGTTATCTTGATTGAGTAATTCATTCGCTCTTCAATACGACTTTCATAAGAAGCGAATTTGATTAACTTTGCCCCATGCGTGAGAACGGGCGTTGGCGTGTCTGCATCATCTTGCGCTTGTTGTTGCGCGCGCTTTTGCATGACTCTATAGTTATTATCGGTATGCGTGACTGCTTCATAAACCGCGAGTGTATACTTACCGTGCTTAGCAATTTCTTGCTCAAATACTGCGATGGCTAAGTCGTCCATAAAGTGCTGCTTACCATCATGAATATAAGGTTTTACTTCACCAGAAACCTGCCCGCGTAAATCGATAAACCGTGCGATAGGTTGGGAGAGGCGAGACATCTCCATTTTGATCAAAAACTGATCGGGCTTAGACAGGTGGGCTGTTTTTTGCGCAAAGAGCCCATCAAAGCCAGGCGAGCCTAACTGTTGCTTGAGTTCTTCTATCAAAGGTTGATATTGTTGCAGCTTATCTTCAGCCATATAAAACCATTTTACTTACCGTGTTTTGTAATCGTACAAATACCGGCATTAATTTTTCTTTTAGATTTCTTAGTTAATACTATGACAATAATTAGACATAGTTAACTTATTCTTGAGCAATAAATGAGTAAAGTGCCAGATTTATATGACAAAACTGAATATAATTTTACTCAGTAAATTTTAAAGCAAAAAGTGTGCCTTAGTATGGGAAAGAAAAAAACAGCATTTGTATGTAGTGAGTGTGGTGCCGAATTTGCCAGATGGCAAGGGCAGTGCTCAGAATGTAAAGCTTGGAATACCGTCACTGAATTTAGGGTGCCCAGTGTTAAGTCAGCACCTCGCAGCTCAGCGATGGCAGGCTATGCGGGCATGGTTGATGCTAAGGTACAGACGCTTGATGAAGTAAACCTTGAGAGCTTACCGCGTTTTTCGACTGGCTTTAAAGAGTTTGATCGTGTGCTTGGCGGTGGTGTCGTTCCCGGCAGTGCGATTTTGATCGGTGGCTCACCGGGTGCAGGTAAAAGTACCGTTTTACTGCAAACCATGTGTTTACTTGCCGAGTCGATGAACACTTTGTACGTCACGGGTGAAGAGTCACTGCAACAAGTTGCCATGCGTGCCCACCGTTTGGGGCTACCAACTAACAAATTGAAAACACTTGCAGAAACCAATGTTGAGACAATTTGCCAACTGGCTTTACAAGAAAAGCCGAGTATCATGGTGATTGACTCAATTCAGGTGATGCATATGAGCGATGTGCAATCGGCGCCGGGCAGTGTCTCACAAGTACGTGAAAGTGCCGCTTACTTGACGCGCTTTGCGAAACAGAATCAAGTCGCCATTATTATGGTAGGTCATGTAACCAAAGACGGCACTTTGGCGGGCCCTAAAGTATTAGAGCACTGTATTGATTGTTCTATTTTATTAGAGGGCAGTAGTGACAGCCGTTTTAGAACATTACGCGGTAATAAAAACCGCTTTGGTGCAGTGAATGAATTAGGCGTGTTTGCTATGACAGGGCAAGGTCTGAAAGAAGTATCTAACCCATCGGCTATTTTCTTGAACCGGGGTGAAGAGCAAACACCGGGTTCTTTGGTTATGGTTATTTGGGAGGGCACACGCCCGCTACTTGTTGAAGTACAAGCCTTGGTTGATTATTCCCAGCTAGCTAACCCGCGCCGTGTTACCGTTGGCTTAGAGCAAAACCGTTTAGCGATGTTATTAGCCGTATTGCATCGCCATGGCGGTTTACAAGTTTCAGATCAGGATGTGTTTGTTAATGTGGTCGGTGGCGTTAAAGTGTCTGAAACCAGTGCTGACTTGGCTTTGATCACCGCGCTGGTATCGAGTTTTAAGAACTTCTCACTCGATAGACAACTGGTCGTTTTTGGCGAAGTTGGACTAGGTGGAGAGATTCGTCCTGTACCAAGTGGTCAAGAAAGATTAAGAGAAGCCGCGAAACATGGTTTTAAACGTGCTATTGTACCTAATGCCAATAAGCCAAAAGAGCTTATTGAAGGGATGGAAGTTATAGGCGTGAACAGTCTAAGCGAAGCCCTGGACGCGTTATTTTAATCAGGAAGTTAAAACATGAAAAAACCGCTTATCGCGATTGCTGTTATTGGCACAATAGCAGCGGGTTACGGTGTAACTCAATACAAAGCCAATGAAAAGCTAAATAACGAGATTGCCAAGCAGATCTCTGTTTTTGAAGAAACATCTGGTTTTTCTGTTGATTACAAAGAAGCAAATTACTCATTGCTTAGCCAAGAAGTTAGTTTGAAAGACATTCAGTTTAAAGGCCCTGAAGGTGAAGACCTTGCAGTGATTAACCAAATTATCATTGAAGGCTATGAAACTGACAAGATTAGCCCATATACATCAATGGACTTACAAGGTTTACGTTTAGCGCAGCCTCTGATTGAGCAAGCACAGCAAACGGCACCTTCAGAGTTATTAAATGCAAGCTATGACATCACTTCAAGCTTAAAGTATGACGAAGCCAGTGGTAAGAGTGACTTCGACATTGGCTTTGTGGCTGGTGAAGTTGCCTCTATGGATATGGCCTTCTCGTTAGGTAACTCACAGTCACTGATGGAAGTGTCGCTTGAGTCGCAAAAACTTCAATCTCAAAGCCCACTGACAATGGAGCAAGAGCTTCAACTTCAAAGTAAAATGATGATGGCAATGCAAGAGCTGCAACCGCAATCATTCAACTTTACTTTTAATAATAAAGGTCAGTTTGACACGGTTGTTGAGAAGCAACTGTCTGCGGTTCAACTAGATAAACTGACGTTTGTACAACAAGCACAGATGCAAGTAGATATGCTGCCGCTTGCTGAAGATTCAAAGTCTGAATTAATGAACTTTGTAAATGGCTTAAATAGCTTAAATATTTCAATGCAGCTAAACGAAAACAAAGCAGTATCGCAACTTGCAATGGAATTGGCTGGTTTAGCTCAGCAGCCAGAAAAGTTAGCAGAGTTCCTTAACTTACAAGTTAAAGGTAGTTAAGCAACGGCATAACTTTAGCTTAATATTAAAAAAGGCTTCAAATTTGAAGCCTTTTTTGTTGCTGTTATTTTTATACCCAAACCACCTCAAGATACGAGATTTAGCGAGAATTGATTGGCTGTCAGACAAGGCATCGATTTGAAGGTCTAGTGGTTCTAAATCGAAAATTGATAACACAGTATGGAAGCCAATCAAACTCGCCCAGGGAGCGTGCTTTCAGTCCTATTTCATCGTCAAAGAACTTGGAAAGGACTCTTCATTACACTGCGTTCTTTTCCTTGAACTAGAACAGAAGGCAGCGCTCTGAATCATGCATCTTGAGGAAGTTTGGGTATAGTTTTAATCTAAGCTGTTATAGACACGTTTGTTTTCTTCTTTGCTCAGTAACAATACTTCTGTGCCACAGATCATATCTTGCAGCGCACGCTTTTGTTTAAAGTCGACGAGTAGCAGTAAATTACCTAAGCCTAATAGTGCGAATAAACTACGTGCCATGGCTTTTGGCCAAGACAGCAATTGACCATCGGGTGTTTGAACTTTTAAACGCCATGCTCGCATACCAATGGTTTGACCGCTTTTAGTCCAGAAGTAGCTGAAAAAAATCATACTGACTAAAACTAATAATACACTTCGAAGACCGTACAGCAGAGGAGTTGATTGAATCAGTGCAGACACATCCTCATGATCGCCCAGTGAAATCATACCTAACGAAATAAAGCCCTGAATAATTAGCAGATAAGCCACGGTAGTTAGCATAGCGAACGCGATCACGACCAAACCGTCATACATTAAAGAAGCAAGTCGGCGCATTAATCCAGCGCGAGGAAATTCAGACATCTTAGCCAACACTTAAATAAGAAAATAATGCAGCTATTTTACACAAAGCCAATGAAAATGGCGAAACTGCTGTTTATAAAAGTTAAGCGATTAAAATATCAGCAGTTAAATGGAGCAATAAAAAAATTGCTTGCTCCCACTAGGGGATATTTGTATAGTGTTTTGCACAGAGATGAGGGCATAGAAAAAAAGCCTGAGCTCAAAGTGGTTTTTCTTTATTTTCTCTTGGTTAGAAGATCAAAGAAAAATTATGCCAGTGTGATGGAATTGGTAGACATGACGGATTCAAAATCCGTTGCCTTCGGGCGTGGCGGTTCAAGTCCGCCCACTGGTACCACTTTTTATATAACCCTAACCGTTTGGTTAGGGTTTTTTTATGCCTGAAATTTATTATTACTTTATTTTTTTGATGTTTAACACTGGTGAACTCGAGCGCCACGCATATGGCGCTAATATAGGTTAACAGCCTGCCAACTGGTACCACTTTTCTAAACCCTAGCCGATTGGTTCGGTTTTTTTATGCCTGAAATTCACTTAACAAAAAGCATCGATAAATAACGCGGCTTCATCTAAACTTTTTTAGCTTTTAGCTTTTAGCTTTTAGCTTTTAGCTTTTAGCTTTTAGCTTTTAGCTTACAAAGTCTCACTATACTCAGTAAGCACTTGCTCAACCCAATTGGCAATGCGTTCGTCACTTTTTTCGTACTGGCTGTCTTCATCTAAAGCTAAGCCAACAAAGTGCGACTTATCTTCGGTGAGTGCTTTTGAGGCTTCAAACTCATATTCATCGTTATTTGGCCAGTAACCTAAAAATGTCACACCTTGGGGGGCGATTTTATCGTGCAGCATGCCAAGTGCGTCTTGGAACCATTGGCCGTAACCTTGCTGATCGCCCATACCGAATAGCGCGATGGTTTTACCTGTTAGGTCGACGTTTTCAATGTCGTCCCAAATTGATTCCCAATCTTCTTGCAATTCACCAAAGTCCCATGTCGAAATACCGAAGATTAAAAAATCGAAATTTTCAGCGTCTTTTAAGTTCACATCTTTAATGTTGAACATAGATAGGGTGTCTTTGCCGATGATGTCTTGAATTTTTTCAGCGGCCATTTCGGTGTAACAGGTGGTTGAACCATAGAATAAGCCAATTTGCATGCGGTTTATCACTTCTTATAAGGCTGATATGATGGGGCAAATTTTACCTGATGACACTTTAAATTGATACAGGCGACCAGTGAGCGATTTAGCAGATTTTGAAAATGACATAACCGAGCAAGAAGATGTGATAGAAGCATTTATCGATGTGCTTTTTCTTGAGCATGGCTTGAGTGAAAATACCTTAGCTGCTTATCGCACCGATTTAGAAAAGTGCGATGCCTTTATGAGAGCAGAGCAAGGCAGAGAGAATCTGCTTGAAGTAACGCAACAAGATATTGAGCAATACTTGGCGCACCGAGTCGATTTGGGTTTAAAGCCTCGTAGCACCGCCAGAGCGATAAGTGCATTAAAGCGGTTTTATTTGCATTGGGTGAAGACGCAAAAAATTTCAGCGTCACCTATGGTTAATATTGCATTACCAAAAACTGGTCAGGCAATCCCTAAAACACTCACTGAAAACGAAGTTGAAGCCTTGCTTGATGCGCCTAATGTTGAAGACCCCATGGGGCTTAGAGATAAAGCCATGTTAGAGCTTTTATATGCAACAGGCCTGCGTGTCACCGAGCTGGTGGGTTTGCGTATGGAGCAAATTAACTTGCGCCAAGCTGTGGTGTTAGTGCGTGGTAAAGGTGGTAAAGAGCGCATGGTGCCGATGGGAGAAGAAGCGCAGCACTGGATAGAGTTATTTATACAGCAAGGTCGTGCTTTAATGATTAAGCATGCCACTGATTTTGTTTTCCCATCAAAACGTGGGATAGGTATGACTCGTCAAACTTTTTGGCATAGAATCAAACACTATGCTATTTTGGCAAACATAACGTCGCCATTATCGCCACATACGTTACGTCATGCCTTTGCAACACATTTGTTGAATCATGGTGCTGACTTACGAGTCGTGCAAATGATGCTGGGCCACAGCGACTTATCGACGACACAAATTTATACCCATGTAGCGAGCGAAAGGTTGAAATCGCTGCATCAAGAACATCATCCTCGTGCGTGATGGAATTTTTTTGAATTTATCCGGTCATACTGGGTAGTAACGAAATTTATGAGAACAGAATGAAAAAGTTAATTTTAGCTGCAGCAATGGCGTTATCTACAGGCGCAATGGCTGAGCAAGTGACTGCTCCTTTAGTTGGTGCAGTAGAAACAACAGTGAGCCCAATCGAAACTCAGTTAAATAACTTAGGCTTAACAGTTAAAGCAATTCAAGATAGCCCAGTCGCTGGCTTAAATACGGTTTTAACTGACAAAGGCGTATTTTACGTGAGCCCAGATGGTCGTTACCTGGTTCAAGGTACGATGATCGATGTCGACAAACGAGAGAATTTAACTGAGTCGGCGTTAAGCGGCGTTCGTAAAGAAGGTGTGACTGAGTACGAAGACTCAATGATCGTTTATAAAGCTGAAAACGAAAAGCATCAAGTTACTATATTTACTGATATTACTTGTGGTTACTGTCGTAAGTTACACCGAGAGTTAGATGACTACTTAAATGCAGGTATCACAGTGAAGTATCTTGCATTCCCTCGTGGTGGTTTACGTGGCAAGGGCTACAAAGACTTAATGAATGTGTGGTGTGCTGAAGATGCCGCAAAAGCATTAACAGAGGCAAAAGCGGGTGAAGAAGTGGCAGAAGTTAAAAACTGTACTGCACCTGTGGCTGAGCACTACCAGCTAGGTCAGAGCTTTGGCATTTCTGGTACACCAGCAATCATTTTAGAAGATGGTTCGATTATTCCTGGCTACCAACCAGCTGCAGCATTGGCGCAAGCGCTAGATGGTAAGAAGTCATAAGCGATAAAATTCGCTATAATCACCGTATTATTAAAAAGGCCTAAGGGCCTTTTTTTGTTGTCTGTTAAATTTCTGTTTTAACGTTGTAATGCTCGCTCTCTTAATTAACGCTTTTTGAGAGCAGGTATAAGGGTAAAAGAATAAATGCAAACCGTGATAACAACACGTGAGCGCGTGGATGACAGTCATCTTCCTGCGCATCTTCATCCTGTAATTAAACAAATCTATGCAGCTCGCGGTGTAAGCGACCCTATTGAACTCGATAACCGTGCTAGCACCTTATTAAATTTCAACTTATTCAAAGATATGGATAAGGCCTGTGCTTTGTTAGTTGAAGCATTGCAACAGCAAAGTAAAGTCTTAATCGTTGGTGACTTTGATGCTGATGGTGCAACCAGTACCTCGGTTCTGATGGAAGGGTTAGCATTATTTGGTTTCCAGCATGTCGATTATCTTGTGCCAGACCGCTTTAGCTTAGGTTATGGTTTAAGTCCTGCACTGGCAGAGCAAATAGTGAATATCGCGCCAGATTTAGTGATCACCGTAGATAACGGTATCTCTTGTATTAGTGGCGTTGAGATTGTCAAAAATGCCGGTATTAAAGTACTTATCACTGATCACCATTTGCAAGGTGAGCAACTGCCTAATGCCGATGCCATCGTCAACCCAAATCAACATAGTTGTAACTTCCCTTCAAAAAGCATTGCGGGTGTGGGTGTGGCGTTTTATTTGCTGGTGGCGCTGCGTCATAGTCTTCGTGAGCTGCAATATTTTGTGACTCAACAACAACCTGAACCAAATTTAGCAGAATTACTCGATATCGTTGCACTAGGCACGGTTGCTGACGTTGTGGCACTCGATGCCAATAACCGCACATTGGTTTATCAGGGTCTAGCACGTATTCGCAGAGGTAAAACACGACCGGGGATCACTGCACTTATTGAAGTGGCAAAACGCAACGCAGCGCGTTTATCTGCCAGTGACTTTGGTTTTGCACTCGCGCCGCGTTTGAATGCTGCTGGCCGACTCGATGATATGAGTCTAGGTATCGCTTGTTTGTTATCGAAAGACATCAACCAAGCAAGACGCATAGCAGGCGAGCTTGACGCACTTAACCATGAACGCCGTGAAATTGAAGCGGGCATGCAGCAAGAAGCGCAAGCTGTACTTGAGCGCTTGGTATCGGCACAACAAAGCGTGCCTGATGTTGTCTGTTTATATCAAGACGATTGGCACCAAGGGGTGATTGGTATTTTAGCTGGGCGATTGAAAGAGCGTTATCACCGTCCGGCAATTATTTTTGCACAAGGTGACGAGGGTGAAATAAAAGGCTCATGTCGCTCTATCGAAGGGTTGCATATGCGTGACTTACTTGAGCAAATTAACACTCAGCACCCAGATCTAATTGCTAAGTTTGGTGGCCACGCTATGGCTGCAGGTTTAACCATTTTAGAGCGTGACTTTGAACGTTTTAAAACGGCGTTTACTGATGCTGCCAGTGCGATTTTGACCGAAGAGCATAAGCAGAGTGTGCTACTGACTGATGGCGAGTTGCCTGCGACCTGTTTCAATCTAGACTTTGCGCAACTGCTTCAGCAAGCAGGGCCTTGGGGTCAGCAATTCCCTGAACCTGTATTTGAAGGTGTATTTGAACTCATTCAGCAGCGTATTGTCGGTGAAAAACACCTAAAATTGGTGCTAAAACACAGCTCTGGTCAGTTAGTTGATGCCATCGCTTTCAACATTGATGTAAAAGCTTGGCCAAATACAGCTGCACAATACGCCAAATTGGCGTATCAGCTCGATATAAATGAGTTTAGAGGCAAGTTCTCTCTGCAATTATTAGTGCGAGAAATTCAAGCACAACCCGCATAAATCCATTTATAGGGCACAGATTGTCTGTTATCATGGCGCGTTTAAAAATCACGCGCCTTTTTTATGGGCTGAAAAAGCATTCGGCTATTTATATTCGCCGTGTGACACGTTAATTTTTTTGGAGTAGTGAGCATGTTTGAAGTGAATCCTGTGATTAACCAAATCAAGGAAATTCGCGAACGCACTGAGCTGCTTAGGGGGTATCTTTGACTACGCTCTAAAACAAGAGCGCTTAGAAGAAGTAAACGCAGAGTTAGAAGACCCAGCAGTATGGAACGAGCCTGAAAAAGCACAAGCATTGGGCCGTGAAAAATCGAATCTAGAAGCGATTGTTGAAACCATTGATAACCTTGTTGGTGGTGCAGACGATGCTGAAGGCCTAGTAGAACTAGCCGTTGAAGCCGAAGACGAAGAAACCTTTGAAGAAGCTCAAGCTGAAGTAGAAGGTTTAGTTGGTCAATTAGAAAAGCTAGAGTTCCGTCGTATGTTCTCTGGTGAACAAGATGCTAACGATGCCTACATTGACTTACAGTCAGGTTCGGGCGGTACTGAAGCGCAAGACTGGTGTAACATGCTATTGCGTATGTACCTACGCTGGGCAGAAGCGAAAGGCTTTAAAGTTGAAATCGTTGAAGCGACCGATGGTGATGTTGCCGGTATTAAAGGCGCAACCGTGCGTGTATCTGGTGAATATGCTTACGGCTGGTTACGTACAGAAACAGGCGTACACCGTTTAGTTCGTAAGAGCCCATTCGATTCAACAGGTCGTCGTCATACTTCATTTGCGTCTGCGTTTATTTATCCAGAAATTGACGACAACATTGAAATTGATATTAACCCAGCTGATTTACGTATCGACGTATATCGTGCATCGGGTGCTGGTGGTCAGCACGTTAACCGTACAGAATCTGCGGTACGTATTACCCACTTACCAACGAATACCGTTGTGCAGTGTCAGAATGACCGTTCACAACATAAAAACAAAGCGCAAGCAATGAAGCAGCTAAAAGCAAAATTGTTTGAACTTGAAATGAAAAAACAAAACGCCGAAAAGCAATCTCAAGAAGATGCTAAATCAGATATAGGTTGGGGTAGTCAGATCCGTTCATACGTATTAGATGACTCACGTATCAAAGATTTACGTACTGGTGTTGAAAACCGTAATACCCAAGCGGTACTAGACGGTGATTTAGACAAATTTATCGAAGCCAGCCTGAAATCAGGCCTTTAATCAACAAGCTAAACTAAGAGCTAAAAAATGACAGATCAAATCCAAGACGAAAATAAACTCATTGCTGAGCGTCGTGCTAAATTGGATACAATTCGTGAGAATTGTGATGCCAATGGCCACCCGAACACCTTCCGCCGTGAAGACTATACGGCTGATCTACAGGCTAAGTTTGGTGATAAATCGAAGGAAGAGCTTGTTGAGTTAGACCATCAGGTATCGGTTGCAGGTCGTATCCTTGCTAAACGTGGTCCTTTCCTTGTGTTACAAGACATGAAAGGCCGTATTCAAGCATATGCATCAAAAGACGTACAAAAAACGCTTAAAGAAAAATATGGTCAACTAGATATCGGTGACATCATTGGTGTGTCTGGTCCACTTCATAAGTCAGGTAAAGGCGACCTGTACGTAGACATGGTGCAGTATGAGCTACTAACTAAGTCACTTCGTCCGTTACCAGAGAAGTTCCACGGCCTAACAGACCAAGAAGCTAAGTACCGTCAGCGTTACGTTGACCTGATCACCAACATGGACACGCGTGAAACATTCCGCATCCGTTCAAAAGTGATCGAAGGCATTCGTCGTTTCTTAGCTGAGCGTGACTTCATGGAAGTTGAAACGCCAATGCTTCAGGTTATTCCTGGTGGTGCAACGGCGCGTCCATTCGTGACTCACCACAATGCACTAGATATCGACATGTACCTACGTATCGCGCCTGAGCTTTACCTTAAGCGTCTAGTAGTAGGTGGTTTTGACCGTGTATTTGAGATCAACCGTAACTTCCGTAACGAAGGTCTTTCAACGCGTCATAACCCAGAATTCACGATGATCGAATTCTACCAAGCGTATGCTGACTACAACGACCTAATGAACTTAACTGAAGACATGTTACGCACTGTTGCACAAGATGTTCTTGGCACAACGACAGTGATTAACACAGTTAAAAATACTGAAGGCGAAGTGGTTGAGACGATTGAATATGACTTTGGAAAGCAGTTTGAGCGTCTATCTATGGCTGATGCCATCATCAAGTATGGTCCTGACGCTGAAGAAATCGCGCATATCTTCAAAGATCCAGAAAACCACTTCGACGAGCTAGTTGCTTATGCGAAGAAAGTACACGTTAAGATCCCAGAGAAATGTGTGTGGGGTGCAGGTAAGTTCTTATGTGAAATCTTCGAAGAAACTGCTGAGCACAAGCTAATTCAACCGACTTTCATCACTGAGTACCCGTGGGAAGTATCACCACTTGCACGTCGTAACGATGAAAATCCATTCATCACTGACCGTTTCGAATTCTTCGTAGGTGGTCGTGAGCTTGCAAATGGTTTCTCTGAGCTTAACGATGCACAAGACCAAGCTGAGCGTTTTGCGCGTCAGGTTGAAGAAAAAGATGCCGGTGATGACGAAGCAATGCACTTCGATGCTGACTACATTCAAGCGCTTGAGTATGGTTTACCACCAACAGCGGGTGAAGGTATTGGTATCGACCGTCTAGTGATGCTTTTCACTGATTCACCAACAATCAAAGACGTTATCTTGTTCCCGCATATGCGTCCACAAGCTGACTAATCTCGATTAAGTTTATCGATAAGAGCCTTGGCAAATGCCAGGGCTTTTTTTTGCTTAAATTTTTATCAATGCAATTAGCTAAAACAAAAACGGCTTTCAAAAGAAAGCCGTCAAATGCTCATAAATACTTTATATATTTACATCGGTTCAACAATTGCAATGCCACCTTGAGCTCGGCATTGACGTACCGCAGCTCTTAACTCAGTGGTTCCTGTGATCCTTGCAAACCACAGAGGTATACCATTAGCGCCTGAGCATTCTACGATGTAAGAATTTCTTTCGAATTCAAATGCCGAAGCTGGTGCTGCTATTGAGATAGTTGTTGCGGCAATAGCACCGAATAAAATTGATTTAATTTTCACTGTTAGATTCCTTCTTTATTTTTTCTTATCGAACTCGTTCAGCATAGGCATAACCGCCCATAGCTCTACAGCGGCTTTTCACTTGTGAAAGTTGAGTTCTGCTGTATGCCCACTCAAAAAAGATAGGTCTGTTGTTTTTAGCGTCGAAGCACTCGACAAAATATGACTCATTATCAAACCAAGCGCTTGCTTGCATAGAAGTGGCTAAAGTTAAAGCTGATACTGCACCTAAGATAATTGCTTTTAATTTCATTGTTCTAATCCTTGTTTAATTATTTTTCTTATCGAACTCTTTCAACGAATGCACTACCGCCAAGGCTTGAACAGCGGCTGATTAGCGAGTTTACTTGAGTGCGGCTGTAAACCATTTGGAAGAAAAGAGGTTTATTTGTTGCGTCGTCATAACACTCAACAAAGTATGACTCATTTTCGAACCAAGCGCTTGCTTGCATAGAAGTGGCTAGGGTAATAGCTGAAACTGCGCCTAATAGGATTGCTTTAATTTTCATTTTCAAACTCCTTGATTATTTTTTGTATAAAGCGTTAATACAAATAGCACTGGAGTTATCAGGTTGTAAATAAAAAATTAACAATAGATGTGTTTAATGAAAAATTTCATTAATTGAATAAAGACGATTAGGTATAAAGGTAAGACTTCCCCGGCTTCGCGGATGCTGATGTCAGCCCTTGAACCCTAAGGTTCAAGGCGGAGTGTAACAGCTCACCGTAGGCTTCTCGGTACATGCCAAGCTTGCGCAATAGTAAGCAAACTACACCCCTAGATAAAGTTTATCGGCTCAGGGACTTAATCTGCTGTCCTACGAGCTAGGGAATTAAGTTCAGTATATAAGACTTGCAGCAGAGGTAAACCATAAATCAAGAAATATCAGTTCAACTGCTGGCAAATTAAACGCCGCTGCTCATAAATGAAGCCCTTTAAAGACAATTGTTTGGAGTTGCTATACTGTGAGTGTTAGCATTGATAGCAATTAAATTAAGACATACTTTTTAAATTGAGTGTGTTCTTATAATGAAGATTCTTTGACGAGCATTAGCAATGACAGAAATGACCGATTACACACAAGCACAACTGCTGCTTGAAAAGCATGATATTTTCGTATCGCCTTCAGAAGCACACGGCACCATCAGTGGTTTGTTGGCTTGTGGCTTAAACATTGATGAAAAAGACTACTTAATTATGTTAAGTGACGTGTTTAACGACGGACAAAGTTTCTCAAATGAATTAAAAGGACTATTTGGTCAAATGTTCACGCATGTTATGTCATGCTTCAACAGCGAAGAGCCAAATTTTGAGCTGTACTTGCCGAATGAAGATGAAACCTTACTAGATAAAGCCAATGCGCTAGTGGCGTGGGTGTCGGGCTTTTTATTGGGCTTTGGCTTAAAGCAAAAAGACTATGGCAAGCTGTCGGCTGATGTCAAAGAAGTGATCAGCGATTTTAGTGAAATTACTAAACTCGACACTGACTTCGGTGAAGAAGAAGAAGACCAACAAGCTTTCCACGAAATTGTTGAGTATATCCGTGTTTCAGCACTGTTATGTTTTGCTGAAATGGGCAGAGAAACGGTTACTCCATCAAAGACGTTACACTAATGATCAGCATTCAAGAATTTGTCCAGCGCAGAAGCAAATTACTTGCGCAACTCGATAACCACAGCGTAGCGATTATTCCTGCTGCGGTTGAGATCACCCGCAGTCGCGATACCGAATTCCCGTTTCGCCAAGACAGTGACTTTTTCTACCTAACCGGCTTTAAAGAGCCAGATGCCGTTTTAGTCTTATCAAAAGACAAGCAAGGTGAAGGTAAAAGCACGTTATTCTGTCGTAACAAAGATAAAACCGCCGAGATTTGGCACGGCCGCCGAGTGGGCTATGAAAGCGCTAAGTCTGACTACTTGTTTGATGAAACTTATCCGTTAAGTGAGTTAGACGATGAGCTTCTGCAACTGGTAAATGGCAATCGCACTTTATTTTACGGGCAAGGTACTTACAGTACGTTTGATGACAAGATATGGGCTTTATTAAATACTTTGCGCGGTGCACCGAAAAAAGGCTATCGCGCGCCTGAGATCATCAAAGATACACGCCCGCTTATTCACGAAATGCGTTTGTTTAAATCAGACGCAGAAATTGCCGTGATGCGCAAAGCGGGTCAAATAAGCGCTGAAGGTCATGTGCGTGCAATGCAGTTCGCCAAGCCTGATGCTACTGAATACCAACTGGAAGCCGAGCTTCATCATCATTATGCCATGAATGGCGCACGCTATCCGGCTTATGGCACCATTGTCGGCTCAGGTAATAATGCCAATATTCTGCATTACACAGAAAACAGCGATAACTTAAAAGCAGGCGACTTAGTGTTGATTGACTCAGGGTGTGAACTTGAAGGCTATGCAGCTGATATTACTCGTACTTTCCCAGTGTCTGGTAAATTCAGTGAGCCACAAAAAACCATTTATGAGCTGGTATTAAAAGCCCAAGCGGCGGCATTTGAGCATGTGAAGCCGGGCGGTACTTTGGTTGCGGCTAATAAAGCGGTGATGACAGAAATGACCCAAGGTTTGATTGAGCTCGGTATTTTATCTGGCGAGTTAGATACACTTGTTGAAAAACAAGCATGCAAAGCGTTCTATATGCATGGTTTAGGTCACTGGCTAGGTCTTGATGTACACGATGTGGGTGAGTACAAACTCGATGAAGCTGACAGACCATTTGCACCGGGTATGGTGTTGACCATAGAGCCTGGTTTGTACTTCGATGAAGATGCACAAGTGCCAGAACAATATAAAGGCATCGGCATTCGCATTGAAGACGACCTATTGGTAACTGAAAATGGTCACGAAAATCTGACCCAAGACGTGCCGAAAACCGTAGCAGAAATAGAAGCGTTAATGCAGCAGTAGGAGAATGCGTTGCAGCACTTTGATGTTGTGATTGTAGGCGGCGGTATGGCAGGGGCCACCGCTGCTTTGGCAATCAAAAAGACCAGCCCAAATTTGCAAGTTGCCGTGATTGAGGCATTTGCACCAAAAAGCCAAGCACACCCTAGTTTTGACGACCGCTCAATTGCCTTGGCCGATCAGTCTGTGCAGTATTTAAAGCAATTTAACTTGTTTAATGCTGACTGGCCGTTTGCCGAAGCCATTAAGCAAGTACACGTGTCTGATAGAGGTCACTTTGGTAAAACCTCATTGCACCACCAAGACTATAAAACGAATGCCCTTGGTTATGTGGTGGAAGTGAACCCATTTGGTGCTTATTTACATCAACAGCTAGCTAAAACTGACATTCAATTATACTGCCCTGCGACTATTAATGAATTAAAGCAAACACAAGACAGTGTTGAGCTGACCTTAAACGACGAAACTCAGGTAAGCGGAAGGTTATTAGTCGTTGCCGATGGCGCACAATCCCCCACGCGCAAACAGCTAAACATTGGTTTTGATAGTCTGGCTTATGAGCAAGGGGCGCTAATCGCCAATATCGAAGTTGAAGGTGGTCATAGCGGCCAAGCGTTTGAACGTTTTACCGAGCATGGGCCAATGGCACTGCTCCCTATGACACAAAACCGCTACTCGCTGGTTTGGTGTATGCCAAACGTACACCTTGAACATTATAAAATGCTTGAACCTCACGCCTTTATTGCTGAGCTGCAAGCTGCCTTTGGCTATCGCGCTGGGGTATTCAAACAGGTTGGTATGCGCGCACAATATCCGCTGGTACTAGGCCGGGTCGAGCAGCTCGTTCATCACCGTAGCGTATTAATTGGTAATGCAGCACACGCTATTCACCCAATTGCTGGGCAAGGTTTTAATTTGGGTTTAAGAGACATTCAAGCTTTGGTTGAGCTGATTGCATCAGAGCAACATGCTTTGGGTGAACATGCTTTTACGCAAGCTTATAATCGTGCGCGTGCACAAGACATCAAAACGGTGATGACACTGACCGATGCGCTCGTGCGACTATTCTCTAATTCTTCTCGTTTAATGGCACTCGGTCGCAGTTGCGGTTTGCTTGCCATGTCGCTGTCTGAAAATTTTAAAGCACCGTTAGCCAAGCAACTAATGGGTCATGTTATTAAAGGAAAAAGCTGATGCAACAAGCGCAAATATGTATTGTCGGTGGTGGCTGTGTAGGCCTCACTTTGGCGTTAGGTCTGGCAAAAAATAACATTAGCGTGCACGTGATTGATGCAGGCAGTGAACCTGCGCCACTTACTGAGCAGTTTGCTAATCGCGTGAGTGCCATCAGTCTTGCCAGTCAAACGCTATTTACTGCGCTAGGCGCATGGGATGATATTTTAGCGCAGCGAACTTGTGCCTATACGCATATGGACGTCAGAGACAAAGACAGTTTTGGCAAAATTGCCTTTAACAGCACCGAGCTAGATTTACCTGAGCTTGGGCACATCATTGAAAATGACGCTATTCGTTATGCGCTGTTTCAGCAGTTAAAACAGTATTCATCTGCAACGCTTAGCTTTAATACTCGCTATCAAAGTATTCATCAAACCGACACTGACGTGTTAATCACCTTAGAGTCAGGCATGCCGGTTATGGCCAAGCTATTAGTTGCAGCAGATGGCGCAAATTCGGGTATTCGTACTCAGTTTAAAATGCCCATTACGTTTTGGGACTACGACCACCACGCTATCGTCGCAACGGTTAAGACGCAAGAGACACACAGCCATACTGCAAGACAAGTATTTTTACCAACTGGACCTCTGGCGTTTTTACCACTCAGTGATGAACACAGCCAATCAATCGTGTGGTCAACGTCACCTGAGCAAGCACAGCATTTAATGTCGTTAGATAACGCTGAGTTCAATAAAGCATTGAATGTCGCCATCGACGGTCAGTGCGGTTTATGTGAAGTACAAGACGACCGAGCGGTGTTCCCGTTGAAAATGCGTTACGCCCAACAGTGGGTAAACGGCAAGATTGCATTAATGGGTGATGCTGCACACACCATCCACCCGCTGGCGGGGTTAGGTATGAACCTAGGCCTTAAAGATGCAGCGCTTTTAATTAAACTACTCACCGACAGCAAGCAAGAATTTGCCAGCACTCGCGTGCTGCGTGAATACGAACGTGCTCGTAAACTCGATGCACAAAAGCACATTGCCATGATGCAAGGTTTAAAAGAGCTGTTTGAAGGCGATAACCCGTTGAAGAAACTGATCCGAGGTGTAGGATTGAGTATGGTTGATAACCTTGGACCAATTAAAACCTTATTTGCGAAAGAAGCTGTTGGGAAAGGTAGTGCAAAATAGACCTACGAAGTAGGTTATTTTTGCGCAAGGTGAAGTGAGCCATTTTAGCCGCCGCAGAGTTGCACTCCAGAGAAGCAAGGTTATTTTTGCGCAATGTGAAGTGAGCCAGTTTAGCTGCTGCAGAGTTGAACTCAAGGGAAGCAAAATAGACTTTGCGCAATAAGTAATCTTAAAAGTTGTTTTGCATTTGTCTTCAATTTAACTCTTTGTCGCGTTGGCGACAGCAACCAAAGGGCGGCTGCCGCCGGCCGCTCGGGTGCGACCTTCGCTCTGGACTCCCGCGGCGCCCCTCTATCACGCTAATTCTTCAAATAAATAATTGATGATGGTGCAAAATATGCGTTGCGAAGCAAGGTTACTTTTGCGCAAGGTGAAATGAGCAATTTTAACTATTGGGTGAACTTTCCACTTTTCCATCCTTGGCGAAATCATGGCTTGTCTCGCATCCATGCGAGTCATTTCTCATCAATTACTTATTTTTAGGCGTGATAGAAGTGGAAAGGGTGTAGCCTGTTAGATTGATATTCATTCTGTAGGCGCCGACCTTATGTCGCGCTTTTTGAACCATCACAAATACACAACTTGTTATCCTGACGAAGGTTAGGATCCAGTAGATACAAATAGACCCTGAAATAAATTCAGGGTGACGGGTGTGCCGAACCACATTTATTAGCGCGGGGTAAACCCGCGCCTACAAAGCAAATTTTTACATCCTGTAGGCGCTGACTTTACGTCGCGCTTTTAGAATCATCTTGATAACTCGTAACCGTAACTCGTAACTCGTAACTCGTAACTCGCAAACTATTGTACGCTTACCGCTTACCGCTTACCGCTTACCCCAATCTCAACTCAATAAATTCCGCTAACTTATCAACCGCATGCACTGATTCTGGCGAATTTTTTACCAAGCAAATACCAATCTGGCCGAGCTCGGGTAGGTTAGGGGTATGTGATTGGTAGTTTAAATCGCTTGGTACGGTGCTTTTGGCTAGCACAGTGACGCCTAGGTCTTCCTTAATCGCGGCGATTAAACCGGTTAAATCGGCGTTGCTGTAAACTATACGGTATTTTAATCCGGCTTGTTGTAGGGCTTCGATAGCGCGGCGGCGGTAGATACAGCCCTCAGGTGCGGTCACTAGGGTCACTACATCGTTCTTGGCGAGGTTTAAATTACCGACCCATACCAACTGGTCTTGCATGAATACGGGGAACTGATCGGAATTAAGCTCTTCATTCAATGCCAACACTAAATCGAATTGATCTTGGCGCGAAACAGACAACAGGTGTTTACTCAAACGAGACTTCACTTCGAGGGCCACATCAGGATAAAGAGAAACAAAGTCGCCAATAATAGACGGCAAAATTCGCGCTGCAAATTCACTCGGAATACCTAGGCGCACTTTACCGGTCACACTCTCTGAGGTGAACTGCTGTAAAATGGCATCGTTTTGTTGCAGCATTTGTTTAGCCTGCGGTAGCAAAAGCTCGCCATATTGATTGATAACTTGTCGTTGACCTTGTTTTTTAAACAGTCGACAGCCGAGCATTTCTTCGAGTCGTTTAATTTGTAATGACACCGCAGGTTGCGATAATCCCAGTAGTTCACCGGCCTTGGCAAAGCCACCTAATTCAACCACAGTAACAAATGTGCGTAAGCCGTCGTTCGATAAGTTCTTCATATTTAAAAAATCAATTTATAAAACCAAGTTACATAAGCATTATTTATCAATGTATAAATAAATACAATTTGTTGTTGCCCAAATGCACTCATATACTGCACAAATTAAAGTTTTATTAAGGTGTGGTTATGACATTTTCAGCCAGTATGTTTGCAAAACATCGTCAAGGCACAGCGCCTGCGCTAAACACATTAGCGTTAGACAGCGCACAATGGGTCTTAGACTTTAGTGGCTTCGAAACCACACCATTTTTAAATCAAGTTTTAGGTATCAACCTAAATAAACTGTTAGCACCAGGTTTGGGCATTAAAGGCCAACTCGTATCAGGTGCGGCATTTACGGTTTATTACTTCAGTGAAACGGCTTACCGCTTTGTTATTGAGCAAAGCCACGCTGATGAGTTACAAAACTTGGTTGAAGCCCATCACAGCGATTACGACATTGAGCTGGTGGCGCGCAAAGATTTAAGCATGAGCACCCTGAGCGGTGAGCAAGCGTTTGATACCATTATCAAGCAGTTTGGCTTAACACCGGGTCTGCGTTTATCAGACGAGCAAGTGTGCTACGGCCGACAAAGTGGTGAAGTGTTCGTCACTTCATTACTTGCAGATGACTTGCAGCAGTATCAGTTGATTGCCCAAACAGACACTCTGAATAAGTGGCATCAACAGTTGCAAGAACAAGGCTTTAGCCTAAACTAGATTTCAAACAAAATTTGCTAAGGCACTCAATACGGGTGCCTTAGCTGTTATTGCATTAACCCCGCCTCGAAGAGGCAATCTTGTAGCCATACACTACAAGGTCAGTAATTAGTGAAGGAATGATATGACTTCTAAAACTGTACTACACGCTAAGCACGTAGAAGCTGGCGCAAAAATGGTTGACTTCCACGGTTGGGAAATGCCAATCAACTATGGTTCACAAATCGAAGAGCACAACGCAGTACGAACTGATGCAGGTATGTTCGACGTATCTCACATGACGATTGTGGACGTTAAAGGCGCAGACGCAAAAGCATTCTTACGTAAGCTTGTAGCGAACGATGTAGCTAAGCTAGAAGTACCTGGTAAAGCACTTTACACAGGCATGTTAAATGAAGAAGGCGGCGTAATTGACGACCTTATCATCTACTTCTTCTCTGACACTGAATACCGCCTAGTTGTTAACTCAGCAACGCGTGAAAAAGATTTAGCGCACATTGCTAAAGTAGCGGCTGAGTTCGCAGTAGAAATCACTGAGCGTCCTGAATTTGCGATGATCGCAGTACAAGGTCCTAACGCAAAAGAAAAAACAGCTAAAGTACTTGATGACGCGCAAAACGCTGCAGTTGAAGGTATGAAACCATTCTTCGGTGCACAAGCGGGCAATCTATTCATTGCAACGACTGGTTACACAGGCGAAGCAGGCTACGAAATCGTTGTACACAACGATGATGCAGCTGACCTTTGGCAAAAATTATTAGACGCAGGCGTCGCTCCGGCTGGCCTTGGCGCACGTGATACGCTACGTTTAGAAGCGGGCATGAACTTATACGGTTCAGATATGGATGAAACTGTATCTCCACTTGCTGCAAACATGGCTTGGACGATTGCATGGGAACCTGAAGATCGTGACTTCATCGGTCGTGAAGCGGTTGCTAAGCAACGTGCTGAAAAGAGCACACACAAGCTAGTTGGTCTAGTACTTGAAAGCAAAGGTGTTCTACGTGGTGGCTCTAAAGTTATCGTAGAAGGTGGCGAAGGTATCATTACTTCTGGTACATTCTCTCCGACATTAGGCTTTAGTGTTGCACTAGCGCGTGTTCCTCGCTCAACGGGCGAAACAGCGCAAGTTGAAATGCGTAAAAAGTTAGTTGACGTTAAAGTAGTGAAGCCTTGCTTCGTACGTAACGGCAAGTCAGTTATTTAATATTAATAAGGGCGAACCATCGCCCAGTTATTACACCGAACCAAAGGAACAAAAAGATGAGCAACATTCCTAGCGAGTTAAAATACGCGTCTTCACACGAGTGGGTTCGCGCTGAAGGCGACGGCGTTTACACTGTAGGTATCACAGAGCACGCACAAGAGCTTCTAGGCGACATGGTATTCGTTGAATTACCAGAAGTTGGTGACGAAGTTGACGCTGGCGAAGACTGCGCAGTAGCAGAGTCTGTAAAAGCAGCATCTGACATCTACGCACCTATCACTGGTGAAGTTGTAGCAATCAACGAAGATCTTGAAGATTCACCTGAAAACGTTAACAACGACGCATACGGTGACGGTTGGTTGTTCAAAGTTAAAGCTTCTGACGAGTCAGAGCTTGCGAACCTTCTTGACGCTGAAGGTTACGAAAACGCAATCGACGAAGACTAATTGCTTCGTTGTTCACAAAAGCCCCCAGTGGGGCTTTTGTTGTTTAATCTGATTTTAAAAAAGGTCCGTACTAAACCATACAGAGTACAGAACTTTTTCATCAACTTATCGATAAGTTGGTAAAGCTGAAGCCAGAGCAGTACCCGCAGCAGGAATCAGCACTAACCCCCTAAATTTTTTGGATCATAGGAATCTAGACTAATGTCAAACGCTAAATCTCTTGAGCAATTAGAGCAAAAGCAAGATTTTATCCGCCGCCATATTGGCCCTACACCGGCACAAGTGAGCGACATGCTATCGGCACTTAACGTATCAAGCGTTGAAGAGCTAATCACGCAAACAGTACCAGCTGGTATCCGTTTAGAGCAGGGTTTAGCAGTGGGTGAGAGCCGCACAGAAGTTGAAGCACTAAGCTACCTAAAGTCTGTTGCTAGCCAAAATAAAATCTTCAAATCTTACATCGGTCAGGGCTACCACCCAACACACGTACCGAATGTAATTTTACGTAACGTATTAGAAAATCCAGGTTGGTACACAGCATATACGCCATACCAGCCTGAGATCGCTCAAGGTCGTTTAGAATCACTATTAAACTTCCAAACGTTGACGATTGACATCACAGGTCTAGACCTAGCATCTGCATCTCTACTAGATGAGTCTACTGCAGCAGCAGAAGCAATGGCACTTGCTAAGCGCGTATCTAAAGCGAAAAAAGCAAACATCTTCTTCATCGCTGACGACGTTCACACACAAACAATCGACGTTGTAACAACACGTGCAGAGCAGTTTGGTTTCGAAGTGGTAGTAGGTCCTGCGGCAGATGCAGCTAACCATGAAATTTTCGGTGCATTATTCCAGTACCCAACAACAACAGGTGAAGTGGTAGACATCACTGACCTAATCGCACAAGTACAAGATAAAAAAGCGATTGCCTGTGTTGCAGCTGACATCATGAGCTTAATGCTACTTAAAGCTCCAGGTAAACTAGGCGCTGACGTAGTACTTGGTTCTGCACAGCGTTTTGGTGTACCTATGGGTTACGGTGGTCCACACGCAGCATTCTTCGCTACACGCGACAAGTACAAGCGTTCACTACCAGGTCGTATCATAGGTGTATCTAAAGACCGTTTAGGTAACGATGCACTTCGTATGGCGATGCAGACTCGTGAGCAGCACATCCGTCGTGAAAAAGCGAACTCAAACATCTGTACAGCCCAGGTTCTACTTGCGAACATGGCTGCGTTCTACGCGGTTTACCATGGTCCACAAGGCCTTAAGATGATTGCACAGCGCATCAACCGTTTCGCTAGCATCTTAGCGACAGGTCTTAAAGCGAAAGGTATAAGCCTTAAGCATGACACTTGGTTCGACACAATCACAGTGGTAGCTGACAACAAAGAAGAGATCGTTGCACGCGCAATCGCGGCAGAGACTAACTTTGCAACGAACCATGCGGGTGAGTTCTCAGTATCTGTGAACGAAACAACAACACGTGCAGACGTACTAGCATTATTCGACATCATCTTAGGTGAAGGCCACGGTCTTGATGTTGCAGCACTTGACGCACAAGTATCTGCAGACGACATCACAGGTATTCCTGCAAGCCTAGTACGTGACGACGAAATCTTAACGCACCCTAACTTCAACTCGTACCACAGCGAGACTGAAATGCTGCGTTATATCAAGCGTCTTGAAAACAAAGATTTAGCGCTTAACCATTCAATGATCTCGTTAGGTTCATGTACCATGAAACTAAACGCGACAGCTGAGATGATCCCAGTAACTTGGCCTGAATTTGCAGAGCTTCACCCGTTCTGTCCACTAGACCAAGCGCAAGGTTACCAAACAATGATTGGTGAGCTTCACGACTGGTTAGTAGACATCACAGGGTACGACGCAGTATCTATGCAGCCTAACTCTGGTGCACAAGGTGAATACGCAGGTCTTATCGCTATTCGTAAATACCATGAGTCACGTGGCGAAGGTCACCGTAACGTCTGTTTGATCCCAAGCTCAGCGCACGGTACTAACCCGGCATCTGCGCAAATGGCAAGCATGAAAGTTGTGGTTGTTGCCTGTGACGACGACGGTAACATCGACATGGCTGATCTTAAAGCGAAAGCAGAAGAAGTGTCAGAGAACCTATCTTGTATCATGGTAACTTACCCGTCTACACACGGTGTATACGAAGAGTCTATCCGTGAAGTATGTGAGATTGTTCACCAGCACGGCGGCCAAGTTTACATGGACGGCGCGAACATGAACGCGCAAGTTGGTGTAACTAGCCCAGGTTCAATCGGCTCAGACGTATCGCACTTAAACCTACACAAAACATTCTGTATTCCACACGGTGGCGGTGGCCCAGGTGTTGGTCCTATCGGTGTTAAATCGCACCTAGCGCCATTTATGCCTAACCACAGCGTTATCAACGTACCGGGTACAACTGAAGGCAACGGTGCAGTATCAGCAGCGCCTTACGGTTCAGCGGCTATCTTACCTATCTCTTGGGCATACATTACAATGATGGGCAGCCAAGGCTTAAAAGATGCAACTGAAATGGCTATCGTAAACGCAAACTACCTAACTGAGAAGTTAAGCGAGCACTATCCAATTCTTTACCGTGGTCAAAACAACCGTGTTGCGCACGAATGTATAGTTGACTTACGTCCGCTAAAAGAAGCGTCTGGCATCACTGAGATGGACATTGCTAAGCGTCTTATGGACTACGGCTTCCATGCACCGACTATGTCGTTCCCAGTAGCGGGCACGCTAATGATCGAGCCAACTGAGTCTGAGTCTAAGGTTGAGATTGACCGCTTCATCGAAGCCATGATTTCAATTCGTGAAGAAGTACGCAAAGTTGAAAACGGCGAGTGGTCTGTTGAAAACAATCCACTGGTATTTGCACCGCACACGCAAGCTGACGTACTTGGCAACGAGTGGGATCGTGCATACGACCGTTTTTACGCGGCATTCCCTGTGAAAGCAGTTGCTAAAGATAAGTTCTGGCCAACAGTGACACGTATCGACGACGTACTAGGTGACCGAAACCTTATCTGTTCTTGCCCTGCAGTTGAGACATATGCAGAGTAATGAATTGTAGGTCGGGCTAATCCCTGACTTAGATTTTTGAAAACCGCCTTAAGCGATTAAGGCGGTTTTTTTGTGGGTGGGGTTTGGGGCTGTCATTCTGAACTTGTTTCAGAATCTATGTTTTACTCACCATCTATCTTCAACTTATCCCCTTTGTCGCGTTGGCGACGGCAACCAAAGGGTGGTAAGCATTTCAATTTAATAACGTGCAGAAATTCATCCATGAAGCTTCTGCCTGTCGGCATCCATGCCTTCACTTCCTCGCACTGCGAAACTTCGTTTCGAGATAGGGCATCAGGGGGGCTTAAAAATGATTTTGTCATTCTGAACTTGTTTCAGAATCTATGTTTTACTCATCATCAACCTTCAATTTAACCCTTTGTCGCGTTGGCGACGGCAACCAAAGGGCGGCTGCCGCCGACCGCCCCTTGGAACCCCACGGCGCCCCTCCATCACGCTTAATCTTCAAAGCGCAATTGATGTGAACGTAAACGCCATGTATTCGCCATCCTTGGCGAAATCATGGCTTGACTCGCATCCATGCGAGCGCATTACTCATCAATTGCTTATTTTCAGGCGTGATAGAAGGGAAAGAGAGTAGTTTGTGGGTTCTGTGCTTAGGGTTGCACAATGCAAGACCTGACCCCATTGTTTTGCTGACCCCATTGTTTTGCGGTTGCAAGTAGAACAAAAAGACAAGAAGACATCATGGTGAGCAATTAGATTAAACGCGCTGTCCCCCTAGTGTATTTAAAAGTGTAAATGCAAGGTCACGAAAAAATTTCATATAAATAATCAGCATAAAATTACGCATAAATACGCAGCACAAATCCAATTTTCAAATAGTTACAGTTAACTGTCGAAAAATTATTCCTACTCAATTAAAATTCGCTGTTAATTATTTGTAAATTTATTTTTTACTTTTTTGCTCGCTGTGCTAAAACTATATACGAACACTTCACACTAACTAGGAGAATAAAATGACCTTGCGTACTTTTGTTATGCCTAGTGAGCTACATGAATGTTCGTCTGACTATCACTTAAGTGAGTGGTTCGACGAATAACCCCCTAACAATTTCAACTACACACTCATTTTGCGTTTTTTAACGCAGGCGTTTTATTGATTTTTGTTAGGAAATTCCTATGAATAATAAGAACTACTTCATTGTAGCATCACTACTATTGGGCTTTTCGCTCTCTCACACAGCTCACGCATGTACAACCACTGAATCTGAACCAAATGACCTTGAAAGTCAGGCCAATGTAATCGATTGTGCTAACACAACAATTGCAGGCAACTCAAAACGCGGCGACATTGATTGGTTTAGTTTTAACACCAGTGAAAATGGTGAAATCAGCATTCGTTTAGAACATGATAGGCGCGACGATTTTGATTGGGCATTGTATGGCGAAACGGGCAGTGCAATTTTAACGGGTGAGACAAGTAATGTGCCTGAGCTTGGCAGCATTAGAGCAGCAGCGGGTAATTACTTTGTAAAAGTAACACGTTACTCAGGACGCGGTTGGTACGACTTAACCGTTAATTACCCAACCGAGCCAACACCACCTGTTGAAGATTGCGGTTACGGCTTTACGCCCGCGATACCAAGTGACTTAACTTATTGGCAAACAGGCAACGCTAATGATGCGTGTGGCGCACTTACCAGCGGTCAAGGCGCAACCTTGCTGATGGGTGGCGGCACCGATGTTGATAGCGCATTTACAGGCCGTGTTTTACCACATATTGGCAACAATCAAGATGTGGTCATTTTAAGAACATCAGGCTCAGATGGCTACAATGACTATTTAAACGGGTTACTTAATGCCGATTCGGTTAACACCCTATTAGTTGATTCGCGAACGCTTGCGAACAGTGACTATGTTGCATGGATAATTAAAAGTGCCGAATTTGTCTTTATTGCCGGTGGCGATCAGGCTGATTACCTCAACCAATGGCAAAATACACAGCTGCAAGATGCACTTCAGCACGTTTATGATAAAGGCGGTGTTATTGGTGGCACATCAGCAGGTATGGCACTACTAGGTGGTTCGGTTTACGACCCTGATGGCATTCTTGGCGCTATCTCAGACGAAGTAGTGACTGACTTTTGCCATGACACCATCAATATTAGCCAAGGCATGTTTAGCAATAATTTGCTTGCCAATACCCTCACCGACACCCACTTTGCAGAGCGCGACCGCCTTGCCCGTTCAGTGGTGTTTTTAGGGCATTTAGCTGCTGGCAGCAATGTGATTGCGGCAGATGAAAACACCTCTTTATATGTTAAAAGTAATGGTGAAAGCTTAGTTGACGGCAGCGGTGCTGTGTATATTTTTAAAGAAACGGCAACCACCGAACGCCAACAGCTGAGCTGTAACGCACCGGTTATTTACAACAACATTGAACGATTAAAGCTGATTGCCAATCAGCAAATTAATCTCAACACAGGAAGCCATAATGGCGAAACCCTGAGTGTATCGATAGATGGCACCAGCAATCGCTATTATTCGCCACTTAACCCTTATTAAGCGGGTGTATTGATTATGGAAGCTGAAAAATCCCTTAAGCAAATCATTAAACACCTAATTTTACAAAAAAAGATTCGTTCGCAGTTTGAGCTCTCTTACGAATTAGGCTTAATGGGCTTTGCTGATATTTCACAGTCGCGTATTTCACGCATG
The DNA here is from genome assembly GCF_042848605.1 of Pseudoalteromonas sp. MTN2-4. Taxonomy (NCBI): domain Bacteria; kingdom Pseudomonadati; phylum Pseudomonadota; class Gammaproteobacteria; order Alteromonadales; family Pseudoalteromonadaceae; genus Pseudoalteromonas; species Pseudoalteromonas sp. MTN2-4. The sequence goes on from NZ_BTGK01000006.1 coordinate 240,211, forward strand.
CTTACTCGCTTAGGTGCGGTGCGTATGCGTAACAGCAACCACCAGCTGGTGTATCGTCTACCTTCAGATGTGGGCATGCCGGGGCTAAAACAGTCGATTGAAAGCGTGGTATTAGCGTGTGATAAAAACGAAGCACTGGTTGTGATAAAAACCCAAGCTGGCGGCGCGAAAATTGTTGCCCGCGTGCTTGATCACTTGCACGATAGTTTGGGCATTAGCGGCACAGTCGCAAGCGATGATACCTTGTTTATTATGCCAAAACCTGCGCAGTGCACCACGCTACTGTGCAATCAAATTTGCGACATTTTAGACTTTTATCAAGCAGCATAAGAAAAGGCGTATCACATAGTGATACGCCTTTGTTTTACGTAATACAACAAATATAAACAGGAAATATAAACAGGACACCCACCTCAAAAG
>NZ_BTGK01000007.1:0-211813 GCF_042848605.1 Pseudoalteromonas sp. MTN2-4
GCAGAAAATTACGCAAGCCTTTTTTAAAGAAAAATGCAAAAAACCAACTGTTCGCGTATATTTTAAACGAAACGTCTGTTTTAAGATGTTTTCTGTACAAAAAGAAATCAAAACGAAGTAAAACTAAAATGTTTAAGTCATATAACCACCACCTAATCATTCAGGGGAATTTAAGTATTGTCGAGAAGGAAGATAATGCAAGGAAGAAAAAGAAATAAATTTGGGCACACATATAAAATGAATGCCCAATGTTTAGTCTGCTTATTACTTTGTAAATGTAATAACGTCGTTATCTACCGTTACTCTAATTTTATCACCTAGGAGAAATTCGCCTGCCAATAGTTTTTGCGATAATGGGTTTTCGACATATTGCTGTATTGCACGCTTAAGTGGTCTTGCACCAAACACTGGGTCAAAGCCATGTGCAGCTATTTTATTTAACGCTTCAGGTAACAATTCAAACTGGTAACCTTTTTCAAATAATCTGGCAGTCAATTTATCTAGTTGTATATTCGCGATCTCTTTAATATGTTCATCGATTAAAGGATGGAACACGACGGTTTCATCGATGCGGTTTATAAACTCAGGCCTAAACTGGGTAGCAAGGACACCCATCACCTTTTCTTTTAACGATGTAAAGTCATTTTGACCAGTTTGCTCTTGGATAATGTCAGATCCTAAGTTTGACGTCATAGTGATTACCGTGTTTTTAAAATCAACAGTACGGCCTTGACCATCAGTTAAACGGCCATCATCTAAAACTTGCAGCAATATATTAAACACATCTGGATGTGCTTTTTCTACCTCATCTAATAACACTACTGAATATGGACGACGTCTAACCGCTTCGGTTAAATAGCCGCCTTCTTCATAACCTACATAGCCAGGAGGGGCACCGACTAATCGTGCAACTGAATGCTTTTCCATAAATTCGGACATATCAATACGAACCATGGCTTCTTCAGTATCAAACATAAAGTTTGCAAGCGCTTTTGTTAACTCAGTCTTACCTACACCTGTCGGGCCTAAGAATAGGAATGAGCCAATCGGACGATTTGGATCAGAAAGGCCAGCTCTTGAACGGCGGATGGCATTTGATACCGCATTTACCGCTTCGTCTTGACCTATCACTTTATTGTGTAACTCATCTTCCATTTGTAGGAGCTTTTCACGCTCACCTTGCAGCATCTTAGCTACAGGAATGCCTGTCCAGCGTGATAAGATTTCTGCAATTTCGTCTTCACCGACCTGGTTTTTCAACAAACTCATTTCTTGCATTTCAGCTTGAGATGCAAGATCTAACTTTCTTTCTAGCTCAGGAATTCGACCATATTGAAGCTCTGACATTCTTTGCAAGTCGCTTGCTCGACGCGCCACTTCAAGATCTAATCTCGCTTGCTCTAGCTCACCTTTTATTACTTGCGTGCCCTGTAAAGATGCTTTTTCGGCATTCCACACTTCATCAAGCTCTTTATATTCGCTCTCTAATTCTGAAATTAAACTCTGCATTTCTGTACGACGCTTTTGACTTGCTTCGTCTTTTTCTTTCGCCAGTGCATTGTCTTCAAGTTTTAGCTGAATGATTTTTCTTTCTAATCTATCAAGTTGCTCTGGTTTAGAATCAATTTGTAGGCGAATAGAACTTCCAGCTTCATCAATTAAGTCAATGGCCTTATCGGGAAGTTGTCTATCTGAAATATAACGATGGGAAAGATTCGCTGCTGCAACAATTGCAGGATCTGTAATATCAACTGAGTGATGAAGTTCGTAGCGCTCTTTTAAACCACGTAAAATTGCAATTGTGTCTGAAACACTTGGCTCGCTTACAAATACTTTTTGGAAACGTCTTTCTAAGGCCGCATCTTTTTCAATATATTGTCGATATTCATCAAGTGTCGTCGCACCAACACAGTGTAACTCACCACGAGCAAGAGCAGGTTTTAACATATTACCCGCATCCATCGCACCGTCGGTTTTACCCGCACCGACCATAGTGTGAATTTCATCAATAAATAAGATCACTTGCCCTTCTTCTTTTGCCAGTTCATTAAGAACCGACTTTAGGCGCTCTTCAAATTCGCCACGGTATTTTGCACCTGCAACCAGTGCGCCCAAATCAAGAGAGAGTACGCGTTTGTTTTTAAGACCCTCTGGTACTTCACCATTAATGATGCGCTGAGCCAACCCTTCAACAATAGCCGTTTTACCAACGCCCGGCTCTCCAATTAGCACGGGGTTATTTTTGGTACGTCTTTGAAGTACTTGGATTGTGCGCCTGATTTCTTCATCACGGCCAATCACAGGGTCAAGTTTGCCCTGCTCTGCGCGCTCTGTAAGATCAATGGTGAATTTTTCAAGTGATTGACGTGTGTCCTCAGCATTTGGGTTATCAACTTTTTGACCACCGCGAATGGCTTTAATTGCCTGCTCAACTTTTTTCTGCGTCAGCTGTAGTTCTCTTAAGATTTGCCCTAGCTCACCTTTATCTTCGCACGCAGCAAAGACAAATAACTCACTCGAAATATATTCATCTTTGCGTTTTTGCGCATATTTATCACATAAATTAATAAGAGAGATAAGTTCATTATGAAGCTGAACTTCTCCACCAATGCCTGAAACCTTAAAGATTTTATCGATTGATTTGGTTAGCTTGTTATTTAGCTCGTCGGCACTGATCCCAGCTTGAGCGAGCAAAGCTCTTACACTTGAGCCATTTTGTTGTAGCAATGCATACATTAAATGCACTGGCATAATAAATTGATGGTCACGACCTAAAGCCAGTGATTGCGCATCAGAAAGTGCGGCTTGGAATTTACTTGTAAATCTGTCTAAACGCATGATGCCTAACTCTTTCTAAAAAATAACTTAGTTACTTTATGGGTATCAGTCAGGTATTGTTCAAGGCTCGAGTAAAATTTTAATTGTATTTATTTGAGCCAAATCAAGGTCGCTAAACGCCCTGTTTGGGCATCTCTACGATAAGAAAAGTATTTTTCATGTAAGGTGTAAGTGCACTCATACTCACTGTATATATGTGCAATACCCAAATCAGATAACTGACGTTTGGCAATTGAAAAAATATTCGCTAGATACTTTTTATTTTTTTGCTCAATGAAATCATCTTTGTGGGATGAATTAACAGAAGTGAAAGCGTCAACCACGTCTTGCCCTACTTCAAATGCCGATGGCCCAATTGCAGGCCCAAGCCACGCAACTAAGTTGCTTTTTCGAGTAGAAAACTTTGCGATTGTTTTAGAAATTATGCCGCCAGCTAAAGGACGCCAACCGCCATGGATAGCAGCAATCTCTTGACCATCTTTGCTTGCTAATAAAATAGGTAAGCAATCCGCCGTCATTATCGCAAGAGGTTGATTTTTTAAGCGAGTAAAAAGCGCATCGGCTTTTGGCCTCTGTTGTAATGATAACTCAGTCACTATATGAGTCACTTCAATGATTTCACTACTATGTACTTGGTCTAACCAAAACGCTGGGGCTGGTAAGAACTCATTCAGTATTTGATGATTGGCCAGAACAGTTTCATGGTTATCACCGACATGAAAACCTAAATTCAAACTTGAATAAGGTGGTATTGATTTACCACCTAAACGTGTAGTTTGAATTGTGCCTACAAGTTGATGTAATGGCCAATCAACTAACTGCATATTCTAATAAACTAAATCTGGATTAGCTTTTGTATCATCGCGTAGAGCCTGAGTTAGAATCTGCATATCTTCAGGCACAGGGACTTCCCAAGTCATTTGCTCTCCCGTAATTGGGTGCGCAATACTCAATTTAATCGCATGCAGCGCCTGACGTTTAAAGTCTCTTAGCTGTGCAAACAATTCTGGTGTTGCATTGCGAGGAGGCCGAGGGCGGCCGCCATATAATTGATCACCTACTAGCGGATGCGTTAAATAAGCCATGTGTACACGAATTTGGTGAGTACGACCTGTTTCTAGCCTTAAGCGTAAACGTGTGTGCGCTCTGAACTTTTCTGCAACGCGGTAATGCGTTACGGCAGGTTTGCCCATTTCATGAATAGCCATATGCGTGCGTTTTGTTGCATGACGACCTATTGGCTTTTCAACCATGCCACCGGCAGTCATTGTGCCATTACAAATCGCTTCATATTCACGGGTAAAGTTATCGCGTTTTTGTAGGGCTTTAACAAGATGTGTTTGGGCTTGGATGGTTTTTGCAACAACCATTAAACCTGTCGTGTCTTTATCTAGACGATGCACAATACCCGCCCTAGGCACATTAATGATATCTGGGTGATGATGTAATAAAGCATTTAATACTGTGCCATCGGGGTTTCCTGCACCAGGGTGAACAACCAGCCCCATAGGCTTATTGATAACAAGAATATCATCATCTTCATAAACGATATTTAGGTCAATGTCTTGTGCTTCGTATTCGCGAGGTGCTTCGATTTGCGTCTCAATGGAAATTAACTCCCCACCTAACAGCTTTTCTCTTGGCGTCGATAAGACCTCACCATCGACGGTAACTTTTTCATCTAAAATCCAAGTTTTTATTCTTGAACGTGAAAAATCAGGGAACATTTGCGCCAAAATTTGGTCTAGACGTTTACCGCCTAATTCAGTTGGCACTTCGGCTTGAAGAGAAATTTGCTCAGACATCTGTTAGTTTACCTAAATTACCAGTGCAAGCTTAGCTAGACTGGGTTAGAATCGCTTAAATGCATAGTTTACTCGGTTTTGCCATCTTGGCCTAGCCGAAGACACCAAAGGTAGTAAAATAAAATGATAACTAAATTAGGGAAACGCGCCTTTGCCATCCTAGTCAGCACTTCTTTTCTAGGTCTTGCGGCATGTTCTTCTGCACCAGAACAAGAAGATATCGAACGTGTGCCAAATAAATCAGCACAAGCACTATACGAAGATGCTAAAACAACCTTAGACTCAGGTTTATATGCTCGCTCTATAGAGTTACTGGGTGCATTAAATTCTCGTTACCCATTTGGTCCTCATGCGCAGCAAGTGCAAATGGATCTCGTTTTTGCGTACTACAAAACAGGCAACACTGACCAAGGGCTTGCAACAATCGACCGCTTTATTCGTCTAAATCCAAATCATAAAAATTTAGACTACATGTATTTCATGCGTGGCTTGGTAAATATTCAAGCAGATCAAAATGCCTTTCAAGAATACTTCGGTATAGATAGAGCTGACCGTGATGCAAGTCGCACCCGTGTGGCTTTCCAAGACCTTTCAACTCTTGTAGATAGCTATCCAGAAAGCCCATATATACCTGAAGCAAAAAAACGCTTAGTATGGTTATTAAATAAAATGGCTCGTTACGAAATTAAAGTCGCAGAATATTATTTTGAGCGTGAAGCCTTTTTAGCCGCTGCTAACCGTGGTAAGTATATTGTGGAACACTTTTCACAAAGTAGCTATCTAATCACAGCACTTGAGATAATGGAGAAAAGCTATGCAAAGCTTGGACTTAATGAGTTAAGCAAGCATGCACAGCAGACACGTTTGTTAAACGAGAAACAGCGACAAATGAATTAACTTATATTGATAAACAAAAACGGCGCTCTATGAGCGCCGTTTTTGTTTCATATAATTAAATAGCTTCTTCGTCTTCTTCACCTGTTCGGATACGCACAACACGTTCAACTTCAGTCACGAAGATTTTACCGTCACCTATTTTACCCGTTTGCGCTGTTTTAAGAATAACTTCGATCGCTCTATCAACGTCTTCGTCAGCTAAAACAATGTCTAGTTTCACTTTAGGTAAAAAATCGACCATATATTCCGCACCACGGTATAGCTCTGTATGGCCTTTTTGACGACCGAAGCCCTTCACTTCACAGACTGTCATACCTGTAATGCCTATTTCAGACAAAGCCTCACGAACATCATCGAGTTTAAAAGGTTTAATTATTGCTTCTATTTTTTTCATGGTGTTTTATTTCCTTAGCGAGTGAGTCGATTTTAGACAATCCCACTATCCATAGCAAACAAACTCGTTGCAAACTGTTGAGAAAAAGCTTCATAATGCAATATGCTACAATTGAATAATTGCTCTTTTCTAGGCGTCAATATGAAACACCGTGGCTTCACGTTATTAGAACTGCTCATCACCATTGCGATATTAGTTATATTAGTGACTTTGTCTTTCGCTGGTAATACTGATTTAAATGAAAAAACACGTGCAGAGTCTTTTATGCTTGAATTGAAAAGACACATCACATTTGCTCGAGCAAAAGCAACAACTAGCGATGAAATCGTGATCTTGTGCCCTGTCGATGCGAAAAAACTCGCTGCAAACGAAAATCTCACGTGCATCAATAACTGGAAGAATAACCAGATCATTTCATTTATTGATAAAAATAATAATGGCACATATGAAGTCGCAAGTGATGACTTACTTCGCGTTATGGATAAGCTTATAGCAAATGACAACCTAAAAGCACCAGATACGCGTTTAAGGTTTGATAGTAGTGGTCGTGTTGTGAATACAAACGCTGGTCAATTTATATATTGTCCTTTAAATCAAACTGAACATGCCAAAGCGCTGACACTCACTGTCGGTGGGACTGCACTATACAACGGTGATAGCAGCACCGACTGTTCATAAAACAACATTGACAAACTAACACTTTATTCTACATTTATATACACAATTTAATCTTATTAAGGTTGCAAGGATGGCAGCTAGAAACTCACTTAATCACGCTCGAGGTTTAACTCTAATTGAGTTACTCGTCACCCTATCTTTAATCGTTATTCTTACTTTTTTGGCGGTGCCTTCCTTCAATAGCGTTTTACAAAAGAATAGACCTGAAGTGGCCCTAAAACAGATAAAACGGCAAATATTTCTGTCGCGAGACTATGCCATAACCCACGATAAGTACATTAGCTTTTGTGGCTTAGTTCATAATAAGTGCCATAAAGACCTCTGGCACGAATCATTAACCAGCTTTGTCGATACCAATAGAAATCATGTACTTGATGCCGATGAAGAAGTACTCTACGTCATTGACCGTATTAATATCCAAGATGAATTATCATATCCACGGCATGCCATTACATTTAAGCCCGATGGCAGCCTAAAAGGGTTAGCAAATGGTACTTTTGTCTATTGTGCATTTGACCTCAAAGGCAAACCTACTGGACTTGAAATGAGTATTAATAATGCGGGTAGAGCAAGAATGAGGGATACTAGAAAGTGTAAGGAGCGCATTTAGCGCTCCCAGCAATCATCCGTATCACTTGTGCCTGTAGAGCCTTTAACTCCTGTATCAGTAATGGTAAACGTAGAACAAGCAGTATCACCAGCCACAGCACCAGAAGCTGCTGTCGCCGTGATTGTAAATGATGTGCCTGTGTCTGGCACCTCTACTGTAATGGTAAAATAACCATTTTCACTCGTCGAAGGGACATTTATTAAGCTCAAATCATCTGCATAGCTTCTGTTATCAGCATAATATTGCTCTTGTTTATTGGCAGCATCTAATAGTAATACCATTGCATCTGAGCGCGCGGCTCTCTTGACGTATTCTGTATACTGAGGATAAGCGACAGAGGCTAGGATGCCCGCTATCGCAACAACAATCAGCATTTCGAGCAAGGTAAAACCCTTTATATGATTACTTTTCATCATGATCCTCTCGTTTGTAAATATACATTTGTTTTGTCGTAATACCATGCACTTCATTACTCAAAAATGTTGGCTGCCCCGCGCTATTGAGTGTTGGTAAGGGACCCGCTACTTTTGCACTTAAGAATGGTTCACTCGGTTTACTGCCATCAGGGCCTTTACCTCCTGTAGAATCAGTACTCTTTAATTCAATATTTAAACGGCCAGTGCTACGTTTATAACCTCCTTCTGTTTCTGATTCTTTATGGTAAAGGATCACCGGTGTACTGGGGACTTCTCTCTCAGTGTCATATCTGATCTTCTGGAACACACGCGCCCCATAATGTAAATGTAAAGCATATAAAGAACCACCGCCACTGCCTACCGAACATTGGTCTATCGTAGTATCTAAGTGTGGCGTAAACGAAGTAAAGTAGGCAATACCGCCCACGACAGTTGCTTTTGCTAACGACTTCTCTCCGGCCCTAAGTTGATACTTCCAACCTTTAAGCGCACCTAACTCTGCTTCTTTTTCATAAAAAGCTTGTTTAGACGTTGCTTGGTAGAAAGGTTCATCTTTCACTTGCATAAGCTGACTATGGTAAATCGTATCTGGGATCTCATCACCTTGGTATGAGCGTGTTACCGTGTTTTCATCACGTATCACGTAGAGCTGATTATTCACTATTTTCTCAAGTGGACTTGCTCTATTACCACTGCCTATAATAATCGCTTCATAAGGCACTTCTCTTCGTGTTGTATACGAGCCATTGTTGGTTATCGTCTTGGTGACTTTACTAAAGAAAGTACGAGCAACTAATGGTTGATAAAAGAAACGTCTATCATCTCTGTCTTTTGAGCCTGCTAACTCTGCAAATTTAAAGTGTGTCCAAGGATTGTCAGTGTCATTTGGTTTATCTCTTGGCATATCAACCCGCCAAATGTTACCGCCAGTATCTGCTGCATAGATTCTATCTGTAAACCCATCGTAATCCGAGTCCATGAGTGAAACATCTGCCGCAATACTATGGAGGCCTTTAAATTTACTTGCTTGTTCGGTATTAATACTTGGTCCACCCGGTGTCAACGACCAAACTAAATTGCCACTCTCTGCATCGACAATGAATAAACCTCGGCCCTTACTATCATTGGTTTTGGAAATATTGTCTTTATTGGTATCGTAACCTGCACCAAAAATCACCACTGGCTTTTCTTCTTGAGAACGAATGTATGTCACGAAAGGCTTTGACCATGACTGGCCTAACTCTTCAAAGCCTGTTTTTTCTGGTGTTATAGGAGCCCCCCATAACATTTTAGGTGTATCGGGACTCGTTATATCTAAGGCGTAGTACGCGGTTCCACCTCTTCTGAGTCCAAAAAACAGCCATACTTTATCTGAACCATTAACAATGCTGTCTCGGTTAATATCTTTATGGAATACCGTTATTGGACCATCAACACCATAAAGCTTAGTTCCATCCTGCTTATTCATTAGTGGCTTATGAATATCAAGCAACTGACCAGGTAAAAACGCCCAACTTTCATTTACTGTATTGCCATTATCTTTGAAGGCATGCAAAACACCGGAGTTAGTCCCAACAAAGACTCTAATATCATTGTTACCATAATCCATGGTGACCGGTTTTGAGTGAAGCGGATCGCCAAAAATGTCTTTTCTTATAGTTGAATCGCTGTTTTCATTTAATACGTCTTTACCTGAAGCCCAATTCATTATTTGCTTGGCTTCAGTGTTATTTTCTGCACCAAATAGCTTTCTTAAGTTTTTTGCCCCAACTTTATTTTTCGCTTTATTCCATTTGAAATCTATCAGTGCACCCTCCCCGAAATCAGAAAATAGTTTTCGAGAAGTTTGCTTAGATAATTGATAATTTACACCACCTTGCTCAATATTATTACCGTCATTCGAACCTGGCTTAGACCAAAAAGTTGTCGCATCTTTACTGATGATGCCATCTTGCGTATCAAGTGCAGGCTTATTCGACATGTCAATGATTTCACCATCTTTAACCTGTAGTTTTTTTAAGTTGCCTTGCCAGCGGGTATGTTTCTCAGGATAAAACATAGTGTAATAAAGGGAGTTACCACTTTGTGTCTGATCCGAACTATTCATTGATACTGAAGGAGAGACAAAGCTCGAGCTTCGTTGGTTTATGGCAACCAAGATTTTATTAAAGTCATCTTTTAATTTTTCTGCAGTGTCCGCTTGATAGTAATCACCACCTCCTAGTGCGGCAGTTTTTCTTAAAATTTTCTCACCAGCACCACTCATTCCCTCACCAAAACCAATGGTGTATACATAAGCTGTGTCTTTTAAATCAGATGTATTCGGGTAAAGATCGACTTCGACAGGATCTTTACCGCCTCTGCCATGCATAGCTGCTGCCAAAGCCGGCATATAACTGTTCTCTATAACAGGCGTATCTTGTTTGAATGTATTTTTATAGAGTTTAGAGATATTTGAATTCGAACTCGTATCAACAGAGGGGTCACCATCGGTCATTAAAATTACATTCACAGCGCTATTACACCTTTGCTCACCAGCTTTTGGGGTAAAAGGAGAGATGTATTGATCACCTAATTCTATATTTTGATCCCTTCCAATAGATTGGTTATCAGCGTAACCTTTCTTCTCACCAGTTAAATACAAATACGCTTCCCAGAGAGTTTCGCTCAAAGGAGTCCCCCCATTGGCCTCTAGGGTATTAATTTTATTTTTTATATCCGATTTGCTAGAACCTATCCCAGAAAGTACATACCCTCCTTCATTGTCGCTGTTAAATCGCATCAAGCCAAAATCTACATTCTCATTCGCTTTATCTTCAATCAGGTCTGTTATGGTATCTTTTGCAACACCTAAACGATTATCCGGGCAAAGTATCCACCTTCTACGATAAGAATCATAGCCACAGTTGGTACCATACTGACTCGAAAATGCCATACTGCCTGAGGTATCAAATACAATCATTACACGAGGCTTTTCTTGAATATTGATATTATGTTTAACGAAAAGCTCTATATCTTCAGCTTTTGTAGTAAAGGCAATGATCAAAGCTATAAGGCAAAAAAATACGTTATGTTTCATCTTAGCTGCCCTCATTGTGACTAATGATTTCTTGACCAATCCCTATGACCACAGTAATTGTATGCTTATTCTTAGAACCGTAAGTGATGGTTGACTCCATTTCCGTTAAGTTGCAGGTTAAGCCATCTGTATAAGCGAACTGCCTTGGGCAATGCAATTCCATTTCGCCATTATTCAAATTTTTAAGTGTACTCGTCATATGTGAAGGGGTTGAGGACGAACTCATATCCATACCATCATCAGGCATTTGTTGGCGCTTGAGTGTAAATCGATTGTTGGTACTGGTCCCTTCTGCAACTATGAGTTTGTGGATCTCACCAATCAGTTCAGTTTCAGCTTCAGCACGCTCTTGTGCTGCATTGGTGATTTTTAAATCGATACTACTGCTACTCATTAAAGTTACAGCAACTGCTGTGACTGCGACTATCATTATCATGGCAGTAATGAGTACAACACCTTTTTGCTTTTTTACATTCGCCATGCTGTAGACCCCACATTATTTAAACGGATTGTCGTTGTAAAAACGGTTCGCCTATAATTATCAGTAAAAGTATGAACTCGCTTGTCATCATCTAGTCCGAGTGTATAAGTCTGACTTTTTAACTCTAAATCGGCATCAGCCTCTAAGGACCTGACGAGTAAAAACACTTGAACCGTTAAAATACCGTTGGTGTTTTCCCAGAGTTCTGCGGTCATAGCCTGAGTACTTCGGTAGGTATCAACTTTATTATCTGAGTCACTGTCTATACCAAACACCATACGCATATCTTCAATGCCTTCCATGATGGGCTCAGTCACTAAGCCACCATTTTCAGTTAATCTTTTACGCATTAGAACAGGCACAACTATATCTCTATTATTAATTTTTAAGGTTTGCTCATTGATATAGTAAACATGATGGCTATAAGGCCATAACGTCGCGTTTACTGTAGGTAATGGGTTTTTAGCAGCATCCCCGGTTATAAATTGTGCTTTTTCTTGCTCAGCAATGAAATAATATCGATTCGTATTTGTGATAGTCTCAGGTGTCATCTGACGCCCTTCAAGAAACTTTAACTGAATAACATTCGTGTCTTCCTTCGAGTCGTCAATACAGCCTAGCATTTCGTTGCCATCAGAGACTTCTGCGAATATAGGTCTAAAGTTTGTCGGGGTGGTATCAGGAAAACTGCCGTTATTTAACCCGCCAAAACAATCAGGATCAGGGTTTGATTCACCTACCGTGTTATCTACTGAGAATTCAGCCTCATAAAATGTGCCCCAAAATCCAATCTGCTCTATATCTCTTCTTAGAATAGATAAAGTTAGGCGACCTGTTTCTTGCAACTCACCAATTGCCATCGTATCTCGAGTGGTCGCTTTCATGCTCACATAAGTCGCAATGACACCACCTAAAATTAAGAAGCCAATAAACATAGAAATCAGAAATTCTAAAATAGTGAAACCTTTCTGCTTCATTTTATCCTCTGATCAATAAGTAACTATCTAGTTTTACTAAACGACGCCTGTCATCGACATTGCCGCACTGTATTGCCTTAGTTGCATCGGATGCCTTAAAGTCTTGCCTACCTCGCCACGAAACAATGACGCTCACATCAAAGCCCATGCCTGCAGTATTCGCTACTGGTGTAATATTGATACAGACCGTCGCTTCGTCCAAAGACCCTGTATTTTCTCTTGCTCTAATCGCTGCCTTCCAGTTTTCAAGGTCAGTTCTGGCAATATTCTGTGCGCTACATACATCTGTATAACAATCATCTCGAGGGCTTAAATCTGTGTCACTACTGAACGTTTGTTTGTACAAAGACACAATATCTGCAGTATCATTTGACCTGATACGCTGCATAATATCTTCACCCAGCGAAATTGCAGCTGCACGTTGCATAGAGTCAAAACTGGCTTTTTTGGCTTGCGCCTGTAAAGCAACAGCCCCTAATAATCCAAAGCTCAACACCATAAATGCGATTAGTACTTCAAGAAGGGTGAACCCTGATTGTGTTCGATTGATAAATGGCATACACAGTCAAAAACGGTTTATGATTTATGCATTGTTAAAGAGTTGCTTACTAGAAGCAATTTTTGAAAGGATAAGCGGTTTTTATTTCTGACAAACGGTCTATAAATGATTTTTTATTGCTGAATAAGCTCGGCGGCTTACCGCTAACTTTTCTGAATGGTCAGTTAAACTAACCAGAATTCCTGAATGTGTATGTTCGAGTTGCTTTATAGATTTTGCCTTCACTAATGTGTTTCGGTGAATTTGTACAAAATGCTCAGGGTAAAGAGCCAGTAGCTTTTTAAGGCTTAAATCAATTGTTGCGTCACCATCTTGGAAGTAGATCTGCGTTAACTTATCTTCCGCTTTAGCCACTATCACATCATCAACATCAACCCAACGGGTTTGATTTCCTACTTGATACTGAATGCGAGGTTTAAATAAGCGCGCTAAAAGTGAAAACAAATCCAATTGACTTACGGGCTTAACCAAAAAACCGGCTGCAAACACATTAAAAGCTTGCAAAGCAAATGCACTGTGGGCGGTAACAAAGATTATTTTTAAGTCACGATATTTATGATTAAGTATTTCAGCCGTTTTAATACCATCAAGCCCTGGCATATTGATATCAAGAAACAGCAATTGTACTGAGTGTTCTTTTATAGCCGGCTCAACCTCATCACCAGAACTTACTTGTGCAACACACTCATAATGTGGCCAGGCTGATAGCAAACGTATAATTCTTGCTCTTGCTAAAGGCTCGTCATCAGCGATGATGTACTTCATGCTTTAGCTCCAATGGGAATACGTAACTCTGCCACGAACTTATCCTGATCAATTGCCGTTTGCAAACTTGCACTATTTCCAAAATGAAGCTCAATCCGAGCTTTGATATTCGACAGGGCGATCCCCTGCCCTGAATGACCATTGCAGTCATGATGAGTAATTGGATTAGTTATCTTGACAACGATTTGCTCATCAACATCCAAAATAAACACTTCAATTTGGCTTTTTTTACCACTCGGTTCAACACCATAATTCACCGCATTTTCAAGCAAAGGCTGAAGCGATAACACCGGCACTTGACTGGCCAAGTTGCAAGAATCAATCTGCCATACAACATCAAACTTATCACTAAAACGCCATACCTCTATAGACAAATATTGCTTTGATAAGTTTATCTCATCTTCTAAGGTGGTTAACTGTTGAGTACGCATTGCAGCTTGAGATAACCGCGCTAAGTTTAACGTTGCTTGCTCCGCAGCTTTAGGATCGACATGAGTTAACTCTGCAATGGTATTCAGGCTGTTATTTAAAAAGTGCGGCCTTATTCGAGCATGTAGTGCGTCTAACTCCACTTTTGAGAGCGTTTTAATCGTCTCTATTCGTTCAGCATAAATGCTCATCAAGTAAATGAAAAACAGTTGCATACCTAAACCAAGCACACAGTGCTGAGTTGCCATAGTCCAATCAATTTGGCCTGCAATATAGTGCTGTGACAATAAACTTATAGTTAAAGTATTAATTTGAAAAATAACTAAAATTGTCAGTATTTCTAAAGAGGAATTGAGTTTTGATAGCTGCGTTTTTAAGCCGTAAACAACAGCCAAGCTCGTTGTACTGACAAGATGAATGAATAAACTAATTAAGCCTAGACGCTCCCAAGCTGAGCCAAGACTCATCGGGGAAAAAGCTAACATAGTTGCTAGTAATTGTGAGGTAACGAGCATGGCAAGTACACCACGCTCAGTCACCATAATAGGCAGCAATGCAGATGTTAAATCGGGCGATTTAAACCTTGCTGCCATAAAGTTATCTCAACTCGGCAGGCACCGCAAATACAATGCTTTCTTCGATACCAGGGTTTTCGACCACAGTTTTACCGCCTAACTCTTTCAAGCGCGTGATAACTTGTTGAACAAGCACTTCAGGGGCAGATGCACCCGCTGTAACACCGACTGAGTTGATGTTTTCAAACCAGCCAGCATCAACACAACTCGCATCATCAATTAAATAGGCTGTCGTACCCATATTTTCTGCAAGTTCGCGCAAGCGATTTGAGTTTGAGCTGTTTTTAGCGCCTACGACCAATAACACATCAGCTTTGTCAGCAAGATCACGTACAGCATCTTGACGGTTTTGTGTTGCATAACAAATATCGTCTTTACGTGGACCCTCAATCTCAGGAAATTTAGTACGTAACGCATCAATTACATCTGCAGTGTCATCAACTGATAAAGTCGTTTGGCTGCAGTAGAATAAGTTGCTTGGGTCTCTTACTTCAAGCGCTGCAACATCTTCAGGCGTTTCTACTAAGTAGATCCCCCCTTTTGAGTTGTCGTATTGACCCATGGTGCCTTCCACTTCCGGATGACCTTGGTGACCAATTAACACACACTCAGTGCCTCGACGACTCGCACGTGTTACTTCCATATGCACTTTAGTAACCAATGGACATGTAGCATCAAATACTTTTAACTCACGACGTTTTGCTTCAGCTCGTACAGTTTGTGATACACCGTGCGCACTGAAGATAACAATGCTGTCATCAGGTACTTGGTGTAGTTCTTCAACAAAAACAGCACCGCGGTCTTTTAAGCCATTAACCACATACTTGTTGTGTACGACTTCATGGCGCACATAAATAGGTGGATTAAAAATATCTAATGCACGCTCTACAATAGAAATAGCACGATCAACACCTGCACAAAAGCCACGAGGGTTTGCTAACAAAATGTCCATTAGCCAGTTACCTCTAAAATATCAACTTCAAACGTCACCTTTTGACCTGCTAGAGGATGGTTGAAATCGATTGTCACAGAGTCACCAGCAACTTCACGAACAAGACCTGGTAGCTCGGTGCCATCTGGCTGAGTGAAAGCGATAATACTACCCACTTCAGCTGGCGCATCTGGACCAAATTTACTGCGCTCTACATAATAAATATTGTCAGGGTTTGGCTGACCAAAGGCGTCTTCAGGTTCTAAGTCAAAAGATTTACTCTCACCTGCTTTTAAACCTAAAAGGCATTTTTCAAAGTTTTCAGTCAGGCTACCATCGCCCATGAATAACTTTGCAGGTTTGTTATGTACTTTTGTTGAATCAGCTGCCGATCCGTCTTCTAGCTTGATCGAAAAATGAAAGAGAACTTCTGATTTTTCGCCAATGACGTGTTCGCTCATGCTTTTTTCTCCTGAGAACCATCTGCACCTTCACCAGTGAAGGCATCTAAAAGAAGTAGACCCGCACCACATACAATTGCGATATCAGCCACATTGAATGCTGGATAGTGCCAATCTTGATAATAAAAATGTAGAAAATCTACAACATAACCATGCACTAAACGGTCAACTAGGTTGCCAATCGCACCACCAATGACCATTGAGTAAGCGCCACATAATACCCAGTTTTTCGCTGGCAGCTTCTTCAGCCAATAAGTCAGTAATAAACTGATCAGCACCGCAATGCTGCTGAAGAACCAGCGTTGCCAACCGCCTGCATCACTCAAAAAACTAAATGCAGCACCATAGTTGTGCATGTAAGTGAAGTTAAAAATTGGCAAAATCTCTATCGATTCATAGAGCTTCATATTTGCCACGACTACAGCTTTGGTTATGTAGTCTACTGCAAAAAGCAGTAGACTCAGTACTAACCAAATTAAACCCGATTTTTGTTTAACTTCGGTCACTTGTTGCTCCTACGCAAACTGACGCTGTTCGCCGTCACCGTCAACGTTGCTCACACAACGACCACAGATCTCTTCATGGCCTTCGTGTGTACCAACATCTTCACAGTAGTGCCAGCAGCGGTCACATTTTTTCGCATCCGTTGAAGCGACTTTAATGAATAAGCCATCAATATCTGAAGACTCTGCGCCTTCAGGTTTCGCACTGACTACTTCAACATTTGCTTTTGACGTCAATAGTACGAAGCGTAGCTCGTCACCGATCTTATTCAGTGTCTCAGCTAAATCACCACCAGTGTATAGCGTCACCTCTGCTTGTAGCGTTGCACCAATAACTTCATCTTTCCGCGCAGCTTCTAATACTTTGTTAACTGCATCACGTACCTCAAGCACTTGCTGCCAGTAAGTATTATCAAGCTGACCTTCTGTCACATTTGCCAAGCCGTCGTACCACACATCAGTAAATACAAAGTCACCGCGCTCACCTGGTAATACATCCCAGATTTCTTGCGCTGTAAAGCTCATGATTGGCGCCATCCAACGCGTCATTGCTTCTGCAATGTGGTAAAGCGCAGATTGACAAGAGCGACGAGCATGACTGTCAGCTTTAGCTGTGTATTGACGGTCTTTGATTACGTCTAGGTAGAATGAACCTAGCTCACCGGTACAGAAGTTCATTAGCTTTTGCGTCACAACTAACATCTGATAGTTGTCGTAAGCACTGATGATTTCTTTTTGTAACTCAGCGGCACGTGCAACAATCCAGCGATCTAGCTCAACCATATCTTCAACGGCAACTAAATCAGTTGCTGGGTTGAAACCGCTTAAGTTTGCAAGTAGATAACGGCTGGTGTTACGAATACGACGGTAACGATCAGCTGAGCGCTTAAAGATTTCATCCGATACTGTCATTTCTGCCGTGTAATCTGTTGATGCAACCCATAGACGTAAAATGTCAGCACCTAACTTATTCATAACATTCTGTGGAGAAATAACGTTACCTAAAGACTTTGACATCTTGCGGCCGTTTTCATCGACAGTGAAACCATGGGTTAGTACTTGCTTATATGGAGCATGACCGTTAATTGCTACCGAAGTCATCATAGAAGACATAAACCAACCGCGATGTTGGTCAGAACCTTCTAGGTATAAATCTGCAGGACCAGTTAACTCTTCACGCGCATCAACTACACAAGCGTGTGTTACACCTGAATCGAACCATACGTCTAGCGTATCTTGTACTTTTACATACTGCTCGGCATCAGCACCGATTAAATCAGCCGCGTCTAAGTCATACCAAGCTTGAATGCCTTTTTCTTCAACCAGTTTTGCAACGTCTTCGATTAGGCTCTCAGTATTTGGGTGTAATGCACCAGTGTCTTTATCAACGAATAAAGAGATTGGCACACCCCATGTACGCTGACGCGAAATACACCAGTCTGGGCGACCTTCTACCATGTTTGCAATACGGCTCTCGCCCCACTCAGGTAACCACTGCGTTTTTTCGATCTCACTTAGTGAATCTTTACGTAAGTCTGCTTGATCCATACTTACAAACCATTGTGGTGTCGCACGGAAGATGATTGGCGTTTTGTGGCGCCAGCAATGTGGGTAGCTATGCTGAAGAGCATGGTGATGCATTAACGCGCCTTTTTCTGTTAGCACTTCAATCACGCTCGCGTTAGCTTTAAACACGTGCTGACCTGCAAATAATTCAGTATCAGGCAGATAAACACCGTTTGCGCCAACTGGGTTTGCGACTTCTAGACCGTATGCCTGGCCTGCTACGAAGTCTTCTTGACCGTGACCAGGTGCGGTGTGAACAATACCCGTACCTGAGTCAGTTGTAACGTGCTCACCTAAAATTACTGGTACGTCAAAGTCATAGAATGGGTGCGCAACACGCAGATTATCTAACGCAGCACCTTTCACATAACCTAATACATGGAAGTGATTGAAACCGAAACGGTCCATACAATCTTTAACAAGCTCAGAGCCAAGGATTAAACGCTGTACTTTATCTTCGTCTTCAACTTGAACAAGGGCGTATTCTAGGTTTTCGTGAACTGCAACCGCACGGTTTGCAGGTAGTGTCCAAGGCGTTGTAGTCCAGATAACTGTACCGACTGTGCCATTACCTTCATGACCTTCTGATAAGCCAAATGCTGCAACAACCGCTTGTTGGTCAACAAAGTCAAAACGCACATCAATCGCCGGTGATTGCTTGTCTTGGTATTCAACTTCAGCTTCAGCTAGTGCCGAGCCACAATCTGTACACCAGTGAACCGGCTTAGCACCTTTGTGTAAGTGACCATTTTTAATGATGCGACCTAAAACACGAATTGCGTTTGCTTCAAAGTCGAAGTTCATTGTTAGGTAAGGTTTGTCCCAGTCACCAAATACACCTAAACGCTTGAAGTCAGCCTTTTGCCCTTCGACTTGCTTTTTAGCGTAGGCACGGCATTTCTCTCTGAACTCAGCTGCAGATACTTTATGACCAGGTTTGCCTACTTTTTTCTCTACTTGTAGCTCAATAGGTAGACCATGACAGTCCCAACCAGGTACATAAGGTGCATCAAAATCAGAAAGCGTTTTAGACTTAATAATAATGTCTTTTAAAATCTTATTAACTGAGTGACCTAAGTGAATATCGCCATTTGCGTATGGAGGACCATCATGCAAAATAAATGGCTTCTTACCTTTTTTCGCGTTACGAATTTGGCCGTAAAGGTCAGCTTCGTACCAAGCTTTCAGCATTTTTGGTTCGCGTTGCGCAAGATTACCGCGCATTGGAAACTCAGTTTCCGGTAGGTTCAAAGTATGTTTGTAGTCGCTCATTTATCCTAGTTTCCGTATCGGCTACTTAATAGTAAAACATTGTTGTGCGTCAGCCACATCACTTGCTATTTGCTCAGTCAACTGGGCCAATGTCTCGAATTTTTTTTCATCTCGGAGCTTTTTAACCAGCTCCACTTTTAGAAAACGTCCGTAAACATTTTCATCAAAATCAAATATATGCACTTCTAATAGTGCTTTCGTGCCATTTAACGTTGGCTTTGTGCCAATGTTTGCCACCCCGTTTAATACGCGGTTGTCTAAATAAACTTTAACAGCAAACACCCCCTGTACAGGGATCACTTGACGTTTTAGTGCAATATTCGCGGTTCTAAACCCTAGCTCTCGGCCTTTTTTCCAGCCGTGGATCACACGACCTGAAATCGCATAAGTGTGGCCTAGCATCTGGTGCGCCGAATCTAAATCACCTTGCGCAAGTGCCGCTCTTATTAAAGTACTACTTACACGGCAATCATCACGGCGTAAGCTAGCAGTGCTTTTGACATGCATATTTAATTCAGCGCCAATTGCGCTCAGCATATCAAAATCGCCTTGGCGGTTTTTGCCAAACTTAAAGTCATCACCCACTGTGAGTGCTTTCACGCCTAACTTTTTTATTAACACTTGTCGAACAAACTGTTCGGCATCCATTGCAGCAAACTCTTTGCCAAACTTTACACAAATCACTTTGTCGATGCCGAGTTTATCTAGTAGAGCAAGTTTATCTCTTAGTCGTGTTAAGCGTGCTGGCGCTTTGTCTTTGGCAAAAAACTCTTGCGGTTGCGGCTCAAACAGCATCACGGTACTGGGTAATCCGTACTGTTCAGCATCCTGCATTAAGCCTTTTAAAACAGCAACATGACCTAGATGCACACCATCAAAATTACCTATTGTCAGCACACATCCTGCGTGTTCTGCTCTAATATTATGGATGCCTCTAATTAATTGCATGAAATAAAAGCCTTCACCACCAATTTATTCAAAGTGCCAGATTATACCCAAGTTGCTTGAAAATGCGAATAATCAGATCCCCTTAACCTAAGGCTAGTACTCTGCCTTAGGTTAAGTATTAAGCCGAGGCTTCTTTTATGGTCTTCAATCGTACCCCAAACGCAAAAAGGGCACCGAAGTAACTTACCATGGCCATAGCGAGTAAAGCGCAAAGTAATGTAATTTGTTCCATCAAACTCCAGCTTTGCCATGTGTATTGCTGAGCAATAAAATAAACCAGCACTGCCATCAATATTGCGCTCACAATACATTTCAACGCAAACCATAGGCTAAAAGCAGAGAACTGATACACACCTTGCTGGTTTAGCTTTTTATAAAGCAAAAACGCATTACAACTTGCTGAAAAAGAAGTTGCTAAGGCTAACCCTAAATAGCCAATGAATGGGGCAAGCATGATGTTAAACACCATGTTCAAAACAAGCGTGATAATACCGATCTTGACCGGCGTTTTAGTATCTTGTCGGGCATAAAAACCTGGTGCTAATACCTTAATTAACATAAAACTGACTAAACCAACCGAGTAGGCGGCAACACCCATACTCACAGCCTTGACGTGATCGACTTCACCCTCAGAGAAAGCACCATGATCAAATAAAACAGAGATAATAAGTGGGCTAATTACCATCAACCCCGCCATAGCCGGAAAACCTAAAAACAAAACAAAACGTACGCCCCAATCTAATGTGCTCTGAAAATCTTCTGTTCTTTCTGTGGCATGTAGTTTAGATAATGCGGGCAAAATAACAGTTGCAATACCAATACCAAATAAGCCTAATGGGAACTCAATCAGCCTGTCTGAGTAATACAGCCAAGCAATGGAGCCCGTCACTAATAGCGAAGCTATGATGGTATCTAACAGCAAATTAATTTGCGAAATCGAAACACCAAACATCGCGGGTAACATTAACTTACGGACTTTAGTCACTTCAGGTGAACGCCAAGCAAACACAGGCTTATTCACCATACCGATACGTAAAAGGAAAGGAATTTGAAATAACAACTGCGTTACGCCACCAACGAATACCCCAATAGCCAGCGCATAGGCACTCACATCAAAGGCATCATGTAATATAATCGCGCAGCTAATAATAGAAATGTTTAATAAAACAGGCGTAAAAGCCGCTGCGGCAAAGCGGTTATAAACATTTAGCACAGCTCCGCTCAGTGCCACCAAGCTAACAAAGAACAAATATGGAAAAGTAAGTTTTAATAAACCACTCGCCAATTCAAACTTCTCTGCATTTTCGCCTCCTTGCCACCAGTCAATAAACCAACCTGTACCAAATAACGCTGCAATGACAGGGGAGCCAATCACACCGAGAATGGTCACTATCAGTAAAATGGTTCCCAAAGTACCCGCGGTTTGGGCAACAAACAATCTGACTTTGTCGTCACCATGCTTTTCTTTTATCTCGGATAGCACTGGCACAAATGCTTGAGCAAATGCACCTTCTGCAAATAATCGTCTTAAAAAGTTTGGAATACGGTTCGCAAATAAAAACACATCTGCAGCAAGCCCCGCACCAAGTAAATTTGCAACAACAGCATCTCTGACTAGTCCCATGACGCGTGAAATCATCGTCATGGCACTGACTATCATGCCTGATTTGAATAACCCTTTTGCCACAAATTGACTCCTAAAAACATATAACTGGCTGATTATGCCACAGACTTATACTTTCCTTGAACGTCATCCTACGACTATTTGTAAATATCTTTCGTTTAATACTAGGTGTCGAGTTATAGATTTGATACAATCGCCCTCAACAATCACAAAATCATGAGGTGTTATGGTTTTGTTGATTCTGAGCCTGTTGCAACTAGCGCTGTGCAACTTAAAACCATGGTTTTAGTACATTCAGGCCAATATGACCCAAATGGAAAAGGCTGGGTGGTCATTTTTTATTGACTTTTGAGAATAAAACAGGCATATTCCTCGGCCTTTAAATTAAGCTTATTTTTAAGATTGTTAGGAGCAAACCTTGGCTAACATCAAGTCTGCAAAAAAACGCGCTATTACTAGCGAAAAGCGTCGTAAGCACAACGCAAGCCGTCGTTCTATGATGCGTACTCTATTCAAGAAAACTGTAGCTGCTATTGAAGCTGGCGACAAAGAAGCTGCAACTGTAGCTTTCGCTGCTGTAACTCCAGTTTTAGACCGTTACGCAACTAAAGGTCTTATCCACAAAAACAAAGCTGCTCGTCATAAGAGCCGTTTAGCTGCTAAAATTAAAGCACTATAATTTGTTTTTGAATGAAAAAACCGACTGTTAAGTCGGTTTTTTTTTGCCTTTAAGAAAGGAAGAAATGCTTTTCTTAATAAAGCTCCAGTTCTGGATAAAACTTTTTCAGCATCGCTGCAATTTTCTTCGGCGAAAACGGTTTTACCACAAACCCTTTTGCCCCTCTTTCAATCGCATCTTTAACGTTATCAACCGTTGAATGGGCAGATACCATCACAACATTAATATTTTCGTTAATTTTATTAATCTCAGCGATCAACTCTTTGCCGTCACCGTCAGGTAATTCGATATCCAAAAACACAATATCGAAATGTTGTTCTTCGCACGCGGTAATACATTGTGTCGCAGTAGAGGCTTCTCTCACATGGTCTATGCCCAAGTGCATCAATGTTTGATGTAAGAAACTACGAACTGTACCCACGTCGTCCACTATAAGTATTGAGATCTGTTGATCCATAATCATCCTTTCCATATGCTGCCGAATAAATTTAGGCTATGATTAAATCATAGAATCATTATAGAGACATGCAAATAAAAGGCTACAAAACGAATGTCTAATCAATCAAAAAAGCAATCTTTACTGGGACAAGTTAATCCACAACAAAAAAAGCGACAAAGTAGTCAAAAGAAAAAACGTCTTTCTCCACAACAACAAACAGCCGCAATGGCACAAGCACAATTAGCCCAAACTCAACTCAATAATCCCCCAAAGCAAAAAGGCATCAAACGTTGGACCACACTTGGCATTATTGCCTTATTAATTATTGTTTTTCCTAAACCGCAATTGATTACCTATGAAAAACTAGGGGTCGTTGCTACCAGTGTCTATTGGTCTGCACTACCGGGTCTTGATCCGGTCATCTTTGATTCATCGCTTCACCCAAGGCCAGCACTAGATAGAAATACTCTCTATTTATGTATAAATAAGCTCGACCCTGATACCTGTCAGAAGTATCAAATAATCAAAAAAGAAGGTTTCTTTAGTGCCTTAAAGGCGCTCATTTCGAATTAAAAAAACTAATCTGAAAATTGTAAAAATACTCGTTTGAAGCATGGTCAAACTAACACCATAATGGCGTTCCTTTAACCAACCACAGGAACCCAAACAGACCATGCCAAACGAGCTCGACTTGTTGCTAAACATAGTGCTTCTACTTTTAGGTGCTGGAGCCTTTTTTATCAACCACTTAACTACTTTACGCGTTGCCGCATTGGCCGCTTGTAGCTTATTATTTTTATCGTTTAGTTTTGATCTGATGAGTACCAGTGTGGTGTCTAATTTAAGTCTAATTATGATTAATACATTTTATCTATTTAAAGTGTATACATTCGGACAACTTAAATTAAGTCATACCGACTAACATATTATTAACCTAGCCTTTAAACTGTCTTGCTAGCCAATTCCCTAAGGCTAGGCTAAAATCATCGCCATATCTTCAATGCTACAGCTGAGGTAACGTATGGCGATGACAGATGAAGAATTGTTTATGGCTTCAATGGGTGATGTCACTCCACTTGCCAAGAACAATCAAATAGAGCTTAAAAAGAAAAAAAACACCCCGACTCTAAGTCAACTTGAAAAGCGCAAAGCCGCAGAACAAGAATTAGAGTTCGATGCAAATTACCTCTCCACCGAATATGTAGACTTACTTGATCCACACGATTTATTAAGCTTTAAGAAAAGTGGTGTGCAACATGGTGTGTTTAAAAATCTACGCTTAGGCAAATATCAAATCGACGCCACATTAGACTTACATGGCAAAACATTTCGTGAAGCCAGAAAAACACTCTTTGATTTTATTACCGATTGTCAGCAAAGAAGCATTCGTGTCTTGCTGATAAGACATGGTATTGGTTTAAACAGCAAACCTCACCCTGCCATTTTAAAAAGCTATACTAATAAGTGGTTACAAGAAATGCCGATCGTTTTAGCGTTTCACAGTGCGTTAAAATGTCACGGTGGCTCTGGCTCCACCTATGTGCTGCTAACTAAAAGTGATGAGAAAAAGCTAGAAAATCGAGAACAACACGCTAAGCGTTGATCTCTTCATGAGCGACACAGTTACCATACTCTGGTAGCTCTGTCGCTTTCGCTTGAGTAAACCATGCAGAAATTGCCAAAAGAATAACTGAGATAAAAACGAAAGAAAATTTTACTCCACCTTGGCTGTCACGCATTGTATTACCCTGTTTATTATTATTTTTTTATCTAAACTACTGAAAGTATAAAAATCACACAAGGTGTTTTTTTATACAGTAAGTGAAAGGAATGAGAGAATAAATCTGCTCAACACTTTCCAATACTTATTTCCTACCTTTTAATACCCTTCTTGTTTGCATACTAGATTACTTAATTGTGTATTTGCTTGCTGTGCTTTGACATTATCCGCAATTTGTTCACAAACCGTTTTGAGCTGAGTCAAAGCCGCACAATGTGGTGTAATGATTATTTTGGGGTGCGACCAAAATGCATGTGATTTAGGTAATGGCTCTTCAATAAATACATCTAATACTGCTGCTGCAAGTTCGTCTTGATCAAGCGCTGTTAATAAATCTGATTCATTTAAATGTTTGCCTCTAGCAACATTAATTAGCAAACAATGATCTGGTAACTGCTTAAACATATCTAAGTTCAAAATCTCTTCTGTCTGCCGCGTTAGAGGTAATAAACACACCAATACATCAAGCTCTTTAAGAAAATCAGGTAGCTGAGCATCACCATGAAAGTGAGTAATATGCGCTAATTGCTTTTCAGAGCGAGACCAACCATTGACTTTAAAGTTATTGTAAACCAGCTTGTTTGCAACACTTACCCCTAGCTCCCCCATACCTAAAATGCCTACATGCTGAGTCGCTTGCGCTCGTTTGGGCTTCCATTGTCCTTGTTGCTGTTTTATTAGGTACTCTTTAATACGAAGCTTGTGCGCCAACGTATGCGCTAAGACATACTCAGCCATGTCTTCTGCCAGTTGTGTATCTACAATCCGAGTTACTTGAACATGTTCAGGAATAAGACTTAAGTCAATTGCATCAACTCCCGCACCATAACTCTGTACCACTTGCAAATTAGGGAGTTGTGCCCAAAGCGTTTCAGGTGCTTTCCAAGCCAATACAAATTCGATTTCTGCTAAATTTTCGCAGTGTGGCCACTCATATATTTTAACATTGGGTAATTGTGCGCTGAGTTCAGCAAGGAGTTTGTCGTTGTTACGACCTATGACACAGACTAAAACTGACATTTTTATACCTAATAAAGCAACTTATTGATCATCATATAAACCAAGCAACTTAGACTCAAGCGAGGGTTTCATTAAAACCATAAAACAATGTCGGCTGTCATAAAAGCACCGTAAATTTGCAACAGCCTTGTCACACAGTGTTTTTAATCTACAAAAAACACTTAGAGTTGAGATTTACTATGATCAGTGTCGATAAGGTTATCGAAGCAAATTTACCCCAACTAGAAAAGTCCCCAAAAGTAAAAGGACTGGTAAAAAAAGGCTTGGGCTATTTACTTCATGAACAAGAATTTGTGGCATTTGCTGATACCTACCCGCACTTACAAGGATTAGAGTTTGTTGAGCAAGTACTAGACGAACTGGAGTTTGATGCCCGTTATACCACCAAGCAACTTGAGCATATACCCAGCGAAGGCTCAGTTGTAATAGTCGCAAACCACCCTATCGGCTCTTTAGATGCACTCGCTCTAGTAAAACTTATCAGCAAGGTGCGAGGCGATTTAAAAGTAGTTGCGAATCGGATGCTGATGTCGCTTACCCCCATGCACTCTTTATTACTCCCTGTTGATAATTTATCTGGCACAAGTCGTAAGCAAGAGCTCAGTAATATTCATAAGCACCTCAAACAAGGTGGCGCTTTATTAATCTTTCCTGCTGGCGAAGTTTCTCGATTAAGCCCCACAGGCGTCAAAGATTGTAAGTGGAATACTGGCTTTTTAAGAATGGCAAAACGAGCAAACTGCCCTATTTTGCCAATTCACATTAAAGCCAAAAATAGCCCTTTATTTTACGGCACTTCCATGATCTACAAGCCTCTAGCTAGCTTGCTATTGGTAAAAGAAATGTTTAAGCAGCGTCAAAAGTTTTTAGAGTTCGAAATCGGTGCATGCATTCCGCCTGAGTCTTATCTTCATAACAATGTAAAAGACAAAGAGATGGTGTCGCTCATTCGTAAACAGCTATATCGCATTGGTACTAAAAAGTCGCTGCCCCTCACCACACAAACACCTGTTGCGCCTCCGGAATGTAAAAAAGCCTTGAAGAGTGCCCTTGAAGCCTGTGAACGTATTGGCGAAACGCAAGATGGTATGCAAATCTACCTTTATCATTACACGGGTAGCTCGGTCATTTTTAGAGAGTTAGGCCGATTACGTGAGCATGCTTTTAGAGCTGTCGGTGAAGGCACTGGCAAACGTCGTGACATAGACAAGTATGACATGCATTACACCCACCTTATTTTATGGGACCCAAATCATCTCGAGCTAGTTGGCGCCTATCGGCTTGCCAGTGCTAAAAAGGTACTTGAACACCAAGGTCGTGAAGGTTTATACACCGACACCTTAGTCGATTACAGCGATAAAATGCAGCCATACTTTGAGCATGGGTTAGAGCTTGGCCGCAGCTTTGTGCAACCTAAATACTGGGGGCGAAAAAGCCTTGATTACCTTTGGTATGGCATAGGTGCATTTGTTAAACGTTACCCTGAGCACCGTTATTTATTTGGTGCAGTGAGCCTATCGAATGCCTTGCCTGAAGAAGCCAAAGCCATGTTGGTGTATCACTACCAGCACTATTTTGGTCATTTACCTGAACATGCTATTGCTAAACATAAATACCGCTTAGATAGCGCTCAGCAAGAAAATTATAAAAAGCTATTTTTGGGTAATAATATCAAAGAAGATTTCAGCGAGCTTAAGCATATCCTTGCCAATATGAACGCTCAAATACCAACATTATTTAAGCAATATACTGAGTTGTGCGAAGACGGCGGCGTGAACTTCCTATGTTTTAGTGTCGATCCCGATTTTAGTAACTGTATTGATGGGCTCGTGTTGGTTGATTTAGATAAAATAAAGCCTCAAAAGGCCAAACGCTATTTAGGTGAGTAGTATTCTGTAAAAATGAAATATGCGGGATCTTGGCCATTGAAACAGATAGAAACATGTTTTTAGTTTCTATCTGTAATTTTCGGTGTTAACGTCGGGTCTATTAAAATATAAAGGATCCAATTCGTTTCAAAGATGATCAAAAAAGTACTTCAATTAGCCGTTTTTGCCGTAATATTTATTGCAGTCACTGCATACCAAGAACTCGGTATGTTAGCTGATAATGGTGAGCAACCGGCGCCATACTTCTCATTACCCATACTCGAAAATGAGCATAAACAGCTCAGTTTAAGTGAACTCGCTGGGCAACAGACCGTTGTGTACTTCTTTGCGCCTTGGTGCAGTATTTGTAAATACAGCATGCCAAATTTAGATAAGCTTCATGAACGACAAAAACTCAATGCCGTTGCCATTGCCCTGGATTATGATTCAAAAGAAGCAGTTGAAGCCTTCACACAAGATTTAGACCTCAGTATGCCAGTACTTATAGGAAATCATCAAATTGCTGCCAATTTTAAAGTCAAAGCCTATCCAACATACTATGTGATTGATGAGAACCTTAAAATAACCGAACGTTCCGTTGGGTATTCGACAGAATTGGGCTTAAGAGCCCGCTTATAAGTTGCTTTACCTTAATAAATAAGAAAACTTTTGTAATAAAGTGTAGAAGTACCGCTACACTTTATTACCTAAACCCGCAACACACTTACAACTTATCTCCTTAAACTAATCGCCAATTCATACAAACTCAGCTTGCAACAAGGATCCCAAATGAACAAGCTCGGCGCATTTTCAACTTCCCTATTTAAGTTTTCACCGCTATTTTTAGCCATTTCACTTTCTGTTCATGCTGATGAGCAAAAGCCACAGAACAAAGAAATGGAGCACATTGAAGTACTTTATAAACGCAGTAGTATCACCAGTGAAATAACCGAAGACACTGAAAAGTTGATTGAAATGCCTGGTGCACTTGGCGATCCACTAAGAGCCGTTTATGCTCTACCAGGCGTTGTCGCTGCAGGCGGTTCAATGAGCGAACCTGCAGTTAGAGGCTCATCACCCAGTGATAATATTTTCGAAGTGGACTTTATGCCTGCAGGCTACATATTCCATGACTTTGGCAGCTCTATTTTCAATCGTCATATTATTCAGGATTTCCAGCTATACTCAGCCGGTTATGGCGCAGGTTACAGTAATGCCACAGGCGCAGTGTTCGATGTGACATTACGTAACCCTAAGTATCAGCCTATTACCACCACCTTAGATTTTTCAATGTTTAACGCCGGTGTATTTGTTGAAGGTCAAGCTACAGAGAATACCGCATTTTATTTTTCAGCTCGAAAAAGTACTTTGCCGCTATTTTTCTCAGAAGGAGAAGAACTTGAAGATGATGACGGCGAATTAACGGGGGTAACAATCAATGATGCGCCCGATGACCATGATTATCAAGGTAAATGGCTTTGGGATATCAATGCCAATAATACTCTAACTTTTAATTTCACTGGTGCAGAAGACTCAGCTGCGGCTGGCTTTAATGAGCGTGCAGAACTTGCGCAAAAGACACCTGAATTTCAGGGGGATGCACGATTTATCCGAGAGTTCACCAGTCAAAATGTTTTATGGGATCACTACAATAAAAACTATCATTTCAGAGTCGGATTAGGAGTGTTAGATCATTCTGGTCGACTTGAATATGGTAAACGAGCCACGTTAACGGAAGGATATTTCGAAGAAGAATCAGAAAAGCAAACAACAATCAAGGCCCAATTAAACTACAAGTTAAATACACATCATCGTATCGTGACTGACTTTGCTTACTTCGATAATGAAACCACATATAAGTATGACTCTTTTCAGTATTTATGTACTGAGTTAGACCCTGATTGTGACCTGAAAAAAGGCGAACGAATAACCGGTAAACAAACTGCTGGCGCAGATAGCGGGTTTGTTGGTATTACCCATGTTTGGCAAATCAACGACAAGCTACAAACTGAAACCGGCGTGCAATTTCAGCATAACAAACTCACTGATGAAAACTTTGTACAGCCTCGCCTTGCTTTAAACTATTACTTATCTGACTCAAGCACTATAACTGCTAAGTTTGGTCAGTATAACCGTCAACAAGACATCGACTACATTTTACCTGAGGTCGGCAATCCAAAACTAAAATCGCAATCAGCAAACCATACAACGCTTGGATTTGCGCAAGAACTTGAAAATGAGTGGTCTTGGTCAGTAGAAGCCTATTATAAAACCATGGAAGATTTACCTTTGGCGATTGAAGACTCAGCCCCCGATGCACATAACTTATACGCCAATGATGTTGAGGGTCGAGCTTATGGTGTAGACTTTCTGATCAATAAAAACAAAACCGATAACTGGTATGGATGGTTGGCATTTAGTTATGCGAAAAGTGAGCGTACGGATTTAAGAAGTAATGTCACGCGTGACTACTATGCCGATACCCCATTTGTGTTCAATGCAGTGTTTAACTACGAAATTAATGAAATCTGGCAAGGCGGCTTTAACTTTACAGCACGAAGTGGTCAAGCATATACGCCTATTGTTGGCGTGAGAGAAAACCCAGACTTCGATAATCGCTTTTTACCTGTCTATGGCGAGCCTTTCTCAGAGCGTCACGATCTTTATCACAGACTCGACATACGATTTGAACGTAAAACACGCGTGTTTGGCCTAGACGGTAAGCTTATTCTGGAATTAATGAACGCATACGGTCAAGACAATGTCAGCAGCATCGACCTTGATTACAAAAAAGTGAAGTCAGTAAATGACTTATATATAGAAGAAGAAACCGATGACTTTGAGATGCGCCCGTCTATTGGGTTTAGCGTGACTTTCTAATATCACTTTTAAATTAGTTTTCGACCCACCTAGGGCTTGCCATATCTTGGTAAGCCCTGCATGAACCGCGCAAATAAAACGACACTAGAGAACCTTTATCATGCCAAAAGCCTGTGCATACCACATACTAGTAAGAACCGAGAAAGAGTGTTCAGCCATAAAAGCTAAATTAGCAAAAGGTGGAGATTTTAATAAGCTTGCCAAGCAGCACTCTACCTGCCCTTCTAAAAAGCGTGGCGGTGATCTGGGTGAGTTTAACAAAGGCGATATGGTTAAGGCATTTGACGATGTGGTGTTTAAAAAGCCATTGTTTGAGGTGCATGGTCCTGTAAAAACTAAGTTTGGCTATCACCTCATCAAAACCGTTTATAGAACCTAACACTCAATGAGCCCTCTGTGAATGAAGCAAAGCTGGATGCTTCGTTATCATCATTTTTATTGATGATTTCGATTCAATTAATCAACTTTTACTTCTTATAAATTCCTCTAAACTTAGTTGCAGTTAAACAAAATCATCAACGAGGAATTCAATATGTTTACAGTTATTTTTGGTCGTGAAGGGTGTCCTTTCTGTGTTCGTGCAAAAGAGCTGGCAGAGCGCTTAAAAACAGAGCGTGACGATTTTAACTATCGCTACGTAGACATCATCAAAGAAGGTGTGAGTAAAGCAGATTTGGAAAAGTCAGCAGGCAAACCTTGTCCGACTGTGCCACAGATTTTCTTAGATCAAACGCATATTGGTGGATTTACCGATTTTGAAGCCTATGCAAAAGCAAATTTAGGTTTGTATAATAATTAAACAAGGCTTCTTTGCAGAAAAGTAAAAAGCCCTAAAAGCCTTGAAATTGTTACTTTGCTGTAAATTTACACAAAACAAACTGATTAAATTTCGCACAACATCAGTCACATATAAATTAGTTCTAATTTATACAAGCAATTGCTGGGCTTTTCCTATACAATGCGCGCCTCTTTAAATTCGTTGAGGCGCATTAATGTCAGAACCAGTCACGTTTGAATCTTTAGATCTTTCACCTGCAATTTTAAAAGCAGTCGAAGAGCAAGGATATAAGACACCATCTGAGATCCAAGCTCAATGTATACCGTTATTGCTAGAAAGAAAGGACGTACTGGGACTAGCGCAGACGGGTACAGGTAAAACAGCAGCATTTGCATTACCACTATTAAACAATATTGACCCGGCTACGAAGCAGCCACAAATTTTGGTGTTAACACCAACACGCGAACTTGCTATTCAGGTAGCAGAAGCATTTGAACAATATGCTAAATACACTAAAGGCGTTGAAGTACTAGCGCTTTACGGTGGTCAAAGCTACGGCATCCAGCTAAGTGCTTTACGCCGCGGTGCACAAATTATTGTTGCGACACCGGGTCGTCTTATCGACCACATCAACCGTAAAACGATTGATTTATCGCAGCTTAGTGCACTAGTTCTAGATGAAGCTGACGAAATGCTTCGCATGGGCTTCATTGAAGATGTTGAAAACATCATGGAGCAAACACCTGAAAACAAGCAAACTTGTTTGTTCTCAGCAACTATGCCTAAGCAAATTCAGTCTATTTGTACTAAGTACTTAGACAACGCTGAGCAAGTTCGAATCGCAGCACGTAACTCAACTGTATCAACAGTTGAACAAGTTTTCTGGCGCTCTACTGTTCATAAGAACAAAGCAATCGTTCGCTTCCTAGAAGCTGAAGATTACGATGGCGCAATCGTATTTGTACGTACACGTAATGATACTGTACAACTTGCAGAACTACTTGAGCGTGAAGGTTTCTCTGCTGCACCATTAAATGGTGACATGAACCAACAGGCACGTGAACGTACAGTTGATCGTTTAAAAAGCGGCTTAGTAGACATCGTAATCGCAACTGACGTTGCAGCACGTGGTCTTGACGTTGAGCGTTTAAGCTTAGTTATCAACTACGATATCCCGCAAGACAGCGAAGCATACGTTCACCGTATTGGTCGTACAGGTCGTGCTGGTCGTACTGGTAAAGCAATCTTATTCGTGAAAGGCAATGAGCGTTATTTACTACGTAACATCATGCGTCACACTAAGTCTGAGATTGCAGAAGTTGAATTACCAGATGCGAAAACAGTTGAGCAAAAACGTATCGCAGCATTACAAGCTAAGCTTACTAATGCACTAGAGCACAAAGACATTACTTTCTTCAATGAAGTTGCTGTAGATCTTGCTCAAAAGCTTGAACTAAGCGCTGAAGACTTAGCGGGTGCGTTACTAGCGCTTGCACAAGAATCTTCACCGTTAAAAGTTGAAGAAATTAAGCGCGAACGTCGTGAACGTGATGATCGCCGTGGCCGTGATGGTCAGCGTAATGAACGTGGTGGTGAGCGTCGTGGTCGTGAACGCGGTGACCGTGGCAATCGCAACAGCAGCCAAACACCTATGGATACATACCGTATTGATGTTGGTCGTGATCACGGTGTACAAGTTAAGAACATCGTTGGTGCAATTGCGAATGAAGCTGATATCTCAAGCAAGTTCATCGGTGACATTCGTTTATTCAACGAACATAGTACCGTTCAGCTTCCGAAAGATATGCCAGCTGACGTATTAGGCCATTTCAAGAACGTATTTATCTGTAAGCGTCCTATGAACATGACCAAGAGTACACACCCTGCTGATCAAGCTGGTGGTGGTCAAGAGCGCGGTTTCCGTGGTGAGCGTAATGATCGTGGTAACCGTGGTGAAGGTAAGCGTAGCTTCCGTGATAACCGCGGTGGCGACCGTAAGCCTCGTCGTGATGGCGAGCGTGGTGAACGCAAAGAGCGTCGCCCAGTAAGCTTCACAGCTTAATCGCGCAGCTATGAAAAAACCCGCACATGTTGCGGGTTTTTTATTTTGAGGCAAAAAAACTTGAAGGTAACTAGTCAAGAAAGGGAAAACTAAATCGCGCTAGGCGCAATTGAGTTTTTTTAGTACATTTTCTACTTCAAACTCAGCTCCACAGATTAAACCACTAGCTCGATTATGTTGCCAAGGCTGCCCTATTTTAAAAATTCCCAAGGTTTCAGCTGCGCTTATGTCAAACTCACTATTGCCGTTATATAACTGAGGAATATCAATAAAGCTAAAGTCATCTTTATAGCCAACCGCGTTAATCATCATATGTGGCGTGAGTTTTTCTCCATTATCAAAAGTGACACAATTATAACCAACTGAAACGACTCTGGATTTTAAATCAACTCCCAAAGCTATAAGTGCTTCATTATTGATATTCGTATCTGGGAAAGGGTCTCTACTTTTTAAAAACTGAGCGATTTTAAAGCTCTTAGGAAGCCTTAAAAGACCAAGCCACTCCAGAAATGAAAACGTTTTAAGTCCCAAAATGTGCTCAGGAAATAGATTGCGCTTTTTGCCTTTTGCTAGGTAAACCTTATTTTTATCACTGAGCTTTTTCGCAATTTGCCGACCAGAAGCACCATCCCCCACAACTAATATTTGCTGATTTTTGAAGTCCATTCTCTGTAATTGCTCTAAATCTAACTGGATAAATTGAGCACCTTCGTTAAAGAGTTTCACAGGCGTATTAAAGGCGCCGGTGGCTAAAACAATTTGCTTCGCTTTAATCACTCCATGCTCGGTAAAAACAGAAAACCCATTTATTCCATCATGAGTTACTCTTAATACATGACAGTTTGTTTTAATTGCCAGCTGATGATGCAAGGCAAACTCTGATAAATAATCAGCAAATTCATCTTTAGTTAAATAATCTCCTTGAGAATGAGGGATATAAAAATCAGGGAGCCGATTTAACTTATTAGGGGTGAATAAGGTTAAGCCCTGATAACGTTTCCTCCACTGGTCGCCAACATACTTGTGTTTATCAAGGATCAAATAATCAATGTTTAAGACTTTTAAACGGCTTCCAAGCGCCAGACCCATATGGCCTGCACCGATAATTAACACATTCGTTTGTAAATTCATAACCACTCCAGAATAAGAAGTGATTATCTTAAGAGGTCTACATCGTTAAAGATTGAATAAACTGGCTATCGATTTAATAAGCTGTGAAGAGACTATCTATGAAGATTTTGTCTTCGAGGCTGTTAACTTAGCGAGTCTCTTATAGGTTTCATGATAACCCTGAGAGAGATCACTAAAGTTTATTCTTGGCATAAGCTGCGTCAGTTTATCAAGCTCATTGAGTTGTTCATAAACTTCAGCGGTTCGTATAAGTATTACCGCTAAAAACCTAGGATTATTTTGCGCTAATAATAACTCTTCTGTGCGTTTAAAATGCTCAAGCGCTAACTCATGTTTCTTCATCAATTGATAAGTTCTGGCAACATTAGAGTAAGCCACTACTTTTTTTGCATCATGCTCTGTGTTTTTAATCCAATCTAAAGCGAGCTTGTAAAATTTCGCAGCACGCTCATAGTTTTGCCAAGTAAAGAAGATATGTCCTTTGTTAGTATGTAATTCAAGGTGAAATACAGGGTCGCCTCGTTTACCAAACTTGTTTTCGGCCAATAACAATAATTGATACGCTTTTTGTCTATCACCAAACACATATTCAAGATTCGCAATTTCTACCATACGCATAGGATCTTCAAAGACATGATAAATTTTCTCTAGTTTAGAAATAGCCAATTTCGCATAATGTTTGGCTTGTTCTCTCTTACCAAAATAAGCCAATGCTTTTGAGTAGTAATAATTAAGCTGTAGCTCAAAAACATCAGGCATACTTTCTATTGCAAAAAGCGGAGTAATTGTTTGTTCTAATTTTCTGAACTCTCGCTTATCGTAGTAGTAATCTAGTTTATAAGAAATAAGTTTAAACCAAGCTTTAGAATAAAGAGGCACAGAGTCGCTCTGCCTTTTTAGCAAGGCTAAACAAGCTTGCTCCCCTTCTTGTAAGCAATAAGACTCATGGTCGCTAAAGTGCTCTGAAGCATTTGCAGTAGAAGAAAATAATAGAAAAAATAGCAACAAAACAATCATAAATTTAGCGTATCTGCTAACACAACAGCATTAGTCTAGACTAAGCAAACTATAAAACTGATAAGAAAAAACTATTAAATATTTCATTCATTTACACGTCATTACAAAAACACAAACCAAAAGAACTAAGAAACAAAATTAAGGCAACCCTTTATAATGAACAAGGAGTTCAAGCAAATATGTTTTTTGTACTTAACAGTATAAAAAAGGAGGGAGACGCATCACCAAACAAGAGGAAGCTAAAATCGAAAGATTAAAACGACCCAGATGTAGATTTATTTTATAGTTTGAAACAATTCTTGAGTTGATGAATTTCGACTTTGACTCTTCAATTCCGATTACATCGCGGCTGTTTTATTTTGATTATCCACTTTTTAGAATAATACAACTGCCCTCAGCGGAAGAGTCAACCGCCAAACTCAAACCATTTACACCACATAAGCGCTCAACCAAAGACAAACCTATGCCAAAGCCGCTGCTGTTCTTCGCTTTTACACCTTGTTGCTTAGCGTGTTGAAAATCAAAACCACAGCCACTGTCTTTTATTTCAAATACACCATTTCGAGCACGAATTTTTATACCACCTTGCTCGGTATAACGCACCGCATTTTGCACTAGGTTTTCAATGATGATCTGCAAGCTTTGCGGGTCTGTATTTAACGTAAAGCTAGGCTCTAAATCACACCCAATTTAGCGCTTGCTGCATAAAGCCTCTAATACCAATAGCATACTCACTTCTGACACTAATAAAGCATCATTAAACTTTAATCGCTCAATATGATAGTGCTGTCCATTGTTAACAAAAACTTCCTTCTTTTTTGGATATTACTCAAGTGAGTAGTGGATCTTCTCGGGTAGTGCCTGATGATGTTAATAAACTCTAAAATAACTTTTGCTTAGTGAATTGTACTGCCCCTGCTTAGTGAATTGTAATGCCCCGATACCTCTTAGCTTTGCTCTAATCTATGCCGCTCTTTCATAACTTAGCGATGGATAAATTCATCTTCTACCATGAACATAAAAATAAAACTCAAACAGACAAACAGACCTGGGTTGTTCAGGTAAATAATCCCAAATAGGCAACAAAACAGCTTTTTGTGGTGCTAAACATTAACTTTCTAACTTCAACGACTTTCTATCCTCAAAGTAAAACCAACACCATGTAAAGTCGCCGACATATCAAAAGAAAACAGTTTATCGAGTTGCTTACGAATTTGCTAAATATGAGCCAAGCGCGCCTGACTCTTGCTGCTCTGCACACAATACCTTTGTAATTAGGTCGCTGTAACTTAAAGGTTTTGAGTGAGACTCTGCAATTGCCTGTAAGATTTAATAATGTAATTTCGATAAAGGGGTCACACTTTGCCAACGTTCAACGACTTGGGTATGACGGTTGATTATCAGCTCGCCAATTACTAGTACATACTCTGCCACAACTCTTTTTCGCATAAATATTAATGACATCTGGTAAGCCAAATATACTCAGCAAACGCTAAAGATAAACTAGTTATTGATTAAGTTAGCCCTATTTATCTCATAAGAGAAAAGGGCTATTTTCATCTTAAATACCTTTATTGCTCAACATTCAATGCCTTCAACAAAGAAATATAACTTTCATGATAATGAGGTGATAAATCATCAAACTCGACGAGCTCAAAATAGTCAATAGCCTCATCGATATCTTTCATTTTCAGCTTTACTTCAGCAATCCTTAATGCAATTACATTAATAAAATTATTGTCCTGCTGAAGCTGCAATAGCGCATAAGTTTTTTGGTAATATGTTAGAGCCTCTTCATATTTCAATAAAAACTGGTTAACTCTGGCTAAATTAGAATATGCGACCATTAACTTATCATCATGGCCTGTATTGTTGATCCAATTTACTGCTCTACGGTAAAAACGCTCTGCGCGTTGATAGTTTTTCCATTGATAAAAAATATGCCCTTTATTCGTATTAAGCTCGAGGTGAAAGACAGGATCATTTCTATCTCCAAACTTGTTTTCGGCAACGAGCAAAAGCTTGTATGCTTTTTGCTTATCTCCAAATACATACTCCATGTTGGCAATTTCAACCATACGAAGTGGGTCTTCAAAAGTATGATAGAGAGACTCAATATTTTGTATGACATAATTAGCATATTTCTTGGCTTCTTCAGGCCTACGAAAGTACATTAGGGTCTTAGAGTAAAAATAGTACAGTTGGATCTTAAAGCTTTCAGGTTGATTTTCTATTTGAAGCAATTGAAGAATGAGTGATTCTAATTTTTTGAACTCAGTCTTATCGTAATAATAATCTAACTTGAAAGTCATCAGCTTATACCAGTTTACAGAATATATCGGTAAAGCTTGCAGCTCGTTATCGATGAAGGTTAAACACTTAATGTCTCTTAGTTCTACACAGAAATCAGTGTGATCATTATAGGTTTCAGACGCTACAGAATTACTTGAAAGCAAAATAACTAAAGTTAACAAGAGTAATTTAAACATGTTGCTATATTTTAACTAAACAGATTTTATTGTATATTAATCAACAATAGTTTCGCATAGTACTAAATCACTAAAGTGAACCAGTTTATCGCAAAGTAATCATGCTACCCTCAGGCGATGAATCAACCTTCAAATTCAAACCATTTATGCCACATAAGCGCTCGACCAAAGACAAACCTATACCAAAGCCGCTACTGTTTTTAGCTCTTACGCCTTGTTTTCTTGCGTGTTGAAAATCAAAACCACAGCCACTGTCTTTTATTTCAAAAACAGCATTTCGAGCACGAATTTTTATACTACCTTGCTCGGTATAACGCACCGCATTTTGCACTAGGTTTTCAATGATGATATGCAAGCTTTGCGGGTCTGTATTTAATGTTGAACCCGGCTCTACCTCACACTCAATTTCGAGGTGCTTTGCGCTGATTTGCTCAGCATAGTTCAAAATACTTTGCTCAATGAGCGGCTCAACAAGTACCGGCTGTTTAGTGAGTTGTGTTTCGCCACGAGCAACGAGTAATAGACTCTCTACTGTCTTTTGCATATTCTCAGCAGCATGGTGAATACGCTTAAATACGCCCCGCTGTTGCGCTGTCAGTTGCTTGTCAGCCTGTAGAAGCTCACATGCACCTAAAATACTGGTGATCGGCGTTCTCAGCTCATGACTGGCATCTCGGGTAAACTGAAGTTCTCGCTCGACAAACTCAGACACTTCATTGAGGGCATTTTCTAAACTATTAGCAAACGCCCCAAGTTCGTTATTAGCAAATGGTGCAGCAAAGCCTTTTGGAAGATGCTCTGGGTCACATGAGTTAAGCAATTCGCTAAGCTCAGTAAGTGGTTTTAAAGCGCGTTTTGAGAAGAAGTATGCCAATAAGGCACTCAACAGCAACATGATTGCCGCTAAGATACCTAACAAAATAAGCGCTGGCTGCGTAAAGCCTCTGACAACCAATAGCTGACTCACTTCTGACACCAACAGCGCATCATCAAACTTTAATCGCTCAATATGGTAATGCAGGCCATTATCTCCAAAGATCTCTTTCTCTTTTGGATACTGTTCGAGAGAGCGCTGGATCTTTTCGGGCAATATTTCTTGGTTGTTATAAACCCTAAAATAACTTTTGCTGGGTGAACTGTACTGCCCTATTGCCTCGTAACTTTGCTCTAATCGATGCCGCTCCTCCATAACTTCACGGTGGATAAATTCATCTTCTACCGTGAACATAAAAATAAAACTCATACCGACAAACAGGCCTGAGTTGATAAGGGTAAATAACCCAAAATAGGCAACAAAACGGCTTTTTATGGTGCGAAACATTAACTTTCTACCTTCAAAGTAAATCCAACACCGTGTAAAGTCGCCAACATATCATAAGCAAACGGCTTATCGAGTTGCTTACGAATTTGATAAATATGTGAGCGAAGCGCGTCTGACTCTGGCGGCTCAGCCCCCCATACCTTAGTCATCAAGTCGCTACGACTTAGAGGTTTAGGGTGAGACTCTGCAATGGCCAGCAAGATTTGATAATGTAAATTCGATAAGGGGATTACACTTTGCGCACGTTCAACGGCTTGAGTCTGGCGGTTTATTTTCAACTCGCCAATTTCGAGGACATGATCTGTCGCAACCCGATGACGCATTGATAAAGCTTCAATGCGCACCAAAAGCTCTGCCAGCGCGAAGGGTTTAGTCAGATAATCGTCAGCACCCTGTTTAAAACCACTTAGTTTATCGTCCAATGCGTCGCGTGCTGTAAGCATAATAATGGGGATATGGCGGGTACTTTGTGTTCTCAACTGCTGACAAACCTGTAAGCCGTCGAGGCCGGGTAACATGACATCTAATACGATGACATCAAAATAGCTATTCATCGCCAATTCAAGCCCTTGCGTGCCACTATAAGCAAAATCAACTTCATGACCTTGTGCCATCAAGTAATCCCCTATGTTGGCAGCAATATCAGTTTCATCTTCGACCACTAAAATTGATAATGCAGATGTCATACCCTATCCATTCTTATTCTTTTCAACCTAATACGATACCTCGAGTATGCCATGCCACACCGTGAAGGTAATGTGAAATTCACTTTCACATCGCTTTCACACCTAAGCCAATAAGCTCATTACATCTTATTAAAGGAGCAATTGATATGGTTAAGAAAATACTTTTAAGTTTATTGGCTGTGGTTTTAGTTCTTGTGACAGCCGGGTACTGGGCTTACAACCTAATAGACAGAGACGCTTTTAAGCATGATTTCAAAAACACTCAAAAGGCAGATCTACCTTACATTACAGAAAATATCCCTGAGCACAGAGGCAAAATATTAACGGTGGTTACCAGTCACAGTGAGCTAGGCAATACAGGCAAAACCGTTGGCTATGAATTGACTGAGTTATCACGAGCATATTATGTGTTTGAAGCCAATGGTTTTAGTGTCGATATCGCCAGCCCACAAGGTGGCAAGCCACCACAAGTGCTTGATGGCGACGATATGAATCAATACGACTATGCCTTTTTAAACGATGCAGCGGCAAGCAAAAAGCTTGAGCACACCTTTAAGCTCAGTGAGGTAAACCCAGATGACTATCAAGCCGTGTATTTTGTCGGCGGTAAAGGCACCATGTTCGACTTTATTGATAACCCAGATATCACTCGTCTTGTTGAGCATTTTTATAATAATAACAAGGCCATTGCCGCGGTTTGCCATGGACCTGCTGCTCTGATCGGCGCTAAAAACAGAGAAGGTGACTATATCGTTGCGAATAAAGCCATTACTGCCTTTACCAACGATGAAGAATTATTGCTTATTCCTAATGCGCCTGAAGTCTTTGGTCAATTGCTACAAGATACACTAACAGAGCAAGGCGCTAAATTCAGCGAAGGTACAATGTATCTCAATAATGTTGAAATAGACGGCAACTTAATTACAGGGCAAAATCCATGGTCTGTATGGGCCATGGCAGAAGCCACGATTAAGCAGTTAGGCTACACGCCAAAAGCGCGAGAGATCACTGCGGAAGAACACGCCGTCACTATTTTAAACACTTATCACCAGCAAGGCTCTGAGCAAGCCCTTGCCGTTGCAAAATCCTTGCTAGAAAAACAGCAACCATACATGCGAAATCTAGTGTTTATTCATTCTCTTATGGCATTTATGCAGTTTGATGTGATTGAAGGAGTTAGCTTATTAGTCTTCGTACAGCAGTTGAAGAACTTAACTTAACCTTTTTTTGGCCGTATAGACTGCTTTTTACTGCAATAGTTTGTACACTTACAGCATCAAAATAATCGATAAAAGAGAATTGTCATGACAATTGAGCGCAAACACACAAAACAACGTATGAGCCGTATTGTGGTTCACAACAATACAGTTTATCTATGCGGCCAAGTGTGTGCTGATGCCACACAAGGTATTAAAGAGCAAACGCAAACCATGCTAGACAAGGTCGATGCCCTACTTCTAGAAGCAGGCTCTGATCGCCAACATATGTTAAGTGCTACAGTATACATCAAAGACATGCAATATTTCGCCGAGATGAATGAAGTGTGGGATGCTTGGGTCCCTGAAGGCCACGCTCCTGCTCGCGCATGTGTTGAAGCTGCGATGGCGCGCCCTGAGTTACTTGTTGAAGTATCAGTGGTTGCTGCGGTTAAAAACACTTAACCTGTTAATCATTAAAATGAGCAAAAAACTTTGTTTTTGCTCATTTAATTTAACCTGAGCTTTGGTTAAGAGATTTACTAAAGTATTGATATTGAAATGATAACTACTTTTTCAAGTCTGCAGCCGGAGACTTTTAGCGATAACAAGGCGAATTTACGCATCAATAGCTGGCCTATTGTAAGTAAATTCAACGCTGTGAGCGCTGAGAGTAGCCGCTGGAGATAGATTTATTATCCAAAGCTCAGGTTAATTCACTTAAATCACAATATTTGATGGGCGTTTCAGCTGTTCAAATACGTCATCAACGCGTTTGACGCCCAAATCAAATTCAGCGCGACTACTTGGCCCACCAAGGGTAAAGCGTAAACCATTTAAAGTGTGATCAGGCGGCTGTTTAGGATTTTCAAACACGTCTAATGTACGCACTTCGACTTTGTTGGCTTTTAATTGCCCCGCCAAAGCATGCATGTTCAATTCACTTGCTAACGGAATAAATACATTTAGCCCTGCAAATACCGCGGTCATTTGATGTTTTTCGAAAATGGCTTTGAGCGTAGCAATACGATAGCGAATTTCTTCTGCCAGTTTATCTTGGTTATAAGTAAACTCTTTGCTTTTTAACGATCGCATCAAAAGCTCGAAGTTCATCATAGACACCGCCCAACATTGGCTGTGAATTTGTTTTAATAAGGTTTGCTGCCAAAGTACCGGCGCAAGCACATAGCCGGCTCGCAAGCCGCCTGCAAAGTACTTAGAAAAGCTCGCAATATAAAACACTCTATCAGGTGCTTGCTGCCAAAGCGGTAAACGCCACTTACCCGGCAAGCAGTAATTCACATCATCTTCCAGAATAAAAAAATTGTAGCGGCGACTCAGTGCTAACAGTTGCTTTAATTTTT
The DNA here is from genome assembly GCF_042848605.1 of Pseudoalteromonas sp. MTN2-4. Classification (NCBI taxonomy): domain Bacteria; kingdom Pseudomonadati; phylum Pseudomonadota; class Gammaproteobacteria; order Alteromonadales; family Pseudoalteromonadaceae; genus Pseudoalteromonas; species Pseudoalteromonas sp. MTN2-4. The sequence continues at coordinate 42,519 of NZ_BTGK01000007.1, forward strand.
CATCGCTATAACGCACATTCGTCGGGTTTTGGCAGTTTGGGGTAATGTAAATGGCTTTTACCGAGTGAGTTTTACACGCCTGCTCAAGTGCTTCTAGATCTAAGCCATCCTCTTGTACCGCAATACCTAAGGTATTCAAATTAAGCGCGTCACAGGCATGATAAAAGCCGGGATAACAAATGCTTTCATGCACCACAAAATCATTGGGCTGACACACAGACGCTAAACTTGCGTAAATCCCTTGCTGTGCGCCTTGGCAAAAAACTACCTCATGTTGCTCACACTCAAGTCCTTTTTGCTGCAACCAACTTTTAAAAAAGCGTTGATGATGTGGCAAACCGTTGAGTTTATAAGTCATTAGCTGCTCTAACTCTACTGGCTCATTGGCCAAAGATTGCATGGCTTTAGCCAACACTTGCTGCTGCCCCATCATGGGCTGCATGCTTGAAGCAAAATCTGTTTCAGAGGCAAATTCACTGACTTGCTCTTTGACCGCAACAAAAGTTCCTGCGCCAAGTCGAGCAGTCACCACCGCCCTTTGCTCTAACAAAGCATAGGCCCGTGTCACCGTACCATGGGTGATCGATAGAAAGTCAGCGAGCTGACGTTGTGGCGGTAATTTCTCACCAAAGACCAGTGCTTCTTCAGCAATCGCCTGTTCGATTAACTGCGCCAAAGCGCGGTATTTTGGGTGAGCTTGTGAAAGTGTATTAAACCTATCTTGATCTGGCTTCCAAATTGTATTCATAACAATAAAATCATTGCTGCTTTTTAAGCATTATGACAATTAATAAGGTAAGTACAAAACAATTAATTGTATCAATACAATACTTAGGAGCGTTTTACCATGAGTGCCGAGTTGCTTACTTTAATACCAGCCCTTATTTTATTTTGTTTCGCCGCCGCTTTTACACCGGGACCTAACAATATCTTACTGACTTATTCTGGTGCTAACTTTGGTGTTAAGCGCTCACTTAATCATGTCATTGGTATTCGCGTCGGCATGACCGCAATCCATATCATTATGCTATTTGGCTTAGGAAGTTTGTTCTTAGCTCTGCCTGTACTTCATGCCACTTTGCAAGTAGTGGCATCGCTATATATCGTTTATCTTGCGGTAAAAATTGCTCGCACTAGCACGCTAAAGAAGCAAGATTCGCTGCTTGCCGAGCCGATGAGTATTAAACAAGCGGCGCTATTTCAAATCGTTAATCCAAAATCACTCACCATGATCATCTCAGTATGTAGTGCACTGACCTTACCTGGCGACCTGTATTGGTACTCTGCCATTATGGGCTTAATCATTTTTAATATTGTTGGAATCTGCTGCGCATTATTTTGGGTGACGACAGGTAAATACATCAGCAAGTACTTACAATCACCTCAGAGTCTGAAGCGATTTAACCTGATCATGGCGGTTCTATTACTTGGTTGTTTACCCCTAATCTTTATAGCATAGGAGGCGATGATGCAATTAGCTCACCAATTGACCCCATTACAATTTAAAGAAGTCTTTAGTTTTTTGTCAGAGCGTAGCTATTGGAGTAAAGGCATAGACGAAACGCGGCTAAAAAGGGCGATAGATCATTCTTTGTGTTTTGCGCTAGTCGATGGCAAACAATTGTTGGCTTTTTGCCGTGTAGTAACTGATCACGCTACCTTTGCCAATTTATTAGATGTGTTTGTACTTGAGCCCTATCGCGGCCAAGGGTTAGGTAAGAAGCTAATTGATGCTGTGATGACACACCCTGAGCTGCAAGGGTTAAGACGTTTTACGTTAGCCACCAAAGACGCCCATAGTCTGTATCAGCAATTTGGGTTTAATGGATTAGCCAACCCAGAAATTGCCATGGAGAAGTATGTAACAGATATTTATTGCAACCCTTTTAATTAAGAGGTCTATTTTGAAGGTTGGTATTAACCAAAGTTTAAATGAAACAAAATAATGGGCCAGCCTTTGCCAAGCCAGCCCATTTAATGTAATTAACTTTCTGCTGGCTGCAACTTAGCTTGCTTCTTTGCAAAACTTGCTAAATACGCTTTTCGCCACAAGGCTTCAAGCGGACCTTGTTTGAATTGACTAAGATACCAATTGGCAAAAACAAGCTGGAAAAGGATCATCCCCACAGCCATTGCCAAGTAATCAATCATCGACGCTGATAAGTGAACCTCAGGGAAAACCCAACGAAGTAGAACCGCTAAAACAACAGATTGCATAATGTAAAGCGTAAACGCCATGCGTCCCGGTGCTTTGAAGATTTCTATCCAACGGTGGTTGTTTTTAAGTAAATAGATCACACCATGAATATATAGAATTGACATAAAAATTGCAGAGATGCTTGCCAGCAACGAACTTGCTTGATTGCCAACACCCAAATAAATAAAACGAGTCACAATGTCTAAGGAAGTTAAAACGGCAGCCAAAATCAGTGTCAACTTAAACTGTTTCGCGTTTAAGCCTCGCTTAAAAAAGCCAATGCGGTAGAAATATACGCCGAGTAGCATTAAACCTGCTGCTTGCCAAAACACCCAAAATGGTGCGGAAAAAATGATCATGGCAACGACTGACGCTTGTGAGATGACTTGGAAGCCATAATTACCAACCCACTCATTATATGCCTGCATAAAATCTTCAGAACCACGAAATGAATTTGGAATAAACTCCGCTGCCAGCAAGATCAAGATAGTGAACACAGTACTTAATACTGCGCCGATAATTAGCCAGTTTCTCGCCTTTTTGAAAAGCTCTTGTGTTGGTAGAGTGAGATTTTTCAGTATGACCAAGCCACATACAGCATAGAATAAAAGGATGTCGCCACCAAAAATAAACACACCATGGATAAAGCCAAAAACTATCAACCAGTTAAGTCGTGATTTTAAGAAGTCTTGAGAATTAAATCCTTTCTTTTCACAACTTTTCATTTGAATGGCTAAACCCGCACCAAATAAGATACAGAACAGTGTTCTAAATCGCCCATCGGCAAAAATAGCATTGAAGGTATCAACCCACATATCTGTTTGAGGTGTGATATCAAAAGGTACATAGCCCACTGTGATAATGCCATGAAAGTAAATATTCATCAGCAAAATGCCTAATATGGCAATGCCCCTTAAAACATCAATAGATTGGATTCGCATGTTTTCCCTCACAAATTAGATATACTTTGTACCATCATATCGTTTAGCTTCTAAAATGGCATAGCTAAGTTGTAAAGAATTGTCATGATTAAATAAATATAAACGCCTGCGTATATAACACAGGCGCTTTCTTAACTTCTCAGTTATGTGATCCCTATTTACCTGTGCGCTTGTTATCAAGAATGGCAACTAAAAATGCTGGTAAAAAGCTAATGCTAAGTAGGGTCGAAACCAAAATACCGCTTAGCACTATGATACCCACACCACGATAGAGCTCAGTACCTTCACCCGGGATCAACACCAAAGGCGCTAAGCCAAAGATAGTGGTCGCTGTAGACATTAAGATGGGCTTAATACGCTTTTCGACTGCTTTTCTGACAGCTTCAACCACAGGTAAGCCATTATCGACAATAAAGCGACGCGTTTGGTCAACAATTAAAATCGGGTTGTTCACTACGGTGCCCAACAAGATTAAGAAGCCTAACATGGTGATCATATCAAACGGCTGATGAAAGGTTTGCATACCTAAACTTGCAAGCCCTGAGTTTAAGCCATTCACCATCACAAGACCCAGTAAGCCACCCGCCATGCCTAGCGGTACAGTCGCTAGAATAAATAACGGGTAACGCCAATGAGTAAAAATGGCCACCAAGAGTAAATAGCTCAACATCAATGCAATCAAAAAGTTGCCCGATAACGACACTTTAGTTGCTTCAAGCTGATCTGCAGCACCGCTGATACTGACTTTAATGCCTTGGGCAATCTTGCCTTGTTGCCAAAGTGTGGGCAGTAGCTCGGTGCGAACCTTTTCTTCTGCTGCTTCTAACGCTACGTCTCTTGGTGGAATAATGTAAACCGTCACTGTTCGGTTACCATCTACGCGTCTTACTGAGTTACTATTTTTGCTTTCAACCAAGTCAGCCAGCGCATTCAGCGGTAAGACTTCATCTTGTGGCGTCACAATTGGCATACTCTCAAGCTGTTCTAAGGTTTGTTTGGCACCTGCGCCACTAAATAAAAAAATATCCACTTTGTCGTCATTTAAAATAAACTCATCAACAAACGCCCCATCACTCATGGCTGCGACGGCATAACCAAAGTCTCGGCTACTGATCCCCAGTTCAGCCAAACGATGCCAGCGAGGTTGGATCTCTATCAGAGGTTGATCAAGGGTTAACGAGCCTGGGTTCGAATTAATCTGCGGATTATCAAATACTTGATTTGCTTGATCGTATACGGCTTCTGCGGCACGATACAAGTCTTCAATGTCATTGCCTGCAATGTCTACCGCGACTGCACGTGTACCACCATCATTACTGGAAATAATCGAACCGCGTGCTGAGAACGCACGCATGCCGTCGTAACTTCTAAACTTAGTGGTGATGGCATCCATCATCTCATTAATATGGGCAGGATCGACTGGTGCACTTAAAAACCAAATGCGACCAATTGATACAGACATCGAATAATAAGCGAGTGGTGGCATATCTGTCTCGCCATTTGCAAAAGCAGCACCATCCGCTTTTACGTAGTCTGCAAAATACGTTCTTAGCTCACTACCAATGCGCTCCATTTCAGAAAGGTTGTAATTAGGTGGGGCTATCATCATAGAAAATGCTTTTGGCTCTTCCCCTTCAGGCAGATATTCGGCTGCTGGCATCAGGGTATAAGCAGCACTTAAAATCAACACAATGAATGATGCAGAGGCTATACGCGCTCGCTGTTTTGATTGAGTAAAGAATCTCGCACATTTCAACCAAACTTGACCATAAACCTTACTGTGCTTAGCGCTTTCGCTAGCAACTACTTGCTTGTCAAGACGTGCCAAGGCGACAGGAACGACAAAAATAGCCACTAGCATAGAAGCAATAATTGCCCCACAGATAGCAATGGCAATATCTGAATACAACTGACCAGCTTCTTGTTGGACAAACAAGATCGGGGCAAATACCAGTACTGTTGTTGCCGTTGAGGCCAAAACTGCAGGCCAAACTTCTTTTACACCGCTAATGGCGGCTTGGCGCTTGCCTTTCCCTTGCTTTTTGGCTTGAAATATTGACTCAAGCACCACAATGGTATTATCAACCGTCATACCTATCGCAAATGCAACACCCGCCAAAGAAATCACATTGATGGTGCGACCAAAGCTCATTAAAGCTAAAAACGCGGCGATAGTACAAATAGGGATACCCAACACGCCAATTAGGGTAGCGCGCCCTGAACGTAAGAAGAAGTACATCACCAAGGTTGCCAGCAAGCCACCAAGGATCAAGTTAAACCACACATTTTCGAGAGAGCTTCGTACATACTGCACATCATCACTCATGAGCGTTAGGCTTAGGCCGTTTTGTCTTAGCAGTTGCTGATTTAATTCATCAATTATTGGCAACATATCATCTTTAATCGCCAAAACATTTGAGCCACTTTCACGGCGAACCGATAGGCTTAATGTACGCTCCCCCACATTATAAGACAGACTGCGAGTTTCAAAGTGATCTAAAGTCACTGTTGCAACATCTTTAAGATAAATATTAGCATTGTTATGACTGCGAATTATCAAGTTTTCAAGTTCGGTCAACTGCTCAAAACGCCCGACAACACGCAATAAGTATCGGCTGGTACCACTTTCAATATCACCTGCCGATGCATCTCGATTACGATTTCTAATCGCATTTCGTAATTCACTGAGACTAATTCCACGATGCGCAAGTTGCTCTGCATCAACCTTTATTTGAATTTGTCTTTGCGCACCACCGCCCACTCTCACTTCAGATACACCTGACACGCTTTCCATTCGCGGTCGAATAAAGTCTTCTGCAAAATCTCTTAATAAATCAACATCCAGATTGAGCGGGTTCCCTGGCAGTGGTTTAAGTACAAAATACATAAACGCATTGCCCGAGAAAGAACTCGAAAATAATCTTGGCTGATCGACATTTTCGGGGTAATTGGGAACCTGACTTAAAGCATTATTTACCCGAATAAGCGCATCATTGGCATCAACGCCAAACGGAAATTCTAGTTCAATTTCAGCACTGCCCATTCGAGCATAAGACACCATGCGTTTTAAGTTTGGTAGACTTCTTAAATAACGCTCTTGTTCAATTAATATCTCTTTTTCAACATCTTGAGGCGTTGCGCCCGCCCACCCTGTTTGAACTGTGATAGTGCGTACTTCTAAATCAGGGATCATCTGCACGGGTATATTTAACGCGCCAACCAAGCCTAAAATACAACTGATTAATACGATCACGGTGACAAGTACACCGCGTTTGACAGCTCCTTCAATCATAACGCGTTACCTGAACTGTTTTTCACAGATACTTTTACACCGTTTTGCAGTAACTCAACGCCTGCTTTGATGTATTGCTGCGAGACTGATGCCCCTTTGACTGCTACTCGCTCTGCTTGCTGCTGCGTAACCTCAACAAATACGCGCTCTGCTGTATTGTTATTCACTGCAAAAATGCTATAGCCACCATCAGGGTGACGCTTTAACGCAGATTTAGGTAACCAAACCTGCGTATTTTCAATGGCTGGTAATTGAATGGTCACTTGTGCTGAGCTGCCCACCACAAAAGTATTATGCTTTGGTAATGACACAAATACCTTGAATGTCCGATTTACAGTATCGACTGATGCAACTACGCGCTCAACCTGACTATTTATGATACCTTCTGCTTTGTTTTGACTTTGGATCTTTGCATAAATCGGGATCGCTTGTGATAAATGAGAATAATACTTCTGAGGAACAGCGAGCTCTACACGCAACTTATCACTTGAGATGAGATTAAATACATGGTTTTGAGTACCTATCCACTCCCCTACATCAACCATACGATCTGTCACCACGCCTGCAAATGGCGCTTTAATATGGTGACGATTTAGAAGCTCTTGCTGAAGTGCGAGCTTCGCCTTAGCATTTTTTAATTCTGCATCAGCTTTAGTAATATTTGCTTTGCGCTCTGCCAATAAAGTTTGTGCGACCAATTGACGTTTTGACAGTGCTGTTAATTCTTGATGTAAACGCTGCGCTTCTTGTAATGCCACCTGAGCTATATTCAGCTCTGAACTGGCTTGTTCAAATTGCAACTGCACTAAGGTATCGTCTAAAGAGAGTAACAGCTGACCTTGTGTGACCACATCACCAGCTTCAGCTAGAATATTAGCCACAACACCAGATTGCTGACTCGCTAATTGTGCATTATGTACTGCACTGATCGATCCCGTTAATGTTAACCCAGCATCAACTACTCGCTCAGGATAAACCACATCTACTTCAATAGACTCAGCTTTTGCCGAATCACTATAAAAACCGACTGCCACTATGGTTACAAACCAAAGCAACGACAACTGCACAAAACGCATAGCAAACCTCAAATGATAATTATTAGCAGTAATGTAATTGATTCTTATCCGATACTCAGCAATTTTGCGATAAGACCCTAATTATTATCTATTAACCTACAACCAATTATGTCAAATTAATGTCCAAACGAACTGAGTTTTGATTTAATATTATTAAAGGGTTAACACTAGACGATGGATCACCTTAAAGCACATGAATATTTAATCTCAATGCCCGAAACTACCGTTAGCCAACCTTTTGGTGAAGGGGTCGATATCTATAAAGTGAAAGGGAAAATGTTCGCGACTTTATCACTGGGAAAAATGGGCAAAGGCACTGAAGAAAACCCACATTGGTGGATGAATTTAGGGCGTGTTGACCTTTGCTGTGTGTTTTTGCAGCTGCGAGTTGGGTATTTAGGCTTGGCAGAGGCTGCGTGGCAAGGGTTGCCCCGCATAGTTATTCTATGTAAGTCAGCCGATAACGCCGAATAAATGTCCAACTCGCGCTGATCGTAGAGTTCAACCAAAAGCTTCCACTACTTTGTCATTAGCCACTTACATAACCCGATATGCTGCGTAGCTCATTTCGCGTATTGAAAGCCTTTGATTTGAACAAAATTCATACCTCAAAGGTAAACACGCCCTTGAGTGCAATCCCGATGAAGCACATATTTTGAGAGATATTTTCGATGCCGTGATACCCGGCTATCACATGAATAAACGACTTTGGAATACCGTCATACTCGACGGTTCTATTGCAAAAGTGACATAGAGCGTATGGTAGATAACTCGTTTATGTTAGTGGTCGAGAAAATGCCAAAGAAAGCACAAACGTCAATTTTACTGAAGCTTTAAAACAATAATAAAAACCAGTATTACACCCAAAGCAATACTGGTTTTTCTTCAAGATATTTAGGGTTACATTAAATGTTTATTAAAGAAAACCAGCATTTCTTGTAACGTTCTAATCCTATATGGTTGATACTCCAAGTAGTGGCTACCATCTTCAAGCTCGATATATTTTACCTCTTTATCTGCATCTTCAAGCTCTTCGGCCATCTCACGACTGTGTCTCACAGATACTACGCTATCTTGTGAACCATGTATTAGTAATACCGGCTTAGTAAATTTCTCTGCAAAGTTAATAGGTGACACACTTGCTAACTTGTCTCTATCTGTGCCTATTTGCTTACGAACAATGTCTTTATTCGTGAAGTTTCTTGCTTGGTAATAGATATAGTTTAGATCGGCGACACCAGCAAAACTTGCTGCACACTGAAAAGTATCCGGATGTTTTACCAAAGCCATTAATGATGCATAACCGCCATAACTACCACCTGCAATACACATTTTATCTTTCTTTGTATAGCCTTGCGCTACTAACCAGTTTGCAGCATCTTGCAGGTCATCTTGCATAGCTTCACCCCAGCCACCAATTGCAGCACTTTCAAAGCTGAAACCATAACCCGATGATCCTCTAAAGTTTGGCTGAAAAACTAAGTAACCATGGTGTGCAAAAAATTCTGACCAATAGTCAAAGCCCGCATAGTCTCTAGCCATTGGTCCCCCATGGGGCAATATAATGGCAGGGTAAGCTTTGCCTTTTTCATAATCGGCTGGAAAAGTTAAATAGCCTTCAATGTTTGTTTTATCTCGTGCTATATATTCAACATTGTTCTTACCATTATAAAGTTCTCCTTCAATTAAAGGATACTTTGAAATGATATACTCTAGTGAGCTTTTATTACGGTCACCTAATAAATACGCACCGGGGTGATCACTTGAAGTGGTGTAGAGAATATAAACTTGCCCAGTCACATCTGTATCTATTATCACATTTGTTGAGTCTGGAATGGCTTTATTGATGGAGCGCTGAAGCTTATCAAGATCTTCGTCCCAGTACTTCATTAAGTCATCAAAACCTGAGTGCGAGAAACCAACTACTTCATTAGTTACTTCTGAATAAACCAATGAGCCATCAACGTCATAATTTTCGTCATGATAAACCAGTTCACGTGTTTGCTTTGGATCTGTCACATCCATTTTAAATAGTGCATCTTTATCTTTATAAATGGCTTTGAAATATAAGATATTCGGATTTTTATCAAACCCTAGCAAAGTAACTTTATTGGCAGAAAATACCTCATACTCAAATAACTTTTTCCATTTGTTAGTATTAAGATCTTTCAAACTATAGGTAACAAGCGTATCGTCAATTTGGCGCATAATACGCACTTTACCTTGCCTATCAGCAATCCACCCATCGATATTCTTTTTCGGGCGCTCAATACGTTTTCGCTTACCCGTTTGTACATTAACTTTAAATACACTGGGTTTGTTTGGGGTGTCTAAATCAATTGATAATAAAACGTGCTCCGGATCGTTAGGTAACATACTGATGACATTATCTTGAAATTGCGAGTTATGCGACCTGCGGCCTATGCGAATAACATTTTTTGTCTCATCATCAGTTCTTAAGTCAAACTTTAGTAATCTCGATACATTGTAACGGATGCCCCTTTCAGAAACAGTAGAGGAAACTCCCATCAATAACACATCATTATTAAGCCAATCGAACCAATTCAGAGTGACTGATAAGTTATCGGTTTTGGAAATAAAACGCTTTTTTCCCGTTATTAAGTCAAAAACCACTAGAAATAACGTGCCTTCGCCATTTTGTACAAAAGCTACTTTATTTCCATTTGGCGATAAGTTCATCTGAGAAGCATTCGCTAAACTAGCATGCGCTTCTATTGGTAATGTACTTTTAAGTGAGGTTTGCGCAGAGGCTGAAGCCCCAAAGAGCGTTGTTATAAAGGTAAGAAATAAAGCATGCTTGAGCATAATCATCCCTAATCATTGTTATTATTAATTGAATTCACCAAAAATATTAACCCAGTGTTGTACCTATCTCAATAATGTACTTGATTAACTTCGCGGTTCTTTTACTGTATCTTTGCTAAAAAAGTAAAATCGGACAACGCATTGCAGTATCAAACTTTAGATTATTATATTAATCCTCAAGCTTTAACGCTGCGAAGCATAGGCGGCGAAGGGATTACTATTCGCCCGAAGACTTGCCAATTATTGATATTGCTTCTAGAAAATGCAGGAAAACCTGTTAGTAAACAGCACATTCTTGATACTGTGTGGGCTGACTCTGTTGTCGCCGAGCAAGTTGTATTTCAATCGATCAATGAACTAAGACAGATATTTATCAATGGAGAAGTTATAAAAACCATACCCAAGCAAGGATATGTGTGGTTACCTGATGTCTCTAAACTTTCTACCCCTGACCCAAAATATAAGTCCAACCGACACACTATTAAAGTGATTATCTGCTTCGCTTTAATTACCTTTGCATTTATGCTGCATTACTCTACTTTTAAACAGCCTGAGCAATCTCAACCAAATACAGTGACTGGCTCTGTCGTCATACTGCCAACACAAAATCAAATTGAAGGCAACGACCATAGCTGGGTTCGTTTAGGGTTAATGGACCAAGTCATACAGCGTTTACCCAATAATCAAGCGCATGGTGTATTACAGACCGATTATGTGCTGGAAGTGCTAGAGCGAGCAGGCGCGCCCTTGAGCAATGTTCAACCTGAGCATATTAGACAAATATTTACCGTCTCTGGTGCTGAACTAGTTGTCTCGTCAAAATTGTCCGGATCACCTCATGACTATCAGCTAAGTTATGCGCTGCATTATAAGAATACGCAACAGAAAGGTGTGTTATTTGGTCGTAATATTCAAGATGTAATTGATGAATTTAGCGATAAAGTAGCAGAACAATTAGGTGAAGAAAGCTCCCTACAAGCCAACAACTATCATGCCGATTTTAATCATGAGATGTTGGGGGTTGCCATTGACCTAAAGCTTGAAGATAACCACCTAGCAGCAAAACCTTTGCTTGAGAGTATTATTGCACATGATCCTGAAAACCTGACTGCGCAACGGCTCTTAATCAACACACTCTTTGAGTTAAAAGATTACCCTGCAGTAAAAAAACACCTTATGTTGGCTGTTCCACTCGCTCAAAAACTCAATGACAAAAATGAATTAAGCCGCTTGCATTATCTCAATGCCATTCACGCCATTATTGAGGGAGATGACGAGCTAGCTAAGCAAAGGGTTGAGCAAGCTTTGCAAGTAGCTCTGAGCAATAATGATTGGCTATTTATGGCCTACTCGAAGGATCTGTTGGCGCGTATTGCACAGCATCAAGGTCAATACGAATTAGCAAAAGCGTATTACCTCGAAGCAAAAAAACATCATCAAGTTTTACGCTGCCCAGTTGGCGAAAGCAGTGTTTGGGCAAGCCTTGCTTTGCTTGCCAAGAAACAAAACAGACTCGAGGAGTTCAACACCGCATTAAGCACAGCCAAGCAAATAGCTAAAAGTCGAGCGCTAACAAAGCAGCTTAAGTATTTAAATACTCTAAATTATTAATAATAAAATCAATAACCTTAGATAATTTTAGAAAGCTTTAGTGGCTTTTATTGCCTTCCTTAAGCGATAAGGGGGTAATTCAAAAGGAGTCACTATGTCATTTTTTAATGCCCGAGTATTTATCGGCACCCTACTGTTTTTAGCCTTCATTGTTATGTTGGTTACCTCTGTATTGTTATACAGTCAGCAACATGATGCTGTCATTGCGCTTATTCATACTTTAATAGGCACGGCTATGATTTTAGTCGTCGTATGGCACTTATTTAAAAATTCAAAACCCCTCTTCGCTTATTTAAATCCGCTAAAGAAGCATACGGGCAAAGTCAGTTTTGCCATGCCACTGGCCGTTTTATTGGTAGGTTATTTGTTGGCGTCACCATTTTTCGCCCTGCCACCTGCAATGCAAGTTTACACTTGGGGCCAAACCCTAAAAGCCGCAGATAAAGCCGACCAAGATAAAGAACTAAAATATGTCGAGCGTGTAATTACCCCAGCAAAAGCGAGCGGACAAACAATTACCTTAGAACTGAAAAAAGGCCCTTACTTTATGTGGCCACAATATGCGTTTTGGTTAGAAACCTTAGAAGGTAAGTTTGTTCAGCCGCTCTACGTCACAGAAAAAATCGCCACCAATAACTTCACCAACAAAGTATCGAAAGTAAATCCTGACCAAATATTTAATGAACATTTACTGATCGGCGAAAATGCAATTGGTAGAGAGGCCTTAACCGGTGGTGAAGATGCAAAATCAAAAGATACTCGCATGCGCCCTGAATCGCTGCCTGTGTTTTTACATCAACTTGGTGTGCAAGCCAGTAATGGCTTCTACCTGCCAACAGATAATAAACTGGTTGTCGACGGCTTTAGTGGTGCAACCATGACAGATAATTTCATTTATTCAATTCAGCTGCCGACCTCACTGACAGGTCAATACCGTATTCGATTTGAGATAAACCATTCATTCGATTACAACACTTACTACAGTAGTGACCGCTTCCCTGATGATCCTGTATATTCAGGCGACGGCTACACTGCGCAACCCTCGCTTATTTATCAAGCCATCGTCGATTTTGACCAGCCAAGTAAACTACAACAAATGCAGCTTATCGGTCACGGTCACCATTCAGGCAAAGATGGCGATGTTCGTGCTGATCTCAGTAACTTCACCACCGCACTAGAGTTAGTTGACAGGATCTTAATCTCTCATTCCCTATAACAAAAAAGCGCAGCCAACTGGCTGCGCTTTTCAGTTATAATATTTAAGGTGCTGGGCACATTACTACTGTGCTTTTAAAGCACGCATATCTGTGATTAATTCTTCCAGCTTTTTAAATTGTCTACCGTAAATGATGTCTAAGTCTAACCGATACAAAGCTTCTGAATATCGCACGACCAACAAAAACAGCACTGTGATAACCGCCCAAACATAACCTGGAATATCTAACAATACATACTCTGTCGGATAATGCTTCAAAAACAAAGCCATCACTTTACTACCCGCATTACTCGCTAGCCCTTGTGTTACCATACCGATATAAAACAGCGGATAAAAAAATCGGTAGTACTTCGAATATGTATCCATTGAGTTTTTAAGCCAAGCATCAAAGCTCTCTAAATACTCTAAACTGCTCTGCCCTTTCGATAAGTTATGCGATTTAGTGAGCTCTTTTCTCGCTATCAGCACAAGCGGTGCTAGCAATACACAGATATACAAGCCTAACCAAGGTGCTCCAATTAAACTCATCACCACCAGCATGACTAAAGCACCAATCACAATGGCTTTAATATTAACTGCAAACATCTTTTGCAGTTTATCTACGATATTTTGCGACTTCCTATTATATAAGTCGTTCACTTTTGGTGCTGATAGCTCACCCTCAGTCACAAAACCTTGTTTCCACATTGCTTCAATAGACTTACTCATGTGTTCACTCCTGCGCTTTTATAAACTTATTTAATCTTTCTTTAATACGCGTAATGCGTACGCCAATACTGTTTGTGTTAGCACCAATAATTTCGCCAATTTCAGCGTAAGATTTCTCTTCTAAATAAAGCAGGATCACTGCTCTATCTATCTCTGACAAATGCTTAATGGCGTTATAAAGTAGGTTAATATCATCAGAACCAAATGCCTTGGCGTCGTCATGTACTTCATCAGGTAAAGCATCAGACACAAACTGCTGCTCGCCTTTTTTACGCTGTTTTAAATGGGTCAAACAAACATTTAAAGCCACCTTATAAATCCATGTTGACCATTTAGACTCAGCATTAAAATTGTCTCTACTTCGCCAAATTTGCAGGCACACCTCTTGGTAGTAATCTTCAAAATCTTCTTGGTTATGGGTGTATGCCCGACAAATTTTGATAATGATCCCCGCAAAGGGCAGTATTGATTGCTGATAAAAATCGCTTCCCATTCACCTCGTTCCATTTTGTATTTTTCTAATTAGTAGATAGCAGGTGTTATTTATTACAGCTTGTAGGAAATTTTTTTCGAAGGAAAGGTTTTGTCGCACTAATAAGTCGCCAAGCCACTAAATCTAACAGATGGCTTGGCTATAAAAGGGCTAGAGTGATAATAATGTCGGTGAATTGGTCTTCGCTTGCTGTAAGCGTTGTTTATAATCTTTTAATTCAGGAAAACGCTCAGCTAAATCGAAGCTCAACATTCTATCCCACCCTAATATCACCGCGAGGTAATAATCAGCAAATGTTGGTAAGCAGCCTGCTAAAAATGGCTGTTGCTGAAGCTGTTTTTCAATCAACCCGAATAATTTCACTAACTCCTCTTCGGCATTGGCTTTAACCACCTCATGTTCATTGGCAATACGCTCTGGCTGAAACACACGTGAAAAATGCCCATGCACCGTTGACGCCACAAAATTTAACCACTTAAGTGCCTCTGCGCCCTCTATGGTTGCTAAGTCTGGCATCAAATTAGCCTCAGGATGTTTTTGCGATAAATGAATTAATATCGCTTCACCTTGGGTTAAAATATGCTCATCAGTTTTTAACACCGGTACTTTACCGAGTGAGTTTACTGCTAAAAAATGTTCACTAAATTGTTCATTCTGAAATAGATCGATGATCTCAACATTATGCTCCACACCAATAATCTCTAAAGTAATTAATACGGCTGTAGAGCACGTAATTGGGCAATGATAAAGGGTATACATAATTCATCCTTTTAATAAGTCGTTTAGCTTTAGGTTTATTTAGGATTAATTTACGACTTTTTTTGAGGAAAAAAATTACTACTTCTTGCATATCTTTTGTGCAAAAATGCACAGATGAACTTAGATGACGATTATCAATATATTCTTGCACTGGCTACTCTCGGCAGTTTGTCAGCCGCAGCTAAGCAGCTCAATGTGACACACACAACGGTTGCCAGGCGAATTCAAGCATTTGAAACCCGTTTCAATGTCACCTTATTTGAGCGTGTCCCAAAAGGTTACCAGTTAACTAAAATTGGCAGAGAAGTGCTACCTGACATTGAAAATTTGAAAAGCTTGCAAGGTCATATTGAGCGACGACTCGATGGTCAAAACCAAAGTTTACAAGGAGAGGTAAACATCGCCTTGACCCCTGAACTGGCGCATGATTACTTTCTCCCGCTACTTGATGAGTTTTATCAGAGCTTTCCACATATTCAACTCAATTTAATGATGGGCACCAGTCAAAAAGATCTCAATGCCAGAGAAGCCGATATCGCGCTCAGGTTTACACCTGAACCGACACAATCGGACTTGGTTGGCAAAAAACTGTTCGCATCTAATTGGGGCGTCTATGCCAGCGAAAGCTACTTAAAGCAGTCAAAAGAAGTCGATTACCTATTACTATGGCAGCTAGAATTTGATAAAGGTTGGTATCAAAGCCACTTTAAAAAAACCCAAATCGTCGCTCGATTTGATAATTTAGCCGCTTTAATTAGCGCGACAGATCAAGGACTAGGTATTGCAAAATTACCCTGTGGTTTAGCTGACCAACCTAAATACAGGAATTTGAGAAGGCTCAATATCACCTCACCTCCATCCATTTGGAGTTTATGGCTGCTTTATCACTATGATTTGAAAGAAGCCGCCAAAATCATAGCTATTAAATCTTTTTTAATTGAACACTTTTCACAATTTGAACGAAGATTTTCAGGCGAAACAAGCCGTTACTATTAACGGCTTGTTTCGCCTGAAAATCTTCGCTCCAAACTAAAAGTCAATCCGTTCGCCTTGCCAGAGCCAGAAATTGGTCAATACTTAAGAATACTATTGCGCTATTCGACCCAAAGTTATGTGGCTACTCTCAAAAAAGATAATCCTCTTTGCTTCTCTTTTGTTTCTCATATCTTGCAAAAACGACCCACCACAAACGTTACATATCGCCATCAACCCTTGGCCGGGTTATGAAGTACTTCATCTAGCAAAAGAAAAAGGTTTTTTTGAACAAGTAGGGCTTAATATTGAGCTTGTTAGAGTTGCCTCATTAGCTGATACGCAAAGAGTTTATTTGAATAACAAGGTAGATGGCCTCACCAGCACCTTAATAGAAGCCATTCAGATTCAATCCTTTGCAGTAAGGCCGCTTACCATTGCGTTAATTACTGATTACTCGTTAGGCGGGGACGCAATTATTGCTCACAAATCAGTTACTGGAATTAAAGACTTAAAAGGCAAAACCATCGGTACTGAAGTCTCTTCACTCGGTATTTATGTACTTCAAAGAGGCCTACAAAAACATCACCTAAGCTTAGATGACGTAACAATTAAAAATGTTGAGCAAATGTCTGGCATAAAGGAGATGAACAAAGGCGATATCTCGGCGTTCGTTACCTACCCTCCCATCTCAACGGAGTTATTAAAGAATCCCAATTACCATGTCATTTTTGACAGTAGCGAGATCCCAAAAGAAGTGGTTGATATTGTCAGCATCTCACAAAGTTACCTAAAACAGCACCCAAAAACATTAGAGAAGCTTTGGCAAGTTTGGCAATTATCTTATGAATTTATTCAAACTCACCCAGATGAAGCTATGACAAAAATGGCTAAATTAGAAGGTTTAGAGGTTGCTGATTTCTCTGATGCTTTCAACAACCTTGAGATGCAAACAGGTGATACACAAGCAGAATTAATTTCTAATAGCTTTCTTAAAAGTGTCACTGAGCAAGTCTGCGAGACTTTATGGCGCATTAAATCAATCGATAAGCCATGTGGTTTTGTGCCAAGTATGTTTCATATGCCACTAGAACAAAGTAAATGATAAAAAACTCGCTTTATCTTAAATCGACCATACCTTTGCTTTTGCTTGGTATAAGCTCCTTTTTGCTTTTCACACGCTTTATTGCTGACGAATATCGATTACAACACGAGCGCTTTATTGATTCTTTGGTGGATAACGTGATCACCAGCATTAGTATCTCTGCAGAAGTCGACGCCTCTAGAGAAAATTTACAGCGCGTGCTTGCCGCATTATCGAGCAATAGCGCCATTCAAGATATTATGATCATTGCCCCTGAGTCTCTTGATATTGTGGCATCTAAAAAGCTTTTTATTCAAAAAAGAAGCTTACTTGACTCAGAAACACTAGGAAAAAAAGAACTAGACGAGTTATTGCATTATAAGTCACAGTTAAGTGACAAAGTTAGGGTGATTTATCACCATGATGAAAACTGGTATGCATTGTCTTGGTTATACCTCGTTGACCCCGAAATAAGGAGATTACGCGCTTATTACTTTTGGATACATATAGATTCCACTCAACATGAAGAAAAGCTGAACCAACAATTAGGCAGCTTCACGTATAACTTTTTAATCATTATTTCTATTATGGTTGGCCTGTCATTTTGGCTACTCAATTACTTTGTAACCAGCCCCCTCACTAAAATTGGTGCTACCATTCGAAAAGGTCTACCAATCCCTAAAGGTATCATCAAACGGCAAAGTGGAGATGTCATTGCGAGGGTTGCAACTTCTTATAATAAAGCCATTAAGCAATCGCAAGAAAGAGCTGAGCAATTAGAAAAAACGCGGCACTATATTGATGGGATCACGCAGCATGTACCTGTACTTCTAACTTATGTAGATAATGAAGAGAAATACCGTTTTGCAAATAAACTCTACTGCCAGCTATTTAAGTTGAATGAACACGACATCGTAGGAAACACCGTCAAATCTGTTCTACCCGTTGATATTTATGACAGAATTCAAGATCATCTATTTAATGCTTTAAAAGGTAATGAAACTGCATTTGAAATTGATGTCACAATAGGCGGCGTAAGAAAGTATCTGATCACTACCTACACTCCTGATTTTGCACTTAACGGAGATGTTGAGGGGATATTTGCCTGTATTGAAGATGTCACTGAGCTCAAAAACTCAGAAGAGCAATTAGCTAAATACGCCTCAGATATGGAGTTTAATAACTGGGCACTTGAAGAAGCCAAAGAACAAGCCGAGAACGCATCAAAAGCCAAAGCTGATTTTTTAGCGATCATGAGTCATGAAATAAGAACGCCTATGAACGGCGTACTTGGTATGTTAGATTCTTTAAAAAGCACCCCTTTAGATAAAGAGCAAAACGAACAAGTTGATATCGCCAGTCGTAGTGCGCTATCGTTAATGCGCATTATTAACGATATCTTAGACTTTTCAAAAATTGAATCTGGTAAATTAGAAATTGATATCAATGAATTTGATGTCGTGAAATTAATCAAAGAGACTGCAACTTCGTTTTCCAAGCAAACCCATGAAAAAAATATCGCACTTATTTTAGATATTGATGAAATCACTCTACCGATCATCACTTCTGATTCTGTCAGAATAAAGCAAATACTCACTAATTTAATCGGGAATGCTGTCAAATTTACAGAGTCTGGTGAAATTATTGTCAAAGCTCAGTATGCATACTCGAAAGTTCATCACGCCCCCGAAATGAAACTCCAAGTATCAGATACAGGGATAGGCATACCCGAGGATAAATGTGACTTAATTTTCGAGCACTTTTCACAAGCAGATACATCCACAACAAGACAATTTGGTGGAACAGGGTTAGGACTCAGTATTGTCAGTAAGCTTTGCGAGTTATTAGGCGGTGAAATAGCCGTAAAAAGTAAACTAGGGTTAGGCAGTACGTTTATCGTTACCTTGCCAATCCCAAGTAAACACACAGAAAATCAACAGTTACAGCACTCTATATTCTATGATTTCACAGCAAAACATTTCCACTTTGTGGACATTCATCCGGGCTTCTTAAATGCGTGTGAACGAACTTTTAGTAAGTTTGATATTGCCATGCATAAACATAAAAATATTACTTTGCTTGAAGAGTACATTAAAAAGCTCAATGAGGAGCAATTATCTTCACACTTTTATGTAATAAACTGGTCAACAGAAGATAACAACGATATAGATAGATTTGTCTCTTCACACATTGCTAATACCGTCACCTTATTGCCTTTTAATACCTCGATTGATAGGCACTTTAAACAAGCTGATGTGCAACAAGTTAAATACTGTAAAACCCCATGCACTCTACTCGATATCGTGCATAGGCTAGCGCAAGCCGAGGATAGCCATGTTACTCACAGCTCGACAACTCAAACTAAAGATCAAACAACCCTGTTCAAGCATGTCCTCGTAGTGGAAGATATGCCAATTAACCAAATCGTCGTTACACAGATGCTTAACGGTGCCGTTGAACAACTTGATTTTGCAAATAATGGTCTAGAAGCGCTTACTAAATTAAAAGAGCATGAAGATAACTACTATGAGTTAGTCTTGATGGACTGCTTAATGCCCGTGATGGATGGCTACGAGGCAACGCGAAGAATTAGAAAACGCGAGGCAGGTGAGAATAATCAATATATTCCAATCATCGCCATGACAGCTAACGCTATGAACGGCGACAAAGAAAAGTGTTTTGACGCGGGCATGGATGAATATATTAGTAAGCCACTGATCAAAGAAGACCTTATCGCATTATTAGAGCCCTTCTCTGTATAAACTTTATTGAGCCCAAATTAAGAAGGCGATAAGATTAGTACCTATATTAGGCTGTCAATTTAACCTAAAAGGAAGTATCTGTGCGTAACATCTCTGTTGACCGTTTACCTTTTTTATTTCTCCTCTGCCTAGTTGCGGCTTATAGTTGGTTTTATAATTCATCCTCTTTTCTTAATGAATATGGTAGCTACAAGCCTGAATGGCCGTTACTCGTTGATGCATGCATTACTCTCCCTTTGATTTGCTATGTTTTCTTAACAGATAAAAAACAAGCAACAATTAAAGCACTAGCCTATTGCGCATTACTCATTCTCTTTGGTGCTTACTTCATACCTGCTCAGCAAAAGTTTATTTGGCACTACTTAGAGCAAGCGCGTTATCTGGTATTAGCCTTAGTCCTCTTCGTTGAACTTATTGTGATTGCATCTGTGATAGCTGCAATTAAAACGAATTTAAATACTCACGCTGACCCTGATGAGAGCCTGATAACCCCTTTAAAACGCTGGTTAAAGTCAGGCCCTGTATTAAACTTAATGCAATTTGATATGCGAATGTGGGTGTTTTGCTTATACGCCCATAAAATAAAAAGTGAAAACTATATTGGCGATCAACACTTTTGGTATGCCAACAAAGATGACGCGAAAAGCAATGCACTTGGGTTTATCTTTTTGATGACGTTCGAGATCCCGATTGCACACCTGGTTCTGCATTTTGTATGGTCCCCCTTGGCTGCCAATGTTATCTCGTTATTATCAATTTTTGGATTAGTACTGTTTATTGGCGAGTATCGTGCTATTTCACGCCGTCCAATTTCACTCACTCAAACTCACTTAATCGTTAGATACGGAATCTATAACCCGCTTTATATTCCGCTGGATAATATTGAAACCGTATCGCCGCATCATGAATTTGTGCCAAGAAGCAATGAGGTTAACAGGTATAATTTCTCAGGCGTGCCTAATATTGAGATAAAACTGAGAAACCCAATTGGTAGAAAATCAAAAGTTTATCTTGGGGTAGATAGTCCATCCATGCTGTTAAACTACCTTGGTAAGCAACAGATAAAACAACAAACTAAAAGCAACTGAGCAAAACATGTCAAAAATTAAATTTATTCCCTATCAGCTAGTTCCTGCAAGCTTTAACCCTTGGCGAGACATATTTTTAGAGGTTGCACAAACTGTAATGGCAGAGCTCGCGCACCCTGATTTTAAGTTTTTACACTTTGGGTCAAGCTCTTTTAAAGTGGCAGGTAAAGGAGTTATTGATATTTCAATATTGTATAAAGCAGGTCAGCTAACTGAAGCGGTCGAGCATTTAAAAAGTATAGGATTTAGCGACCAACACAGTAATAAACCCTTTCCAGAAAACCGTCCTCGTAAAGATATTGCTGTTATTTTTAAAAATGAAACCTTTCAAGTTCATGCACATGTTATTGAATTAGGCAGCGAAGAACATACAAAGCAAGTTAACTTTAAAACGCACATGCTCAACAACCCAGGTGCACGCGCCCAGTACGAGGCGACAAAACAGCAGGTTATTGCTGATGGGCTGACTGTGCAAGATGACTACGGCAAGGCAAAGTCCCCATTTGTAAAAGGTATTTTGAAGGAGATAACAAAGCCAATATAAATACCTTAAACTTTTCCTAGCAGAGCTATCGTCTTCACCTCTAAGGAAAACTCACCGACTTGCTTTTCACTGATCATAAAACCTAGGGATCTGACATCATCGAAATTGAGTTTATAATCAGCGTAAAAAGTACGACCACGGTACATGAGCGTAAAGTCGTCTTCTGTGACAACGAGCGTTTGTGTTTTATTTGCTGAGGTTTGAAATTTATAAACAAAGGCAGGTCCATCGAGATATTGGTCAACTCTTAGCCTAAGCTGATATTGCTTTCCATCACCTTTTACAACAACACTTAACTGTTCCGCGTTTTTATTTTCTAAATTAAATGGCGTACGAACAGAAGCAAAACCGCCATTATTGCGCAAAGACACATCGCCTTTAAATTCTACAGAGTGTGCACCAACAACTAAACGACTTTCAGAAAGGCCACCCATGACGGTGTCATTAACCACAAACCAATCAAGTAGAGTCAGTTTAGTGTCTGCCAATACTGAAGACGACGCCATTAAAATTACTCCGAACAACACAGGTTTAAAACACATAACAATTCGCACTTTATTAAATATAACTTTCAATACGACCTAAGTCAGCATTCAGATTGCATTTACATATCAAACACACAGACTCCCCCTAACCCGTTATGTTTGCTTACATTAAAACCATAGAGTGTTTTGTTAAACCTGTTAAAATCTCGCAAAAATGATAATAAGGAAATCTAATGAAGAAGTTTACATTACTCTTCTCTTTAGCGACATTAGCAGGCTGTTCGGTCAGCAACCAGGTTGAAACCCTCATTCCAGAAAACGCGGTAGTCAAAAATAAGACCACTGAAGGCTATACCGATCGCTTTAAAAATATTTACGATGATTTTAAAGAGTATCCCGTCACCTGTGATAAAGATTGTTACCCGCCGAGCCCGATTATTGAATGCAGTGCTGAAATGCAAAATTGCGCTTTCACTGGCAGCAATCCCACAATAGCTATTAATGCTGGCTTCTCAGTACAGTGGCTCGGTCATGCTAGCTTCAAAATTAACACATCAAATGGTCAGCAGTTTTTATTCGATCCTGTTTCTGATGACTTTGACTGGCCCGTCAATTGGGCGTTTAGCCTAGTTTCTGATATTAGTCGTACACCCAATGCAACACTCACGCAAAGTGAACTAAATGAAACTGACGCCATCATGTATTCGCATATTCATTATGATCATTTTAAAAAAGACGACCTCTCACACATAGGTCAAAATAGTGAATTTTTAACGCCGCTTGGATTCGCTGAACACTTTCCGAATAACGGTTATAAAATCACTGAAATGGCTTGGTATTCGAGTAAGCAAGTAGGTGAAGTGAATGTTCACTTTGTTCCAGCTAATCACTTCAGCAGCCGTATTATGGTGCCTTTTATTCATGAAGATCACGACGCCACACTCTGGGGCGGTTGGGTGTTAGAGCACCAAGGTAAGAAGTTATTTTTTGCCGGAGATACTGGTTACTCACCGCACTTCAAAGACATTGCTAATAAATACGGGAATATGGATGTGTGTTTAATACCTATTGCCTCTTATCATAGTGAAGAGCACCCTAAATGGTATCGAAAAGTACACACCACACCAGAAGATGCACTTATCGCAGCTGCCGACTTAAATTGTAAAGTGATGATCCCATGGGGTTATGGTAATTCTTCATGGCAAATGGGTGATAAAACATCGCACTCGGCACTATTTCGTTTAATGCACATGTATAAGAAGATGAGTTCAAACATTCCACTGCATGTGTTGAATGAGGGTGAATCAGTTAAGTTATAAAACAAGAAAAGCCCAAGCAAATTAGCTTGGGTTTTCTTTTTATCTTTGTGAGTAAACGCTCTGCTAGTCAAACTAATCAAGCAAGTTATCTTCTAAACGCTCTAACAGCTCAGCTTCACTGGTTTTACGAGTTACAATGGTGCTTGCAGATTGAATATGGAGCTTTCTTAAAATCGCTTGTGTTGCAGTCTTATTAGCTTGTTCTAAACGCTCAGCCAATAAATGGGCTTTGGCTTGGTTATAATTTGGTGCGTGCACAATAAATTGACCTGTATGCCAAGCTATAATTAATTGGTCGTCTTCAAGCTCTTGATTTAAAAGGTACAAGAGTTCGATCACAATATGCTCTACGGTGATAAAGCCCAACTTGTTGCGAATTTCATCAAGCCCAAATACCGATATTAGAATAAAACCATGTTGTGGTTTATCTTCCTGCGCAATCTGCTCAAGCACCGCAAAAAGGGCTCGACGATTAGCGATATGTGTAACAGGCTCAGTCAAAGACTGCTCTTCAAGATACTTACTTAAAAGTTTTATATCGTGCCAACGACGATAACTGAAATAGGCAAAGGCCAATACCCCAAAAAGCAGAGTAGGGACTATCTCATCTAGTTCATAGTGCTCGTATTGCCTTGAATACTGGTAAATCCATTCCAAAAAATCAAACTGGTGGGAAATAATAAAACCAAGCAATACCACTATGAGTACTACAACAACATCAAATTTAGCCCTTCGGCGCAAGTTTGCTTTTAATTCACTCAACAATGCATATATTCTTTTTACCTACTTTAACTACAAAAAATTGTAACATAGAGTGATTTTTTTGTTTTAGTCAAAAATAATCAATTCTTTACTAAATCAACATAAACAATAAAAACAGAGTACCCGATACCGACTGCGTAACTTTTTCAGTAAAAGCACGCTTACTCGTTAGCAGGTCAAGTTATAAAAGTGGGATGGTTTTACGGGTTAAACCATCTCACTTTGCTCGAAAGAGCCTTGCTGCTCTTGTTAAAGAATATTTCTTGTCTTTACTGCAGCAAAAGGCGCTGCATTTTTTTGCCAAGTTCAACATGCGTATGCAGACCATTGAACTGTTTAGCTTGAGCTTCAGGTCCGAAAACAAACACACCTACCGGCGTATGTGTGTGTGTGCCCGTTGACCAGACGATATTTTGCTTACTCGACAGTGCTCTGCCAATTAAGTTGAGCGGGCGCTCAGTCAAATACACATAAAACGGCGCAAAGTCATTTATTTTACTGGCTGTTTTCAAACCCAGTGACTTATGACCCCGTTGGTAAAATGCGTTCTTTTGCTCAGCTAAAATTTGTATAGCGTCATCTTTGTTAATTTCAAACTCACTATACTTATTCACTGTTTTTACGAGCTTTTCTGGTTTGGGTTTGAACCCACTACCTTTAGCTTCATACCAAATATCACCATAGCTTTTTTGCTGAGCATATAACTTATCTAAAATACTCAACTCGCCGAAATTAAAGTTTGGCTTATAAATATCCTTTTGATGATTATTTAGCTGCTCGGCTTTTGGTAAGTCTACACCGCTATAGCTAAAACCAAAACCACCAGTTTCGTGATCTGCGGTGACGATAACTAAAGTGTCGTCTCGGTCTTTTGCCCATTCCAGCACAGCATTGACTGCGTTATCGAACTTAATCATTTCGTGCAGTAATGTGCCTGCATCATTGTTATGTCCAGCCCAATCAATCTGACCTCCTTCGACCATTAAGAAAAACCCTTTGTCGTTTTTCGACAAGGTATTGATAGCAGTTTGTGTCATATCACTCAAACTTGGCTGATCCTTTACACGACCATAAGAAGTATCGACACCATTGGCCATCGCACTATTGGCAAATAAACCCAATAGCTTTGTGGTTTTCGTTTGCTGTAGTTGCGACTTATTAAACGCAAGTTCATAGCCTTTACTGCTTGCTTCAGCCAATAAGTTTTTATCGCCTCGACGTTTTGATTTAAGCGAAAGTTCACTGGCTTTTAGCTTGGCTTCAAAGCCCTCGAGGTTGTCAGGCAGAGAATAATTTTTTGGCACAAAATGACGCAAACCGCCCGATAACATGACATCAACCACCCCAGATTGGATCATCTGCTCAGCAATCTCGTTTTCCATTGAACGATGAATAAGGTGTGCCGCGAATGCAGCAGGCGTTGCATGGGTTAAACGGGTATCAGAGACTAGCCCCGTCGACTTCCCCAGCCCTTTGGCTTTTTCTAGAATCGTCGGCACTTTATGCCCCGCACGATTCAGGCCTATCATTTCACTGCCCGCGGCAACGCCTGTTGCTAACTGGGTTGCGGAACAAGCAGAATCTACCACCAGCTTATCTGCAGGCCCATGCAGTGAGAGCCCGGTGACACCTAAGTTTGCCAACTTAGCAATGGCGCTATTGTAACCTTGGTAAATAGAGTTCGGTGCGCGAGTCGCATACTCTTCTAACAAACCCACTTGTTGCGGCCCCATACCATCACCAATCATCAAAATAATATTTTTAATTTTTGATGGATTATTTATATCTGGCAGGGCTGTATTTTCTGAGGTTTTTAGCATCGAACATGCAGATAAATTTGAGATGAATATTAGGGCACAGCTCAGTGCCCAAACTGGTCTTCTAACTAACATATCACCGTTTTCCTTGGTGTTATTTAAACTGTAACGCTGACATCGGCATGCTTTGTTTGTGAGTCACATCGCCGTTGATGTCTTTTAACCCAAACTCAATTTTCGGATCTGCTTGCTGCCAATCAATTTCAATAAAACCATAATTCACATCCGATGTGGATTCTCCCACCCTGTGTTTATTGGGGCTCACATCTTTCCATTTTTGTGTAAGTCCTGAACTGGTTACTTCCCACAATGGATAGTTTTGCTTTGCTTGGTACTTTGACAGCTCACCCCAGTGAGTGTCGCCACTTATCATGATCACACCACCAATTTTATGCTTTTCAATAAAATCGAATAGTCGTTGTCTGTCTGCAGGAAAGTTCGCCCAACTTTCCCAACCTGTAAAGTCAGGAATAAGTTGAAGGCTTGAGGCAATCACTTTCACTTTCGCAGGCTTTAATAGCTCTTGCTCTAGCCATTGCCACTGTTCTTCGCCCAACATAGAAGTAGCGCCATCAACAGGACGATATGGCCCGACATTGTTAAAGAAGCTATTTAACCAATAACGAAATTCGCCAATTGAGCTGAGCGCAGGACGATTCCAGCGCAGGTCTGGCATGATCACCTGTACACGCTGTGATTCTTCACCATACATATACGACGTATAAATACCTGAGTCTCTGGTTCGGCGCGGGCTGTCTTTCGGCTCTTGCCAAAAATCTAACATAATTTTTCGAGATGCTTCTTTAAACGGGTACTCTTTACCCGCATCGTTTTCGCCGTAATCATGATCATCCCACATCGCTATCACAGGCGTATTTGCGCGTAGCTGAGCAAAAGCCGGTTTAATGCCCAACTTATGATACTTTGACTTAAGCACCGTCATGTTTTCAGTGTCACCGTAAACGTTGTCACCAAGAAATACGAATAGGTCGGCTTGCTCTTTGTTTATGGCATTGAAGATTGGAATATCTTTATCTTGGTGACTGCAAGAGCCAAATAAGATTTTATCAACTTGATCAGCTGCGTGAACTTGAGTGACTAGTCCACCTATCGATATAAGGCTTGCTGTTAAAAATGTTCTCAGTTTCATTGAGTAACTCGCATGTTTTGAAGCAAAAAGAGCCTATATCACATCAGTAAATGAAATAAGGCTCTGTGTTGTTAACTAATTTTTGTTATTTAAAAAACTGCGTAGCACTCCCTGTACTACTCAGTTTGGAGATTAAAAGCGTGTTTGGAAGTTCAGCGCTGCTGTACGTGGCGCGCCAATCCAACCGCCCCAACCGCCTGCAACACCACCCATATAGCTTTTATCGAATAGGTTATTCACCGTAAAGCGGATTGATGCACCTTTAAGTGCACTGGCAAAATTATCTAAGTTCACACCGACATATAGATCACTGACTGCATAGCCATCTATACGTTGAGTATTTTGTGCATCCATCCAACGCTCGCCTATCCACTTCGTAGAAACACCTGCAGAATATACTTCTGACTGCCAATCAACTGATACTACCGCCATGTCTTCAACCGAACCGAACACTGTGTTACCGAAAACATTAATGTACTCTTCATTTTTTTCTGTGAGGGAACCAGATGTATACTTTGAATCATTACTTGTGTAAGACACATAAATAGAGAAATCTTGACTTGGGTAATAAGTTAATGATGCTTCAACACCCGATGACTCGATACCACCGGTATTGATGTAGCTACCGTTTGTACCTACTAGATAGTCATTGCCCGACTCTGAACCTGGTGCAATAAAGGTTAAGCGATTTTGGAAGTCGATACTGTAAAGAGTGATGCTGGCATTGAAGTCTTGATTGTCGTAACGCATACCAAAGTCCATGTTTTCAGCCGTTTCAGCTTCAACGTTATCTAGTGCTGATGCATCTGCTTCTAACACTTGGTCTTTAATCGCCGCAAAGTTTTCAGCATAGCCTGCGAATACTTCTAAGCCATCTACTGGGGTGTACCACACCGCACCTGCTGACAATAAAACATCAGAATCTGAGTTCACCGCTTTTGTGGTACCTGTGTAAGTGTCTTTACTATCTAAATCAACAAGATACTTTTTAAGACCTGCACGCACTGTGATACTTTCCATCTCAAATGAATCTTCAAGATAAAGCATGGTGGTTTCTACAGGGTAAGTGCGGTCGTACTGGATCCAATAAGGTGTATGGTCAAACTCATAGCTGCTTTTTGAATCAATGATTTTGTGCCAATCACGGTATTCTGAGCGCTCATAGTCTTCATACCAAATACCTGCACGAACCACATTGGTGTTATTACCAATCTGTTTTTCCCAAGTCAGATCTGCGTTAATACCAAATCTATCTTTTTGATAGTGCGTGTTACGGTAAGACCCTACAGGGCGAGCGCCGTCTTCATAACAATTAGGATCGTATTCTGCACCCGCACCACCGTAAGGGAAGCCGATTGAGCTTTCACAACCTGCAATAGGCGAAAGTGACTTACCATCAGCATCAACAAAATAGATTTTACCTAGCGAGCTGCCACCTTGTGCCGTATTGCCCGAAACCAGTTCACTGTGGCCTTTTGAGCCATCATTTGTAACATCAACAAGGTAAGGTGGCACCCAGTCACCACGACCTTCGTTTTTATGGAAGTAAGCGTTTGCTTTTACTTCAACTTCGCCGAATATAGTATCCACCTCGATATAACCAAATAGGTTTTCACGCAGTGTTGACCAACCTTGGCGGTAAACTTGGTCAATATAAGGTACGCCCGTCCATTCACCTAATAGGCCGTCTGATTCTGGGTTTTGTTTGAAGCTCTCTAATGACACACGCTGATAGTTATCTTCGTGAACATCGTCGTAAGAAAGGTAAGCGGTAATTTCTAAATTGCTGTCCATGCCTTTAACGAACTTAGCAGCGAAGTGGTCACGTTTGTTTTCTGCGGTGCCTGTGATCCAGTCACTGTTACTTGAATTTGAGTAGCTGAACCAACTGTATGTGTCATCTAATATTTCACCCGTTTCAAGACGCATGTAATATTTTTGCGCATCGAAGTTACCTAATGACAAGCTCGCAATGACCGCTTTTTCAGTGCCAGGGTCAATTGTGGTGAAATTCAGCGTACCGCCTAGCGCTTCATTTGAGCGAGATGCCACGTCAGCAGTACCTTGAGATACTTCGACGGCCATTAAGTTTTCAGTATCAATATAACGGTTTGCTTTAGCACCACCGCCATAGTTTGAGTTACCGTTGGCAATACCGTCAATGGTAATACCTACTTGCTGCTCATCTAAACTTAATTGGAAGCCACGAATTGATACTGTTGTTGACCAATCGTCAGAGCCAAATGTATCGCCTTCATTGATTAAAACACCCGGTAGGTTATCAATCATCGCCATCGCACTGGTCATTGCCGATTGTTGTTTGAACATTTCGTCTGATGTCGCGTTGTTAGCGTATGACACGCTTTTGCCAACAACTGTGATTTCTTCAATTTCTTGGTCTTTCTTTGCTTTGTCATCTTCTGCGTAAACAGGTGCAGATAACGCGCTTGCAACGGCAAGCGCCAGTAAAGATGGTTTAGTGATGCCAGTAGAGTATAAAGTTTTCATTATGATTCCTGAAAGTAATTGGTACATACCAAAGTAACGAACGGCGAAAATACTATCGGTGAACTATTACAGAGACTTGACAGAAATATGTATTATTTAAAAAATTGGTACGGACCAAAAAATCTATTTTTAGATAAGCGCTTGTTCAGATTTAACTGATGTGATACCAATAAATAAACCAAGTGAATGTGCGAATTAAAACCCTAAATGAGTACCCAAAGTTTTGCCTACGCCCAAGTGCGTGAAGTGCTAACCAAACAAATAACAGAGCAGCAATTAACGGGCAGCTTGCCCTCAGAAAGAGAACTCTGTGCAACGTTTGATATTGCCCGTTCAACACTTAGACAGGCGCTCGGGCAACTTGAGAATATGGGGCTTATTTACCGTAAAAACCGCAGTGGCTGGTATGTCTGCCCAAGAAAATTAAAATACGACCCCATGCAGCATGCCTCATTCTTACAATACACCACAGCGCAAGGGTTTCAGCCTAGTACCGTGCTACTTGAGCAGAAAAAACAAAAGCCCTGTAAAGAAATCGCCACCGCACTTGAACTCGATGGTAGAGCCAGCCTAACTAGCATTTTACGTGTCCGCTCTGTGGATGGTCGCGCTGTGGTTGTCGAAGATCTAAACTTCAGTAACAAGCATTTACCCGACATCGACAAGCATGATTTATCATTGTCTATCAGCATGTTACTTAAAAACACCTACCAACATCACAAGGTGCTTTACGATATCTCGGTGGAATCTTGCTGCTTGTTCAATCCTATTGCACAGCACTTAGACACCTACGACGGTGCTCTGGGTTTAAAAGTCACTCGTATCGTTAGAGATCAACAAGGCACGGCCTTTGAGTTCGATCGAGAATTTTGGCGTCATGATGCCTTAATGATTGAAAACAAAGCCAAACTTCAATTTTAATTACCCTGAGTTAGTACACTCGATTTGTTCAACGCGACAAAAAGATTGTAAAACTACTGCAATATAAAGCCTCTACACTGAGCATCTACCCAAGCCAGTTTGGTTCGTACCAAACTGGCGCATTTTTAGAAGGTGTGTCATATGCTCTTTGAGCTTAGCGGCAAGATAAAACATAAACTCAGCAGTAATACCCTGTTGTTTTGCATCTACGCCATTATTGCAGCCTGTAGCACCTATGCGTTTATGTATGGTTTTCGCAAACCTGTCGCTGTTGGTTTATATGCCGACACCTCACTGTTAGGCCTATCACTTAAAACGCTTTATTTAACGGCACAAATTTTTGGTTATGCGCTCTCTAAATTCATTGGCATTAAAGTCATCTCTGAATTACAAAGTCACGGTAGAGCCAAAGCCATCATCACTTTAGTGGTTATCGCTTGGCTTGCTCTGCTCGGTTTTGCGCTTATCCCAAAGCCTTACAACGCAGCTTTTATGCTCTTAAATGGCCTACCGCTTGGCATGGTATGGGGTATCGTATTTAGTTATTTAGAAGGGCGAAGAGTCACGGAAATATTAGCAGCAGGGCTATGCACAAGCTTTATTGTTGCCTCAGGGTTGGTAAAAACCGTAGGTAGCTACTTAATGATGGACTACGGCGTGACTGAGTTATGGATGCCATTTGCCACAGCCAGTCTTTTTATACCTCTGTTGGCATTGTCTGTATGGATGCTTGATCAACTCCCTCCTCCTAATCAAGCTGATATCGACCAACGCTGCGCCCGTGTGCCCATGACCAAAGAAAGCCGCAAAGAGTTACTTCAGTTACTTGGTTTTGGCCTCACGTTATTGATCATAGGATATGTGCTACTCACCGTACTAAGAGATTTACGCGATAGTTTCGCTGCCGATGTATGGCTAGCAACTGGCCTTGATGGCGCCCCAGCACTTTTTACACTTACCGAGTTACCTATTGCACTAGTGGTGCTAGTCATTGTGGCACTGCTCAAACTGATTAAAGACAACCACCTTGCAATGGTGGTTAATCATTTACTCATTTTTGCTGGATTCACAATCACCTTATTAAGCTCGCTCGCCTATCAACAGGGAATGTTGAGCCCTATTTATTGGATGGTGTTAAATGGCATTGGCCTCTACCTCGCCTATGTGCCTTTCTCGACCACTCTATTCGAACGCTTGATTGCAACATTTAATCGACCTGCTAACGTTGGTTTTTTAACTTATTTAGCGGACTCATTTGGCTATTTAGGCACAGTCGGTGTGATGGTGTACCAAAGCCTTGTGATTGCCCAAGTGGATTGGAATGTATTTTTACGAGAGCTCAGTATTATCACTGGCGCTTTAGGGGTACTATTAAGTGCAGCTTCGCTTGGGTATTTTGTTTATAAGGAAAAAGCAAATAATCAAAAGCGCTTTCAATCACAGTTGAAAGCGCAGATAGGTTAAAAAATACGAGTTAATTCCAATAATAATTTAGCTTTAACTGCCAAAGTGTTTGCTCTGAAGATTTATATATTAAACGAATATCTGCGTCCTGATTGAGTGGTACCACAAGCTCAACATTTTTACTCAGCTCAGCCATTTGCTTATGGTGGAAACGTTCAATGGCAGCACGCATTTTGATATCTTGGTAAATATCACTGATCACACCGATTTCAATAGATGCATCAATAACCTGTGCTGTGCTTGCTAGCTCACCAAAATATCCGTTTACCATGCCATACACTAAACTATGGTCATTATTAAATAGCATAGATTTACCAGCGCCGCCCATTGCAAACGTGCTTTTGCAGCCTTGACAATTTGTTCTATCACGCTCAAACCCTAAATTAAGCTGCCAAGACCAGCCACCTTCATTTACCCAGTCTGTATACGCTGGATTGAAAGATTCTAAGTCGAGAATGTGAAGTTTATCCACATACATATTCGAATCACGAACTGCGATTTCAACATCTAGCATCTCTAAATTCGAATAAGGTACCCGCGCAATATCCGATGCGAGTGAGTCAAAATAACTTAAGCGAAAGCCCAGGTTGGATTGAGCTTTTGAGCCCACATCAAGTGCTGAAACTGAATAGTTTGATGGCTTTTGCGCTTTATGGGGCGCACTTTGCTGATAATTTTCGACTTTTATTTCATTACCAACAGGCAACTTCAACCTTGCTCTAACTAAAGCTTTTTTCAGCGCAGATATATATTCAGGCTCATACTGCTTTAACTGTTGAAGCTGAATAAACTCAAATAGCACTTCAATAATTTTTTTCTGAGCTTGAATATTCAGTGATTTAAATTCTGTGCCTTTTAATAAATTCGCATTTTTGAAAATACGTTTTGCGAACGCATTCTCTTGATCGTTTAATTGTTGTTGATACTGATAAAAGGCACTGCTTCGAGATGGCGTAAATTTTATATCTCGCACTAAGGGCTGGTCGTTATGTTCTGCCTCAGCTAGCTTAGAAAAAATAGTTGCAGGGATCACCCAGGGTGACAGCTCATTTGTTAGTTTATCGCCTGCGACCAACTCAATCACTTTTGCAATGTGAAACGCACAGTTTTCATCGGCAAAATAATACGTGTATTTGGCGCCCATCAACTCCCAAATATGGTTACTAATAAGGCGAACTTCATCTGCAGTTAAATTAAGCTCGTATTCCCATAAATCTCTAAGCTCTACTTCACCATAATTGTGTTGATGACGGTAAAATAACTGATCGGAAAACCCTGCAACATAGCCACCAAATAATCCTTTGCTGATATACACAAGACCATTTTCATTATCAGGCACAAT
This sequence comes from Pseudoalteromonas sp. MTN2-4, assembly GCF_042848605.1. Classification (NCBI taxonomy): domain Bacteria; kingdom Pseudomonadati; phylum Pseudomonadota; class Gammaproteobacteria; order Alteromonadales; family Pseudoalteromonadaceae; genus Pseudoalteromonas; species Pseudoalteromonas sp. MTN2-4. The sequence continues at coordinate 75,856 of NZ_BTGK01000007.1, forward strand.
GGCACCATAATTGATGCTGTAATCAAGTAATTTGTTATGTGATTCCGTTGCCCTATTAAGTTTCAATAACATATGACCATAGAGAGATGCGGGGTTACTCATATAGCCTGACGCAAAAACCAAACTAACCGAATGAATTGGTTGGCTCTCTCGCCACTGTGTCAAGTCTGCACAAGAACTGCTGGGTTGTTTGAACTTTAAACCTTGCTGTTTTAACCATTGGTATCTAGCAGGATATCGACATTGTTTTTCAGGTCGTGAATTAAAAGCGTTGATAGTCGCTTGAAGTTCAAGATAAGGATCGTCTTTGCCTGAAGGTGACAAGAAAAAGTCATCACTTATGACATAGCTTTCAAGATCTCCAGCAGATTTATAGTGACCTAGTTTTAACCATGTTGGGTGTTGTGCGAGTTGCTCAATATCAGTTGTAGAATAAGAATTAAATGAAAGAGCAGAACAAATAAGAAAAGCTGAGATACGTCGTAGCATAGAGGGAAAGTGGGCATTTATGCCCACTCAATCGATTAGATTGCAGAACAGCTAGCAGCGAACTGGCTAGTTACTTTGCTTTCTACGATGTTATAAAGTGCTTGAGCATCAGCAGCAGGCTTGTCTGCATAATCGTTACGGATTGCAGAAACGATGTCAGCATGCGCTGCAGCTTCACAACCACGTACGTTTAGCATAGCTGCTACGTACTCACCTTCACCTTGTGCAATTTCTTGCTCAAGAACAGGGAAAGTTTGCTGAATGAACTGAGCAGTCTTAACGTTTGCACCTTTACAAGATTCTTGCGAAGAAACATTTGAAGAAACCGCTGTAGTACCTAAATCCCAAATTATGTTTGAAATAGAAGCCGCAGTGCCGTTATCAGGGAAGACCATTGCACCAATGCCGCAATCAGCCCAAGGGTTAACTTGATTTGCTTTTGCTGGAGCTGCTAAAAATGCGCCAACTACAATAGCCGCAGAAAGAGTTGCTTTTAACATTGTGAAATCCTTATTTTAAGTTTTATTTCCCAAAAGGGATCCAAATTTTATATTGTAGAAAAAAAATTAACAATCTTTTAATTCAAATTAATAGCATATTTATGAGTTATTTATTTTAACCGATTACATTTAGCCTTAATGTCTAAGCTGGTTTAACAGCTTAAATTTATTTATAAAACTTGATTTAAGCCCATGTAGGCAACTTTGTAATAACATTTCATCTCAAGTCTGTTTATTGCCTTTTTAAAAATATAGAACCTAATAATTTTATCTAGTAGACAAGTTTATGAAGAACTTTTGTTTGTCTATCGCCTTGTTCTAAATAACCCAACGCTCTTTTAAACTGAGTTTAAATATGACACCAATTACATCTAGGTTCTGTGAGAGAGATGTTTTGAAGTGTTAGAAAATGTTTGCGTAATTGCTCAATCAAAATAAGTGACTCTATCTCTGCCTAATCGTTTACTTTCATAAAGGGCTTGATCAGCCCGAGACACTGCGGTTTCAAAGTTCATACCCTTTTGCCATTTAGCCACACCAAAGCTGAGGGTCACCTTTAATTGCTCACGACTGACCTTATGTTGCTGCAAGAGTGCGGTGATTAAATCTAAAAAGCGCTGAATTGTATGCTTGTCATTTTCATGTACGATTAGTAAGAACTCTTCTCCCCCCCAACGGATCGCCAAGTTCGGCTGTTCAAAGCAGTCAATAAGTATGCCTGAGACTATACGTAAAACATCATCACCTCTTTCATGGCCAAACCTATCATTAATTCTCTTGAAGTGATCAATATCTGCCATAACAACAAACACAGCGTCTTTGCCATAGCTTTCAAACCAGTTGGGACAACTTAAATGCTTTTGTGCAAAGCGTCTATTATGCAATCCTGTTAAGGCATCTTTACTTGCCATTAGAGTCAATTCTTCCCGTGACTGAATACTCATCTCTCGTAACGAGGCAAGTGCAAAAATCATCGGTAACCCGCTGATCAATACATTTGAGAAATGAATGTAAGGTAATAGGTTAGGGTAAGGAAAGTGGCTAATATTAGGAAATTCGAATGTGACTAACATGGCAAACGTCAACATCATTGTGACTGCAAAAGCGATTGAACGAAAAATAGGGATGGTCTGCTCAACCAATAGAGTACATGCGATGGCCCACAAATAGTAATGAAAGCCCAACTTAATACCAAAGGTGAGGCTTACAGCAACCGAATGCACTAACACTTCAAGGCAAATAAGTTGTAATCCTCCTGCCACTTTGCCATTTGATAACAAATTCAAACCAACAGCCCAACAAACAACGCTGAGAATGTTTAACCCCGATAACCAATAAGCTTCGATGTAAGCAAAAAAGAAGACTAATGCGGCATGCAAATAGAGACAATACCAAGCGACCCTACTTAATATGGCGACTTTTTTTTTCTCAATCGAAAAAAAATCCTGACTTTGTATACTCACTATCGCTTCTTTGTTGAGATTTTGTTCTTTTCAAGTATAGGAAAGATTATTCCATTTATAACAACAAACACACCAATTTATCGATACAATCCTAAAGTTGAGTTTTATTCATATTAGAAATAGAAGTGAGTTGATGCTTTATTCCCAAGACTATATCTTGAACATTGATTTATTAGAAAGGACTAAGGTTAAAATGAAATATATTTTTCCAATCTCTGTTGCGCTATGCTTGTTCACTTCTCTTGTTAGTCACGCCTTTTACCCCAACAAAACGAAATATGCTATAAGCCTCAGCTTTGATGATGCAAGGAAATCTCAAGTTGATATAGGCATTCCGATCCTAAACAAACATGATGTGAAAGCGACTTTCTATCTTATGCCGTACCACATGAAGGGCAAAGAACAGCAATGGAAACGAGCAGCCGAAGCGGGCCATGAAATCGCAAACCACACAGCAAGTCATCTATGCACAGGTAATTTTCGCTGGCTAAGAAAACAAAATAAAGGACTTGAACAAAGCAGCTTAAGCTTTTTAAAACATGATATTAAACAAGCCCAGCAATATATTGAGTCACATACTGGTGCAACCCCTAAAGGATTTGCTTATCCATGTGGGCAAACCTTTGTCGGCCGAGGCACTGAGGTAAAGAGCTATGTACCTTTAATTGCCGAAACATTCAATTATGGCCGAACTTGGAATGATGAAACAGCCAATGACCCTTTCTATTACGACCCGGCACAAATCCGTGCATTTAGCATGGACGGAAAAACCTTTGAACAACTAAAGGCCCTTATTGAGCAAGCTAAATTTGACAATGCTTGGATCGTACTCGCCGGGCATGAAGTTGGCGATAAAGGTGCCTACACCGTTGACCATGGGGCGCTTCAGCAATTAATTGAATACATAAAAGATCCAAAAAATGAATTTTGGCTTGCTACAGTTCAAGACGTAAACGAATACATAAACAGGAAAACCAGAGGTAACGACAAGAGCTAGATAAAGAAATTTGAAGATTCTACTTTAGTTTTTTTTATTCTATTCAGACATACAATGGACAGCATCCTAGTTTTACAAATCTTTTAGAACAAATTTATGATTTAATCTGATAGCCACTTTGATAACTGGGCTATCAAGCAAGCTGGAGTCAGAATAAAGCTTGATTGTAAATCGACTTAAAATAGTTAAGTTGCTTTCAATCCAGGAACAAAAAGCCAAACCTTCAGACTATACAATTCTTTTGAATAAACCTGCTCTGCAGGCTTTATTCATTTGGTAGTTTTTCTATTTCAGCCCATAAGCTTTCAGCCTCTGCAGTTAACATAGAATAACTTCTAATGTCGCCATTACGCTGGGCATGCATCGCCTTTTCTAATAAAGCGTCATACTCTTTACGCATTTTCTTTTTCGGATTTCTTTTAAACAAACCAAACATTGTCACCCTCCTATACAAAGACATCAGTACGTTTCTGAGCATGATCAGATCAACTTTGATTTCTATATCGTGCTTGCCGAAAACTGAACCGAACTCGAACAAGCAACGTTCAATAATTACTGAAAGGCTTAAAAGTTTAACCAGGTCATTTTATACCAGTCCTTTTGGCTAATTATGCTTCATTGAAAAGTGATGTTACTCATAGAGGTGATTGCGATGCATGATGATGAATTTGATATCTCAGTCTTAAAACAGTTAGGCAACCATGACAAAGACGAAATTCTCAGTAGGTTAAGAAAGAAGCAAAGAGATCTAGATAGCGCCCATGAACTGGCACAAATTGAATCCCAGCATGGCTTAGATTACCTGTTCGATGATTTAGACAACTTAGATTGAACTATTTTTTGCCGTAGACGTATCAATATTTGGGTTTCTCATCTCCCTTCTTGTTGACTTTCCCTTGAGAGTGCAGACAAGGAAGCTTTTATTAGCGAGTCAATGGGTGAATCATTTAGGTGGTTCACCCATTTTTTGGTCATTTAATTTATTAATTCAACCAATATTTCTTCATAAAGCTTGTTGTGAGCGTTATCACAACGAGTGTAACCGTTACAATTAACTATGAAAGCAGCCGTAGTATCAGTTTCTTTAATATGAAAGTTATATGTTGCATACCCCAATTCTGAACCATGATGGTGGATGACTTCTTTACCATTAATCATTTCTTTAAATAGGCCATAACTGTACTGCAAACCATCTATATTAGTATTTATGAAACTGCTTTCTGCCAGCAACAAATCATAAGATGCGGAATTTAGATACTCACCACTCACAATTATGCTTAGTAGATCTGCCATATCTTTTGCAGTCCCAACAACAGGCGCATCTGCCACACCAATATTTTTATAATAAGGTTTAGTATCTATTAGCTCACCATCATACAGAAAGTACCCTGAGTTGATGTTTGCATACTCTTTCTCAACCCCCCCATAACTCATGCTATTAAGACCAAATGGTTCGAAAATTTGCTGTCGCATTGCTCTGGAGTGGTGCTCTTCCAATAACTCATCAAAGATAAGTCCAGTTAAAATATAACCAGTATTGGAATAAGCCCAATCACTACCCGCTTTAAAGTTCGCCTCTTGGCCATAAACAAAGCTCATAGCAAATGCATCTGTTTTTAATGAATCAGGATCTTTCAGCACAGCATCATAAAATGCACCATCAGATTCATTTAAATAATCAATTATCCCCGCGGTATGCTGCAGCATTTGCCTAGTAGTGATTGCTTCTGAATTAGCAACGCGTGAAGTGATATCCGTCGGTAAGTAAGTGGTAATGGGTTTGTCTAAATCGAGCAATTGGTCGTTAACTAACATGGACGCCAATAAGGCGGTCAGTTTCTTACCTGCACTGCCATTTGGGATCCGTGCATCAACTTGCATAGGCGTTTGCTCATTAATATCAGCAATGCCTGCAGCACCATGAAATTTAAGCGTTGGCGAGTCAATATACAGTACGACCCCAGGTATCTCGCCTTCAACAGTCTTATCGAGCAAAGCTTGATAATCAAACTGTTGCTCTAAAGGTTGTGTTGATTGAACATTACTTTCAGCAGCTTTATTACTTGAACCACATGCGGTTAATAGAAGCGCCACAGCCACGCAAGTTAAGTTAAAAATATACGGTTTGGTTTTCATTGTTTTATCCTGTCTAAATTAAGATTGCAGTTAGACTAACCAAACAAAAACGTGCGAGTTGTAACGACATTAAGCTGTTTGTAGCAAAATGTATCAACGACCATAAAAAACCTAAGTCTTTGCTAGCTATTCGCTTTTTTTAATACACATTGATACATTTTGGGATAAACTGATACGGATTATCCCGCTCCCACGATTTAACATGAATGCAAATTAACAAACATAAGAAATTGCAATGAAAACGTTATTTATCATACCTTTAGTTGTGTGCAGTACTTTTAGCTATGCAAACGTTCAAACAAGCACAACCAATTTGAGTGATGCTTTTAGTAATAAGCGCGATCCCGGCGGTTACTTTTCAACTGGCCTTGTACTAGAACACCAACAAGGGCTTTATAAATCAGAAGGCTTTAAAAGTAGGCTCAGTCTGCGAGGTGCCTACTATTTCGAAAATGGCCTTTTCCTTGAGTTACCGGGCTTTTCAGATAAATTCGAGAGCAACTTTGCTGTAGGTTATAACCTCGCTAATGTTGGCGACTGGGAGTTTGATAGCATCTTCTCTACAGCCCATGGCGAACTCAATTACAATTATCGTGAAGACAGCTTTAACAAAAACAGTACCCCATACATAGGCTTAAGAGCCATGGGTACCATTGCTGGGCTAGATGCTATGTTCACTTATGGCGTTAATACTAATAAAAGTAATTTCAGCGGGGGGCATTACGCGGCAGCTTGGCTTGCTAAAAGTTGGAATGTTCAAAACTGGCACTTTTTCAGCTCTGTAGGACTACAGTACCGTAATGACGAAATACTTGATTATTATTATGGTGTTCCAGAGTCAGCCAAATATCACCCAACCTTTAATGCTGATGGAGGCTTCAACTTTATTTATAAAATGGGAGTAAAAAAACCCATTTCCGAAAATTGGCTAGTCGAAGGTTTTTTAAGTTACACCGATTACGCTGATAGCATTGTCGATAGTCCTTATTCACAAAACATTCTGAAATTCAATGAAGGGCGCAGTGATAAAGGCAGTCGAATTAGCGTGTCTTTACATTACGTATTTTAGGAGAAGATGATGAACTTTATACTTCGCACTTCTCTACTGCTACCTGCAATAATTTGTTCAAAAGTGACTTTGGCTGAGCAAAGTGATGACGTTCAACACGAGGCTTTAACTGTCTCTCCAAAGCAATGCACCACACTAAAACAAGGTGAAACCTGTTATCTAGACCTAGAAGTCGCATGGCGAACCAGTACTGAAAAAAGTGCCTGCCTGTTTGCTAATGCAAACAAACTGCTATGTTGGCACAACAAAAAGCAAGGTGAGTTAAAAAAACAAATCACCATGCGAAACGATTTGGTGCTCACTCTACAAACCGTGAACAAACAAGTATTGCACACACAAACAATCCGCTATGCTTGGGTTCATAAAAAGAATAACAGTAAGGCCATGCGTTGGCGCATGTTTTAATCTTATGATTTCAATCGCACTCGTTGAAGATGATAAAGAACTGGCTGAGTGGATCAGCGACTATTTGAGCGCTAAACATTATGCGGTTGAGGTCTATCACGATGGCCTGACCGCATACCAAGCGCTCTCAGTCAAAACCCCTGATTTGATTATTTTAGATGGTATGCTGCCCTCAATGGATGGCTTAGAAGTGTGTAAATTACTGCGATTAAAATCAGATGTGCCAATTATTATGCTCACCGCACGCGATGAAGAAATTGATGAAATTTTAGGGCTTGAAATGGGCGCCGATGATTACCTCACAAAACCTGTGCGCGGACGACTTCTCGAAACCCGCATAAAATCTTTGTTACGTCGAGTAACACCCAAAACGGCTGCTACAGTTGAACAAGACACCATTACCTTAGGCAATTTAGTGATCTGCAAGCCCACTCGCGCAGTCACACTCAATGGCACAGCACTTAAACTCTCAAGTAATGAATTTGATGTGTTGTGGATTCTAGCCCAGCAAGCAGGTCAAGTCGTCAGCCGTGAATCGTTTAGCCAACAATTAAGAGGGTTTGAATACGATGGTTTCGACCGCACCATAGATTTACGCATTTCAAGACTTAGAAGAAAACTCTTTGACGATGCCAGCGAACCTTACAAAGTAAAAACGATTTGGGGCAAAGGCTACTTACTTGCCGCTGAGGTGTGGCAATAATGTGGCGCTTTGCAATTGCACTGATCATGGTAGTGCTTGCAGGTAGCATCATATTGGGTCAGGTATTTAATACCTTACTTGAACAAAATCAAACACAACATAAAGCGCGCCAGTTTAGCCAAGAGCAACAAACCTTACTTGCGCAAGTAAAGCTTATTCGCTCTGCATTCGATTCAGGGATGAAAGCACACGCGCTCAATCAGTGGCTTGAACTTAACTCTAAAAATGAAGGGTTTAACTACAAGTTACAATCATTAAAAGACTACCCGCTGCCCAGCAGTTTACTCAAAAAAATACTAGTTGATGGTGCGGTATTTTTAGAGTCAAACGAAGGCTTAACGGCTTATTCGATTCTCACACAAGAGCAAGTATTGCTGGTAACTCAAACCAATATTGAACCTGAAAATCTGCAAACAGCTTGGCTATTCACTCTGATTTTTTACTCAACTCTGCTGGTTTTAATCTTACTATTTTTGGCACCATTTTTACTTCGTTTATATAAGTTACGCACTGCAGCCGTCGCTATTGGCAACGGTCAGTTAGATAAACGACTCAAGGTCGGCTCTTTATGGTATTTGAAAGATATTGAAATGGCATTTAATCAAATGGCCGAAAAACTAGGCCGTTTAATGCAAGACATTAAATTGCTATCTGGCGGATTATCTCATGAACTTAGAACTCACCTTGCGCGTGTGAGAATGGGCTTAGATACACTTTGTGAAACTGATAACCCAGAGCAAAAAGCCAAGTTCGAAACCCGTATTAATCAAAATTTAGATGATATGGAAGCACTTATTCATGCCCTACTGCACTTTGCCAGATTGCAAAACTCGCTTGATAACACAGCTAAAACTGAAGTTGATTTAAATTTAGTATTAAAGCAACAAGTTGAAAAAGCTTATGATCCGCGCTGCAAATTAATCATGGAGCAAAGCCCATGTTTTATCCAAGGAGATAAGCACTATCTCAGTTTGTTAATGAGCAACCTGCTCAATAATGCCTTAAAACATGCTCGACAACACATTGAAATTCAAAGCACCCAAGACAAGGACTTCACAACCATCACAGTGAGCGATGACGGCGAAGGTATTGCTGATACAGACAAAGAAAAGGTATTTAAACCCTTTGTGAGATTAGCCAAACAAGCAAATGATGATACTAGCGGCTACGGTGTAGGCTTAGCATTAGTCGAGCGAATTGTCAGTTGGCTTGGCGGCCAAATTACAATAGAAACCACCAAGCAGTTGGGCGGCGCCTGTTTTATAATAAGAATACCGAGAAGGCAAATAACCTAGATGCTGGATAATAAATATATCTACAGTGACTACTGTTAAAGCCAACTGCGTTGAATTCACTTGCAATAGGCTAGCTATTGACGCGTGAACTCGCCTTGCCTACAGGGAAGTAAGTACCTTAGCGATAGCAGGACGCGTGAGCGGTGTTATCCCTGAACGTTTCCGACTGCTGACTTAATAAAATTTATTAAAACAGTAGCTATTATGTCAGTAAATCTCTTAACCAAAGTTCAGGTTAAGTAACCTTACTTTTTCTGGCTGTTTGGCTACAAACCCGCCATTTGTGCTTCGGCATCAATGCCCACTTTAGCTAATCGCTCTTTTCGCCAATTTAACCACCAATATGAAGCGTGATTGGCAATAAACTCTCGGTATTCAGCTAATTCGTGACTCTCACCTTGGCTTTGCTTAAGCTCTAACAGCAATAAGGCACTGTTTAAGCTCAACCAATTCAAATGCTGGCCACGACCAATATTGAATGAGCGTTTAGCATAAGTGATGGCATTATCAATATCATCCAGTGCCCGATAATATTGTGCATGTAATAACGCAGAACGCGCAGGGTCTGTTATTTTTTCTACCACTTCAAGCGCTGCTTCAGGTTTGTCTAATTTTAAATATAACTTTGATAACTGATCTGCAGAAGAGAAAAACACCCAATAGTTTTCAGGTGTCACTGGCTTATCTAACACCTCATGGTAAAACTTAATGCGCTCTTCCTCGGTTTGGGCAAACAAGGCAAAGTGATACATAGGCAGCATATAATGAGAGCCATCTAACTGATATTCAGCCAGTAAAGTTTTCGCTTGAATAAGGTAATCCATACGTTCTTTTTTCATACCAAATTTACTGGCTTTAATGGAGAGTAAGGTGTAAGCGCGTATTTCGGCGACTGGCTTTTTGCCTAACCGAGCTAAGCTTGCAGCCTTGTATAAATAACGGTGTATCGCATCATAATCTTCTTTGGTATGCGCAATTGAATGCGCAAGTTCTGCCATCGATTTATTCACTTCTGCCTGCAAATCATAAATATGTGCATCAGACAAAAGCAACTCAGCTTGCTCATAGAATGTTTGTGCGCCAATTGGGTCCCGTTTGCCTTGGTAAAGCTGCCCTTTTAGCCACTTACCATAGGCATAGTAAAGCGGATGTTTTAACTCACTCTCGGCCAATAAAAGTTCGATATACCCACTAGCAGAATCAAATTTATCCGCTTGAATAAGTTGATATGCTAATAACGGTAAAGCATGCAGTGACTCCTCCATGGAATCATTCATTAAAGAAAGCTCAGCCGAAAGTAATGACTCACTTTTCAAAATAAAATAATCACTTTTAGCTATCTTATCTAAAAGTGTATTAGTCTGCTTCGCAAGATCAGACATAGACTGACCATACAAATAACTACTCCAACTACGCTCAGGGCCTTGTACTAGTAACTCAAGTAAATAAGGTGCCTGCTTACTCGTAGCTGAGTCGCCATTATTTTTTAAGATCCCTGTAAATACCAGCGCATTATTAACGTTCAATTTTTGATACTGCATAAATGGTGAGTTTATGAAATCTCTGGTATCTAACGCTTTGTTCTCATGCGCAAAATCAAGTTGAGCATGTAGGCTTGCTAATTCATCTTCAAAGTGTCTCGGGCTATCGGCTGTGAAAGGAATAAACTGCAAGTTACTGTGCTCGGCTTGGGTGTCACTTTCAACTCTCACTTCTTGTACTTTCAAGCCTATGCTGTTGGTATAGATACCATGCTCTGAATGATAGTAAGCTGCGCCTGAAATAAAAAAAACAACCATCAAACAAGCCATAACAATACGCTTGTCAATTGTTTTCTTTAAGTTAGTTGGCTCGACAATACTTTGAGGGACTGACTTTTTATTTTCTGATTTTTGCTCTACTTGCTGATTGGTATTTGCTATCTGAGAATGGTTAGTCGTTTTTAGTTCCTTGGATAAGGCATCAATTACAATTAACTCTAGCTGCCATTGATAGCCTTTTTTTGGAAAGGTTTTGATTGCTTCTTCGCCTAAAATTGCGCGCAATTGACTGATATTCTGAAAAACAACTTGCTCAGACACTACTTTCGAATGCCAGATTGACGTGAGGATATCTTCTTTACTGAATATTTTTTGAGGGTTGGAAATAAACAGGGCCAGTAAATTAGATTGAGTACTATTAAGCGGAATAACCTCTCCAGCTTTATATAAGACAGACTGACTCTCATCAAACTCAAAATCTAGAAACTGGATCATACTGCGCGCAACCTTTGCTTTTATACCAACCCGCTTACCTGAGGTGGTACTTTTATTTTGTCAGTGTCGAAACACGGCCCCGCTTAGTGTACGACAATCAGGGCCGAATTCAATCTAAGGTGTTTTCAATCGCTTATAAAACTGTGAAAGACTAAAGCTTTTTTACATCTAACCAATTAATTGAAAGACGTGTTCGCTCGCCAACAGGTTGAATTGTGAGTGTGTGCGTGCCTTTAGGTAAAGTCACTGGCACTGCACTGGCAGTTTGCCAACCGTTTTCACCTGTTGTAGTTATGTCTTTCAACAACTTGCCATTTAATAACACTGAAAATGTTTGTTTGTCACCACTATGAAATACCCTTGACTCAAGTGTGTACTTACCTGCTTTGTTTACCTTTATTTGGTAATCTGCACTGGTATTACGCATATTCGCAAACACCAAATCGTGTTTTGGCTCTTGAGAAGAATTTCGAACATTCACTTCAGTACCTTGACTGAATGCCTCTGCTTGAATACGAGCTGGTAGGGTATGGGTATATATGGCATTTGAATCCGCTGTATTTGAAGCAAGCCCCTCTCGCTCTCCAATTTGAGGTATCACTTTGTATCTCGCCTTATGCTTACTTAGCTTAGTATCGACATATTTTAGTCCTGAGACGCCTTCTGCAATCACTTGCTCTTCATTTGAAACCAAGTCTAAACGAGTCACTTTATAAGTTATACCAACCATATCTTGTTGATGTTGCCAGGTTAGAGTCACTCCTCGGCCTTTGTCTTTTAAAGAAAGCTTAGATACTTTACTTGGGTAATCCGCAATTTGCGCATGCACTATTTTGGCTTGCTTTTGTGCTTTTGCTAACCCGGTCACAAATTGGTCACTGCCAGCCTGTGCAGGGAGGGCTTTACCTTTTGTATCAAGTACCAAACGAAAACCTTCTATTGCCGCGATAAAATCATCAGCCATTTCACCTCTTCGGTCTAGATCTGGTACCTCCCAGTGCCAACTACTGCCTTTAGCAATACGTGAAGTACAATTAGCTTGAGTTACAGGAGCACCACCTTGGGGAAATCGCTGCTTGCCATCAACATAACAATCAGCAACTACCTCTTGAATGTTACCGAGCAAGTCATGCACACCATATTTATCAGCTTTATATAAGCCTACAGTAGAGGAAAGTATCTCTTTGTCGTTACAATCCTCAATGGTATACGATGACGAATAAGGGGCCTGATAAACTTTGCCAGTCATCGCATTTGCGTGTTGATCAGCTAAGTTAGCTATTTCACATACTTGATGACGCTTTTTGCCCTTTTCAGAGATATATTCGTCATAGCCACCTGTTCGCATCACATATAACCATTGCGCTTCTGACATAAGTCGATACTGCTTACCCGTTTTATCAGAAAGCCATTTGGCATACTCTTCAGCGCCTTTAGTACCAATACAAACTACAGGGTGATATTCAGAAAGATTGAAGAAATTGTTATCCCACGAACCATCTCGCTCACCCGCACCAAACCATCCAGGGCCAATTTCATGCATACAATTTGTTGGTGCTTCATAACCTGTATCTTCAATGAATTTTCTAAACTCTGCCACCGTGAGCTCATACTTTGCCATTTGAAAAGGCTGCATAGACACTTTATATCGACCTTCCCCTGCATGATCTTTTGCCATAAAGCTACCGGCAGGAATACTGGCTGTAGGCGGTTCGAAATATGATACTGATTGTGATTTTGCGAATGCTTGAGTACAACTCAAAGCAATGACTATTGAAAGGATCTTTTTAACCATTGTGTGCTCCGTTTACACCTGTTTTGCTGTTGAGCAAACAATAGTGAGCACACAGTTTTTAGTCTTATTATTTTTCTAAAAAATTTTTCTCTCTTTATTTAACTTTTAAATACAATAACTTTAGATTTTTTATAGCTTCTACGATGTCATAAAACTAATATAGGCTTTTCATAAACTCGTTCCGAAACCTTAGTCGAATAATAAAAGTGCGTCGTACACTGTTGAGTTTTTTACACATTTACTGCCATGTTCTACACTTAAAGCATATCTAACTATCATTATATGCTGTGGAAACTCTTTAAGGGTGCTATGAAATTAAAGACCGGATTTATCATTTCCCAAGCTAGCATTATTATCTGCTTAATCGTAACACTCGTTGGCGGGCTTTTTTTGTATCAACAGTCACAGCTTAGTAAACAGACTGACCAACACCTACTCCAATATAAAAACGCATTCACCCGCTTTCTTTACTTACAACCCGCATTTAGTCTGTATCGCTCAAAAGACATTGAGAGTGAATTAAAAAAACTTAAACACAATTATGCTTTAGCCATAATGTCTCTCAAACAACGCATTGAAGATGATGATATTGCTCTACTACTACTTAACCAAATTCAGGTAGGGGTTGGCGAATTTGAAAAAAACTTACTCGAACAAATAAAACTTCAAAGGCGCTTAGGGTTCAATGAGGACAGAGGGTTAAGAGGTTTTTTTCGTCATGCTGTGCACGAGTTACAGACCATCACTGAAAAATTAGAAGATGCCGAGTTTGAAATTCTAATTTTAGAACTTAGACGCAGAGAAAAAGACTATCTACTTCGTTGGGATCCTAAATATCTGACGCTACACACTAAACTTATTGCACAGACACAGCGATTAATTAATATCCGTTACCCCGAAAAAAGCGCTGATTTAAATTTGAGGCTCAATGAATATGCTCAAGGATTCAGTCAATATATTTATCACTTAGAGACTCAGGGACAGTTTGCTTCGCAAGGCTTAAAAGGTAAAAATAACACACTATCAGTAGAGCTGGGAGAACGTTTTGATACGCTATACCAACACCTAAATGAGCAACAAGCCGCTACATCGCAAAATTACCTTAGAAAGATTTTTTTACTTATTTTAGCAACCACCATTATCAGTCTTTCCGTTTCATTTGTGATTAACCGCAGAGTGACTTTTTCACTGATTGCTGTCACCGCATTTATCAGAAAACTGTCTAAAAACGATGATTTTAGTGAGCGATTAGAACTTGGCGGTAATGATGAACTATCCCAATTTAGTGATGACCTAGGCATATTATTAAGCCATATTGAAACACTTATAGAAAGGCTCTCGCTAGCCCAAAGTAGGCTTATCGAAGACGCCAAAATGGCCAGTTTAGGTGGCCTTGTAAAGGGCTTTGCGCACGAATTAAACACCCCCTTAGGCGTGGCCATAACCAGTGAATCTTTCCTTAGGGAGAAGGTGGGCAAGCTTAAAAATGACTTCAAACAAGGCAAGATATCGAAAGCAAACCTGCAAGTTTTATTACAGGAATTTGATGACTCACTTAATTTAATAGAAAGTAACTTAACTCGCTCTGCAGAACTCATAAGCAGCTTTAAGCAGGTTGCTTCACATCAGGAATATGATGAACTTGTCGAGTTTGATATACATGAATTTTTAGACAATCTTGTCATCAGCCTCAGGCACGAAATTGATAAGCATGATGCAAGTATTTCTCTTGATATGCCTAAAGGGATGATTATAAAAAGCTACCTCGGGGCTTTTGGGCAAATATTTACTATTTTTATCGTAAACAGCCTACGCCATGGTCAAGTTGAAGATAGATTGCTCAACATTGAAATTTCGTGCAAGTTTGTCAGTGGCGCAATCCACTTTAGATTTAGCGATGACGGCGCGGGCATAAAAGAAGAGCTTCTTGAAAAAGTGTTTGAACCCTTCGTGACGACAAAGCGAGGAGAAGGCGGAACAGGATTAGGACTAAGTATCGTGTATAACCTAGTCACCCAGCGCCTAGGTGGTCATATTGAATTACAAAGCATTGAAGGCAAAGGCATCTGTATTTATATGCATTTCAATGATATCCCATTTCGTCAGCACTTTGATTGAATTATCAAAAAGTCATAGAAGCTATGAAAAGGCCTTTATTAAACTTTGAAAGTAGCCTTCAACAGAGTCTTTTTGATGCGTATGCTGAACCAAGCAGGTATGGACCTCTGAACGCACACGCTCAGTTTGTTGATGGTATTCATAGCAGGTATTAACGGGATTAATGATAGTGCTAATATCCGTATTGATTAATATACAAGCCTGAGCAAGTACCACCTTACCACCACCACTTTTAAGTACCACTCGCTGCGCTGTTCCCACCACTTTTTTGCCTGCGATATTAAGATTGTAGTCTCCATCACAATAAGAAAACTCAGTGGCATGCACATCTACTTTCACGTTATATAGGGCAAAAAATCGAGATAGTTTGTCACAAAAATCTTGATAGGCCCTTGGTATCGAATAAGGTATTTGCTCATCCCACACATACATATGAGAAACATTAATGACTCCAGGTACTTGCGGTACCGGTGCGCCACCTGTTTTGCGACTAAACAGCTGCCACCCCATTTGAATAAGCTGTAGATGCATCCCCTCTGAGCTTTGCCATTTATTACCTGACGGCAAAACCAATGTTGGCTTATCTGGTTGCCACAAAATCAAAGCTTCATTTAACTCCCCTCTTTGCAATTGACCTAAGACTTCCGTTTCTTTTGTAAATACACTTTCAACCTGAATGTTCGGATACAATAAGAGTTTAGGTTTCATAAGCTAGTGACCATGGTTTTTGTTTATATTTTAATAGTTTCATCAGCAATATATAACAAAATAAGTCTCAGTAAAGACAGGATTGATAACACAAAAAAGCGCCCAAATTGAGCGCTAATATAAAACGGATCATGGAAGTCCATTTGTATAATTTCAAAATAAAAACAACGATTAAAACTCGTATTTTAATTTAAAACTATATGCTCTTCCTGTAAGGTCATAGGTTGCTCCCTCAATACCCGATGGCTCACTTCCAACTACTGGTGGCTCTTCATCAGTTAAATTATCAATACCAAATGAGAAAGAAAGGTTATCACTATACTGATAGACCGAGTTAAGGTCTAATCTAGAATATGAGTCTACAACTTCATCATCATTACCTTTATCTTTAACTTCATCTAACCATTGACCTCTTAATTCAAGGCTCCAATCTTCAAAACTCCAGTTTATAAAGTAAGACATTTTATATTCTGGGATCAAGCCTGCATTTGAAGAGTTATCATAAGTGCCTGAGCGGTTTACCACTTCAGCTTCAGGGTGCGCTTGGTCATTAAATTTGTCATACCAAGATAGCTCTGTTCCTATCTTCCAAAAACCATAACCAGACTCAAAACCATAATCTGCGCCAAAATCAACACCTACAACTTCTCGCTCAGCCAAATTAACATAAGTAACGTCTACCTGAGAAATGTTGCCATTAGCATCCCTAACCACTCGATTCCCTAATAAAGGGTCACCTTCAGCGTTTTTGTCTATAAAGTACTGCTTGGGATTGTCTATTGCGTTTTCTTGAGTAATATTAAAATAGTCAAAACGAAGGTTTAAACCTTCAAGCGACTCTGGACTCCAAACTACACCTGCAGTAAAGCTTTCTGATTCTTCAGCGCTTAACTGTACCGAGTTACCCGTGGTGATCGTAAGGAATTGGAATAAAGCAGGGTCAGATTGCACACTACAACCTGCTGTACTAGCTGTATTACCTGCGTCCTCAGCCGCACATGGATCAGACAAAAAGTCGAAAGACTCTGATGCACCTTGATACAACTCTTGAAGTGAAGGGGCTCTGAAGCCCGTTGAATATGTTGCCCTTAATTTCAAAGACTCACTAGGGTCGAATTCAATACCAACTTTAGGGTTTACATCTGTTCCAAAATCATTGAAATCAGAATAACGAAGAGCAAAAGTCATATTTAATTTATCAACGACAGGTACAAATGCTTCAGCATAAACCTCTTTTGAGGTTCTATCACCTGCCGTAGCTTGCAAGTTTGCACCACCTATTGTTTGGAAGTCTGAAATAAGACCATCAGGATCTTTAGAAAAGCTTTCTTTTCTATATTCCACACCAACAGCCACTGCAACAGCACCTGCATCTAGCTCAAATAAATCACCTGTTACATCAAATGCAAATGTATGAGTACGAGAACGGCCTTTCATTTGAACATCAGTTAACATGTAATTCCATTGTTCATCAGGCATCTGACCTGCTTCAGCTAAAGGGTTTATCTGAACACACCCTTCAATCTGAGCACAAATACTTTCTGGACCAACACCTAATTTTAAGTGCTCTTTATTAACCACATTCACATATGTTTGACTATATCGACTCTGTGAGCCTAATACTTTACCCGACCAACTCCAATTGTCATTAAACTCACCGTCAAGCTTTAAGACTAATCGGTCAAATTGAGTATTATGATCAAAAAATCTAGGAGCTCCAGAGTCAGTCATCCTACGACGCCAATCTTTTATATCTTGATCAAAGATATTGTACTTATTATCTTTACTCCAAGTTAAGTCTCCTACCTCAAAAGCTGCAAATATTGGTGCATATGCCCAAGTCTCAAAAATTTGAGTGTCCGAGTGAAGAAATTCAGCATTAAACAAAAGTGTATCCGAAATCTCATAATGTCCATTTGCAAACATTGAGAATCTTTGATTATCAGGAATTTCTGAAGTAACTTGCTGATAGTTATATGACTCCCAGTTTGTTGTATAACCAGACAAATCTGCAGCGCTATTTGCTCTTGTTATTGTGGCAGCATCATCAGCAACACCTGTTTTAACTATGGAGCCATCATCAAGACCCTTATAACCTGAGATTGTTGCACGACCAGAAGGAATTGCTGAAGATGGAATTGGTGTAATACTTGTTCTATTACGATTACGAGAGAAAATTGCCTGTTGCTCGTAGAAGTTTGCACCAAAAACTATTGAACCTTTATCACCAGAAATACCTGTTAATAAATTAAAGCTCCCTCTTTCCCCCCCCTCTTCTGAAGGTTTTGTATATGTATAGTCAACCATTAACCCTTCATAGTTTTTCTTAAGTATGATGTTCACTACACCCGCTATGGCATCAGAACCATAGATTGATGATGCGCCATCTTTAAGAATCTCAATTCGCTCAATGGCTGCTGGTGGAATGACATTAAGGTCGACAGAATCACCGCTTGACGCATTATTTGCTGCCCTATGCCCATTAATTAATACTAAGGTTGATGTATCTGGTAATCCCCTAAGGTTAATACTTGATGTTGGACTACCTGCTCTCGTGGTATTTGTAATACCCGTTATAGCAGGCAACTGATTAATTAAATCAGCAATATTGTCAACACCAGCCATTTCTATTTGCTCAGCATCAACTGTCGTAATAGGTGAAGCATTTTCTAAATCATGTCTTTTGATCCGCGAACCCGTAACTGCTATTCGCTCAACTTCATTTGCACCATCTTCATTTGCGATAGCAACACCGGTAGACAGCCCTGTAGTGATCACCGAACAAGCAATCGCATAATTTACTGCTTTAGCTACTTTATTATTTTGCATTATTTCATCCATATTAACTTATAGTATTTATAAAGCGCACACCCCACCCTGAGGAAGATGGCCATTAACAGAAACAATACACACCTGTTAACAAAAATAAAATATGCATATAAAGATGCACAGTCAAGACCATGAAAAAACATGCAACCACTTATTTAAAAAATATTATTGCATAAAATGCACACATATAAACCACAACAAAAATAATAAAAAAAACAAATAAAACAGCAATTTAAAAAACATCATTTTAAATAACTTTAAAAAACATCAAATAAAGCGGCTTAAACCTCTTATTTAAATAAGTCTTATATTGAAATAAAAGGGATAGTTACAATTTAAAAAAAATAATAAATTTTTTTATTTATAAAAAATTAGTAGGGAGAAATTTAAAATCAACAAGAGGAGTAACTTCAGGAATATCAATATACCCCACCACATTACTAAAACAGACCATTTCCAAAATAGGAATAATCTATGTATTTTAATTATATCTAGAACATTTTACACTTTGATTTTGTATAAATACTAGACTATCACTAAGTATTGCATCTTTTATTGGTACATTTTTAGGAAGCTACGCATGGACACAGCAACCCCTTCTTTTGGGATTTTCAGCACACTCAAAGCAAAACTCATATCAGCTTTTACTTTAATTTTATGCATTCTTGCGGTAATAGGATTGACCGCTTATTTGGCATTGACTTCCGCAGATGAAGGATTCAAAAACTATCGAGAGCTAGCAAGAGACTCTAACCTTGCGAGCACCTTACAATCGAATATGTTGATGGTACGCATGAATGTAAAAGACTTTCTTCTCACAGGTAGTGAGAAAGACCTTCGCGAATACAACCAGTACTTTGAACAAGTTGATAAGCTCATTCTCGACGCCAAACAAGAAATTAATAAACCCGAACGAGCACAGATGGTGACTAAACTCATTCAAGAAATTGAGCAGTACAATGCAACATTTGAAGTCATCAAAGCGTATCGGGTTGAGCGCAATGAGTTGGTGTTAAACCAATTAGATGTTATTGGTCCTAGAATGGAGCGTGAGCTCACACAAATTATGCAAAGCGCCGCACAATCGAATGATACGCAACTGGCTTATGTTGCTGGTGAGGCGATGCGCAACTTATTACTGGGCCGCTTATATGTTGTGAAATACCTAGAAAGTAATCAACTTTCAGCGTCTGAACGAGTCAATCAAGAATTCACTCGCTTCGAAGACCAACTCATAAATATGAGCACTTTTAGTTTGAGTACAGAAAATCAAACTAGGCTAAACAACATCAATAGTATGTTTCTTGATTACACAAATGCCTTTACTCAAGTTCAAAACCTTATTGTTGATAGAAATGACAAAGTAACCAATGTATTAGATGTCATAGGTCCGCGTTTTGCAGCTTTAGTCAGAGATTTAAGCACTTCAGTTAAGTCAGACCAAGATATTCTGGGCCCTCAA
Organism: Pseudoalteromonas sp. MTN2-4; assembly: GCF_042848605.1. NCBI lineage: Bacteria > Pseudomonadati > Pseudomonadota > Gammaproteobacteria > Alteromonadales > Pseudoalteromonadaceae > Pseudoalteromonas > Pseudoalteromonas sp. MTN2-4. The sequence continues at coordinate 96,080 of NZ_BTGK01000007.1, forward strand.
TTAAAGTCCGCTAATGAACAAGCCGTATCGCAAATTTTCATTATGTTCATGGCAGCGCTTGTAATTAGTGCTGCTATTGTATTTTTCTTACTTAGAATGGTGATGAAACAACTCGGTAAAGATCCAAGTGAACTAGATAATATTGCAACCGCCATTTCAAAAGGTGACTTAGGCCAAGAATATGATGAACGAGCACCGCAAGGCGTCTTCAAATCTATGCTAGAAATGCGAGAGAGCTTAAAACTCATCCGTGAAAAAGAAGAACAAGAACGTCGCGTGGCAAGGGTTAATGCCCGTATTAAAAGTGCATTAGATAACGCCAATTCTAATGTCATGATCACCAATACTGATCATCAAATCATTTATCTGAATAGTTCAATTCAACACATGTTTGAAGAGGTTGAAACACAGCTACAGGCTGAGTTGCCTGACTTTAGTGCACATCATATTCTAAATGCGCAAATCAATGGTTTAATGCCTTACTTTGAGCAACACCTCGCACAGATTGAAAGTCTAACCACCAGCCTTGAAGAGCAATTTGTAATTGCAGGAAGAACTTTTAAATTAGTTGCAAGCCCAGTCATTGTTGAAGCACAACGTGTTGGTACGGTATTCGAGTGGCAAGATAGAACCGAAGAGCTTGCAGCGGCACAGGAGAAAGCACGTATAGCCTCTGAAAACGCGCGTGTAAAATATGCTTTAGATGGCTCTTCTGGTCAGGTGATGATTGCTGACAAAGACCTAAATGTGATTTACATGAATAGCGCCATTCATGACATGTTTAAAGTTGCCAGCCAAGATATTAAACAAGCCATTCCACACTTTAATCAAGAAGCCATGATTGGTAATCGAGTTGATACGTTTTTTGAACATTTCAACAATAAAGTAGAAGAATTCAAAACTCAAAAAGCAAGCATTGAAACTGAGTTTGTGGCTTCTGGTAGAACCTTCACAGTAATCGTGAGCCCGGTAAGTGTTGAGGGTGAGCGTGTTGGAACTGTATTAGAGTGGCAAGATAGAACTGACTGGTTAGCTCAAGAACGTGAAAAGACACGTATCGCTGCCGAAAATGCCAGAGTGAGATATGCCCTTGATAGCGTCTCGGGCAATGTCATGATTGCAGACAAAAACCTTGATATCATTTATGCAAACCAAGCGCTTAAGAGCACCATAGAAAGTGCTGAGCGCGATATTCAAGCCCATATAGGCCAGTTCGATGCCAACAACCTAATTGGCTTCCCTGTTGATCAATTCTATTTAGAACCTGAACAACAACGTGTTTTGTTTAATAACTTGTCTCATGCTCACAACAGTACTGAATACATTGGTGAACGCGTCTTCTCTGTAACTTCTAACCCTATTTTCGTAAATAACGAACGTATTGGCACTGTACTCGAGTGGACCGACAGAACCGCAGAAGTAAATATTGAAAAAGAAATAGACAACTTAGTGCAATCTGCCGCACAGGGTGACTTAAGTCAGAAACTATCTTTACAAGGTAAGACAGGCTTCTTTGAAAAACTCAGTACTGGTTTAAATGATCTAGTGTCTACCGTGGAAGTTGCACTTGATGACGTTACAAAAGTGCTAAGTGCATTAGCTCAGGGCGACCTAAGTAAACGTATCACCAACGATTACGAGGGCTCTTTTGGTCAGCTAAAACAAGATACCAATAGCACAGCTGATAAGCTGACCGAAGTCATCGAAAACATCACCCATGCCTCTGGCAGTATTTCACAAGGGGCGAATGAAATCGCTCAAGGTAATGCAGATTTGAGTCAACGTACTGAAGAGCAAGCCAGTAGCCTAGAGGAAACCTCGGCAAGTATGGATGAAGTCACCGAGATAGTTCGTCAGAGCTCTGAAAAAGCCGAAGATGCGAATGCGCTTTCAATGACGGCAGAAGACAAAGCCAGTCATGGCGGTGAAGTCGTAAAACAAGCCGTCAGCGCAATGCGTGAAATCAATCAGTCGAGTAAACAGATCACCGAGATCATCAGTGTAATTGATGATATCGCATTCCAAACTAACTTACTTGCCTTAAACGCTGCAGTAGAAGCAGCCCGAGCAGGTGAACAAGGTCGAGGGTTTGCTGTGGTTGCCGGTGAAGTACGTAACCTAGCCCAGCGCTCATCAAATGCAGCAAAAGAAATCAAAGATCTGATCAGAGACAGCCAATCTAAAGTTGAAGAAGGCACTGACTTTGTAAATCGCTCTGGCGATACCTTAAGTGAAATCGTTGAAGCCACCAGCAAGGTACGCGTCATGATGGCAGAGATTGCCCAATCAGCAAGACACCAATCAGAAAGCATTATGCAAATAAATACTGCGATTACTCAGATGGATCAGATGACACAGCAAAATGCAGCACTGGTTGAGGAAGCAGCCGCCGCTGGTGAAGCTATGGCAGAGCAAGCGCAAATGATGAACCAAACGGTCGAGTTTTTCTCCCTAACCGAGGGTAGTGCTTCATCTGTGGCTTTAGAGCAAACCTATCTACCCGATGAGCGTTACTTGCCAAATTTGGCTTAATGATTAACGAGCATTAAAGGGCTGCTTTTGCAGCCTTTTTCATACCCAATTTGAAACATTTAGAAATACTTTTTCCATATTGCTAGCAGTCAGTTAGGCGTACAATAATCTCAAGTTGTGCAAGGTTATAACGACCTGAACATCATGTAAGTAAATCTGATATTTACAAAGGATTGTGCTCAGCTCTTTATAACTTTTTAAAGGGCACAACTATGATTAACACGCATCCCAATATTGTCATCATCGGCGGCGGCGCTGGCGGCCTAGAACTGGCAAGTAAATTAGGGAATAAACTCGGGAAGTCTCGTCGCGCAAATATTACTTTAATCGATAAAAACCGTACACATATCTGGAAACCGCTCTTACATGAAGTGGCGACAGGCTCACTCGACACAAGCTTAGATGGTGTCGTTTATTCTGCCCATGCTGCTCGGCATGGATTTCAGTTTATTCTCGGTGAATTCATTAACTTAGACGCAGAAAAACAAGCGATATACCTTAAAGAGCAGTATGATTCAGACGGTGAATTAATTTTGCCGCAACGTACCGTTCATTATGATGAGTTAATCATCGCCATAGGGAGTGTCAGCAATGACTTTAATACGCCTGGTGTTAGCAAACATTGCTATTTCTTAGACTCTCACCAGCAAGCCGAGCGCTTTCAACATGCGCTACTTAACTGCTTCACACGTGTACACCAAGCAGCAAGCCAATTACCTGAAGAACAAAACCGTCTTTCTATCGCCATTGTTGGTGGTGGGGCAACCGGTGTTGAACTTAGCGCCGAACTTGTTCATGTCGCTCAACTTCTAAAGCACTATGGTATGAGTGCGTTTACCAGCACCAAGCTCACCATTCATTTAATCGAAGCCGGGCCAACTATACTACCCGCCCTTCCCAGCAGAATAAGTAACTCTGCGCGAGACGAGTTGCGTCATTTAGGTGTAAATATCTTAGAAGGCACTAAAGTTAGCAAAGCAACTTCTGAGGGCTTTATCACCGATGACAATACCTTGATCCAAGCCGATTTAATGCTCTGGGCGGCGGGCGTAAAAGTGGCTGACTTTATTAAAAACCTCGATTGTTTTGAATTCACTCGCAACAATCAAATTATAGTAGACGAATATTTACAAGCAAAAGGCACTTCACACATCCATGTATTGGGTGATGCTTGTGCCTGTGAGCAAGAAGATGGCATCTTCGTGCCACCTCGCGCGCAAGCTGCACACCAGATGGCGAGTAATGTCGCGCACAATATTTTAGTGAAGTTCACAGGCAAAGCGCCAAAAGCTTTTGTTTATAAAGACCACGGATCACTGGTGAACCTTTCTCGCTTCAGTGCAGTAGGAAGCTTAATGGGTAATCTGACGAACAACACCATGTTTATCGAAGGTAATTTAGCGCGGGTGATGTATTTATCACTTTATCGTATGCATCAAAATGCCATTCACGGTCCAGTTAAAACCGCTGCACTTTGGTTATCTGAAAAATTACTGCGTATTGTGCGACCTAAAATGAAACTACATTAATATAACAGCAAGCAGCCTCAAAACTTTTAAAGTTCAGGCTGCTATCGTTTTGCACTGTTTTTATACTTTTTTATTGTGCTTCGGCCAGCGCTAGCACCTCATTTAATGCTGAAACAGAAAACCCTCTGTCGTAGAAGTAGATAATTTTGCCGTTTTTATCGAGTAGCATCACTCTGGCGTTATTCGGATTTTCATTACCTGTAAACGCTTGGATTTTTTCACCGTCTTCATAAATGGTGATCACCCCACCCCATAGCTCTTTAGGAATTCCACGACGCATGCCCTCATCGATTTGTGTGCTAAACATTCTCGGGAACATGCCAGCAATGGTTGGTAACTCATATGCTTTAATATCAGCGCCTTTCATATCCAGACCAATCAACCAACGGTCAATGTCGAACTGACTGTCCTGCTTGTAGCCAACCAAAAATATCGCAACTTCACCTTTAACAAAATCAGGTAGGTTAATACGCTCCTTTTCTAGGCTTCCACCTGAAACACTAGGAAAAGCTTTTCCTGTGACATCTTGGTTTGGGTATTGGGCTGCACACCCAGTTAATAGAACTAATACAAATATGAGTAAAAAATGTTTCATCAATTTAATGTTCCTTTTTTGGTTTTACTGAAACTGCTTAGCAATCACATCCAGCTTTTTCAAAAATTCTTCTTTTAATTTACTGTGCTCGTATTCAAGGTCATATTTGTTATGAAACCCAAAACGGAGCAGCACCCCATTACCCTGCAAATAGATGGTATAGCCATCGATGTCAGAGAACGCCGTGATCCCTTCTAAATGCTTGCCCTGTTCGTATGGCTCACCATGTTGTTGAATATGCTCATATACACGCAAAATATGTTTTGACTCTAAATTATTCTTCATATGCCGACCTTATTGCATTCATTACTCATTTTTACGTCTTACACAGACATTAAGTTTAATCTTATTTTGCTTTCACATTGTTTTCACACCTGACTTGCGACCATCAAGTAAAATTAAGGAGCAAAGCCATGCGAACTATCTTTCAACTTTTACTACTTATTTGGTTATTATTTTTAAGCAATCAAACCAATGCAGCACAATTTGAAGCGTCACACTTAAAGTCTGTCGTTCAGAATGCGATCCAGAGAATTAAAGACATCGACAAAACAAAGTGGGCGTTTGAGCTACACAGCTTTGAGAACGAAGAAGGAGAAATCACAGACTATACAGCTGCATTTAATGGTGCACTTCCCGAAGGTCAAAAGTGGCAGCTGCTCACCAAAGATAAAAAGCCTGCGACCGACAAACAAAAACGCGCTTTTATAAAACAACGAAATAAAGACAAGAAAACCTTCAGCATTAAACTTGAGCAGCTCATTACTTTAGATTCATTACAATTACTCGATTCAGCAAACGAGGCACTCACGGCAAGTTTTGATGTCAACATTCCAAAACTCGGTGATGACGCCATTGGTAAGCTAAAAGGCACATTAGTCGTCTCGCCAAAAAATCAATTACTTAAGCAAATTACCATCACGAATTTAGCTGAGTTCAGCCCTATGGCCATGACAAACATAGAAAAATTTAAGATGGTTTTAACCTTTACCGAAGTGTCGGGGCAAGTACTACCTATAAATGCAGAAATGACGATGCGCGGCACCTTTGCTGGCTTCATGGAACTCAATGAAACCTCAAAAGATAGTTATATCAAATATAAACTTTTAGAATGACGACGAACTTGTAATACAAATGTATAAAGAATAGATTTGTTTTAATAGAATCAATTATTTAACATATCTACCTAGTTTAAAAAAAGGAAACACACGCATGATGCAAAAAAAGTCAAAAGTAGGTAGTACCATTGGCTCTATTATAGCTTTAGGAGTTTTTCTATTGTTTGCCGCAACCTCGTGTACAAATCCAAGTACACCCGCGGGCCATGAAGGTTATGTATACGAGCAACCAAGATTTTTTGGTTCTGGCGGATATCAAGGCAGCTTGATTGGACCCAGTAACTACGGCTTTTCTTTGCTGAGAAATAAAGTACTGAATGTCGATATGAGGCCAAATACATACACTGAACGCTTTAATATTTTGGCAAATGATGACCTTAATATTAGCTTCGACTTTCATGTTGTTATTTCAATAAAATCAGGCGCAGTTAAAGATGTTGTAGAAAGTTTTGGAAGTGACAATTGGTATGAAAGGTATGTCAAAGAAACTTTCAGAACTTTTGTACGCGATGCTGTGCAACAATACGACAGCAGAGAGCTTAAGGCTAAACGCGAACAAATAGCGCAACGAGTGACATCTAAATTAAAAGCATATTTGGATAACACCCCATTTGACGTGAAACAAGTAGTTATTGGCAATATTAATTACCCTGAGATTGTTGCCAATGCCGTTGAGAAAAAGTTAGCAGCACAACAGTTATTGGCCGAGAAAGAAACCCAAAAAGCAATAGCGCAAAAAGATGCTGAAATTAGAATTGAAGAAGCAAAAGGTATTGCTGAAGCACAAAAAATAATTAACGCAACTTTAACGCCTAATTACCTACAATTAGAAGCTATAAACGCACAGTTAAAAATGGCTGAATCACCAAATCATTCAACCGTTTATATTCCTGTTGGCACAAATGGCATTCCACTTGTTAAAGGTACTCAATAGTTCTAAATTAGAGTTTAACCTTGCCTATAACTACCCGGTGGTTGACCAAACCACTGGGTAAACGCTCTGATAAATGAGTTAGTCTCTTGATACCCCAATAAAAAAGCTATTTCGCCTAAAGATAATTTAGATTCGTGTAGGTAATGGCTCGCCAACTCTGCTCGAATTGATTGTAAAAGGTCATTAAAATTACTTTTCTCAGCGCTTAATTTACGTTGCAGTGTGCGTTTGCTCATGGCTAGCTTTTCAGCAACATATTCAATTGCACTGTGCCCTGCTGGTAATGCCTCTAACAATACTGCGGTGACTCGTTCAGCCATAGTCGCTGTCGCATCTAACTCATTTAATTTTTGTTGCAGCTCATCAGCAAAAAATGCCCACATCGGCGCATTAGCAGTTAAAAAGGGTCTATTTGTATCCTCATGACTAAAATGTATTTGCACTGATGGGCCCTGAGTTAACTTACACCCAAAGTAAGCTTGGTATTCAGCTAAGTTCTCAGGTAACTCAGGCAATTGAACAAACAAAGGCTCTATGAAGTGGCGAGTTGTCAAGCGTGCAAGTTGAGTAAAAAACACCAATTCTAATAAACCGACGCTTTTAGGTAATGAACTTGGATAGCCATAACAACTTACCGTCAATTCAGTCCATTTTGCTGTCTCTTTAATATCCATCATCATTGGGCCAATGAGAGGCTTGTACTGCTGTAAACGCTTTAGAGCAGTATTCAGATTAGGACTGCAAACCGCTGCAAAAAGAGGCGCATCAAAAGCTTCAACCGATAAATGTTCAGCCAGTAATAACGGCAGACTTCTCTCTCCTGCCGCCAGCTCAATACCGTGCCATAGACTAAAATACCCTTCAACGGACAAGGTTGCATTTGGGCGGGTAAATAGATCCGCGGGCAATTTAGCCAAAGCCAACACCATGCTCGGTTCGAGCTGCATGTCTTTGAGTAAAACTTGCCAAGTAGGAGAAATAGTAAATTGCTTTGCCCGCTTCATACAAGCCTCTTTATGCTGTTTTTTCCATGGATTGACGAGATAACTTTAATACCAATTTTCGAGGTAAAAACGGGATCACCCAATTTAATAAAAACTTCAATCCAGCCTCATTAAAAGCCAGTAAGTCGCCGCGATGCATCGCATTATAGCCACATTCAGCAACTGAACGTGCCGATCTTGCGTTATTAAATACTTCAACACCATTTAAATCACCTGTCGATGCAAATTCAGTCGCCACAGGTCCAGGGCAAAGTGCTGTCACTGTAATGTTATGCTCAGCTAACTCTTGCGAAATCGCCTGTGAGAAAGATGTCACGAATGCTTTAGTTGCATAATATATCGCTTGCAACGGACCTGGAATAAATGAAGCTGTAGACGACACATTCAAGATTTTACCTTGCTTTCGGCGGATCATACCTTGAGTGAAATAGTGAGTGAGTTCTACCAATGCATTCATATTCACTTGCATCATTGCTTGATCAGCATGCAATGCACGTTCTGCAAATTTACCATGACCGCCAAAACCAGCATTATTAATCAGTGTATCAACCTCAATGCCTAACTGCTGAGTTTGGTTGAAAACATGCTCTGCCGCATTCTGCTCAGACAAATCCGTTGGTAAGACTGTAACCTGCACTTTATGTTCATTGCGTAATTGTTCGGCCAGTTGTTCAAGTTTATCAGCCGATCGTGCCACTAAAACAAGATCACCGCCTTTTTCAGCGTGAAGCTTTGCTAGCTCCAATCCAATACCACTAGAAGCCCCTGTAATTAGTGCCGTGTTATGCATATTTGCCATTTTAGTTCTCCTACCAAATCTATGTGCTTTGTTGATAGGGTTAGTTTAGGTAATCATAACGCGCCACACACTAGCGAAAAGTGACAACCCACTATCAGATAATGCCAAGCAAGAAAAAAGGCAGCCTAGTGCGATAGACTGCCTTGATACCAACCCTTTTTAATACTTAATCATTTTGAGGGACTAAAACTGACGCTAACTTCGTTAAAAATCTTTTATTGAGAACAACATGTAAAATTTATACGCCTATAATGTGTTTCAAAGGTTCAGCAACATGAGCAATTTCGTTTATGCTTTTCCATCTTACCCACCCCAGGATTAAAGCGGTTGGTCGGGTCTAATGAGCGATAAAATGCTTTTACATCTTCTTCGGCTTCATAAAGATGACCGACATTGTGCTCAGCAGGGTACTTAGCTCCTCGAGAATCAAGTAGAGCCAACATTTTCGCTTTCACTTTCTTAGCATCCGCGCCTTTTTTCAGCACATAGTCTTGATGAAATACATGGCAGAAGAAATGCCCATAATAAAGGCGCTTATCGACCTGACTAGCAATGTCTTCTGGCAACTGCTCAACCCAATCAAAGTCATTTCTTCGTAGAGCAATATCGAGCGCTAAAATGTCTCCAACTTTATCTTCATGCAATGCTTGATAGCGAATAGCAGCACCTGCCGCTGCAAAACGTTGTAAATACGCCTTGCTTGCCTCGTCAGTAGTGCATTCAAAATACCCTCCCGTTTGCGGGTTTTGAGTAAAGTATGACTGTAGAAATTGTTTGGCTTCGGCAATACCACCATCACTCATTTTTAAGATTAAGTGATGCTCATAATTATCTCTAAATTCGAGCATGCGCTTGGGTAAATGCTGAGGGAATAAGTAGCTTGCCAACTGCATCACCTTGTCGGTGAAATTGCTTGGCATAAAGCGCCACTTTTTAAAAGTCGCATCTAATCGCCCTTTTAAGGCAAATAACTTAGGTAATCTATCGGTACCTAAGTGCTGAATACTTAAGAAAGTATCTTTGCCATATTTTTCTGCGATATCGAAGATTTCGCGGTGCAGGTATTCCCCCACCTCTGGCAAATTTTGAAATTCAGATAATATGTGACGTCTTAAATCGCTTAAAGTTTTAGGTTCATTAGTACCAATATAGAATGTCTGTTCTTGATTTGGTACTTCAAAGGTATCTAGACGTACAGCAAATACAGCTATTTTACCTGCACAGCCACTGGCCTCATAAAGTTTTGAGGTATCGGCATTAAAACGACTTGGCGTATCAGCATCTACATCGCGTAATAAACCTTCATAGTCTGTCGCACTGGCAGATTTATTGGTAACCAGGTTGTTATGAGCGAAGTTACCCGACATCAGGTTCTTTAAGATCTCTTCAGGGGTGTCACCCAATCCAATACCTAAGTGATTCACTAAATGCAATTGGCCTTTTTCATCTACGCGGGCAAAGAGTGACAACTCAGTATAAGCTGGCCCACGCTTTACCAATGCCCCACCTGAGTTGTTGGCCACTCCGCCAACAATCGATGCCCCTAAACAAGAAGAGCCAATCACCGAGTGCGGCGCTCTTGCTAAAAGTTTCAAAGTTTTTTCTAACTTATGTAACGTAGTGCCGGGAAAGCTCAACACTTGCTTACCCTGCTCTAAAACCACTAAGTCGTTCATCGCCAAGGTATTAAAGATCACGATGTCTCTATCATAGCCGTCACTCGAAGGCGTTGACCCTTCGGTTAGACCGGTATTGGCCGCTTGCATTATCATTATGCAGTCAGCTTCAACACAGAGTTCTAACGCATGCCAAAATGCCAAAATGCCAATAAGTTTTGCGGAAATAGAACAGCCAGCGCACTACCGCCACCCCGTTCTATAGTGCTCAGTTTTATTTGCTTGAGTTTGTATATTCTCGCTGCCTAACACTTTGATCAAAGCGGCCAATAGCTGCTGGTTGTTCATAGTCTTCTCCATTTTAATGACTTAACGGTCCTGCAATATTCAAAACGTATAAGGCTGTCATCACTAAGGCGCCTGACGCCAAAACATAATATAAGGTTGGCACAATTGTGCGTCTGAGTGTGGCCCCTTCTTGACCCAATAAGCCAACTGTTGCACTTGCCGCGACCACATTATGAATCGCAATCATGTTATGTTATCTGCTGCATCTCCCACTGCTTGTGCTGAGATAATTAGTGCTGGTGATAGCCCTAAACTCATTGCCGCTTCAAACTGAAATTGGCTAAACATCATATTTGATACGGTATTAGACAATGCATTAAAGGCACCTAGTGCACCAATGGTTGGACTTACAAGGGGGAAAGCCTCACCAAACCAAGTGGCAAACATCTGGGCACTGGCCATTGGCATACTAGGTAAATCGGATAGGTTCACACCTGAATTAATAAATAGGCGGACCATTGGCACGGTAAACATCAAAACAAAGCCAGCACTGAACACGGTTTTCGTCGATTCACCAAATGCATTTCGCACGATTTGACCTTTTTGACCCGACTGACCTTGTAAAATGAGCGCAACCAAAGCAGCAATCACCATTAATCCACCTGGCAAATATAAAGGGGCAAAAGAAGCGCTTACCCCAGTTTCACCGAGAATATTACTGCAGCTGATACTCAAACCAGTTAAAAGACCTTAAAACTCTGCAAATACACGAGAACACACTAATAGAGCCGCAACGATTAAGTAAGGCACCCAAGCCACAACGATAGACATTGAACGGCTGGGGCTGATGTTTTCAGCTTTAATCTCTAGGTTGCCTAACCACTGTTTAGGCCAAGTCTCTTTATTCGCAAAATCCCACTGTGTTTTAGGCACTAAAACCCCTATTTTAGCTGCTGTTACAACAATGATAATACTCACTAAACCACCTAGCAGCGATGGAAATTCAGAGCCGAGAAAAATACCCGTTAATGCGTAGGGTACGGTAAACGCTAAACCTGCAAATATCGCAAATGGCAAAATCTCTAGGCCTTCTTTCCAGCTTTTGCTTTGACCAAAAAAGCGTGTCAGCATCATCACCATAAACAGCGGCATGACGGTACCGACAATGGCATGAATAATTGAAACATTGGTGGTAATGAGCTGCAGATATTGCTCCCACGTCCAGCCTTGAGTCGCAAGCTGAGCAGAAATTGCTGTGGTATCTAACCCTTTATTTACACCAATGATAATAGGTGTACCCACTGCGCCAAAAGAGATGGGTGTACTTTGGATCATCATACCCATTAACACAGCCACTAGAGCAGGAAAGCCGATTGCAACCAATAATGGCGCTGCAATTGCCGCAGGCGTACCAAAGCCAGAGGCGCCTTCTATAAACGTGCCGAAACACCATGCAATCACAATTGCTTGAACACGTCTATCGGGCGAGACATGCATAAAGCCTTCACGGATGACGCCAATGGCCCCAGTATGCTTTAGCATATTCAATAAAAAATTGCGCCAAAAACTATCCACAAGATAGAGAAGGTGATCCCCAAACCTTGTAGAATTGACGCTAACACGCGATTAGTTGACATATCCCATGCAAAGAGCGCCAGTGCGGCTGTCGTTGCTAGCACCACAGGCATGGCTTTTTTCGCAGGCCAACTTAGGCCCACCAGCAGCAGAGCTGCTAATGCAATTGGCAATAAAGCCAATGCACCGAGTATTAATTCGTTCATATTACTTTCTCTTGTTGTCTAATTTTTATTGTTTTACTTACCCACAACGTGCTTATTGATGATTTATATAATTATTTGCACTTAACCAAAGCTCAGGTTGATTAAGCATCGAGTAAACAAAATTTATAGAAATGTACAACTCTGTTAACTATCAATATATATTCATTAAAGAGAATATTTTTTTCCTTTTTTGACATAATCAATATTGTTGAAAGAGGCTGTTAGGTGTATTTATGGTTAAATCTGATGATATTTTCTTGTTTGTTCAAGTCGTTGATGAAGGCTCGTTTTCTAAACTCGCTGAAAAACTAGAGATGACCAATTCTGTGGTAAGCAAGCGGATCAGCCGCTTAGAAAAAGCCTTAAATGTACAATTATTATATCGTACAACGCGCAAACTCAGCTTAACCGATGCAGGGCAAGCACTCTACGGTAAAGCGCGCTTGGCCAAACAAGCATTGCAAGATGCACAAGACACTTTTACAGGCTATGGTGATGCCGTGCGCGGTAAAATACGCGTAACTGTACCCTCCGACTCAGCCAATCTATTACTCAGTAAAGCCATTGCTGAATTTTGCCAACTCCACCCTGATGTTGAAGTTGAACTGCATGTCAGCAATCGATTGGTCAATATTCTTGATGAAGGCTTTGATTTAGCCATCAGAACCGCTTTTCTTGAAGACTCTTCTTTGGTCGCAAGAAGACTTATAGATTCCCAGTGGATTGTATGTGCCAGCCCCAGCTACTTAAATCAGCATGGTATTCCTCATAAACCCAATGACCTACTGAACCATGAATGTTTGATTTACAAATATGAAGGCGTTGGTCCTGACAACTGGCTCTTCCAACAAGATGGTGTAGAGGCAAACGTGCAAGTACAAGGTCGCTTTTATATCAATAGCCTTGCGGCCATTCGCGATGCTGCCGCAACTAATTTTGGTATTGCTTATTTACCTCGTGCACTGGTTCATGATGATTTAATGTCAGGCAGGTTGGTTTCTTTGCTAGCCGATTACACGGCAAAAGAGCTTGGCGTGTATGCGGTCTATCCAAAATCGCGCCAGCCAGACAAAAAGCTTAACCTGCTCGTCGAGCATTTGCGTGACGCGTATTTAGCAAAAAAAGAGTATCTTTGTTAAATAAAGATACTCTTTTTATTTAAAACAAATTTATAAAACTCTCGCTTAAGAGTTGCGCTTAGAAATTACGCTGAAAACTTTTAATTAAAACCTTTAGTTAGAACTTTAGCTTAGCACTGAATTGTAAGTAATTTGAATCAATGCTCTGCATGCCTTCATCGTCAACACTAAAGTTACCTAGCTCAACCCCTAAATCTAAGTATTCGTTGTAGCTGGTGATCAAGTTCACGCCAAAATGACTGCGCTTGCGCTCAAGCACATCTGTTAAGGCACTGCCGTAAAACACCGATGAACGTAACTTTGGCGTCCACAAGTGTCTATATGCAATCGCATAGGCCACCGTACTTTAAACTTCGGCTGCTTGCTTACCCTCTGCGGTGACTATGTCAGGAGTAATGCCCGCAGCAACATAACGCCCAACATCTCCGCTGGTTACCTGAAAACGTAAATCATCTTTGCCAACAGTGTTAATTCTTGCCGCGATGTTAAATGCTGTCGCCGTTTTATCTAGACCGCCTTGATCCAGTTTGCCATTAAACCAATGTGGGGGTTGAACTACGTATTCCACGAAAAATTTAGCCTGCCGCAACTTGATGCGCACATAAATATGGGTAGTAGCACCAGCTCAATTGGTGACTACTTCACAAATATGCTCGACCCAACCATGAACTGGGACGACGTAGCAGAAATGGTGAAGTTTTGGGATGGCCAGTTCTGCCTAAAAGGTATTATGACTGTTGAAGATGCAAAACATGCTGTTGATATTGGCTGTACGGGTATTGTGATCTCCAATCATGGCGGTCGCCAACTCGATGGCGCTCGCAGCTCATTCGATCAATTGGCTGAAATCGTCGATGCCGTCGGAGATAAAATTGATGTACTTTTCGACAGCGGCATTCAACACGGCACCCATGTTTTAAAAGCGCTTTCTCTGGGCGCAAAAGCCGTGGGCATTGGTCGTATGTATTTATACCCGCTAGCTGCTGGTCAGCCAGGTGTTGAGCGTGCACTCGGTCTCATGCAAGAAGAGCTCATTAGAGATATGCGCCTAATGGGGTGTAAGTCTATTTCTGAGCTTTCCCGGAAAAAATTTAAGATTTAGGTAGTTTCAAAATATAAGTAAAAATATGTGAATTAGCACAAAAACTAAATAATCGACTTTCTTTGCTGTATTCAAAATCAAAATAAGTATAATGTATACAAAATTCACATTGAGCATTTGGATACTTGAAGCAATGAAAGCAAAAATAATAACCGCGGTTCTATCGCTTGCCGTGCTTGCAGGCTGTCAAACTACAGAGCAACCAGCCGCTGTCGTAGATTACAGTAAAGTAAAGCTGGCATATGGCAATGTCGTTAAAGAAGGTGAAGTCTATATTCCAGCTTGGAAACGCAATGAAGCGAAAATCAACCAAGTGCTTGCAAATCAGCATTTCTGCGCTGATAACTTGGTTTTACGCTTCCAAGCCATGTCGCAGCAAAACATTGAAGATTCTTGTAAATTACTGCTAGAAACAGAAAAGCGTTTTCACACTCTATTCAATACGCGTGGCAAGCCGCTGCTGCATGACAACAATGATGTGTTGCGCGCCAATATTTACGCCAGTCGTGATGATTACGTACAGTATGTGACAGAGCATTTTGACGTACCGTCTAACAATGGCGGCATGTACCTCGAAGGCTTACCGCATTTAGAAGACAACAGTGCCGAGTATGTGGCGTATTTGAAAAAAGGCACTGTATGGAACTTAAACCATGAGTTCGTGCACTATTTAGATGGTCGTTTTAATACTTATGGTGATTACTGCGCGCCGCCTCATGATAATCATTATGGTCCTGAATACTGTCCAGAACCCGCTGCTGAGCCACCTTATTTAATTTGGTGGGGCGAAGGGCTAGGTGAATATGTTGCTCACATGAACAATAACCCGCGTGCACTTGCGTTGGCCGGCGAGAAAACCTATCAATTGAGCGAATTGTTTTATAACAACAGCGCAAACTGGAATACCGATCGCATCTATCGCTGGGGCTACTTAGCAGTACGTTATATGATGGAAAAACAACGCGATAAAGTCGAAGATATGCTATTTCATGTGCGTCGCGGCGATTACCCGCGCTATCAAAAAATCGTAAAAAATTGGGGTACCAGCATGGACGCTGACTTTCATGCTTGGTTAGATACGGTCGCAACCAAATAAGCTAACGCAGTGCTCTGCAAAAGCTTGGTTAACGCCTATTGATCCAAGTAATACTTTTCAGTGTCGATCTAATAAGGTGCAGTATGCCTAGGTCTCTACTCCGCACCTTATTTTGCTTATCTGCATAAGCCTCCACAACACTTAGCCTTTTCACTCATTGTTTACATTTCATCACATTCCAAATTCTTTACATTCTTTCACCCAACAATTGAAATGTGAGATAATTTATTTTGTAAAAACAACATAAAAGACAAATAATGAAAAAATATTTACTCACTCCTCTTGCTGCAGCATTAACACTCACTTTAACGGCATGTGGCGGCGGTTCATCTGGTGAAGATACTCCTTCTGAAGGCACAGGTAGCGGCGGCGTGACTGCACCACTACAAAAAATATCTTTAGAAGCCTACACTTACTCTTGTCAAACCGAGACACCTTATTCAACCGACATCGTTTTTCATAACGAAGCAGGTAAGCCTGTAGGCACAGCCAAAACAAATGCTGAAGGTGTGTTTTCAGGTGAAGTACCAAAAGACACGAAACACGTTTCAGTATTAGGTGATGAATTTGAAATTACTGATGGTGAGTATAAGAAAATTCGCACCGTTTTAGATATAGAAAATAGAACTGATTTAGGTAAGTTTACTTTCTATCGTGCTCAAAATGATTGCGGCTGTGAAACTTACACACTAGACACCAGTGAACTTTCGTATGTGCAATCAGGTTACTCACTCTACTCTGGTTATTTTAGCCCTACTCCAGACACTGTAAAGGTATGTACTGATGAAGACATTTACTTTTCTGTTGTCGCAAACGATTTAAATGAAGCTAAGGCAACGATCACAGCCTTACCAACAGATACAAAAACAATCAAGCTCACTGATGCTGATTTTACCCACCAAGGTGTCTGGGTAGACCATCAAGTCAGCGCAGGAACTGAGTACATTACGACTGCTGGATATTTCGAAGAAATACACGCATTTAAATTCTATCAATCTAGACAAGTCGAACAACTTACACCTGTATTTATTTTCCCGACATTAACAGAGCATAACTTCTACCGACAATACTTTGATGAGTATAGCTATGTGGGCGATGTAAACGTTCGCATGAGAAGCCAAGCTCGCAGTAGAATAAAAAATGATGGCACATTTGAACTTACTGAGTTACCTGTCATATCACCCGATCTAAGCGCTGATATTATATCGTTTGCTAATGCCAGCGACTTAAGTTATGACTTCAGCTCAGTCGATAACAGACTGACAAGTGTATATATTGACTTCAGCTTTTTAGTTGATGATGTGGCTGAAACTCGCTTTGATATGAGTATCCGAGGTTATATTGAAGGTCAAGTGCCTGATTTATCTTTTGGCGATGTGTTTCCAGAACCTAACGGAAATGCCACTCTTGAACAGTTGGATATCTTTTTATACGGTTATGCAGGAAACCCAACTGATAAGAAAAGTGTAGATGGATTACTTGAAGAAATTGCACAAGGTAAGCACCTTACAAAAGATAAATTTAGTAATTACGTATATATAGATTTAGGTGCAGCACTAGACTAAGCATCTTATAAAGGCCACATTAGTGGCCTTTTACTTCTCTCCTTTCAAGTAATACACTGCTCAGAGCTTTTATTCTTCAAATAACAATAAACCATGAGTAAATATTACGACCCTATTAGCGCACAATACTGCCAAAACCAAGCCTTCGCCCCAAGTTATTGGGCCAGTACCCAATCATTGCCTGAATTACTGCCAGCTATCACGTCTGACACAAATTGCGATGTCGTTATCATTGGCGGCGGTTTTAGCGGTTTACTTACCGCCTATTACTTAGCAACTGAACATCAAAAAGAGTGTATATTGCTTGAAGCGAATCAAGTAGGTTTTGGTGCCAGCGCGCGTAATGCCGGGTTTGTGCTTAAAGGCTCAGGACGTTTGAGCTACCCGCAAATGGCAAATAAATGGGGCATGGATGTTTGCCAAGGGATTTATGGCGAATTTACAGAAGCGGTGCAACGAGTAGAAGATCTCATTCAAAGCCAACAGATCAAGTGTGACCCGCAACCAAAAGGCTATCTAAAAATAGCGCATAATCAGCAGGCCTTTACAGGCCTTAAGGCGCAAGCAGAGTTTTTACAAAAGCACCTTTCGAGTGATGCTGAATTTTTGTCTACTGATGAATTAGAAGCGAACTATATGCACAACCAACAAGCCTATGGTGCAATGCGTTTGCCCGATGGATTTGGTATTCATCCACTAAAGCTTGTGCTGGGTTATAAAAAAATGGCCATGGAAGCTGGCGTTAAAATATATGAGAATACACTAGCAAGCGATATTAATGACACCGGTAGCCATGTGACCCTTAAAGCCAATGGCTTTAATATTAAAGCCAAAAAGTTGGTGATCTCCGGGAACGCCTATAACAGTAAGGTCACTTCGCCAGTTATTAATAACCGCTATCTACCTATTCTCAGTAGCATAATGGTGACAAACCCACTTACTCAAGACCAACTTCAAAGCTCAGGGTTAAAAACCCACCAAGTGACGATGGATACTAGAACGCTTAAATACTATTACCGTTTATTGCCCGATAGCCGGTTGTTGTTTGGCGGCCGTGGCGCTATTTTTGCCAAAGATCAAAATAAACCAACCTACTTAAACAACCTAAAGAAAGGCCTCGCTGATTGCTTCCCGACCCTCAGCAACATAAGTCACGACTATTATTGGCATGGCTATATTGCAGCTGCGCTCGATGATATGCCTCACGTCACTGTGCAAGGCAATATTGGCTATACGCTTGGGTATTGCGGTGCAGGCGTCTCTTTTAGTGCACAAGCTGCTTACCGACTAGCGCAGCAAATCGCGGGAATCACAGTGCCAAACTTACCTTTGTATCGAACACCGCTGCCTTATTTACCCTTTCCAAGCCTCAGACGCTTCGGGCAATGGGGATATTATCAATACGCTCAATTAAAAGATAAGCTTGGTTAGCATATAAATTCTTGTGTCAGTCTGTGGCTTTACAAAAGACTGACAGTTTGTGCACATTTACTGCACAATTGAGACCTACAGTTAATTCATAATCGAAACGACACTTTACCTATAGGAGTGATTGTGATGAAACTAACCAATCTCATAACACCTAAGTATCTTCTTCTATTCGCAACTACTTTCACACTGTTTGGTTGCGGTAGTTCTGACAGCAATAATGAAATTATAGCTGACACCTCATCTGCTAGTGACGACACGAGTAGTAACTCTACACAAGGTGACTCTAATAGCTCTACAGGCTCTGATAACAGCACTTCTTCCAATAACGACACAGACAATGGTACTGCGTCTATAAATGGCTCTACCGACGGCGTACTATGTGATTATTATTACAACGGATACAACAATTCAGACTCAGTCCAAGCCACCAGCAACGCGCAGTGGTCATGTGATGGCAGTAATCGAACCTTAACGGCCAATGGCCTACCGGATCATGCTACCGGGCAATTCCCCAATGCTAATAACCCCAATGAAATCAGCGAGCAAAACGTCTCTGTAACTTACACACTTACGCCCAATGAAAGCACAACGGCAAGCACTTTAGGTGGACCTCACGGGGCTACCGGGTATATTCTCAATGGCGTCAAGATTGACGCCAATACTGCAGGCACCTGTGATGATTCGGGTAATAACTGCAGCCTAATTGGCAATGAAGGCGATTGGCATATTGAAGCGCTGGGACAAACCAGTTTCAACTTTGGCACTGACGACAACAACGCACATGTGCAACCTGGCGGTGCTTACCATTATCATGGTATGCCAGAGGGGTTTATAGCACTTAGAGGCGGCAATAACACAAACATGACTTTAATTGGCTGGGCGGCTGACGGTTTTCCCATTTATGCAAGATATGGCTTTAGTGAAGCTGACAACGCTAGCTCACCAATAAAAATAATCACAGGCAGCTATCAGTTGATTGAAAATATCAGCATCAATCGTCCATCCGTTGAAATCTATCCACTCGGTACCTTTTCGGAAGATTGGGAATTTGTAGCAGGCTCAGGTGACCTAGACGAATGTAATGGCCGCTTTGGTGTGACACCTGAATTCCCTGAAGGTATTTATCATTACTACGCCACAGATTCGTATCCATATTTTCAGCGCTGTGTAAAAGGCGAACTATAAAAGAGGCTAAATATGACTATGAAACTCAGATTGTGCTTTGCACTCATTGGAATTTTACTGGGCGCTTTTAGTGATAACACCCAAGCTCATTTGATGGCACCTAACAAAGGCACGTTGAATTTCGATCAATCTGGTGGGTATTTAGTTTTGTCTTTGCCAATATCAGCTTTCACTGACTTTGATAAGAACAGCGACAAAGCACTTTCCTTAAAAGAAATAAAGTCTCAGCAAAAAGCAATGATTCAATACATTACAGGCTCAGTATATATAAAGAGTAATAACCAAAAAACGTTTTTGAGCGGTGCGATGCTAGCCCCACAGCGAAGTCATGATCTGAACAACAACCAAATAGAGCAAATTGTTGTGATTGGTAAATTCTTAACCTCTTATGATCATGACATTTCTATACATACATCACTGCTGAATAGCTTAACGCAAAATGAAAATTTAACCATTACTACAACAGTAAAAGGTAGCAACTCAAAGCAAATATTCACGCTCGATAATATATACTCATCACACTCATTCGGAGAGTAAAAAAACTATTTTTTAACTTTTTATTTGCATTTCACTATCCTAGTGCCGCAGTAAAGAAGCTTGATTAATACAAGGAGACTAAGATGAAAATTAAGCTACAAAAGAAAACTATAAAACAGCTAAGCAAAGATGCAAAAACAATCGCGCATAACCAAACCCCTCAAGTTGCGGGCGGTACTGCAACAAAAGGCGCTTGTTACTCGTTAGGTTGTGATACCGCTGCTTTCTTGGGTTGTCCAACTGGACGAAACTGTTATTCGGCAATAAATGAAATCTGCATGCCTGATTACTAAGTTATAAGGGAAACCTATGGTTTCCCTTAATAATGACCGAATTACCTATATTTAGAATTCAACGCATCTTGTTCTGTAAATATAGGATAACCTTCAGGTTTAAAACGGTTTAAGTTATATAAAAAACGACTGTCTTTTACAGGCAAAGTTGCTGAACCATAGTCATACTGATTCAGCTTATCTCGAAGTCCCTGATTATCAATCCCGTCCCCCTGCATTTCGTACCAACTAACAATTGGGGGAGTTACAAAGCGATTGTATGCCGTTTCTGCAATTTCATTGCTTTTGGCAAAGCGAAGCGCATGAGTCAAAATGCCATCTTTGTGATAAACAATTTTTAAATGGCCATTTTCCATTGGCAGTTCCGATACAGGCTTAGTAAATAAATCGCCATGCGCACTGTAACTACCATGAGTAACTAACCCATTTTTGGTCCATACCGCAGCATACTCCCAATCGTGGCGATGCCCTCCTCCAAAATATGGAAATACCTGGTCTTTTTTGAAGTAAAGTGCATAAAAATGCGCGCAGTACTGCCCACTTTGTGTATCTTTACACGCATAACGATGTACGGTATTTGAGGTATTTAGAAACCAAATTTCTCGACAGTTACCGCCCAAACTACCTGTTGTTTTCAAACCTGCATTTTGCTGTCCAGTTCGACTTATGCCTGCACTTGGCAAACACCCATCACCATCAAAATCGAAAATAGGCTCTGTGCCATTGATAATATATGAAGCAGGCAATGCTTGATCTAAAGCAGTAAAGTCATTTGCCTTGAGGTTGGTTGAATTTAAAGCACAGGCCATAGAAAGGCTTACGCTTAGTAACTGAAATATAGTTCGTGTTGTCATATTTATTATCCTTAAATAAACCCAAAATAAAAATACAACACTTACGTTACATTTAAAATTATTCCTTTAATGCCGAAATCGACGTACAAACCTTAATATTATTGAGTTTTACATCTACATACTTATGCCTAAAACACCCCAATGTAAAATAAATGTTATAAAAAAATTGACGTTATAAAGCGATTACTCTATTTTATCGCTACACCTAGATGGGTGTTGTAAACAACATAGACACGGATTATTTCAAGGAAACCTTATGAATCACTTAATTAAAACAGCCTTAATGGGCTCATTATTAGCAAGCTTTTCCAGTTTTTCAGTTGATCTTGTAAAAACCACTAATACGCTCTCTCCACACCCTGAGCTCGACATGATTGATCAGTTCAATCATAGCGCAATGCAAGTTACTGACATAAAACGCGTATTGGCAAGCAATGTCGCGAAAGACTTAACCTCACAAAATAAGCATTGGTTAAACATGCTTAATAAAAGTCACACTGCAAAATTAAGTACTCTACATTTAACTCAAGATAACCAGCAGTTGATGAGAACTGCCAATGCTCGCACACGTTCTCTAAAAGGTTTGGAGCAACAAAGCTCTAACCTATATCAACTTAGACTTGCCTCTGATGAAATGCTTGAGCAGTGGAAAGACGGTCAAAAACCGCTTATTGCATTTGCACCTAAAGGCGATGATAAAGATTGGATATACATTGAAGCATTTGACGCTCAGGGCAATGTACATCTTTTAGATGCGCATACAATGCCTTCTCAACCTGTTCTGATCTTAGAATTAGATAGCAAACAAGTTAAAAAAGAAGGCCTTGCTGTTATGCAGTCTATTTTTAAGCAAGCACGTAGTCACAATGTTGCGGGCTTTATGGCGCAGCAAACAGTGCAAACGTCAGCTATCTCAACATCAAAGCTCGATCGAATTCGTTTGAATGATGATGAAGAGCCTTGGATCTCTGGAAAAGCGGAAGTCTATGCGGTTGTAACAGGTGTTAGCCCTTCACGCGATGAGCCGGTATTAGACATTGTGGATATGCCTTACCTAGATTATGACGGTACCGATTACACGCCTAATCAAATTCTAATTCATTGGGAACGCTACCGTTGGCAGGCGGCTGATGTATTATTGATGGAACAGGATGACAACACGAACTATCAAGAATTAGCGACGACGTTTTTAGATATTGTTACACAGGTGATGCGTGCAATTCCTGATCCTAATGTACAAGGCTATGCCATCATTCCACAGTTGACCAACCAACTTATTAAGGCAATGCCAAGCCACTGGTTCAGCAATGATGATGACTATGTTGATGTATTCTACACCCTTTTTGAAGGGCAAAAGTACAGTAATCACATGGGCGCGAGTAACAACGCCAAAATCACTTTATCACCGCTTACTATTAATCCAAGAAGTGTCGATATAAAAGCAGACAGATAAGCTCCCTGCTCTAACTGTTGGAAACGAACAAAGGCTTTGCTTCTAAAAAGCAAAGCCTTTTTTAAGATTTAATTACTGAAAAACCACTTCTGTTAACTATGCTGATAACATTTAAATGGTTTGGCTGTTTTACGATTAATGATTTGAACTTGGTCATGTTCAAGACCGACTAAGCTTGGCTTTATAGCTTGCTCAAAACGCTTTGATGCGGATTCTATTCTTCTAGCTTCTTGCTCAATTGCACGAATATCTGCTTCATGACTGCGTACAATTTTCTCTATCTTACGCGCTACTTCTTTGTGCTCACGCAGTTTTTGCTTATCAATCTTTAAGATATTTTCGTCTTCGTATTTAAAATCGTTCGATAAAGTCTCTAATTGGGCATGATATTCAGCCAATTCTTCATCCATATCTCTGACTGGCTTCTCCAGTAACGTCATTTTATTTTCTATATTTTGAAATGCTTTATATGCAGACACCTGAGTCGGCGACATAGCAATGTCTTTAACTATTTCACAGTCTTTAAATACTTGAATTCGATAATCTGAGTTACTGACTTTATCGGGTGTGGCATTCGCTGCCACACAAGCGGTTAATACGGCACTGCTGATAATTGAAATAATGGCTTTAATTTTCATAACACTAACCTTTGTCCTGTTGAGTTAATTCTGTTTCACTGTTTAAAAGGTTAGTCGCAGCAACTTTACATATAGTTTGAAAATATTTCGTGTTTATACAAAAAAGCACAGCGTCATCGCTGTGCTTTTATAAAATAACCACTGAGTAATTATGAAACTTACTTCTTTACCCACTTACCATTTACTTTTACAAAGTGGCCTTTGGCTGTTTTTTGCAATGCTTTTTTACCTGCCTGCTTTTCGACCTGTGCCAAAGAAATACCATGTTTTTTTGCTAACTGCTGATACTTTGCTTTGCGCTTTGCATTAATAGCATCTACCACTTTTTTTGCTTCAGCAGTGTTTTTTACCGCAGCCAAATAACCAGAAGCGGTTTCACCTACAATGCCTTGTGATTTAGCTGTACCAAGATCTAAAGCGAATGCTGAAAAGACAAAACTCAATGCCATAACTGGTAATAAAAATACGCTCTTTTTCATAATTATCTCCTTAGAATAACTCGCTATCGTCGCTAAATAGGTCATCTAGCTCTTTATCTACTTTCACACGGATCTCATGATCCACTTTTACATTTAAATTAATGGTGATTGGCTCTTTCGTTTCTACCTGTACTTTGTGCGTACATCCCATTAGCACTAATGCACTGAATAATGCAGCGATCAACTTCATGGTCTTCCCCTATTGAGTTAAAGCTTTTTCAACTTGTTGACTGATTTCATCATTCAATCGTAACGCCTTAAATAAGGTGTAAATGTTTTCATGATGCGTGTAATTAAAATTTACTGGCTGTGCTTGGCTCTTATTTTCACCTTTAATATTCACACCCAATGTTAACCAACCGTCTTCTGTTAATGCCACATCACTGTGCAGCGTATCTATATCTAAATTATCCAGTAAACCAATCACCGTCTTCAATTGCGGCTGTTGCGCTTTGAGTGCATTTACTGATGCATTTTCTGACACACTCAACAAGCCCGCTCCTAAATTGTAGAGTTTACCTTCTGTGATACTCACTTTGCCATCGCGCACTTCAATAGGCAACTCGCCCGATACACGCCCTGTAAGCGTTACGCCGGCTTCACGTCCCGCTTTAGCTAAAATTGCCAAATCTAAGTTTTCAACTTTTGCTTCAATGCGTTGTAGTTCTGTCGTCAACTTGACTTTATCTGCTTTAAGTTCACCATCAAATGCCTCTGCGGTCATATCGCTTAACCAAGCAATGCCACTTTCAGCTTGTAAATTAGCTTCAATATTCGTCAAAACCGCACCTGAACGAAACTCGCCAATAGTGACTTTAGTTTTAGGTATATTAATCAAACCTGAATTGAGTTGGCCCGACACTTTTCCTGCTGCACCATTAATATAATGCGTATCAATTAATGCAGAGGCGTTAAACTGCAAATCAAAATCAATGTCTTGCGTTTTTAAATCACCACTTGCAACAACGTTGGTGCTACCCGTTTCTATTTTTAATTTTGGCGCTATTTGCTCAAATATTGGCTGTAAAACCGTTAAGTCCTGCTCAATCATGACTAACTCAAATGGCATCTTAGTGTCAGAAACTTCATGGCGAAACGACAGGTTCATATCGAGCAAATTAATATCGTGGTCAAAACTCATAGCCTTTTTAAAATCGCCTTGAGACTCAATGTTGATATCTTCAATTAATAAAGCCGAATTTGCAGCAGCATCTAAGTGTGTTTTAGCTGTTAAGACAGCGCTATTAATTAGCTCATTCAGCTTGCCATTAAGCTGAAGAGTTTGCTGCAAGCCTTGAATTTGATTGTCTGCGTGTTTTAAGCCTTTCAACTGCCAATCTAGTTCTAATTGAAGATCATTTTCTACTAAGTCTGATTGCCAGTGTGCTTTAAAACCTTTGCCTTGTAATGGTGATTGGTTCATTGAATACTTTAAAGAATCAAATGAAAGTGCCCCTTTACCTGTGACTTTTAAATGTTCTGAAAACTCACCAGTCATGTCAGCACGCATCGTTAACAGTGGTAAACTGACACTTTCCCCTGTGACTTCTAAAAGCTCGAGTTGGTTATTTACTTCAAACTCAATGACTTGGTTAATTGTACCCGCAGCGGACAGCGTCGAATTAAAGCGGGCTTTGCCAAACTCAATCGGCAATGGTGTTTGTTGAGCTGTAAATTGGTTAGCTAATAGCTCGGGGAAATTTGCGTGCTTACCCTCTAATGTTAAGTTCGTATTAAACTGCTTTTGCTTAAGTTCAAACGCGCCAGAAACATCCCATTTTCCAAGTGCCTTACTTTGATGAGTAAACTGTAATTGCGACTTAACTGCTTCGGCACTAATACCTAGGTTGAGATCAGTGAGTTCTAAGCGATTAAAATACTCATTGACTACTTTGACATGTTTTGTGGAGATCTGGCCATCTTTAAAATAAAGCTTATTAGGCAACAGCAACGATATAGTCTCAGCAAGCAAGTCTTCTGCAGACAGACTTTTTGGCAAGTATGATTGTACAATCGAATTACAGGCCTCTGTATGTATGTTATTTTCCAGCCCACTCAAATCAACTTCAGCCGATTGCTGAGTTAAATCAAGCTCACCTGACAAAGTACCACTTATGTTTGCTGTCACGGCACAGTCGTTATGTACGCTCTGAGCTGATAACGCAAGTTTGCTGCTAAATCTCAGTTGAGTGCCATCAAAATCAGCATTCACAGCCCCACTTAAAGACGTTATCTGCTGTGGTTTAAAAACCTCCATTAATTTGTTGCCTGAAGCGAACTCATCGATTCTTATTTTGTCTGTATATACAGATAACTGAGCTGTTAAATCCCCAGAAATAGAAAAGTGGTTTAACCCAATCTCTTTTACACTAAGAGAAATTGATGTGTTTAAAGGTTTTCCCGACACCTCCAATTGCTTAATTGTCAGCAATGGACGCTTTATAGGTAATGGCAGTTTTAGCTTTTGAAATGTGGGCTCTGATGAGGGTTTGCTAGATTCTTTTAAAACAATTTTCATCTGCCCGATCTCAACATCAGCCAAAGACAGGTTGGCATCAATAAGTTGAATTGTGGCAGCGGGGTGCTCAATACAAGCTTTGTTTAACTTAATTGTATCTACACTCGACAGTGACCAATCAAGGCAAGAGAGTTTAATATCTGCATCTTTCAACTTAGGCCCTGCAATATTTACAACCAGCGCATTCCTAAAGCTATAGATACAAACAAAGGCAACTAGTAAAAATACAGTTACCCAAAGCAATCCCTTCTTAAACATATCACCCTAAATTCTATCAATTAAACGTCGTTATTTTACCTGTTTTAAATGCGTTTGCATTAGCAAAAATGTAATGAGTTGTAGCTGATACAAATAATACAGACTTTACATTTATTAACAGTTTTACCCCATTCAGGTTCTATACATAGGAATGAATTTCATTTACGATTTTCTAAAGTTTTGATTTAAATAATAATGAGCAAAGGATTAAATAACATGCTTAAAAAAACACTTATACTTTCGACACTCCTTGTATCTGGCTTAGCCAATGCTGATGAAAACAAGGTTGCAGCCGGTATTGGTTTTCAGTATGGCGGTGCTGTTGGTGTGAAATACGCGATGAATACTGGCGAAAGCAGTCGTGTTTTTGCATCTATCGGTTTGGTAGGTGCCGCTGTTGGTTATGAATATGCACTTAGTGCACAAAACGCTATCAGTTTTGCTGTTGGTTCTGAGCAGATCGCCAGTGAAAAAGGCTTCGTTATGCTTGAGTACAATCATTATTTTCAAGGTAGAAGTAATGCGGGTTGGCGTTTAGGTGGTGGTATTGGCATCGTGCGTCAAGATAAAGGTAGTTGGTGGGGAGATTATGGTAAAACCGATACTACGGGCACACTCTCATTTAATTTAGGCTATCAGTTTTAAATATTCAATTTTCCATTTTATGGACAGTTAACATCATAAGGCACATTAAAGGAAACATTGAAATGTGCCAAGTTAACACTTGTTTAAAAACCAAAAGAGTACGTAACTTTTCTTGTTTGGCATGCTTAACTATGCATTTGGTGTAGAATTTTGCCTTTAATCAAAACTGTCTATCACATTTTTAATGTATCTCACATTGCCATTTAATGCTCTTATAGAGATGATTTTTTGAACGCATTGATACCTTCATTTAAGCTGATGCCAGTATAAAATTTATAACAATCTCATCAGATTGTTAAGCAACATAACCGTCAATCAATCACTAGCCTTGTATTAGTAACTACTCAATAAACGATATGTTGGTAAAGTAAACTGTATACCTTCGTAGATTTCTCAGGGTATTATAAAAATGCCAAATATAAACAACGAATAAAAATATGTCACCGCCAACCATACTTGTCATTGATGATCGTTCTGAAATCATTACCAGCCTTCAGTTTTTACTCGAAGATAATGGGTATCAGATGCTATTCGCTAAAAACCCCTTTGATGCCAAAGAGCGACTATCTGAGCACTATATTGATTTAGTATTACTCGACATGAACTTTTCACTAGATACAACTTCAGGAGAAGAAGGCTTAGCATTCTTAGCTTGGTTGAAAAAACAAGAAATTGATACACGAGTGGTTGCTATGACAGCTTGGTCAAACGTTGAGTTGGCGGTCAAAGCCATGCAATTGGGGGCCGGGGATTTCATTGAAAAACCTTGGAAAAACCAGCGTTTATTAAGTGTTATAAGTCAACAGCTTGAGCTCAAAGGGCTAAAAGCCATCAATAAAAAGCTGTCACAAAGACTAGAGCCTGCTAACGATACACCGAAATTTCAATGGCAATCTGCTTGCATGACTGAGCTGATGGAGCAAATTGAGAATGTGGCGCTTGCAGATGTCTCTATCTTACTGAGCGGTGAAAATGGTACTGGTAAAAGTCAGTTAGCAGAATATATTCATCAACGATCAGCTCGTAATGACCACCCACTTATCAGCGTTAACATGGGTGCAATTTCAGAGTCTTTATTTGAAAGTGAAATGTTTGGCCATAAAAAAGGGGCTTTTACAGATGCTAAATCTGATCGCATTGGTCGCTTTGAGCTGGCGCAGTCAGGCACATTATTTTTAGATGAAATAGCCAATATCAGCTTGGCACATCAAGCCAAATTACTGCGAGTACTAGAGTCAGGTCAATTTGAAGCCGTTGGTGATAGCAAAACACAATTTGCGAATGTTAGGATCATTAGTGCCACCAATGCCGACTGCAAGAAATTGATCCATTCAGAAAAGTTTCGCGAGGATTTATTTTATCGCCTCAATACCATTGAGTTTTCGCTGCCACCATTAAGGGCACGTTTTGATGATATTGTGCCATTAGCTGAATACTTACTTGCGCGTTTTAATAAAAAATATGGCAAAACCGTTGAGGGGTTCGATAAATCAGCACAGCAGCTGCTTAAAACATATCACTGGCCGGGTAACATAAGAGAAATGAGTCATGTTATCGAGCGCGCAACGCTGCTGACACAAACAACCCAAATCAGCGCTTCAGGTTTGCACATTGGTAATACTGGCAGCGAACCTTCACTACAAACTATGATGACATTAGAACAAGCTGAAAGAATGCTGATCAAAAAAGCCCTCCATGCGACTGCTCATAATATTACCCAAGCAGCTAATTTATTAGGGATCACCAAATCTTCTTTATATCGTCGCTTGGAAAAATATGATGATATTGAAAAGTAAGACCATAGAAAATTATATATATATAACCACACTTGGAGCTGGCATTCTGATCAGTCTACTGATGGCCATCATCATGTATTTAGCGGGTATGCCTTTACTCAACTTGATACTTGTTGAGTTGTTTTTAGTTCTAGTACTGTGTTGGTTTATTTCACATTTTGAGCAAAAAGTGGTGGTAGCTTTTGATCGTGCATTACTTCACATAGAAGCAGTAAAAATGGAGGATTACAATCAGTTTGCCCGTTCAGATTTTAAGGAAGGCAGTTCACAACGTCTACACTTAGCCCTTAAAGATCTGAGTCATCATTTACAAAAAAATAAGTCTCGCTACGATCAGCATGCCTTTTTGCTGTATCAATTGATTGACCAACTCGATACCCCCATTATGGTGTTTAACAGCAAGCATCAGCTAAGTTATGCCAACCCTGCTTTTATGAACATCTACGATGAACCTTGGCAAATGTACCGCCATGCTTCTCCAAAAATCTTAGGCCTTGAACAAACAAGCACTGGCTGGCGATTAAATAGAACTTTGCAGCAGTGGCAAATCAGCGAAAGCGCCTTCATTGATAATGGAGAAGCGCATTATTTATTTGTACTCACAAACATAGACAGTGCCATACGTGCTAGTCAGCTCAATGCATGGCAGCAAATGATCCGTGTTATGGGTCATGAAATAAGGAACTCTCTAACCCCTGTTTCTTCCTTAGCAGAAAGCCTTTCAAGCAAAATGCAAGGCGCGCGCGAGCAACAAGCATTACAGCTTATTTCTGATCATTGCCACCAGCTACAAGACTTTATTAGCCGCTATGCTTCGCTATCTCATAACCTCAACTTGCAATTGACCCAAGTTGATATGCACAGTATGTGGCAAAAACTATCAGCACTGACCCCTGATTTAGCACTTAACACCCAAATAGGTATCGAGCATATTCATGCAGATCAGACCTTTATTGAACAAGTGTTTATTAACTTACTGAAAAATGCCCATGAGGCAAACGCAAAACAAGTACGTATCCGTATCAGAGAAAAGCTTGGTAAAGTCTTGATCACCCTCGCCGATGACGGCCACGGTATTTTAAATACTGATAATTTATTTGTGCCTTTGTTTACCACAAAGCCAAATGGTCAGGGCATTGGACTCACTTTCTGCCGCAATATAATAGAACACCATAAAGGCACGATTCATATCGAAAATAACCCACAGCAAGGCGTGACCGTAAGTATTTTTTTACCCCACAAACCGTTATCAAACCCCGCAGAGTAACACCGGTCGGAATCGAAATTGAGCCGTCCGATTCCGGACGGTTTTTAATATCCTATATTTGAATATAAAAATAAACAATTGATTTAAAACAAGTTTACTACTTGGCATATTCTTTGTCTTATCTAGTTTAACAAGCTAGAGGGATTCAATGATGGATGTAGCAAAAACAAACAAAAAAACCAACACTCTACGACGGACAATAGCAAAGCATAAATGGTTGTCTATTTTCACAATCATTGTCTTATGTGCCAGTGCCATTGCAATCAAACAAGCTGGTAGCAGCATTGCTGTTGAACGTAGCCAACTTATTATGGCAAGCGTTCAGCAGGGTGATTTAGACGTGGTGATCGACGGTTATGGTGTCCTAACTTCTAACAAGCAACAATTAATCACGACTTTTTCGGCTGCGACTGTAAAAGAAATTGTGTTAAAACCCGGTGCACCTGTCACAGCCAATAGCGTCATTGTTAAGCTCGAAAACCCTGAGCTTGAACAACAAGTTCAAGACGCAGAGCAAGAGCTAACACAATTACAAGCCAACCTTCGCCAACTAAAGCTCAATAATCAAAGAGAAAAACTCAATGAAGCAGCGGCACTGGCCGAAATCAAAGCACAATTTGAAACAGCATCACTGCGCAGAGCCGCCGAAGAACAATTGGCTGAGAAAGGCATTGTTTCTGATCTTGATTTCCAACAAACCATATTAAATGAAAAGCAACTCAAAGAACGGATGAGAATTTTATCCGAGCGTAATGCGCAGCTCAGCTTAGTGCATGAGGAAGCCGTGAATATTCAACAAGAGCGTATCAAGCAACAACAAGGTCGCTTAAATATTGCAAAATCTAGACTTGAAAAACTGACCGTACGCGCTGGCTTCGATGGGGTATTACAGCGCTTGTCGGTTGAATTAGGGCAAAGCCTCTCTGCTGGTAGCGAAGTTGCACTGATTGGTAGCATTACTGATTTAATTGCGCTGATACGTGTGCCTCAGAGTCAAATTCAACAAGTGGCTATTGGCCAAGCAGCCACAATCGACACACGTCGAGATAAGATCACAGGCGTAGTTAAACGCATCGATCCAATTGTCTCAGATAACACGGTTGAGATAGAGATAGCATTGCCTAGTAACTTGCCATCAAGTGCCCGTCCTCAAGCGTCTGTGGATGGTAAAGTCATTGCTGATTCTCTAAAAAATGTTTTATATATCAAACGTCCTGCGGGTACTCAAAGCAACGATACTATGCCTTTATATCGCGTCCTTAGCGGCACTCAAAGTGCTGAGTTAACGCCGGTACAATTTGGCGTACGAGCTGGACAATTTATGCAATTGCGCTCCGGCGCTGACGTCGGCACACAATTTATCATTTCAGATTTAAGTAATTTACATACTCACAAAAAGATATCGATTCAATAACCGCGAATTTAGCCAAGTGGTCAAAAGAGCTTTGACCACCTGATTTACATGAATAACTCGGCACTGCCATTAAAAAAATAAAGGACATCACATGAGCGACATAAAAATAAAAATGACTGGGATCTCTAAAGTATTTGAAACTGAAGACATAGAAACCCATGCATTAAAAAGTATAGATCTAGAGATCAAAGCCGGTGAATATGTATCTATCTCAGGGCCTTCTGGGTGTGGTAAATCAACGCTTTTAGCCCTACTGGGCTTATTAGATATGCCCTCTGGTGGTGAGTATTACATTGAAGGGGTAAATGTCACGGATCTGAGCCTTGACCAAGCTGCTGAAATCAGAAATACAAAAATAGGCTTTATATTTCAGTCTTTTAACTTAATTGATGAATTGAGCGTATTTGATAACGTTGCCCTACCACTGCGTTACCAAGATAAGCCCCCCAGCGATAGTGAATTAAAACAACGCGTCCAAGAGTGCCTGGCACTGGTTGATATGACTCACAGAATGGCGCACAAACCCAATCAACTTTCAGGTGGTCAACAACAACGTGTTGCTATTGCCCGCGCTTTAGTTGCCAACCCTGCAATTTTATTAGTCGATGAACCCACAGGTAACTTAGATTCTAAAAGTGGCGATCAAGTAATGCATGTACTTGAAAAACTTAACGAACAAGGCACCACCATTTGCATGGTAACTCACGACCCACGCTATGCTGACATGGCCAAAAAGCAACTTAAATTATTAGATGGAGCGATTTTAACCACTCCTAAAATTAAGGCTGTATCATGAAGCAGATAATTTACCAAAGCAAACAAGCTTGGGCATCGCTGAGTAAAAAGCCAGGCTTTATCGCGACCGTTATTACCACTATGGGGGTTACTTTAGGTGCCCTATTGTGTGTATTGACCTTAGGTTATTTACTACTTGTGAAACCTTTGCCCTACCCTGAGCATGAAAGTTTATATAAGGTTGAGCATATTTTTCACGATAGCAAAGATAAAATACAAGGCACTGCTTTTACTTACCCTGGTTTAATTCACCTATATAAAAACCAAGACGTCTTCTCAAAAAGCGCATTAATTTATTACGGCCAAGACGTACTAACAAATTTACCAAGCTCACCCCGTCTCGAGACTGGCTATGTTACTCCTGAGTGGTTTGAACTACTTGATGCCAATATGGCCCTTGGCCGTCAATTTGAGCAATCTGAAGCCCTAAACACCAACAATCCGGTCGCTATAATCAGCCACCAGCTATGGCAGCAAACTTTTGATGGCGATCCTAATATCTTAGATAAAAAAGTCGACTTCAGAGGTGTAAGCTTTAACATCGTTGGCGTCTTAGATAAGTCATTTATTGAACCTCAAATTGCAAATGTTGGACAAAACACTTCGGTGTGGTTTCCCTTTGACTACAACCGAGGGAAACAATATGAAGGCGCTTGGGGTAATATTTTAGGCGCCCTTACATTTGTTGGTAAAAAGAATACCGAGTTAACCGACTCTCAAGCCGCACAAATGCTCACTGCTTTAGTCAATGACAAATGGCAACAAGAAATAGCCGGCAGCGCTTTTTTTGCAGGCTGGCGAGTGAATATGGTACTAACCAGTTTCCATGATGAAATTTTAGGAGACAGTGGCAATACCGTTTATTTACTGTTAGCAGGTGTACTGGGGTTAGTGCTTATTGCCACTGCAAATATCGCTAACTTACTTATGTCTCGGACTGCCGAACAGCAACGTCAGTTAGCTATTTTTGCAGCGCTTGGGGCAAAACAATCGCAACTTTTTAAAACGCTACTTGCCGAAACGGGTGTATTAATGGGGTTGTCGGTACTCTTTGCACTTATTATTGCCATGTCTGGCTTTTATATTATGCAAACCTATTTGGCTAGTGTGTTACCTAGGGTCGATGAGCTTGCAATCAATGTGGTCACCTTGACTGCTGCTGTATTATTTGCCTTGTTGTTCGCCTTGCTGTTTGCAGGATTGAGTCGACGCATAATCAACTATAAAGCGCTTAACTCTATGCTACAGTCAAGCGGTAAAGGCACTGGCATTCAAGTTTCTAAAAAAACCAGACAATTTTTAATTGTCAGCCAAGTCGCCATCGCCACTGTGCTGGTATTTGCCAATATCAGTTTGTTTAAAGAAGCCTATAGCACCATCACTGAAACCAAAAGCTATAAAGTCGCAGACAAACTTGAGCTGTCTGTATCTCTTTCAGCCGCAACACGCCCTCCACGAGAAGAGATTATATCGTTTAACAATGAGCTTAAAGAAAAGTTGGCTCAGTTGCCTCAAGTGGAGTCAGTCTCTTTATCTAGCTCTGTATTAAGAGACTATAGTTTGTGGGCACTCACCTCCGTTACAGATAATAGCCGACATGTTATATATAACAAAGATATAGATGATATCTATTTTGATATGCTAGGCATGGAACTGATTGAAGGTGATAACTTTAGCCAAGCAGATATTCAAGATCGCCCCAGAAAACTCATCGTTAATGATGTGTTTGCAAAACAGCTTAATCCATCAGGTAGTGCCGTTGGCATGCAGCTTTCTAATAACCCTGAACAGCCAAGCTTTACAATTGTTGGCGTAGTGAAAGGTATAAAGCTACCCGGCCAAAAGGACATCCCAGCAAGAGTGTATGGCCCAACATCACGTGATGATAATGACTTTACACTTAACTTGTTACCGGGTCAGCGCTTATCACGAGATCAAGCAGCCAACACCATTAAAGAAGTAAACAGCTTATATGCGCTGTTCAGATTGGAATACTTTGAAGAGATAGAGCAAGAGCAGTTATTCACTCAATATGCAACAGCCGTCACAACTGCAGCGCTTGCTGTATTAACCTTCTTTTTAGCTGGCGTCGGCCTCTATGGTATTTTGAGTTACGGCACCCACATGCGCCGCTTTGAACTTGGTACTCGAATGGCCATTGGTGCTAAGCGCAAACACTTGGTTGGGCTTATCATTAAAGACAATGTCACTGTGGTTATTATGGGGGTCGCAGCCAGTATTGTTATTTTAACTGCGATTTATTTAGCTTACGATGAACTGTTCATGACCTACTTGGCATCTAATATTGTCACTATGTTTATTATCACCCTTGTTGCCATTACTGGGCTGTCACTGTTCGCCTGTTATTGGCCACTGCGACAGTTTATAAACCAACCCGCAATTCATTCATTACGTAATAGCGATTAATCGGTGCAAGGTTTTCATAGTGCTTAATAACAAAAAGGTCGCATAAGCGGCCTTTTTTTCACACTATAGAGTTCTCAATTAACGCACATTTTATGTGTGTTACAGTACATGCGCATCAATGAGCTATCATCGTTCCACTCCTGTCAGAGGTATCGCTGCCAAGAGTTAGTTTTTATCTAACAACAAAAAAGGCCATCGAAGTGGCCTTTTCTTTTCAGTTAAAAATTAGCCAATGTTCTTTCTAGCATTCCGGAACATACGCATCCATGGGCTGTCATCGATTCACTCTTGTTGTGGGTATAGCTGTCAAGAGTTTGCTTTCTCAAGCAACAAAAAAGGCCACCGAAGTGACCTTTTACAAACAGACTAAACAATTAGCCGATATTTTTCTAGCATTGCGGAACATGCGCATCCACGGGCTGTCATCGTTCCACTCTTGTTGTGTCTATCGCTGCCAAGATTTAGCTTGCTCAATTAACAAAAAAGGCCGCTTTCGCGACCTTTTCTTTTCAGCTAAGTATTAGCCGATGTTCTTTCTAGCATTACGGAACATACGCATCCACGGGCTGTCATCGTTCCACTCTTGTTGTGGGTATCGCTGCCAAGATTTAGCTTGCTCAACTAACAAAAAAGGCCGCTTTCGCGACCTTTTCTTTTCAGCTAAGTATTAGCCGATGTTCTTTCTAGCATTACGGAACATACGCATCCACGGGCTGTCATCGTTCCACTCTTGTTGTGGGTATCGCTGCCAAGATTTAGCTTGCTCAACTAACAAAAAAGGCCGCTTTCGCGACCTTTTCTTTTCAGCTAAGTATTAGCCGATGTTCTTTCTAGCGTTGCGGAACATGCGCATCCATGGGCTATCTTCTTTCCACTCATCTGGGTGCCAAGAGTTAGCTACTGCACGGAATACACGCTCTGGGTGTGGCATCATGACTGTTGCGCGACCATCTGTTGATGTAATACCGGTGATACCTTCAGGAGAACCATTCGGGTTGTTCGGGTATTGCGTAGTTGGCTTACCAAAGTTATCAACGTACTGAACTGCTACTGTGCCAGACTCAAGTGCTGCTTTTACTGCCGCGTCGTTTGCAAACTCAGCATGACCTTCACCGTGAGATACCGCGATTGGCATACGAGAGCCAGCCATACCTTGGAAGAATACTGACGGGCTTTCTTGTACTTCTACAAGGCTGAAACGTGCTTCAAAACGCTCTGACTTGTTAGTTACAAAACGTGGCCAGTGCTCAGTACCTGGGATAAGCTCTTTCAACGTTGATAGCATCTGACAGCCGTTACATACACCTAAACTGAACGTGTCTTGACGCTCAAAGAATGTTTGGAATTGGTCGCGTGCCATATCATTGAAAAGAATCGACTTAGCCCAACCTTCACCAGCACCTAGTACGTCACCGTAAGAGAAACCACCACATGCTACAAGGCCTTTGAATTCTTCTAACGTTAGACGACCTTCAAGGATGTCACTCATGTGCACGTCTACCGCAGCAAAACCTGCACGGTTAAATGCTGCTGCCATTTCAACGTGTGAGTTAACGCCTTGCTCACGAAGGATTGCCATCTTAGGCTTAGCACCTGTTGCGATATAAGGTGCTGCTACGTCTTCGTTAAGGTCGAAGCTCAAGTTTACGTTAAGACCTGGATCTTTCTCGTCAAACTTAGCATCAAATTCTTGTTTAGCACACTCTGGGTTATCACGAAGTGCTTGCATCTTGTAAGTTGTTTCAGCCCAAATAGTACGTAGTTCAG
Organism: Pseudoalteromonas sp. MTN2-4; assembly: GCF_042848605.1. Taxonomy (NCBI): domain Bacteria; kingdom Pseudomonadati; phylum Pseudomonadota; class Gammaproteobacteria; order Alteromonadales; family Pseudoalteromonadaceae; genus Pseudoalteromonas; species Pseudoalteromonas sp. MTN2-4. The sequence goes on from NZ_BTGK01000007.1 coordinate 132,935, forward strand.
TACGAGTGTTTGCAAGTACTGCTTCGCCACTACGGTTGAAGATTACTTTGTCTTCAGTGTTTAGTGCACCGATAGTGTGGCTGATTGCCGCAAGACCGTTATCAGCTAACACAGCTTCAACTGCTGCAAGGTCGTCGTTGCGAACCTGAATCACTGCACCTAGCTCTTCGTTATAAAGCGCTTCGATGTCTGAACCTGTTAGGCTATCAAGGTTTACAGTCACACCTGTGCGACCGGCGAATGCCATTTCAGCTACCGTTGTGAATAAACCACCGTCTGAACGGTCATGGTAAGCAAGTAGCTTCTCGTCAGCCACAAGTGCTTGCATCGCTTCATAGAAGCCTTTTAATAGCTCTGGGCTATCAACGTCAGGCGTCTTGTCACCAAGTTGCTTGTAAACCTGTGCAAGGCTTGATGCACCCAGTCGGTTTTGACCTGCACCTAAGTCAACTAGAATTAGGCTTGAGTCACCTTTATCAGTGCGAAGCTGAGGTGTTACTGTTTTGCGAATGTCTTCTACACGGCCAAATGCAGTGATTACTAGAGAAAGAGGCGCTGTAACCGCTTTGTCTTCACCGTCGTCTTGCCATGTTGTCTTCATCGACATTGAGTCTTTACCAACAGGGATCGTTAAGCCAAGTGCTGGACATAGCTCTTCACCCACAGCTTTAACCGCTTCGTAAAGACCGGCGTCTTCACCAGGGTGACCTGCTGCTGCCATCCAGTTTGCCGACAGCTTGATGTTCTCAAGGCCACCAATATTTGCGCCTGCAATGTTAGTTAACGCTTCTGCTACTGCTAAACGTGCTGATGCACCGTAGTTTAGAAGTGCTGCAGGTGTGCGCTCACCCATTGACATGGCTTCACCGTGGTAAGTGTCAAACGCGGCTGCCGTTACAGCACAGTTTGCTACTGGTACCTGCCAAGGGCCAACCATTTGGTCACGTGCTACAAGACCTGTCACCGTACGGTCACCAATGGTGATAAGGAATGTTTTCTCAGCAATCGTCGGTAGACGAAGTAAACGCTTAGCCGCTTCTTCAACATCGATGCTGTCAGTGTTTAGTGCTTCACCAGATACTTGCTTTGACTCAACGTCACGGTGCATTTTAGGCGCTTTACCAAGTAGTACTTCAAGTGGAAGATCTACTGGGTTGTTATCAAAGTGGCTATCTGCAACTGTTAGGTGGCGCTCTTCAGTTGCTTCACCGATTACTGCGTATTGTGCGCGCTCACGCTTACAGATTTCTTCAAAACGTGCGAAGTCTTCTGCCGCTACTGCCAATACGTAACGCTCTTGTGATTCGTTACACCAAATTTCGTGTGGCGCCATACCAGGCTCATCGTTCGGGATGTTACGTAGTTGGAATTTACCACCACGGCCACCGTCGTCTACTAGCTCAGGGAATGCGTTTGACAGACCACCTGCACCCACATCGTGGATAAATGCGATTGGGTTTTCATCACCTAGCTGCCAACATTTGTCGATAACTTCCTGACAACGACGTTCCATCTCTGGGTTTTCACGCTGTACAGAAGCAAAGTCTAAGTCTTCGTTTGACTGACCTGATGCCATTGATGATGCAGCACCACCACCAAGACCAATGTTCATCGCAGGGCCACCAAGGGCTACTAGCTTAGCGCCTACTGGAATTTCACCCTTTTGAACGTGCTCAGTACGGATGTTACCAAGACCACCTGCAAGCATAATTGGCTTGTGGTAACCACGTACCTCTTCACCGTTGTGGCTGTTAACTTTTTCTTCGTACGTACGGAAGTAACCAAGTAGGTTAGGACGACCAAATTCGTTGTTGAACGCTGCGCCACCTAGCGGGCCATCGATCATGATGTCTAGTGCATCAACGATACGACCAGGCTTGCCGAAGTTTGTTTCCCACGGCTGCTCAAAACCAGGAATACGAAGGTTAGATACAGTAAAACCAACTAGACCTGCTTTTGGCTTAGAACCACGGCCAGTTGCACCTTCGTCACGAATTTCACCACCAGAACCAGTCGAAGCGCCAGAGAATGGTGCAATCGCCGTTGGGTGGTTGTGCGTTTCAACCTTCATCAAGATTTCAATGTTTTCTTGATTGTAGCTGTACTCGCCTTCTTTATTTGGGAAGAAACGACCCGCTTTAGAACCCTTCATTACTGCCGCGTTATCTTTATAAGCAGACAGTACGTTTTCCGGGTGCGTTTCGAATGTATTTTTGATCATTTTGAACAGCGACTTAGGCTGCTCTTCACCGTCGATTGTCCAATCGGCGTTGAAAATCTTGTGACGACAGTGCTCAGAGTTCGCCTGTGCGAACATGAATAGCTCGATGTCGTTCGGGTTACGACCTAATTTTGTGAAGTTCTCTACTAGGTAGTCAATTTCGTCATCTGCTAATGCAAAACCTTGTTCAACGTTTGCTGTAGCAAGTGCTTCACGGCCACCGCCAAGAATGTCTACTGATGACATTGGGCGCGGCTCTTCAACGCGGAATAACTGACCTGCATCTTCAAGGCTGTTGTGAACAGACTCTGTCATACGGTCGTGTACTAGCTTAGCAACGTCATTTAGTTGCTCAGCGCTTAGCTCACCCTCAACATAGTAAGCAATACCACGCTCAACACGGTGAACCTTGTCTAGGCCACAGTTGTTAGCGATGTCAGTTGCTTTTGATGCCCACGGAGAAATGGTACCAATACGTGGTGTTACTAGAATAAGTGCACCTTGAGGCTCGTGTTCGGCGATAGTTGGGCCGTACTTAAGTAGTTTATTTAGCTTATCTAATTCCGATTCGCTCAGCTCTGCAGTTAAGTCTGCAAAATGCATAAACTCAGCATAGATACCAGTCACTGGTAAATTAGCGTCAGAGCAGGTTTTAAGGATTTTTTGAACTTTGAAATCAGAAAGTGCTGGCGCACCACGTAAAATCAACATAGGTTATTTCATCCGGGGGTTAAGGATTGAACGATATTTAGGGCCGCTATTATAGTCGAATTCATGGCTAGTTTTAACTGTAAAATTATAAAACTGCCAAAAATCGTATTCGGTTCTTTATTAGAATAAAAAAACACTTTTACTTCAAGGTGTTAGATTTCTCATTTTGCATCTACTCAGAACTTTGATAGTTTAGTTTTATTAATAACCTCACGCTTTGTCTTCATGCAGTTAAAACCATTGCTTACACTCATCATTTTTATGTGGGTTTTAGTCGGATGTGATAAACCACCTATGACGCAGCTTGAGCGCGTGCAACAAAAGCGCGAATTAAAGGTAGGCACTCTGGCAGGGCCTGCAAATTTTTATCAGGCACAGCAAAGCGAGCAAGGCTTCGAATATGAGTTAACACAAGCGTTTGCAAACTCGCTTAACGTCAAACTCAATATCGTGCCGTTTTATAGCTTGCCAGAGCTTTTCCAACGTTTAGACAGTGGCGATTTAGATTTTATTGCCGCCGGACTCAGTTACCACCCACAACGTGGCGAACATTATCGCTTTGGTCCAAGTTACCGAGCCATTAGCCAAAAGCTAGTTTATAAACAGGGGCCAAGACGACCGAGAAGCTTTGAAGAGGTCAACGCCCCTATTACTGTGTTAGCAGGCTCAAATCACTTAATTAGCTTACAAGAAGCGAAAAAAACATACCCCAATATAGACATGCACGTTGTTGATGATGTGGATGAAGAAGAGTTACTACAAAACATCATTGACGAAAAAATTAGCTATACAATTGCTGATTCTCACTCTCTTGCCCTTTTCCGCCGTTACCACCCAGAAGTCAGTATTGCTTTTTCGATCACAAAACAAGATTCAATCAGTTGGATAATGCGTAAAGACGCCGATGATTCGCTCTACGCACTACTGATGCCATTTTTTGACAAAGTAAATCAAAACGGAAAATTAGCAGAGCTTGAAGAAAAATACTTTGGCCATGTGGAAACATTTAACTATGTAAACACCCTCGCCTTTGTTGAAGCCACGAAAGAAGTACTCCCTAATTACCAAGCATGGTTTGAAAAATACTCAAAACAAAACAAATTAGATTGGCGATTATTAGCCGCATTAAGCTACCAAGAATCCATGTGGAAACCGAGAGCAAAATCACCCACAGGGGTACGTGGCATCATGATGCTCACGCAACCAACGGCAAAACAGGTCGGTGTAAAAAACCGCCTTAAACCTGAGCAAAACATTAGAGGGGGAGCAATTTATTTAAGTAAACTGATCAAACGTGTTCCCAAGTCCGTACAATATCCAGACAATGTTTGGTTTGCGATGGCGTCTTACAATGTAGGCTGGGGGCATGTGAATGACGCACGTAAAATTACAGAGCAACAAGGTGGCGATCCAAGCCGCTGGGCCGATGTGAAAAAACGACTACCACTGTTGGTTAAAAAGCGCTACTATCGAAAAACACGATATGGATATGCACGTGGGGATGTGGCAGTTCAATACGTTGATAACATCCGCCGATATTATGATGCGCTGGTTTGGTTAGACGAAAACGGTGCGCTCAATTCAGAAAACGGACAAAAGTGACGCTTTCGGTCGCGTTGTCACATATTTGCAATCATTCCCTGTAATTCTGCCAATCGTAGTATCAATCAATTTTCTTAAATAACTAGTTATGTTGTTTGATATATGTACCAAAGATATTGGTATGGTTTAATCTCTCACAATTAGGAGGTGTCGATGCTTAACAGACGTCGTACTCACCAATTTAAACGAAACACTTCTCATACGTCACCAAATCGTAGACGTGTTTTGACTAAAAATTCGCACAAGAAGGTGCTTAATCGAAGAAAAGCGTTCGCCATCATGCAAATGGATGAAATGGCAGAAAAAAATGAAGCAGCAGCTCAACCTTCTTGAGCTGCTTGTTTTGCCAACCTTTTCGCTTCTTTAATTTCTTTTCTGCGGCGACGAAAAAAAGCTGATAATTTTTCTGCACACTGATCAGCCATCACACCCGAAGTCACCTCTAACTGATGATTTAACTTAGGCTCTCTAACGATATTCATAATGGAACCCGCAGAACCCGTTTTTGCATCAGCTGCGCCATATACTAAGCGCTTAATTCGACTGTGAACAAGTAAACCAGCGCACATAGGACAAGGTTCAAGGGTGACATATAAAGTGCAATCAATCAGGCGATAATTCTCGATTTTCTTACCGGCTTCTCGCACTGCCATCATCTCAGCATGGGCTGATGGATCATGGTTACAAATTGACTGATTCCAACCCGCGCCTACGAGCTCACCATCTTTCACTAACACGGCCCCAACAGGAATTTCATTCTGTTGCTCAGCTTTATCAGCATACTCTAGCGCCTTTTGCATCCAGTATTGATCTTGCTCGATTTCTGTCATTAGTGTCTGTTACTGCTACTATTTAGGAAGTTTAAGCGCAAATATACCACATTTAATTGCAATATTTGTCGATTTGCCATGGCTCAAGCTCCCGCATTTAGGCTATAATTCGCCGCTTTTTTTATTTCTTGAGCTATTATACCCGAACAATCTCAAGATAAATGACTCAGAGCATGGCGTTCTATTTTCAGTTCAAAGAAAAGGACGCTTTGTAATGACTGGTCCTTTTCAAGTTCTTTGATGAAGAAATATGGCTGAAGGCGAGCTTGAGTAAGTTTGGGTATACACACACACGGGTAACACATGAAATTTCCGGGACGCCGCAGGCATAAACATTATTTTCCGGTGGAAGATAAAGACCCACTACTAGACCAGATCAGTAGTGAAGATGGGCTTAAGCGCAGTTATATTTGCGGCATAGACCAAATAGTTGTCGATATCGAAGCTAAAGTTGATCAAGCATTTCTTGATGAATTTGGCCTACAACGAGGTATGTCACAAGTCATCGAAAGTGAGGTGACGAACGCGTTATATGACCGTCTTAAACGCGAAAATATGATCGATTATGAATTTGCAGGTGGCACCATAGGTAATACCATGCACAATTACTCGGTGTTAGCCGACGATCGCTCAGTACTGCTTGGTGTAATGAGTGAAAACATAAAGATTGGTAGTTACGCATACAAGTTTTTATGCAATACCTCTAGCCGAGTCGATCTGGATTATTTGCAACCAGTTGACGGCCCTATTGGTCGCTGCTTCACATTAATTGACGATACAGGGGAACGTACATTTGCGATCAGCCCTGGCTTAATGAATCACTTAAAGCCTGAGTCAATTCCAGAGCAACTTATTGCAAATGCTTCAGCACTGGTGATTAGCGCCTACCTAATGCGCACATCTGGTGATGAGACGATGACAGAGGCAACACTTCAAGCAGTTAAATACGCGAATGAAGCCAACGTTCCGGTTGTTTTATCACTCGGTACCAAATTTTTAATCGAGCAAGATCCTAAGTGGTGGGCTGAGTTTGTCGAAAAACATGTCGACATCTTAGCGATGAACGAAGAAGAAGGTGAAGCAATCACAGGCTTCAGCGATCCGTTATTGGCTGCTGACAAAGCGCTCGATTGGGTTGACCTTGTTATTTGTACCGCAGGCCCGAAAGGCCTCGTTATGGCAGGTTATGTTGATGATGAATTCAAACGTGAAACAGAATACCCGTTACTGCCTGGTGCCATTGCTGAATTCAACCAGTATGAATTTTCACGATCTATGCGTAAAGGTGCATGTGTTAACCCGATTAAAGTTTACGCACATACAGCGCCTTATATGGGTGGTCCTGATTCAATTAAAAATACCAATGGTGCGGGCGACTGTGCGTTAGCTGCGGTATTGCATGACTTATCAGCCAACGAATACCATAAAATGAATGTGCCAAATTCAGCAAAGCACGAGCACACTGCTATTACTTACTCATCATTAGCTCAGATCAGTAAGTATGCAAACCGTGCAAGCTATGAAGTTTTAGTACAGCACTCTCCTCGTTTATCGAGAGGTTTACCAGAACGTGAAGATTCATTAGAACAAGCGTATTGGGAACAATAAGCAGATTTGTACTAAAACAAATTAAACTTATGAAGCCGACTAATCAGTCGGCTTTATTGTATTTATGATTGCATATTTATGATTAAGTAAGTTTTAATGATTTATATGTTCAGCAAGATATTCTAATGCGGCTATTCCCGCGACCGAATTGCCATAACTGTCTAAACCTGGAGACCACACAGCGGCTGTAAACTGCCCCGGCAACACTGCGATAATAGTACCTGACACGCCTGACTTCCCCGGCATACCAACACGATAAGCAAAGTCGCCGGCTGCGTCATAAAGACCACTGGTAAATAATAAAGAATTGAGTTGTTTCGTTTGCTTTGCCGATAACACTTGCTCACCACTTTGCAAACAAACACCTTTATTACTCAAATAAGAAAACGTCTTAGCAAGTTCAACCACGTTCACCTCTATGGCGCAGTAATTAAAGTAACTCCAAAGCACTTTTTCGACGTCATTATCAAAGTTACCAAAGGACTTCATTAAATAAGCCATAGCAGCATTGCGATACCTATGCTGATATTCAGAGTTAGCCACAGTACGATTTATCACAACATTACTGTTACCCGACTGAGCTCTAAACTTCTCTAGTACAGCATGAATTGGTGCACTCAAACGAGAATAAAGTGCGTCTGCTGTAACGATAGCACCGGCATTAATAAAAGGGTTTCTTGGTTTACCTTGCTCGAACTCAAGCTGAGTCAATGAGTTAAAAGCTGTTCCTGATGGCTCTTTGCCAACACGCTGCCACAACTCATCCCCATAACGCTGTAATGCCATGGTTAAGGTTAGTGCCTTTGACACTGATTGCACTGTAAATTTATTACTGACATCTCCAGCCGAGTATACTTTGCCATCAGTGGTTTGCAGCGCAATAGCAAACTGGCCTTTCTTTTGCTCGGCAAGCGCAGGAATATAGGTCGCAACTTCTCCCTGGTGAGAAAAAGACTCAACATGCTGGCATGTTTTTTCTAATAAAGTTTGATAATCAAGCACTAAATAAAGACCATAATTTTTTTCACAATATAGCCGAAGTTAAAGCGCCAAAACACCAGTCGATATTCTTAACTAACAATATTAATTCAATACAAAAAACTGATTTCTCTACCAGCTTTCTTGATTAAGTGGTCAATTTTGAGAAAAGGTATTAGTTATAAACGAAACAAACCCGGTAATTCGGGCTTGTTTCGTTGTATTTGCAATAAACTTATTGACTTAGGTTCATCTCTTGAATAATTTCGTGGGCGATAGGTGGTGTGGTACTCACTGGTTTTTCATGCCTATCTGCTTTTAACTGACCTTTTCTATGCTTAAGGGCTGCATCTAGTTTTTTTGCGGCATTTGCAATTGCCGGATACATAACTTCACCTTCTCCTTTTACCGCTACGCGTGCGCCTTCATAGTTAGTGCTAATTTCAGTATAAAACTGGTTGTGCTCTTTGCTAATGATGATGTCTAAGGCTATCAATGAAGGAAAATGCGTTGCGATTTTGGCAAACTTTTCTTGGACATGCTGTTTTACTGCGTCGGTTACATCTACGTGATGACCAGAAAGATTTATTTTCATAGGGTATCCTTTTTTTGTTTACCTCAACTACAGTATTGAGGGCAAAATTGGATTTCACAAGCAAAAAAATAGAAATTTTATTTTAATAAGAATGCCATTTGATTCAGATCAGCGCCACATTGCAAGTGCCTAAAAAGAAAACATCTTTCTATGGTTTTGAGTTGACTGAGGTTTATCTTGCTAGAAATGAAAAAGCCTCGCTATTGCGAGGCTTTTCAATGATGGTGCCCAGAGGCGGAATCGAACCACCGACACGAGGATTTTCAATCCTCTGCTCTACCGACTGAGCTATCTGGGCAAATCTTGTTTTGTATTAAAAATTTTATGGAATTTTCAATTCTATTCCCGAAAGCTCAACCTAAAGAGCTATCTGGAAAAAATTCTAATTGAATTTAGGCTTAGTTTTACTTCTTAGCGAGAAAATGGTGCCGACTATCCGAGTCGAACGGATGACCTACTGATTACAAGTCAGTTGCTCTACCAACTGAGCTAAGTCGGCAACACCAAAAATAAGTGGTGCCCAGAGGCGGAATCGAACCACCGACACGAGGATTTTCAATCCTCTGCTCTACCGACTGAGCTATCTGGGCAAAAATTTTTTGTATTAACAACCTAACGGATTTTCAATACAATTCCCGAAAGCTCTACTTACTGAGCTATCTGGGCAATTTGCTTAGTTTTAATTCCTAGCATAAGAAATGGTGCCGACTATCCGAGTCGAACGGATGACCTACTGATTACAAGTCAGTTGCTCTACCAACTGAGCTAAGTCGGCAACACCGAAAATAAGTGGTGCCCAGAGGCGGAATCGAACCACCGACACGAGGATTTTCAATCCTCTGCTCTACCGACTGAGCTATCTGGGCAATTTGCTTAATTTTAATTCCTAGCAAAAGAAATGGTGCCGACTATCCGAGTCGAACGGATGACCTACTGATTACAAGTCAGTTGCTCTACCAACTGAGCTAAGTCGGCAACACCAAAAATAAGTGGTGCCCAGAGGCGGAATCGAACCACCGACACGAGGATTTTCAATCCTCTGCTCTACCGACTGAGCTATCTGGGCAAACACGTTACCAAAACAATTAAACTTGCTAACCATCTTGGCGTGCGGCGTATTAAACGAGTTTTACCCCAGCAAGTCAACCCTTTTTTTAAAAGCCACGTTCACTTGCCTAGTTTTCAACCATTCGAATTAAACATTAAACAGCACAGAACTTATTTGCTTAAAATAACAACAGTATAGAAGATGTTGATTTACAAAATATAGTGATTTAATAACTAAAAACGTCGAGCTTTAATAAACAGAGAGTGTTACGATTGAATACTTAATAGACCAATAATAATGACATTCTAGAGCAGTTAAATCGGACCTTATCAATGCCAAACTCTGAGAATATAAAACTATCAGGCTTTTTACCTCTGGTGCTAACAAGTATATTAACTGTTGGCTCTATTTGTGCTGCAGCCGCTTACTTTCTTCCTAAATCACAACAAGCACCACAAATTGATTTTGCCAATCAAGCACAACAGCTTTCTGAGCCACTTGCAAATACTATGATGAAACAAGGGTTCAGTCAGGTTAAGAAGTTACTGGCTGGTATTTCAGAGGCCGATCCTAATACCCAATATTATTTATATAGTATGACGGGTATGGCAGAGCCCGCTCTCATCTTCCAAAGTAACGAAACAGCAATTGCACCAATTTCACAAGTGAAGCAATTTAAAGTTGGCAACACGCTCACTGTTCATCAACCTTTAAAACTTGATGGACAATATGTTGGCGAATTGGTTATACAGCACAAAGTAAAAACCAGCAGTAACACAAGCAATATCGCATATGGTTTATTTGCACTGGCTTTATTGATGGCATTTGGTTTCGCACTTTTTGCACAGCGCCGCCTCGCTCAACAGCTTGCGACTGACAAGCAAAAGCTAAAATCAGAGCTTAAAAAGGTGACAGAAGAGCAAGATTATAAAAGGTTAATTGATAGCAACTTAGGATTTGGTTTTGACGAAGTAGCTCAATCTATTAATGATGTACTACAACAAGTGCAGACTTCGATAGACAATAATCAAACTTCTGAAAAAGAGCTCAAGCAGCTTCAAACTAGCTTAGAAACAGAAGTACAAGCTAGAACACTGGCACTTGAAAAGGCGACTATGAACGCCGAACGTGCCAATGAAGCCAAAACGACTTTCTTAGCGACTATGAGTCATGAGATCAGAACACCGATGAATGGTGTTATTGGTACAATTGATTTGTTACGCCAAACAGATTTAGATGGCGCACAACATCGCCTCAGTACCATCATTCGTGATTCAGCTTTCTCTTTGCTGGGTATTTTGGACGATATTCTAGACTTCTCTAAAATTGAAGCCGGCAAGCTACAAATAGATAACACCGCTTTTTCTGTTACTGATACCATTGAAGAAGTGGCACGCGTTTTATCTTCTGTGGCTAAAAAACGTAAACTCGACTTACAACTGGCAATCGCCCCAGATATTCCTAAAAACCTAATTGGCGACAATATTCGTGTTCGTCAGGTTTTATATAACCTGTGTAGTAATGCCATAAAGTTCACAACCACAGACGAAAACCGACAAGGCTTTGTAAAAGTCGCAGTAGAAGTTGCACAAAATACCTCTGAGCATTACACATTACGGTTTTCTGTGACAGATAACGGTAAAGGCATGACGCAACTGCAATTGCGTGAGATTTTTAATCCGTTTATTCAAGCTGAAAACTCGATCACCCGTGAATATGGTGGAACCGGATTAGGCCTTTCCATTTGTAAAAGCCTAATTGAGCTTATGCTGGGCTCAATTAATGTCACCAGTGATTTGGGGATGGGCAGTGAATTCGTGGTCGAATTACCATTTAGTACCCACGGCAAAGTTGAATATGCTAACAAAGCCGTGCTAGCGCAAAAACCAGTTGTTGTGCTCACTGATAACCCAGCGCGTAAAGCAATTCTGTGTCGTTACCTTTCATTTATGGGTGCTAATACTTACGCCATTGAATCAATTGATGAAGCTGAAGAATTCCAGCACACACCAAATTTAATTTGGGTGCTTGATGGCTTAGATGGCATGGCCCCAGTGAATGATCAGTTACGCTCTCTGCTTTATTCACTAGAACAAAATAAACAGCAAGTAATTGTATTAAGCACCATGGACGAGTCTGCACTTAATCATGCTAACATTTTCTATTTGAATGCGGCACCATTATGTAAGAGCAGCTTTATGACATCAGTAATGGTTGCTGCTGGATTACACAAACCTAAGCAATTAAAGAAAGCGACCTCTTTTAATAACTTCTTAAATGTCGATAAAGCACGCGCAGAGAACAAGCTTGTACTATTAGCGGAAGATAATGTCTTAAACCAACAAGTATTGACTGACCAACTTCACTTACTTGGCTATGGCGTTGAAGTCGCTGAAAATGGGGAAGAAGGGCTGGCAATGTGGAAGAAAAACCACTATCCGATCATTCTGACCGATTTACATATGCCGAAAATGTCAGGTTATGACATGGTTAAAGCCATTCGTGATGAAGCAGAAAAGAGCCACGATATCAAAGCTCAACCCTATATTATTGCGGTAACGGCCAACGCTTTGAAGGGTGAGAAAGAGCGTTGTATTGCAACGGGTATGAATGACTACATTACCAAGCCGATTGAATTAAATGTTTTAGAGGCAACACTTGCAAAATGGCAGCCTGAAAAACATATTCAAATGTCAGCTTCTCAAGAAAGTAGCGCGGATGACTCAACTTTATCTGATGAAAATACAGGAACATCTGACGAACTTTCTATTTCTAGCGCTCAACAAGCAAAGAGTGAAAGCACGCAATTTGAAAACGTAGTTGATCATGAGCCAAAAGCTGAGACATCTAAAACAAATACACCTGATGTAAGTACAGCTTTTGATTCTGATTTAAACAGGTCTGAAGAACAACCTAAACTATCGCAAGCTGCAATAGAAGATGATGTTCATACTATAGATATCGATGCTTTAACAGAAACAGATAACGCTCATTTAGCATGGCAAGAGCCTGAGACAGAAGAGACAAAATCGACAACTACTTATGAAGATAGCTATGATTTTGATTTATCATTACAGGCTCACGAAGCCGATAATCTAGAATGGCAAGACGAAACATCATCTACACCTTCTTCACACACTCCTTCTGAAGAGACTTTAGACCTTAGCCAATTTGCTGAGAGTGACAGTGATTTAGAGTGGAAAGACGATGCCAGCAATGCACAAGCAGATGAGTTTGAACACGAAATAAATATCGATAATATTGAAGTAGACAGTCAAGACAATATTGATTGGCAAAACCTTAATGATATTGATGAAACTGATTCAGCCTCTTCTGAAGATAAAACAGAAACTGCGATAACAGATACTTTAACTGAAGAAACTGAAGAGACTGAAGAAAATGGACAGGTTGGACCTCTCGCTCCTTCTCAGGCAAGCGCTTTAACCGGCTCTCTAAGTGCTATTTCTTTAGAATCTACTTGGGAAGCAACACCTGCAGCCCAGGCTTCAGATAATACTATTCCAACACCAAGCTTTGGTTTAGCACCGGAGGGGACTTCGCAAGATGCGCTTAACCCAGCAAGCACTCAAGTAGACACTGCACCTGAAATTAAAGTGCTTGTTGAAGATATAGTAGAAATTGATACTCCTAGTGAAGTAAAACCTATAGAGCCAGAATTTAGTGAAGTTGAGGCTTCTACCGAAAGTGATTTACCTGCTGAAGAAAGTATTGAAGAGCCGCAAGTCGATATATCAACACTCTCTGTAGTCGATATTGATATGTTTGATAAATACGTCAATCACGATGAAGCAAAAAAGCTGCGCTTCTTTAGAATGTACCTCGAACAAAGTAGTGAGTTGATCCGTGATATTTTTGCCAATGTCATGACGCGCGAACAAGACAAGATCATCTCAGACTGCCACCAGCTCAAATCGATTTCAAAGACCGTGGGTGCTATGCAAGTGGCCGAAATCGCGATTCAATTCGAGCAGGCATGTAAAGACCGCGAATTAAACATTGATGAGCTAATTAGTTTTAGAGACAGGTTAGACGATTACTACACCGATGCGATGATGTTCATGCAAGACTTCATCAAGCAACGCTCAGAGTAAGCCTGCAGAATATAAAAAGCCCGCTAGTTCTAAACTGCGGGCTTTTTTGTAGCTGTTTTATTGTGATTAGCTTTAACTAAGCAAAGTTCAGATTAACTACCATGCCAAAGCATATAAAGCAGTTTAATCACCAAAGACACCATCACTAAAGGCAAAATATACTTACTATATTTTTGCATTTTGTGTAGCCCCAAGCTCTCCTGATAACGCTCCAACAGTGGGATCAAAATCAATAAGCTGATAACTAAACTACCAATTATAATCACTACATTCATAAAAACTCCTGTTTTACCAAGCCTGAAAGCTAGGCTATCTTCTTCTGCGTTGACGCTGCCCCAGTACACGTTTTTTATCTCTGTCTTTTCGTGCTTTATTGGTATTCTTACGGTTATCTTTGACCTCTCGGGTCAAGTCAGGTTCAAAACCACTTAGCCACTGTGGGGTTAATCGCTCATCTAATAACACTTCAAGCTCTTCAAGTAGCCACTGCTCATCTTGGCTGACTAAGCTAATAGCCTTACCCGAGCGCCCTGCTCGACCTGTACGACCAATTCGGTGAATATAGTCTTCTGCCACATAAGGTAGCTGAGCGTTAATCACGTGATCTAATGTACTGATGTCTATACCACGCGCCGCAACGTCAGTGGCAACAAGCACACGTACTTTGCCTTCTTTAAACTGTGTTAACCCCTTATCTCGAGCGCCTTGTGATTTATCGCCATGAATTGCACTGCTCGGCAAACCATCTTTGATTAGCTCTTTCACAAGGCTATCAGCCTGTGCTTTAGTGCGAGTAAACACCAATACTTGCTGCCAGTTGTTTTTACCAATTAAATAAGCAATGACAGCAGCTTTCTTCTCTTCATCAATGGCATAGAAAGTTTGCTCAATCGCCTCAACGGTGGTGTTTTGCTGCTCTATACCTACACGCTTAGGATCGGATAACCAACGGCTAGCCAGCTTCTCAACACTTTCATCTAAAGTTGCTGAAAACAGCATGGTTTGTGGTGAGTCAGGTACATGACGCATAATGCGTTTTATCTCACCAATAAAGCCCATATCTAACATTCTATCTGCTTCATCAAAAACCAAATGTTCAAGTTGACTGAGTGACAAAGTGCCTTTGATTAAATGATCGAGTAAACGCCCTGGCGTTGCGATGACAATATCAATGCCTGCCTTCAAACGTTTCTCTTGAGGGCCAATATTTGCACCACCATAAAGACATACCACTTTCAATTCAGTATTAGCTGCATATTGCTGAGTATTCTCAGCAACTTGTTGCGCTAGCTCTCGCGTTGGCGCAAGTACTAGCGCCCTAACTTGGCCTTGTTTTTTTTCATCACTTAATAGGTTATTCAGGATCGGTAACATAAACGCCGCAGTTTTACCCGTACCAGTCTGCGCAGTCGCGATGATGTCTTTGCCTGTGAGTGCAAGTGGAATAGTCTGCGATTGAATATCAGTTGGTTTTTCGAACCCGAGTGTTTCAAGAGCAGAATGAATGGCCGGTGCCAAAGAAAAGGAGGAGAAAGACATAAGTAACACTGCGAATAAATAAACTGTGTGCAGTATAACAAAAACGCGCCTGAGGCGCGCTTTATGGTGATATTGTTTATTATCTTATTATATTATTATCTTAGAGAGTTGCTTTGCGCTCATTGTAATAAGCAATCAAGTCGTCGATTGCCTGTTGGTCATAGGCTTTAATACCCGACACTAGCATATGCTTTTCACCACGACCGACTTTTTTACCTTCACTGATGAAGTTAAATTTAAGAATGATTTTGCCGCGCTTGCCTTCGTATTCGAACTCAGGTGTATCCGTTTCTAATTCAACCGACTTTACATTGATATCATCAAAATGGATCGCCATTGACTCGTAAATAACCATAGGGCGAGCTGGGTTAATCATCACCTCTTTTTCACCCATCACAGGCACTATCATATGCGGGAAAGTTGTGCCTGAAAAAGCCACGTAATTTTTCGTTAAGCTTTCAATTAAAGTTGGGCATTGGCGTGTTTCACCATCACGTTTAACCGATAACATCACTTTCTCGCTTGATGTTACAGCAAACTCATCTGCCGCTTCAGGAAATTGAAGTTGTGACGTTTCGTCAACCATGCCTTCAAATTTGAAGTACATGTTCTCACTTACACCATAGCGCGATAATACCAATGAAAATAATAGATCACCTGGCACACAAAACTTCTTCGCATCAGCATCATGTAATGGGTTAAAGTCATCTGCTACTTTTTTAGCGAATTGGCTACCCTGCTCACGTGTGATCGTGACAAATTCAGCATCTTGTTGGTAGTAAGGCGTTAACATACATCTAGTTCCACAACTTTAAGGACGGGCTATAGTAGCAGAATAAAATGTTAGAGAGGTCGTATCTGTTGTGAAATTGATAAAAAAGCACCAATAAAAAAGCCACTTTGAAATAAAGTGGCCTTTAAGTAGATATGAATCAGAATACTAGGGCATGTTTATCTTTGAGGTATGAATTTTGTTCAAATCAAAGGCTTTCAATACGCGAAATGAGCTGCGCAGCATAACTAGTTATGTAAGTGGCGAGTGACAAAGTAGTGGAAGCCTTTGGTTGAACTCTTCGAGCAGCGCGAGTTGGACATTTATTCAGCGTTATCGGCTAACTTACATAGAACAACTATGCTTCGTAGCCTCTTGCCTTGCCTAAACATCCAACTCACTGCTGCAAAAACACACAGCAAAGGTCAACACGCCCTCACTTACGCTTTTGGATAGTCGCGATATGCTTTTTCTAACTTCTTAGCTTGCTTCTTAGATACACCAATGTGCTCAAGTGCCACACGTAAACGTGCACGAGACAGATCTGAACCTAAAATTTCCATTGCATCTACAACCGACGTTGAAGACGTTTTACCCGTGATAGCAACAAAGATTGGCTCTAAGAAATCTTTGATTTTTAATTCGTGATGCGTTGCTACTGCTTTTGCAATCGCGAAGATCTCATCTTTTGTCCAGCTACGTAGCGTTTCAAGTTCCCAGATAAAGAACTGTAATGCCTGACGCACAACGTCTTCGTCTGCTTTACCCGCAGTTAATAGCGCAGGGTCGTATTCAGGAATACCACCCACAAAGTGACCTGCTAAGTCAACTAAGTCTGACAGCTTGTTAATACGCGTTTTAGCTTGAGGTAAAATGCGAGATAATGTATCGCCGTTGAACTTCCAATCAACAAAGCGCTGAATCAGTTCTTCATCAGATAGGTTTTCGCGGATCCAAAGGCCGTTTAACCAATTTAGTTTATCGATGTCGAAAATTGGGCCACCAAGTGATACACGCTTCATGTCGAAGTGTTCGATCATTTCAGCAAGGGTGAACTTTTCACGTTCATCAGGCATTGACCAACCCATACGACCTAAATAGTTAAGTAGTGCTTCTGGCAAGAAACCCATCTCTTTATAGTAGTTAATCGACGTCGGATTCTTACGCTTAGATAGCTTAGATTTATCTGGGTTACGGAGTAGTGGTAGGTGACCAAGTACAGGCGCTTCCCAACCAAAATCTTCATACAGCTTTAATAGCTTAGGTGCTGAGTTGATCCACTCTTCGCCACGGAAGATATGACTGATCTGCATGTGGTGATCATCAACAACGTTCGCTAAGAAATACGTTGGGAAACCATCTGCTTTTAAAAGCACTTGCATGTCTACGTTTTCCCACGGGATCTCAATCTCACCACGTAGGTAATCGTTAAACTTGAAGCTACCTTCTGTTGGGATCTTCATACGGATAACGTAAGGTTTACCCGCTTCAAGGTTTGCTTTGATTTCGTCTTCGCTTAACAACAGACCACGACCGTCGTACTTAGGACGAAGACCTTCAGCCATTTGCTGCTCGCGCATTTCGTCTAGCTCTTCGGCTGTTGCGAAACAGTAAAACGCTTTACCTTCGTCCACTAACTGCTGTGCAAATTGCTTGTATAAATCGCTGCGCTCTGACTGGCGGTATGGACCAAACTCACCGCCCACATCTGGGCCATGATCCCAGTTAAGACCTAACCAACGCAGGCTATCCATGATCGCTTGCTCTGATTCAGGCGTGCTACGCACTTGGTCTGTATCTTCAATACGAAGAACAAACTCACCGCCTTGTTGCTTAGCAAAACAGTAATTGAAAAGGGCAATATAAGCTGTGCCTAAGTGCGGATCACCTGTTGGTGATGGAGCTACACGAGTACGGATAGTCATGTGATTTCTCTTAATTGATCAGACAATAAAATAATGGCGGGTATGCTAGCACACCCGCCATTATTCGACAAAAAATTACCTAGTATTTTGAGTTTTTTAAGCGGCTTTATCTAAGCCTTGCAAAAACGCAACTATGTCACTTGATTCATACATCCAAGTCACCTTACCTTGCTCTTCGATACGCAAACATGGCACTTTAACTTTACCACCCTGCTCAGCTAGCTCTTGACGATAAGTTTCGTTATTTTTTGCATCGCGAGTTTCCACTTTTAAGCCTTCTCGTTTGATAGCACGGCGTACTTTTACACAGAAAGGACATGCTTCAAATTGATAAAGCTTAAAGCTCTCCGTTTTTGCATCAAGCTGTTTCTGCACCTGTGCTTCACGTTTTTTACTTCTAGGCGTGAAAATAAAGTTTAAAAGAAGAATGATACAGCCTAAAAACCAACGGACAAATTTCATAATAACTCCAACGCTTAAAAATTCCGCTGAGTGTATCACAAATTAAAACAATTCAATATCGCAGTCAGTAATCACTTGTGGTTCCAAATTGAGCTGTTGATAATCAGTTACTTGGTTTCGACCATTTTCTTTTGAATAATAAAGTGCTTTGTCGGCCTTATTCACTAATTCAGATAACTGAAAATCATCCCCTACCTGAATAAAGCCAACACTCATGGTGACATGGCTCACTTGTGGAAAGCGAGTATTTGCCACTAGCTCTCTTGCTCTATCTAGTACTTTCCATGCTAACTCGGCATGTTCTGTTGAAAATAAAATTGCGAACTCTTCGCCGCCATAACGGAAAAGTAGATCATCAAACCGAAAATGCGATTTGAGTAATTGCGATACCAACACAATCACTTCATCTCCAATTACATGCCCATAGGTATCATTGACCTTTTTAAAGTGGTCAATATCTGACATGGCTAAAAACCAACTATTCTCAGGATCAGTTTTCTTGGTTTGCATACAGTTCTCACTGTGCATAATGTCAGTAAGTTGTTGTTCAAAACTCTGCCTGTTAAGTAATTGAGATAATGGATCTATCGCACTATTATGAAGCAACTTCAGTTGCAAAAAGTACACATCTAACAAATGGAGTATCAACCCTTCCTCTTTATCAGAGAGAATAACACTACCGGGATTATTGACTTTATTGGTAACAATCAACCCACCTAAAGGTTGAATGTCAGTTTTCGCGAAGAAGAAAGTTCTTGAAGGCTGCTTTAATAACTTGATGTGCTCGGGTAAATCTTGCAGCGCACTCTTAAATAAATTTAGTAGTGTGTTGCACTCTTCTTGTCGGATCACACCTGAAGCATGGACAGTAAATTGAAATTCAATTTGCGCCTTAACATGACAACACTTTTTACTAAAAAAATAAGCATCAAATCTATCGCTAAGCAACTCTTGCAAGAGCAAACTAAAGCAAAGGTTTAAGTCAGATTCATTTTTTTGAGAGACTAGCTGTTTTACTAATCCATATCCGCAGTTTGATGTTTGCATGAAAAGATTGAATTTGGGTGCTTTTTTAGAGTGTAGATTGCATAGCTAGAAACACCCAAAAAAATTTATAAAATCACTAGGTCATCTCTGTGGATCACAACATTAGACAGTGCAAAACCCAATTGCTCTGCAATATCTTGACTGTGCAGCCCTTTAATCTTCTCAAGCTCTTGGTTATCGAACGCACATAACCCTTTTGCAAACACCTTGCCATGCTCATCGCTTAGAGAGACTAAATCACCTCGAGTAAAATCACCTTTTATTGAAGTAATTCCCTTGGCTAATAAACTTGCCCCTTGGCACGTTAATGCCTCTACCGCACCTAAATCACAAATAATCGTACCTGTGGACTTTGGACCACTGAGCAGCCATTTTTTACGACCTTCAAGTGGTGCATCGAACTTTAATACTCGCGTGCTTGGCGCTTCGCCATTTAACACATCGACTAAGATATTCGTCTCCGAGCCTTTTGCAATAATGGTCTCAATACCTGCACGCTGCGCAATTTGCGCGGCTTGTAACTTTGTCGCCATACCGCCAGTACCGAGTGAGGTACCAGAGTCACCCGCTAAAGATTTGACGTTATCGTCAATTTCACTGATTTGTGTGATCAACTCGGCGTCTGGGTTAGAGCGCGGATCTGCGGTAAATAACCCAACTTGGTCGGTGAGTAAAATAAGCTTGTCGGCATTGGCTAAAATCGCCACCAACGCTGATAAATTATCGTTATCGCCAACTTTAATTTCTGCCGTTGCCACTGCATCGTTCTCATTAAAAATAGGAACGACAGCATGCTTTAAAATCTGCGTTAAGGTATCTTTCGCGGTCAGGTATCGTTCTCTGTGTTCAACATCGGCGCGCGTTAATAGCATTTGTGCAACGGGCACATCATATAGAGCAAACAGCGACTGCCACTGATTAATAAGTTGACCTTGACCAATTGCAGCGAGCATTTGCTTTTCACTGACTGAGCTGCCTATGGGTGTGGGAAGTTGGCTTCGCCCAGCGGCAACGGCACCGCTCGATACGATAACCACTTTATAGCCGTTTTCTCTTAGCTCAATACACTGTCGCACAATATCAACCATTCTTGGTTTATTTAAATGCAACTTGCCTGCTGTCAACACACTTGTTCCCAGCTTTACCACAACCAGTTTTTTGTTCATAACTCCCCCAATGAATACCTTTTTGGTTATATCAGAGCCAGTTTTTTGCACAAGTTAAATTTATTCATTTCAGAGTCAATGTTAATATGCGCACAGCTTAAATACTGTAGATTTTTACCGCTTTTTATTTAACCTGAGCTTTGGTTAAGAGATTTGCTAACGCATTGATGCTGCAATGATAAGCATTTTTTCAAATCTGCAGCCGGAGACTTTTAGCGATAACACTGCTCACGCGTTCTGCTATCGCCAAGGTACCTACATCCATATAGGCAAGGCGAATTTAAGCGTCAATAGCAGGCCTATTACAAGTAAATTCAACGCAGTTAACGTTGAAAGTAGCCGCTGGAGATAGATTTATTATCCAGAGCTCAGGTTATTTAATCTTTATGTTTAAGATCAAAGCGGCTTTTTTAAGTACTTGCACAATAGCCAAATAGCGCAAAGCGATAGAATACAAATGAAAGAGTAGATATGAAGAAACATTCAAATAAAAAAGAACTAATGATGCTGCCACTGCTTTTTATCAGCATTTTGCTTTGTGTTGGCGGTCATTTTATTTTGCAACCCAACTATCAAGATAGCCACATCATTGAATACAGTTTAGCGGCACTGCCCTTTGTGATGTTTGCGGTTGTGATAGTTGCCATCAAAATGGCTTTTAAAGCAGAGGAAAAAGAGCAAGACCAATAAAGTAGAGTTTACTTGCTCTTCTTTCGTTATCTATAAAACATGAGCTATAAAACGTGATAACCAAACCAATCAGGTACAAGCTGTTGGGTTTTCTCGCTTGGGGTAAGATGAATATCGTAACCCGTATCGAATAAATCAACTGCAAAGCAATCATCAACATCGTACAAGTCATCCTTATGTCGGTGCGACATGCCCTGCAACAACTTAGACTTCGCTTTTTGCTTTGCCTCTTCTGGGCTTACAGCCACACACAGCATAAACTCATGTTGCTCAGCTAAACTATCTACTCGATACGCGCCCATATTCACAAAGAATAGTTTTTCTCTTTGCAATGACGGCGTTTCACTGAGCGTAATTTCGTAGCCATCGACATATTTTACAGCCACATAACTGTCCATATGCACTTTGCTTTTGTCACCAACCCACTGTGCTTTTAACTTATCAAAACACGCTTCTATATTTTCACCTATCACAAAGCGTATATCGTGCATTTCAATATGACAGCCCGCTATTCGGCCCCCCAAATAAACCATAAATAGATGCATTACGTTCCTTAAAAACTATGTATATATAGGTATAGTGACAAGAGAAACCGCTCACCGCAATAATGAGGCAAGACTTTAATACTCTTGATATAAAGAACACGATGGAATTAAATATTCTTGCCATAACTCAAAAACAGAAATCAACAAATAAGAAGAAAGATAATGATAAAACCTCTCACGCTCATCATTGGTATGTGCTTTAGTGCTGTCAGCACAGCACATACAACCTTAATTCATAACGTTAACGGCTACACGCCAACACTTGATGGTAAAATTGAACGCTTTTCTACCCTAGTATTTAAAGATGGCAAAGTCGTTAAATATGGTGACAAAGACACAATCAAGCAATTTCCCCAAGCTAAGGCCATTGATGGAGAAGGCAAAACCTTACTACCAGGATTGATTGACGCTCATGGTCATATAATAGGTCTGGGTAATAACTTGCAAAGGCTAGATTTAAGAGGCATTCCTTCTGCAGAAGCGGCTGGTAAAAAGCTGCAAGCTTATGCTACAAACAATCCAGATAAGTGGTTAGTTGGCCGAGGCTGGGATCAAACTTTATGGGATAACAAAGCCTTTCCAACTGCTGCCGATTTAGACAAGTTCGTAAGCGACAGACCGGTTGTGCTCACTCGCGTTGATGGCCATGCTATTTGGGTCAACAGTAAAGCAATGCAACTTGCTGGTATTACCCAAGCTACGCAATCACCAGAAGGCGGTGAAATAATTCAAATCGCAGGCAAGCCTTCAGGTATTTTTATCGATAAAGCAGAAAACTTAGTTTTAAAACATATTCCAAAACAATCAATTGAACAAAAACAGCGCGCCTTATTTGCCGCATCAAAGCATCTACTTAGTTTAGGTATTACCTCAGCACACGATGCAGGTATTGATTACGACACTTGGCGCTTGTATCAAGATTTAGCTGAGCAAAACAAACTGCCATTTCGTATTTATGCCATGCTTTCGGCAAGCAGCCCAAAACTTGATGACATGCTAGATGCGGGTGTCATCAAAAAGCAAAATGATTTTTTAAGTATTCGTAGCGTAAAAATTTACGCGGATGGCGCTCTAGGTAGTCGCGGTGCTGCACTCATCAAAGACTATAAAGACAGAAAAAACCACAAAGGCCTTATGCTTGAAAATAAACCTGAACTCGAAGCCTTAATGAGCAAAACCTTTAAACATGGTTATAGCGCGCACACCCATGCCATTGGTGACAGAGCAAACCGCATTGTTTTAGACAGCTATGAAAGCCAGTTTAAGACTGTCGGCGGTAAGTTGCTACGTAACCGTATTGAGCATGCACAAATTGTACACCCTGATGATATTCCTCGCTTTAAGCAACTCGATATTATTCCATCTATGCAGCCTGTGCATGCCACCTCTGATATGCATATGGCAGAAAAGCGCCTAAGCTCCGAGCAATTACAAGGTGCTTACGCTTGGCAAACTTTCCTCAAGCAAGGTAGTAAAGTTGCCTCAGGTTCTGACTTCCCAGTTGAACTTGCAAACCCGTTCGACGGACTTTATTCCGCTGTAACTCGGATGTCGAAGCAACAAACACCTGAAAATGGCTGGCGCAATGATGAAAAACTATCACGAGAGCAAGCATTAACCTCGTTCACGCTGGATGCTGCTTATGCTGCATTTCAAGAATATAAGCTTGGGAGTTTAGAAAAAGGCAAATGGGCAGACTTTATTTTAATCGACAGAGATTATTTTACGGTGCCTGAAAATGAAATTTTTAAGATAGCCGTTGAACAGACTTGGATAGCAGGTGAAAAGCGTTTTGAGAAAAAGTAATTAGCGCTGTATTTTAATAATCCTTCTAATAGCCTTAGCATGCTTTGTTGATGCTAAGGCTTCTCTGTATTGCAATAGGAGTTATTGCTTACTCTCTCTAAGGAGCTTAATTAAATGATAAATATTCACTATCGCTAACAAAGCATTGGTAAATGCCACGGGCCAAGCTTGGATCATCACTCCATAAATGGTGAAGCAAATACACCCTGTTAAATTTAACCAACGTAATTTAGTTACGTTGGTCATCATTAAAGATAAAACTAAAAAAACCGACGCCAAATACCCTAAATATTCCCAACTCATCGTTCACTCCAACAAATTTCATTCTTAATCAAAAAGTGCCACATCAAATTTTATTGAAATGCCTCGGCTGCAAAAATTAAGGTAAAAACTCAATAACCACTTAGCATAAGGCATAAGTCATGCTATCTTCGCAACATGTGATTAACTAGGACAATTGTCCTAAGAGCCTTTTAGATGTTCCAATACCACTTTTCTGCCAATCTCGTTGAACAATTACTGCAATTTGCGGGTAATACTTTTGTACACACAAAGAAAGATGTACTGATTCACCAAGATGAACCATTAAGCAAATTAATTCTGGTCAGAAGCGGCACCGTGTCTTTTAGTTACGATGTAGGTAATGGTAGACGATTATTACTCGGTCAGCTTGACTGTAATAATACCTTAATTGGCGAAATTGAAGCGCTCAACAATCACCCTTGTACATACACGGTTACCTGCTTAAATGAAGTGCAATACAACCTTATTGAACTTAAACATTGGCGACAACTATTACTCGACCAACCAGAGCTCAGCTTATACACCGCACAAACCATCGCGGCAAAGTTCATTGAAAACCAAAAAGTGAACTTAGATAAGCTGTTACTTCCGCTTAGCTACAACATTGCTAAAGACTGCTTAATGCGCGCAGAAAACAGCAACCCAACCCTTCTAAGAGCTTACAACACAGTAAACGCTGAAGCAGAACGATTCGCTACCACAGAGCGCGCTTATCGCCGAGTTGTAACAGAATTAGTCGATAAAGGTCTGATAATCAGAACCCCTGATGGATTAAAGCCAGTAGACATTGATGCCTTAGACGACTTTGTCGACAGTTTTGCTTGCTAAAAAATAGTTAAGAGCGTCAAATTTACTTAGTAAATTAATTGTTATACCGCTTTATGCTAGCCCTAAAAAAAGGGACTGATTTTAATAAAAAAATTAAGCGTCTAAATTTGTATATGAACTTTTAATAAAGTATCATTCAGCAGCTTGACGAATAAATAATGAGCTATTATTCTCTACTTACTAATTTGCATTGCGGGGCAAGGTTATCTTATATCTGCAACATTATTAGTGCACTCTCAGTTTACTTGAAATTAAAGGAAAAGGTAAAAATCATGGGAAACAAAAAGTTTAATTTAACCAAGCTTGCCCTAGCAATGGGTGTTACACTAAGTCTTTCAGGCTGTTTCAGTGACAATGACAACAACATTGAAGTCAAACCACCTGTAGATACTGTAGATGTTGGTGAGATCCCAGATGGTACAGCGACTGAAAAGCAAGCAGGCTTTTTTACTATCGCGGTTAAAAATGTTGCAGGTGAAAACCTTGGTACATCAGAGGCTCCTGTAACTGTTCGTATTACAAAAAATGGGGATAACGTAGTATCACCTAAAGGTGAAGCACTTACATCTACTGAATTAACCTTAAATAATGGGCTTGGTTTATTTACTGCGTCAATTAGTGAAGTGACTGAAGAAGGTACTAACATCACTGTGAACTTCAGTGCAGACGGTTATTTCAACAACAGTACTGTAGTGACTCTTTCTAGTGAAATTACTGAAGCAGCATCAACTGTAATCTTAACACCACGCGCAGAAGTTGAAGGCGTTGCAATTGCGGCGGAAGAAGTTGAGCTTGGTGAAACTGTGACCATGGCTGAAGACGGTACGCTAACTAGTGATGAGCCAATTACTTTAACTCAAGAAGTAACAAAAGAAGACGCTACTGAAGAAGATGACAAAGGTGGTGCAACAATCACTATCCCTAGCGGCTCTAAAATGCTCACTAAAAACGAAGCTGGTGAGTTAGTTCCATTAACAAGCAAGCCTAAACTAGCTGTTGCTTACTTCAACAACGAAGCAAGTACAACAGCTGCAGCTAACGCTGACGATGCTACTGCTGAAGAGCAAACTCGTGACACTTCTTCTCTTGACTTCTTCCCTGGTGGTTTAGACCTAGCTGTTTCAGTGCCTGCTGCTGATACTGATAATGCGGAAGAAACTGCACAAAACGGTTCATTCACAACAGCTGGTTTTGTTGCTATCGAACTTACTGACGAAGATGGTAACAAAGTAAAAGAATTTGGTGACTCAGGTGAGGTTGATGAAGATGGCAACCCTATTAAAAACAGCATCGAAGTAAAAATGCAGGTAGATGTTAAAACTGCAAACACCTGTCCTATGAGCTACACACCAGTTTTAGCTGATGACCTAACAGACGACGAAATTGCTGCTTTATTGAAGCAAAAAGATGTTGAAGGTTTTGCTACTGATTCAGCGAAGCAAACTGATGGCGCTTACTTCCGCAAAGGCGCATGTATTTCTCCTGATGGAACAGCAATCGAGTCTCGTACAATTAAGGCTGGTGATATTGTTCCAGTGTGGAGCTATGATGCTGACGTAGCTGAGTGGTCATTCGAGAGCTATGGTGTTGCACAAGTAAATGAAAGCAACGCTGATGTATTCGACGTAGTTGTAAATGTAACTCACTTATCTTACTGGAACCTTGATTTCTTCAACTGGCGTCAAGCTAACAATGGTAACTGCGGCACTTCAAACAACGTACGCTTTGACATCGTTTATGCTGACGGCACAACTGACAACGTTTCTGCGTTTGACCTTCTAGTTGAATCACAGTCAGGTGGTTACCGTAAACTAAAACGTGGTTATGAGAGCACATTCTTCAATGAATCTCGTATCTACTACCCACCAGCGTTCTCTGTATTCATGCAGCTTCTTCAAAACAAAGCGAACATTGTTGACGGTGTATTAAACACAGATAACTCTACTGACAAAGTTTTCACTGACAACCCTGTTGATGAGCAAGCTTCTCGTCTTAAACTTGATGACCTATGTGAATTGAATGGTAAAACTGTAGTACTAACTATTGATGCACCAGAGCCGCCAGTAGATCAACCTGTTAAGACACAGTTTGTATGTAGCAATACAGATGACTTTGACGTAGCTCCTGCACCAGTTCCAACATCTACGTTTGTATACCTGTACAATTCAGATAACGTTTACCAAGGCCGTCGTTATACTAACAATGACGGTACAACAACATTCACAAATGTTGTTGCTGGTAACTATACTGTTAGGGCATTAGATCCAAATACAAATGCTCTAGTAGACTCAGCTGAGTTTGCTGCAAGTACAACAGAACAAGTTGTTAACCTGCCTGTAGAGTGTGAAGTTAACACAGTACCAGTAACTGGTACTGGTGGTTCTTAATTTATAAAGTAAACTGAACTTAAAGCCGTGCTATGCACGGCTTTTTTTATTTGTCGAGTAAGCGAGTAAGCGAGTAAGCGAGTAAGCGAGTAAGCGAGTAAGCGAGTAAGCGAGTAAGCGAGTAAGCGAGTAAGCGAGTAAGCGAGTAAGCGAGTAAGCGAGTAAGCGAGTAAGCGAGTAAAAGCTTATAGGTACATGAATGTATTACAAGCTTTTGATAAATCTAATTGACTACACCTTTGTGCTAAAGCACCCCCACCCCTAAATCTGGTTTTACATGCTCAATCACCATATAAGTATGATTTGTACCAACGCCTGGAATCTCTACAATTTGCCCTAGCACTTCACGATAAACCGTCATATCAGGTACTCGAATTTTCACTAAATAATCAAACCCACCGGCCACCATGTCACAACTCACTACATGAGGGATCCGAATAATATGCTGTTTGAAGGTTTCAAATACCGATTCAGTAGAACTTTTTAATCGTATTTCGACATGGGCAACCAAATGCTGCCCTAATTTTTCGGGGTTTAATCTGGCACTGTACCCTTCTATATAACCTTCACTTTCAAGTTTTTTTACCCTGTCTAAACACGGGCTAGGGCTTAAATTTACTGCCTTGGCGAGGTTTACGTTCGAAATTCTGCCGTTTTTGTGTAAAGCGTCTAAAATAGCTAAATCAATGCGATCAAGCACACGTGTTTTGATTGAAGTTGTCATACAGAATTTTATGCTGAATTATTTAGAATTTGAGCCGTAAATTATCGTAAATCGCCAAATTAAACCAGCATATTCTGCTGCGATTTGTATACAATGCACAAAAATTCTATCACCTAATAATTTTAGAGGGTTCACATTATGCTATTTAAAGGCGACTTAACGACCCAGTGTCCGATCCGTCAAAAGATCAGAGACTTTTATCGCATCGATGAAGAACAAGTCATCGATCAGATTTTGCCTTTAGCAGAAGTTGGTGTTTCTGCTCGAAGCCGTGCTTGGGAGCGCGCGCGTCAAATGGTATTAAACATTCGTAAAGACCAAAAAGGTAAAGGCGGTGTTGATGCGCTATTAGAAGAATATTCTTTATCTTCTGAAGAAGGCGTGGTGTTAATGTGTTTAGCTGAAGCTTTGCTTCGTGTGCCAGACAAAGAAACACAAGACGAACTAATTCGTGACAAGCTAAGTCAAGGTGACTGGAGCTCTCACTTAGGTAACAGTGACTCTCTATTTGTTAATGCATCAAGCTGGGGCTTATTGCTAACTGGCAAGATGGTTGACTATGCAGACAAATCAAAAGAAGAACAGTTTGGTCTGCTAAAACGTACTATGGGTCGCATTGGCGAGCCCGCTATCCGTAAATCTGTGCAATATGCAATGAAGATTATGGGTCAGCAGTTCGTAATGGGCACTACCATTGAAGCAGCCCTTGAACGAGCAAAAGAAAAAGAAGCACAAGGCTACGCCTATTCTTATGACATGCTAGGTGAAGGTGCACGCACCATGGCCGATGCTGAGCGTTACTTCAACAGCTACATGACTGCAATTCATGTCATTGGTAAAGCAGCAAATGGACGTGGTCCAATTAAGAGCCCAGGTATTTCAGTTAAACTATCTGCGATCCACCCTCGCTATGAATTCACTCACCGTGAACGCGTAATGGAAGAGCTGGTTCCTAAACTAAAAGAACTTGCACTTGCTGCTAAACAATATGACATCAACTTCACTGTAGATGCAGAAGAAGCTGACCGTTTAGATATTTCTTTAGACATCATCGAAGCGGTATTCTCTGATGAAGCATTAGGTGACTGGAACGGTTTCGGTCTTGCAATGCAAGCATACCAAAAGCGCGCTATCTGGGTTGTTGACTGGTTAGAAGCCCTATGTCGTCGCGTTGGCCGTAAAATGATGGTTCGTCTTGTTAAAGGCGCTTACTGGGATACTGAAGTAAAACTAACTCAAGCTGATGGCCTTGAAGGCTTCCCGGTATTCACACGAAAAGCAAGCACTGACGTATCTTACAAAGCCTGTGCGATTAAACTAATGAACGCGCGTGATGTGATCTTCCCTCAGTTCGCAACGCACAACGCCTACTCTGCTGCGACAATTCTTGAGCTAGCAAACGGCGAATACAATAACTTCGAATTCCAGTGTCTACATGGCATGGGTGATTCGTTATACAACCAAGTTGTGACTGAAGACAAAGTTCAGTGTCGTGTATACGCGCCAGTTGGACAGCACGAAGACCTACTAGCTTACCTAGTTCGTCGCCTATTAGAAAACGGCGCCAACTCTTCATTCGTTAACGCGATTGTTGATGAGAGTAAGCCGGTTGAAAGCCTATTAGAAGATCCTGTAGAAAAGATTCAGCGCTTACGCAACAAGCGTAATACGCAAATCACCATGCCTATCGACATGTTCGGTGCAGAGCGTAATAACTCTAAAGGTTTAGACTTAACCAATATTAATCACATCACGCCAATGCGTGACAATTTGAATGCTTGGGTAGAGAAAAACTTAATTACGCACAACGATGTACCTGAAGGTCATGAAGCGGTAATTAACCCTGCAAACCACGATGAAGTGCTTGGTTCAATTCGTCACCAAGACGAAGCTGAAATGAAGCAGCTAGTAACTAATGCTGAACAAGCATTCGAAGTTTGGTCAAAAGTCCCAATCAACGAGCGCGCTGACATTCTTCGTCGCACTGGTGATATCTTAGAAGATCACCGTGATGAGCTAATCGCACTGTGTATCAAAGAAGCTGGTAAAATTGCACAAGATGGTATCGACGAAGTACGCGAAGCAGTTGATTTCTGTCGTTACTACGCAGCAAAAGCAGAAGAGCTTGCGCTAGACGAGCGTTTCTCTCCACGTGGTGTGATTTTATGTATCAGCCCTTGGAACTTCCCACTGGCGATTTTCTTAGGCCAAGTGGCAGCGGCAATCGTGACTGGTAACACAGTTATTGCAAAACCAGCTGAGCAAACATCACTGGTTGCACTTCGCACTATCGACCTAATGAAACAAGTTGGTTTACCAGAGAACGTGGTTCAGCCTGTTATTGCACGCGGTAGCAAAGTTGGTCAGGTGATCGTACCTGATGAGCGTATTCAAGCCGTGATGTTCACAGGTTCAACTGAGACAGGTACACGTATTTCACAAACCCTCGCTGAGCGTGGTGGCGACCAAGTACCTCTGATTGCTGAAACCGGTGGTCAAAACTGTATGATCGTTGACTCAACGGCGCTTCCTGAGCAAGTTGTTGACGATGTGATCTCTTCAGGTTTCCAGTCAGCGGGTCAACGTTGTTCTGCACTTCGTGTTCTTTTTGTACAAGAAGAAATTGCAGACAAAGTGATCAGCATGATCAAAGGTGCAATGAAAGAGCTACATGTTGGTGACCCTGCTTACCTTTCAACAGATGTTGGCCCGGTAATCGACCAAAAAGCACATAGCGCCCTTACTGAGCACGTAGAATACTTAAAAGGCAATGCAACACTGCATTTTGAATGTCCGCTTCCTGATATGGGTGACACAGGCCACTTCTTCTTCGCGCCTCGTTTATATGAGATCAAAGACTTATCTGTGCTTAAGAAAGAAGTATTCGGTCCGTGTGTACACGTGATCCGCTTCAAAGGCACTGAAATCGATAAGGTAATCGACCAAGTAAACAGCACAGGCTTTGGCTTAACTATGGGTATTCACTCGCGTATTGAAGAGCGTGCTAACTACCTAGCTAAACAATCTCGCGCAGGTAACATCTACATCAACCGTAACATGATCGGTGCGGTAGTAGGTGTTCAGCCGTTCGGTGGTCGTGGTCTTTCTGGTACTGGCCCTAAAGCAGGTGGACCTAACTACTTAACTCGCCTAGTAAAAGAGAATAAGACACCGGATAACCGTCAAGTTACTAACGTACAAGTTGATGCTGAAGCGCTTCAGGCATTCCAGGGTGCGCAAGAGCAAGTTAGCCAGCTAATGCAAAACTCAATGCGCGATGAAAAGGTTTGGCGTGCAATGCCGCTAAATAACCGCGTATCTGTGGTACGTCAGCTATTAGCAAAACTTGCTAAGGTTGAGATTATGGATCAGCTTGCGGATGACCTAGCGCACACTTTAGCTGATGCACGTGAGCAGATCATTCGTGTTGAAAAGCGTCTAAGTAAGGTTGTACAGTTGCCTG
Organism: Pseudoalteromonas sp. MTN2-4; assembly: GCF_042848605.1. NCBI lineage: Bacteria > Pseudomonadati > Pseudomonadota > Gammaproteobacteria > Alteromonadales > Pseudoalteromonadaceae > Pseudoalteromonas > Pseudoalteromonas sp. MTN2-4. The sequence goes on from NZ_BTGK01000007.1 coordinate 164,297, forward strand.
GTCCTACAGGTGAGTCAAATACGATTCGTTACGAGCCACGTGGTTGTGTTGTGTGTTTTGCTGATAAAGACACCTCATTCAACTTCTGGGTAATGTCTATCATTACTTCTCTAGCTGCAGGTAACACAGTGATCACTGTGGTTTCTGACTTATTCCACGAAGAAGCATTAGCGTTCAGAGATAAGTTAATCAGCTGCGGCGTAGCCGAAGGCGTTATGCAGGTTGCTAAGCTAAACCAACTTCCTGCGGTACTGGCTCATGATCACCTAGCAGCAGCAGTTGTAGGTAGTGGCTGTGCGCGTAAAGGTTACTTCAGCACGCAACTAGCGGCACGTAAGGGTGCTATCCTGCCAGTGATCAGTGCTGAGTACTACGACACGCTACTTAATCGTCTCGTGACAGAAAAAACCATCAGTATCGATACAACGGCGTCTGGTGGTAATACATCGCTAATGACATTGGTTGAAGACGACGAATAATCGACTCAACTCTTTAATTTTAAAAAGCCTGTACTTTTAATCGAGTACAGGCTTTTTTTGTTTTTATGAATTATACCAATTGCATTAAATTGATGACCAATTATTGGTATAGATAAATGATTACCGGAAATGGTCAAATAACGAGGAAAAAATTACGGTATATAGTTATTCTATATGAGAAATTTTTGAAGAAGTTAGTGGACTATTTAGCTAGCTAGAATGTTCAATTAATTAATAAAATTGGTAATTCTCAACTGTTTTTTTACCTATCTTTTGCTAGGCTTAAATGACTGGCACTAAAAAAGAAAGTACTGTGAAGAGCATAAGCATCGAAGAGTTACAACCCGGCATGTTTGTTGTAAGCGTGTTAGAACAAACTGGCAGTGTGCAAGTCAAGACACAAGGCTGGGTTAAGACGCAAACTAGTATCGACAAACTCGCTTCTGCGGGTATTTTAAGAGTTGAAGTTGACCCAGATAAAATGCTCGACTTAAACAATAACAAGCACGGTATTACTGCGCCTGACTCTGATAATCAAAATGCGCATGAGCAAGAACAAGACCCTTGGCATAAATCTACTTCGATAAGCGCTGAAATAAACCAGGCAGTGAAACTTGTTGAAGAAGCCAAGTCACTTCAAGCCAAAGCCTTTGCAGATTTGAAAGCGGGTAACCCTATTGATGTCGAGGCTTTTAAAGAGGTAGCAACGAGCTTTATAGATTCAATTTTCCGTAATCAAGATGCCCTATCTTGCATCGCCATGATCAAACAAAAAGACGCTTATCTACTTGAGCATTCTATTAATGTTGCCACACTCATTACTATTTTTGCTAAGCATTTACGTTTAGACAGAGAGGTTATCGAAGAACTTGCTACCGGCGCTCTACTCCATGATATCGGTAAAATAAAAGTCGATGATGCGGTCCTCAATAAGCCTGGTAAACTAAGTGACAGCGAATTCGAGCAAATGAAACAACATGCTCAATTCAGTTATGAAATAGTCACTGAAGCTGGCTTATCTAAAATAAGCTGCGAAGTTGCAGGCTTTCACCATGAACGACTTGATGGCTCGGGTTACCCGCAAGGTTTAAGTAATGGTGAAATATCAGACTATGTCAGAATGGCCTCTATTGTTGATGTATTTGATGCATTAACTGCTGAACGAGTTTATAAAAAAGCACTTATGCCAATTCAAGCTTTTAAAATGCTCAGAGAAAGCAGTCCACAGCACTTTGATGAAAAACTGCTGAATGAGTTCATAAATTGTATTGGGGTATACCCTGTTGGCTCTTTGGTAAAGTTGAAGTCTCAAAGAATAGGCATGGTTGCAAGCTCAAACCCAAAGCAGCCCTTAAAGCCCATTGTTAAAGTATTTTACAGTGCTAAATCAATGTATCACATCGCCGTCGAAGACATAGATTTGGCAGAAAAACGCTGTACAGATGAATTAGAAGCAGCAATAAAACCTGAAGAGTTTGGCTTAGATTTGATTAAGTTTTTCAAGCACTCTGTTTTACCATAAGGTGCTTTCATTAAATTCGCCTCCGCATGCCTTAATAGGTGCTGACATAAAAAAGCCTAAACAACTTAAGTGGTTTAGGCTTCAATTTATATCTAAATTACGGTCAAGTGTTATTAATAAGGTTGCCAGTCTTGCATAGCTTTCACAGCAAAGTCATACCCTTGGAATCTAAAAACACTCGCCTCTGGCGCGATTTCCAGTAACCGCATACCATTAATTTTGTCACCCTCATACAGTTCAACGCCATTGATTTTTATCCAACGTTTGTGCTCTGAGGTGGCATAAATATGAGCTTGATACGTCAACTTTCCTATTGCAGCCTGTGTTTTTGCTGGTAGAAATTCAATAGATAAACGCTCTTTTTCTGGCGTAGTTTCAGCAGGCTCTGCCTCAGTGAAGTCTTTATCTGCCGTTTCTGCAACCGCAAGCTCAAATGCCGCTTTCAACCTTGCCGCTGCCTCATCAGCTGTGTTTTCTGGTCTTTGATTATCTGTATTGCTCTGTGAGTTGTAGTTATTTAACAACCCTGTTTGTGTCTTAGGCTCTGATTCTAGTGGTTTTCCTAATACGCGATACTGACTAAGATCTTCTTGCGGTGATGCTGTTTGTGAAGAAACACCCACTTGGCTACTCAACTGCGTCTCATCCAGTGGTTTACCTAATACACGATACTGGCTTAGGTCTTCTTCCGGTTGTGCTGGCAAAGCGTTATTGCTGACAACAGAAGACTCAGCTGGCACAGTATTGACCTGAGCAACAGCCGAAAGCGGTACCAATTGCTGTTTGAAAATAGGTGCCCCTTGCTCGTTTACCCCAACTTGCACTGACATCCATTGATATTGCTCACCGGATTGTACAGCCCCTTGATTATTAGAAGTTTCTGAAGTCGGCTTAGCCTGAGCTGGCTGCAAGCGCGCTACATTGTATTGTTGCTTTATTTCTTGCGGCGTTACTGTTTCAGTTACTTCTTCAACTTGCACTTGCTGATTTTGTAAGGTCTCAATTGATTGAGATTGACTCTGAAGATATTGGGCGCTGTAAAAACCAGCCAATGCAAAAGTGACACTCAAACCAACACCCGCAAGACCAAACGATAGCTTTCTATAGAAAGCCAGCTGTTTTGTTTGTTGATAGGCTAAGTGCACTTGCTCAGTATTGTTTGCAGTTTGTGATTGTTTAAATGCGGCATCAATAATAGACATAATTGAACTTCTTAAAAAATATAAGCAGCAGCAAAGCCAACAATATAGCTTGCTACAATAAGAGACATGACAGGCGCAAACTGCTTAAGCTTACTTTCAGAGGCTGGTTCACTATTTACGCTGACCATAGGTAGGGCTTCTTTTGCAGCCTGTTCAACCACAGCTTTATCTATGACTCTTTTCTGCGCAGAAAAAGCACCAAGCAAACATCTATCTGCCAGCAGATTGATTAAACGCGGTATACCTTGAGTTCGTTTATAAATGTGAGCAACTGCCTCATGACTGAATATAGCAGCATCACAACCCGCGGTTTGCAAGCGATGCTGAATATACGCAAACACTTGAGATTCTGTCAGTGCCAATAAGTGATATCGAGAAGTAATACGCTGAGCTAATTGCCTAAGCTCATTGCGCTGTAATAGGGTTTGCAATTCTGGCTGACCAATCAGCGCTATTTGCACCAACTTTTTATCGTCTGTTTCAAGGTTGGTCAATAAACGCAGTTGCTCAAGCACACTCGGTGATAAATGTTGAGCTTCATCAATCACAAGTAAAGTGTGCCCACCCACTTTGTAATTCTCTGTAAAGCGTGCTTTTAAGGCGTCGGTTAAGCTTTTAAGTGTCGCGGTTTCTGGATTATACGATATTGATAATTCATCACAGATACTTGCGAGTAGTTCTAGCTCAGAAAGCGCTGGGTTTAATACAAAAGCCACTTCGGTATTTTCAGGCAATGATTTCAGCATTGAGCGCGTTATGGTGGTTTTACCTGTTCCTACTTCACCCGTCAATAATACAAACCCACCTGTGTCACCCAGTCCATAATTTAAGTGTAACAGCGCCTCTTTATGACGCTCACTCATATATAAATACTCAGGATTAGGTGCAATTGAGAACGGCTTCTCTTTCAACCCAAAATAGCTTAAATACACGATAAAACTCTTTATTGTTATGATAGGCCCTATAATGGCAAAAAAGTGCGCAAGATAAAACCTTGAAACCAAGTGCACCCGTTGAAACATTGGAATACATATGAAAGTTTATTTAGTTGGAGGCGCTGTTCGTGACGCGCTTTTAAATTACCCAGTTGTAGAACACGATTATGTCGTCGTCGGTAGCACCCCTGAAGAAATGCAGTCTTTGGGGTATAAACAAGTCGGGAAAGACTTCCCTGTATTTTTACACCCAAAAAGTAAAGACGAATATGCCCTAGCGCGCAAAGAGCGCAAAAACGGACAGGGTTATACAGGCTTTATATGTGACTTCGACCCGACAGTCACCTTAGAAGAAGACTTATATCGCCGTGATTTAACCATCAACGCTATTGCACAAGATGAAAATGGACAGCGGGTTGACCCTTACCACGGCCAAGCAGATATAAAAAGCCGCTTACTTAGGCATATCGGCCCTGCTTTTAGTGAAGACCCACTTCGAGTTTTACGTGTTGCGAGGTTTGCAGCTCGTTATCAGCATTTAGATTTTACCATTGCGCCAGAGACGCTTTTACTTATGAAAAATATGGTTGCCAGTGGTGAACTTAAAACATTAACCAAAGAGCGGATCTGGTTAGAAATAGAAAAATGCCTAAAAACCAACACCCTTCATTTATTCTTAGAAGTAATAAATAGCATTAATGCTTTACCTGATGTCCTTCCTATTTTGCCAAGCTGGTCCAATCTAGAAACCCAAAAAGTAACAAGAGCTGATCAATGTGTGACCACACAAGAAGTAGCTGTTGAACCAGACATACTGCAAGTTTGTCACTTTTGTTTATGTCTAGAAGCCTGCTCACCAGATGACCTTAAACATATAGAACAAACGTTAAAGATCCCCAGCACCTTCGCAAACAGCTTGAGAGACTTTAAGTTATTAAATAACTTTTTAAATGAAAGAAACTTTAGCCCTGAAAATATTTTAGCGTTTTTTAACCTCATAGATCTTTGGCGTCGCCCTGAACGCTTTAACTTGTTACTAGAGATACTAAAATATACACAGTGTCAGCAGGATATTACACAAACGCTACAAAATTGTGCGATTGCATCTCAAGCGGTTACTGCACAACAAGTCATTGCATTGGGATATCAAGGTGCAGCGATTAAACTTGGATTACAAACATCGCGAATTGCTGCAATAGAAAAAACACTCAGTTAACAGCTCGCTCTTTTTACATACATTTAGAGGTGATTTTTTATTCAACACCTCTAGAGTTCCTGATATTTTATATTTAACTTTTCAACTGCTCACTATTAAAACAGCTAAATTAACAATAAAAAGAACAACAAAGTTACATTTAAGAACACAAAAAAAGCAATGGCTTTAACGAAAGTTTGCACACACTAACAAAGAGTTAAAACAAGCATTAACAAACCAAACAAACACCTCCAACTGTAAATTTAAGATTACAAAAAAATAAGCCCTAAACCACTGTAATTAAATAACAAAAACATTTAAACCCCAAAATAAAAACACAATTTACAAAAAGAGAACAAGTAACACAAACAAACCAAAGAGTTAAGTAACAATTACTTATGCTAAAAACAACACCTGACCTATGGCACATGCAACGCATGTGAGATTCAAAACAAATAGAGAAAGGTTATATGTTGAAGAAGTTAAACCTATTAACAGCAAGCATTCAGGCTGCTGTACTAGCTGGTACTGCCGTTGGCACAGCTGCAATGGCAAATACTGAAACTGAGGCAACTCAAGTTGAACGTATTCAAGTAACAGGCTCTCGTATTAAGCGAACAGACATTGAAGGTGCAAGTCCTGTTGTATCTTTTTCTAGAGCTGATATCGATGCATCAGGTGAGTTATCTGTTGCTGATGTACTTCGCGATACCAACTTTAACTCGTTTGGTTCTTTTTCTGAGTCATCTGGCTTTGGCGGTGGCTCTCAAGGTACAGCTACAGTATCTCTTCGTGGTATGGGTTCTGGACGTACTTTAGTTCTTATTGATGGTAAGCGTTTAGCACCTTCTCCTGGTTCAGGCGGCTCAACTGTGGATTTGAATACTATCCCTTTTGCAGCAGTTGAACGCATGGATATTCTTACTGATGGCGCTTCTGCTATTTACGGATCTGACGCTGTTGGCGGCGTAATTAATATTATCTTGCGCAAAGACTTTGAAGGTTTCAATGTAACTGGACAACTACAACGCCCAACGAATGAGGGTGGTGATCAAGAATCTATTTCTTTCACTTATGGTGCAGCTACAGACAAAGGTAATATCATCATGACTGTTGAGCATGATCTTAAAGATGTTATCTATACTCGCGACAGAGATTATCTAGCTTCAAATATCAAAGATAATTTTCAAGATTCGACAGGCATCAGTCAAGGTGGTCGCAATATCGAGTACACTGTGAAGCAAGCTGATGGCAAATTCAGATCTGAAATCCGTCCTGCTCAACTAAACGGCCAAAGCTTATGTGACGACCGTTTCGTAGGCATCATGCCTGACGGTAGAGAGAAATATGCTAATTCAACAGTCTGCCCTTTTGATCACACTCAATTCTCTGGTGTAACAGCAAAAGTTGAACGTACTAATATGTACACGTTCGCCCGTTATTCATTAAATGATGAAATTGAATTAAGCATGTCAGCTATGGCTACACGCAAAGCATCATTTGGTCGTTATGCTCCTACTGTAGGTAAATTCAACGTATTAGATACCCAGATGGCTAATGAGAGTATTGAATTAGCCGATGGTGAGGAAATTGTTGCAGCAAATGCAAACTGGCGTTTCATTGATAATGGAAACCGTGATGGCCGCACAGAAGAGTTAATGCTTGACTTTAAACTTGGCCTTAATTCAATTACTGAATGGGGAACTTGGACTGTTGGTTTCCAAAGAAACTTAAACCGAATTAATCAACATGGTTCGGGTTATGTAAATAGAAAGTTTGCAGAGCAATTTGCTAAAGAAGGCACGCTAACAGACCCTGTTTCAATTGCTTTAATGCAGCATACTATTATCAATGATAATAAATCTGATTATACGAATTTTCATGCTGGTATTGGTTTTGATAGCATAGCTGAGCTACCTGCTGGTGATGTTGGCCTTTATATTCACTCTGAATACTCTAAGACGGATTTCAAACGCTCTGCTGATCCTCTAAGCGATGCCAATGCTGTTATCGGCTCTGCAGGCGGCTCTACTTTTGGTGAGCGCTCAACAAAAGCATTAGCTGTTGAATCTATCATACCTGTGCACGACGATATTGAATTAACTGTTGCAGCTCGCTATGACCACTATTCAGATTTTGGTTCAAAGGTATCTCCTCAAATCGGTGTTAAATATGACTTTGCTGACGGTTATGCGGTACGTTCTAGCTGGGGTAAGGGCTTTGCAGCACCAACTTTTGATGCTCTATTCACCAAGTCTCAAGGCTTCCCATGGACTTACGTTGATGGTGAAGGTTGGGCACAGATCGAACAAAACTTAACGGGTTACACAGGTCTTCAAGCTGAGGAATCTGAGACTTTCAATATTGGTTTCATTGGTCAAGTAACTGATAGTGTGTCATTCACATTAGATTACTACTCAATCGAGCTTGAAAATGAAGTATCTCTATATAGCCGTTACCGTATTATGGATGATGTGAAAGATGGCATAGAATCTCCTGCACCAAATCGTGTAGAGTTTAATGCTGCTGGTTCACCTGAGCGCTTCTTCGTTAGCTATATTAATGATGGTAAAACGGAGCAAACAGGTGCTGATTTAACTGTGAAAGGTACATTTGACGTACTTGACGGTAAACTAACAGCTCAATTATCTTACAATCATATATTCGAATATAATACACCGTACAATGGTGATATTAACAACCTTGTTGATTTAATTGGCTTGAAAGGTCGTCCGCAAACTCGTTGGACAAGTAACCTAGGTTATGCAATTCAAGATCATTCAGTAACATTAACAGCACAATATATCGATTCACAGTTAAATGACTATGAATATGACAAAAACTGTAAGTGTTACGTAATCAATCCTGATGCTGTCAATACAGATAACGTTGCGACCTATATTGACTCTCATACAGAGTTCAATATCTCTTACAACTATACATACAGCCAAGATTTATCACTTTCTTTCGGTGTACGTAATATCACAGACGAGAAGCCTGAATTTGAAGATCCACAAACTCAATCTCGTTACCAAGCTGGCTTATACAGCATTCAAGGCCGCGTCTTACATGCGGGCTTTAATTTTAACTTCTAAGCGAAGTTAATCCGTAAGCGCCATTGTCTAATTTCAATGGCGCTTTTTTATAATTTACAATCAATGAAATACCAGCCATAACCTGAAAAAACCAGTCGAACTTTCAATAAAGTTACAATTGAAAATATCCTCATATCTTTTATTTCAATACAAAGGTTATGACAACATAAAAAACAGCGCCGAAGCGCTGTCATTATAGTCATGCTAAAAAACTTAAATAACCTTTACCATATTAAGAAAGCAAATAGTCCTAGACCTAAAAGCAAACGGTAAACGACAAACGGGAACATGCCCATTTTCTCAATCACTTTTAAGAAAAAGTAAATACACGCATAAGCCGCAATAAAAGATAATACCGCACCTAAAATAATCGCGTTCCAATCAATCAGTTCATCGCCAGCCGACAGCTTATAAATGTAGTAAGAGCCTGCCGCTGCAATAACAGGAATAGACATTAAAAAAGAGAAACGCGCTGCACTTTGTTTATTCAAACCAAGTAACAAGCCTGTTGTCATTGTGATACCTGAACGAGACGTACCCGGAAATAACATAGCAACCACTTGCGACAAACCAATCAATAGTGCCATTACCCAGTTAATTTGATAAATGGTTTTGATTTGGTTCGCTTTTGCATCGGCATACCAAAGTAATAAACCAAATACGATAGTCGTTGTGGCTATGATCCACGCATTACGAGAATATACTTCTACAAAATCCTTTAATAAGTAACCAATAATCAATGACGGTAAGGTTGCCAAAATGATCCACCAGCCAAGCTGGCTGTCATCAGTTTTTTTACCCTGTGCACCAAAGGAGTTAAACCAAGCAGCTAGAATATCTACAACTTCTTTTCTAAAATAGATAATCACCGCTAACAATGTACCGACGTGAACAGCGACATCAAAGGCTGTGCCTTGATCTTGCCAGCCCAATACTTGTGACGGCAGAATTAAGTGTGCTGAACTCGAAATAGGTAAAAACTCTGTAAGACCTTGCACTAAGGCCAACACGATAATTTCAATAATGCTCATGAGTTAAAACTCCACTTTCCATAGCTTTTGGTTTAAGTTGTTATAATTTTCCCAGAGTTCACCTACCGTTTGCTCTGCAACAGGATGGTAAAAGTCTGCTGCTAACTCCGCGAGCGGCTGCAGAACAAACGCATTTTTGGTAATTTCATCACGAGGCAATTGTGCAGGTGAATCGCAAACTACATCATCATAAAATAGTAGGTCGAGATCGAGTGTGCGTGGGCTAAACTTTTTATCAGACGGTGTTCGACCATTGTCCCTCTCGATCTGCTTGAGCAAAGCACACACCTGCTCAAGCGGCATCTCTGTTTGTGCAGCAAAGACTGAATTAAAAAAGTTATTACCGTTAAAACCAACGGCTTCACTTTCAAATACACTAGAGTGTTGATATTCGGGAAATTGAGAAATTAAGGCATTTAGACCTGCACGTAGATGCTTATCTCTGTCTACATTGGAGCCTAAGCTAATAAAAATCTGCGCCATATTAGATGTCTTTAACTCGAGTGATCTCAACACCAACAGTCTGCGCCGCTGGCACTGCTGCGGGCTTACTTACCTTAATCTTCACTTGTGTGACGTTATAATTTTTTAAGATTAACGCTGCGAGTTGCTCAACCAAGGTTTCAAGTAATTCAACTGGTTTTGCTGTGGTATGTGTAATTATGTCTTCGCTTACCTTTGCGTAATCTACCGCTAAGTTAATATCATCACTCTCAGCTGCAGCTCGAATATCAGTCAGCATTTCCACATCAAAGTACAAACTTTGTTTACTCTCTTTCTCAAAATCGTACACGCCAATAATAGTTTCAACATGTAGCTGAGAAATATAGACCTTATCCATTCACGCCCCACTTTGGTATTTTGTCTGTGACAAATAGATTAGTAACTTATATAGTTACATTCGAATCGGGAAATGATAGCCGAAATACGCTTAAGACAAAATAAGGAAACCTGTGTTAATTACGTTAATCTGCATATGTGCCTATTTAATTGGTTCTGTATCGTCTGCAGTGCTCGTGTGTCAGTTATTCAAGTTACCAGACCCTCGTTTTTCTGGTTCAAACAACCCAGGCGCGACCAATGTGCTTCGTTTAGGCGGTAAACTTCCAGCCGTTTTAGTTCTCACTTTCGACATCTTGAAAGGCACAATACCGGTCTGGGGCGCATATTTTTTAGGTGTAGAGCCATACTGGTTGGGTGCGATTGCTGTCGCAGCTTGCCTTGGACACATTTACCCGGTGTTCTTTCATTTTAATGGGGGTAAAGCCGTTGCGACGGCGTTTGGAGCACTATTGCCAATCGGATTAAGTCTAGGCGGGCTGTTAATCGCAACGTGGGCCGTTGTGGTTTGGCTTACTCGATATTCATCGCTAGGGGCGATTATCACAGTTGCTTTAGCTCCGCTTTATACTTGGTTGATTAAACCCCTTTATACTGTGCCAGTGAGCTTTTTAACAGTGCTGATTATTTTTCGTCATCGAGCCAATATAAAAAGGCTCCTTCAAGGAAAAGAGCCTAAAATAGGTAAAAAGAAGACTTAGTTTTCAGACCTACAATGGTGGTAAACTTTCAATCGGCCAACGCGGCTGCGTTTTCATATCTAGTGTTGCATATTGCTTGGCTTTTAATCTCTGCATACCTGCAAACGCAATCATCGCGCCATTATCAGTACAAAACTCAGTGCGAGGATAAAACACCTGCCCTTTCATCCCTTGCATCATGCGCTCAAGCTTTTGGCGCAGTTCAGTGTTTGCACTTACACCACCGGCAATGACTAAACGTTTAATACCTGTTTCTTTCAGAGCTCGTTTGCACTTAATCGCCAGTGTATCGATTACAGCGGTTTGGAATGCATGCGCAATATCGGCTTTGGTTTGTTCGTCATCACCTTCGCTACGAATGGTGTTGGCTGCTGCTGTTTTTAAGCCACTAAAACTAAAATCTAAACCTGGTTTATCTGTCATAGGTCGCGGAAAAGTAAAACGCCCGGGCGTCCCCTGCTCGGCCATTTTTGCCAGTAGCGGGCCGCCAGGATAGTCTAAACCTAATAATTTAGCAGTCTTATCAAATGCCTCACCTGCGGCATCATCAACTGACTCACCTAGCACTTCATACTCACCGATACCAGCCACTTTCACCATCATGGTGTGGCCACCAGATACAAGTAATGCAACAAATGGGAACTCTGGTTGCTCGTCTTCGAGCATCGGCGCTAATAAATGCCCTTCCATGTGATGAACGGCAACAGCAGGCTTATCCCAAGCAAATGCCAATGAGCGACCAATTGAAGTGCCTACTAATAAAGCGCCAACCAATCCTGGACCCGCAGTATAAGCCACACCATCGATATCTTCTGGGCCACAATCTGCTTCTTTAAAAGCTTCATCTATCAGTGGAATAGTTTTGCGGACATGATCTCGAGAAGCCAGTTCTGGTACAACACCACCGTAGTCAGCATGCACTTTTACTTGACTATAAAGTTTATGGGCTAATAACCCCTGCTCATCATCGTAGATTGCAATTCCCGTTTCGTCACAAGATGATTCAATGCCTAAAATGCGCATCAATAATTCTCCAGTTTTTAATCTTTTACGTTAGATTGCAATGCCGATATTAGTTTGCCCATCAGCAACAGCCTGGTGTTTAAGCGCTTTCACACTGTCACTGCTGATACGACCCATATTCTCTACGAATTCAATTAACTCACTTAACACGTCAATTTCATACTGCATGTAAGGGTGCTCACGAACCAGTTTGTTTTCAGGTTCTAGCCCTTCGCTTTCAATCAATAGCTCTACATAACGCGCAACCGTTGCTTGCGAAATTTTCGCAACGCTCACAAACTCATGCTCATCTTTTGCCATAAGGCCATGAATTAAGCCAAGTAAAGCAGTTGCGGCATCAATGGCTGGGTAAGTCCCGAACATCGGATAATCGTTTAGTTCTGGCACATTTGGTTCGATTTTCTCAACTTGTTTTTCTAAGCTGATCTTACTTTTTGGCAATAAGATTTTTTCCCAACACACATTTAACGCACTGCGTAACGTACTGGCATCGCCAAATTCTGTAGCCTCGCAAAATAATTCGTAGTTAGGCAGCATACGTTCTAGCACTGCTGCAGCCAGCACTGCCTTTTGTAAATAATTTAACTCTCTAATTCGCTGAAAGTTATTCGCTTTACTCATAATCTTTTCCACATTGCCAGCATGCTTGAAACGCTGGCCCGTTAAATTCGTTACACTGTGGACATTGCCATTCAGTGTCTTTTTCTTGTTGTTGGTAGTTTACCAATAATTCCTGCGCTTGGCGCAATTTTATCTTGTAAACCCATACAGAAACTTTTGCTTGATCTAACGGAATTTCTCCAAGTGCCCCTTGTAAAGCCTCCCCTTTAAGTAATACATCTATATTTGCTTGCTCTAATAAGCCTTTCACTAAATGGGCTTCTATCACATTATCTGAGGTAAAAACTTCACACCACTGCCAAGAATTATCTGTCATAATAAACTTTGAAAAGACCTAAAATGTTAAGACTGCAATGACACTTACAACACCTGCACTGTTATTTCCTGCCATCTCGTTATTACTATTAGCTTATACCAATCGGTTTTTAGTACTAGCGCAATTAATAAGAGAGCTCAATGCGAGAGAAGGAAAAACCAATCGACCTGTCGTTTTGGCACAAATCGACAATTTAAAAAAGCGTATAAAGTTAATTCGTGCCATGCAGGTTTGGGGCGTTTTCTCTTTTTTACTCTGTACACTATCGATGTTTAGTTTATTCATACAGCAACAGTTACCTGGCATCATTTTATTCGGAGTGAGTTTGTGTTGCTTAACTTTATCTTTAATTATCTCACTGTATGAAATACATATTTCTTGTGATGCTATAGAAATAGAATTGCAAAATATCGAAAAAAAGCCCACGGACTAATTAAGCAAGCATATCCTTTCCCGTCTATACTCACTTTGAACGAGTAAGATTTGGACTAAGCGTGAATAATTTTCTTTTTTCTGACGAAAATTTAAATCATGAACTCGAAACATCCAATGATAGTGATGACTACTGGGAAGTGCTTGTTGTTGATGATGAAGAGGATATTCATCAAGTTACTAAATTAGTTTTGTCAGGATTTGAATTTGAAAATAAATCTCTTCGCTTTCATCATGCATATTCTGCAAGAGAAGCGATGGATGTTTTGAATAAACAGGATAATATATCCGTTGGTTTAATTGATGTTGTGATGGAAAGTAATCATGCAGGCCTCGATCTTATCAAGCATATAAGGCAAAACATTGGAAATCATGACATTAGGCTTATTCTTCGAACTGGTCAGCCTGGAGAAGCCCCCGAAGAAGCTGTTATCCGCGATTACGATATCAATGATTACAAAAATAAGACAGAGTTAACCGCTGTAAAACTTAAAACTTTACTTTACTCTGCTCTTCGCTCTCACAGAGATATTCAAACAATTGCCAAACATAAAGCGGGCCTTGAAAGGATAATTGATGCTTCAGGCTCTTTCTTAAGCTGTAATAGTGTTCGTGAATTTGCTTCGACTATCCTTTCTCATGTATCTGATGTAATGGGGTTATCCTCCAGTGATATCTTCTGCGCTGCCGCAGTTAACAGTCAAAACGCAGAGGCTGATAACTTTAGGCTTCTCGCGGCTTCAGGAGAAGGTGTAGAACCCACGACAGAAGCAATACCACAAAACGTGAAACAGCTTTTCATGGAAACCCATAATAAAAAGCTCTCACACCAGACTGAATTTGAGTATGTTGGTTATTTCCCCTCTCAAGGAGGAAGTGAAACAATGCTTTACGTCAGTAAAGAGTCTGCGTTACATGAAACTGACCGTCAGTTGTTAGCTTTCTTTGCTAGCAACATTGCGATGGCCTACGACAATATCAGGTTACGAGAAACAGTCAAAGAGTCTCAAAAAGAGCTATCTTATATTCTAGGTGAAGCGGTAGAGAAACGCTCTAAAGAAACAGGCTCCCACGTCAAACGCGTTGCCAATTATAGTCAACTACTTGCCAAGTTATATGGCTTGAGTGAGTACCATTCTGAAATCATCAAGTTAGCATCACCTTTACACGATATCGGAAAAATAAGCATTCCGGATAATATTTTAAATAAACCCGGTAAACTCGATGACAAAGAATGGGAGATTATGCAGACACATGCAAAAGTAGGGTACGAGATCCTCCATAATTCAAGTAATGAAATTCTCAAATGTGGTGCAATAATCGCCTATCATCATCATGAAAAATGGGATGGTAGTGGTTACCCACAAGGCTTAGAAGGTGAGCAAATAAACATTGTCGGTCGTATTACCGCACTGGCTGATGTATTTGATGCTTTAGGCAGCGATCGATGCTATAAACCAGCTTGGCCTTTAGAAAATGTTATTTCACTGATACAATCTGAGAAAGGTAAACATTTTGACCCCAAACTCGTTGATTTATTTATAAATAACTTAGATGAGTTTATTTTTATTAGAGATAGCTACCCTGACTAGCTGTTTGTAATTTTAATGTAAAAAAGTATTTCACCCTTATTGCATTTTGTATTACTATTGGGTAAATACACAGTTCTAAAAGAACCGTTGAAATTAAAAGGAATTTCAAATGAGATTTGAACAACTCGAGCAATTTGTAGCTCTAGGCAATTTAAGACATTTCCGCCAAGCCGCTGAACAGACGAATATAAGTACTTCAGCCCTCACCCGTAGCATCCAAACTCTAGAAGACGAGATTGGCTGTGAACTTGTAAAACGTTCTACACGTTCTGTTCGTCTTACCGAACAAGGTGAGCTTTTCCTCACGTACTGTAAAGCAACTTTAAACGAGCTTGAAAATGCCAAAAAAAACATAAAACAGAGTTTATTTGGTAATGATCAAGATAAACTTGTTATTGGCTATACACAACAAATGAGCAGTGTTGTACCTGTAGTTTGCGGACAATTTTTAGCTCATCATCCAAGTGTAAAAGTTGAAATGCAGATGCTCGACGAGGCCGAGCTAATGAATAAACTTCAGCTTGGTGAAATCGATATTAGCGTATGTATGCACTCCTCTGAACTAGCAAGCTCAGATATCTATATTCCTGATCAACTCATCATGTTTGTTGCGAAAAACCATCCTCTGCTTAAGAAAGATTCTGTCACTAAACAAGACCTAATGAACTTTCCAATGTTTGGCTGCCTTTCTCAGTCAAGACAAGTACAGCACATGGTTAACGAGACTGCAGATAGTTTTAATAAAGCAACTTCAATGCGAGTAGGCAACATTAATGAAGTGCTTGATAATATCAAAAATAGCGATTTATTTGCAGTTGCTGGTATTGAGCACTCAAAGTTAGTTGCTCAAGACCCTGAGGTTGTTTTAATCAAAACAAATAAAGACCTACCGACTGAGCAAGTTTTAGTTAGAACAAACCACACGCTCAGTGAAGACGCTAACATTAGAGAGCTAGTTAGCTTGATTGAGACGTTTGAACAAAGACAAACTATGAATGTTTAAACATTGCTTAGATAAAAAAACCTGCGCTGAGCAGGTTTTTTTATGTCTAAGTAATGCTCTACCAAAAAGAAAGTGCCAAACCCAAAAATATCAACAGCCCTACATAGTGATTATTTAAAAACGCTTTAAAGCAGTTCTCTCTATTTCTGCCGTGGATAAGTTTTTGTTGATAAGCAAGTAAACAAGCAGCAAATGCCAACCCCAAATAAGCCACAGAAGTCGCTTCAACTACTTGGTAAATTGCAATCATTATGACTAAGAACATGATGTTTAGTAGTGCAATAATGTGTCTATCAAACTGACCAAATAACACAGCCGTCGACTTTACACCTAGCTTTAAGTCATCGTCTCTGTCGACCATGGCATACATAGTGTCATACGCCACTGTCCAAATTAAATTTGCAGCAAATAGCCACCACGCAATGATTGGAACTTGTTGCTGCGAGGCCATAAATGCCATTGGGATCGCCCAACTAAAAGCGGCACCAAGCACAACTTGAGGTAAATGTGTATAACGCTTCATAAACGGATAGCAAGCAGCCAATGCAAGTGCACCCAACGACAACGCGATAGTCTGCCAATTCAGCGCCAACACCAATAGAAACGCAATAAAAATTAGCAATGCAAACAGACTTAATGCTTCACCCGCTAAAACTTTACCTGTTGCAAGAGGCCGAGTAGCTGTACGTTTTACCGAGCCATCAATCTTTCTATCAGCAAAGTCATTAATGACGCACCCTGCACTGCGCATCACAAACACACCCAGCGAAAACACCAGTAAAAGCGCCCAATTCGGCAAGCCATCATTTGCTAACCATAACGCCCAGTAAGTAGGCCACAACAATAATAATGTGCCAATTGGTTTGTCAGTGCGCATTAATTGCTTATAGGCATTAAAGTTTTGCCATTTTAGGGCTTCAAGCTGCATCTAATACCTCAGGTAAAAATACTTCACACACCATCACATGTGCCTCTGATTGGGAGAAAATACGTCTTCTTGCAAAAATAGGCATGCGAGTAATGTCGCTTCTCTTCAACAGTTGAGCTAACTCTTCTCGAGATTCTACTTCAGCCATTTCTAATTCAGAACGTTGCCAAAGTTCATTCTGAAATAACACCTCACCCAAGGGCGTGTCTCCCAGCTGCTCTACACCTTTTTCGCAGGCTGGAATGGAGATCCAGCTCTGAGCATAAACTTGTACAACTTCATCGCAATATAATAAAACTTCACGACAAATATAATCATGGACTGTATCCCCCCATAATTTTGCAGTGATTGGTTGTTCGTTCAAAACAACCACTTTGAAATCAGCACTTTTTTGCTTCAAACGTGCAGTGAGAGAGCCTGTGTCACTTAACACAGGCTTTAAAGCTGCAGGTACAGAAAGCTCAGAGAGTGAACTTTGCCATGAAAAATCGATAGAAAGAGGATGCTTTAACAAAATTATATCTAACCCAGATTACAACCGAGACATCATAACATTGCTCAGTTCGCCAACAAAGTTCAGTCTTTGCTTTTTATTACTTGGTGGAAAAAGCGTAGCCCTTGGCTAAAATAATCGGCAAATTTTTAGTCACTTTCTATACTTGTAACACACTCAACGGAGTATAATTTTTCATAAAATACAGTTACAATCGCTTTTAAAGACAGATATATAACAGGAACTTCACCCACTATGAAGACGCTTTCAAGCTTATTTGCAATACTGCTGCTAATACTAAGCAGTACTTCAGTTCGTGCAGAAACAAATGTGGGTTACTTCGGTTTCGAACCAGATATCATCACTAACTACATAGGCCAGTCTAATAAGAAGCTCGGTTATATTCGTGTCACCGTGGATTTAATGCTGAATGATGTGAAGAATATTGCAATTGTAGAGCACCATACGCCACTGCTTCGTGATGCTATCGTACAAATCTTAAGTAAAGAGCCAGAAGAAACCATTAAATCATTAACTGGCCGTGAAGAAATTCGCCAGCGCTGTGCTGAGAAGTTAAAGAAACTACTTATGGATGAAACCGGCGAAGAAATTATCCGCGAAGTATTATTTACTAAGTACCTTTACCACTAACCTCTTTTTGATTTTGGCAGTTGTAATGCAGCAATTGCCATTCCACTCAATAAGCCAAATAAGTGCGCCCAGTTCGCCATACTAATAAACAATACATCAGCGAACCCTAATACCATCCATACCAGCATAAAACCGACGATTGGTTTAGTAATTAACTGCTTTTCTTCGGGCAGTTTTGTGCTGTAGATCCACGCAAAGCCAAGTAAGGCGTATACCACCCCACTTAGTCCACCAAAGCGATTATCAACCAATAAATACTGCGCCCAATTACTCACTAATGCAGAAATAAAAAACAGCAAGAATAAACTTGAACTACCCGCTTGCTTGATTATTTTATTCCCTAAATACAGCCACCAACTCAAATTAAAAATAAGATGCAATGCGCCAAAATGAATGATGGCAGGCGTCAACCAAGATAAAGGTTCGGTTGGATTAAACAGAAGTTTATCTAGCCACGATTGTGGATTTTGTACCAAGAAAAAGCAGGCAAAAACCGAAATACAAACAATAAACGTGAGCTTTAAAAACCAATGCAACCCGACAAATCGCTTCGCAAGATTTAAATCTTTGCCCATGTAATTAAATTTTACTTGGGTATCACCTGTTTGCCATGAAGCCGCTAAATAACGTTCATGGTAAGGATTACTTAAAAATTCTTGCCACAGCAGCGTTGCACGCTCTGCATCGTGCTCTGACACCCACACTTGAGCAGTGCGGTTGTCTAAATAGGTCAACTTAACCTTGATACCCTGACTCTTAAAATAGTCAGCTGCGCCTTGCAAGGCTCTGGGCTCTGAATGTTGACCTAATAAAATCATTGGCTCACAGACTCTGGTTGCTCAAGCGCCCACTGCGTAAAGCCGCCATCCATGCTATACACGTCTTCAAAGCCTTGTTCGATAAGATAATTAGCAGCACCTTGTGAACTCACTCCATGGTAACAAACCACAACGATTGGCTGCTCATAGTCTTTCTCAACCATAAATTGGCCAATATTTGCATTTGATAAATGAATGGCACCAGGCATGTGACCTGCTGCAAATGCATTTGGATCACGGATATCGGCAATAACGACATCATCTCGCTGCATAAGCGCTTTAGTTTGTGTAACTGAAATATGTTTAAACGGCATAAATTACTTCTCAAAAAAACAAAAAGGCGACATTTGCCGCCTTTGAAACAAATGTTACTTCATTAATCCCAGTTTAAGATCACTTTACCTGATTGACCAGAGATCATGGTATCGAAACCAGTTTGGAACTCATCAATATGGAACTGGTGCGTGATGATAGGGTCAAGATTTAAACCAGACTGGATAAGGCTTGCCATCTTGTACCAAGTTTCAAACATCTCACGACCATAAATACCTTTGATCACTAAGCCTTTGAAAATAACTTGGTTCCAATCAACCGCCATATCTGATGGTGGAATACCTAACATGGCAATCTTACCACCGTGGTTCATGTTGTTTAACATTGAGTTAAACGCCACTGGTACACCTGACATTTCAAGACCAATGTCAAAGCCTTCAGTCATACCAAGCTCAGCCATCACATCTTCAAGCTTTTCTTCTGCCACGTTAACTGCACGCGTCGCGCCCATCTTTCGCGCAAGCTCCAGACGGTATTCGTTCACATCAGTAATTACTACATGACGTGCACCGACGTGCTTCGCCACAGCTGCAGCCATAATACCAATTGGGCCTGCTCCTGTGATCAATACATCTTCACCGACTAGGTCAAATGACAGAGCTGTGTGTACTGCATTACCAAATGGGTCAAAGATTGAAGCTAATTCGTCAGAGATGTTATCTGGGATCTTAAATGCGTTATAAGCTGGGATCACTAAGTATTCAGCAAATGAGCCTTCACGGTTTACACCCACACCAATGGTGTTACGACATAAATGTACGCGACCTGCACGACAATTACGACAATGACCACAAGTAATATGACCTTCACCAGATACGCGATCGCCAAGCTCAAAACCACGTACTTCTTGGCCCATGCCAACCACTTCGCCGACATATTCATGACCCACAACCATAGGGGTAGGAATGGTGTTTTGTGCCCACTCATCCCACTTATAAATGTGTACGTCTGTGCCACAAATTGCAGTTTTACGAATTTTGATTAATAAGTCATTGTGCCCAACCTCTGGTTTTGGTGCATCTGTCATCCAAATCCCAGGTTCAGCTTTTAATTTCGATAATGCTTTCATTGTTACGTCCCAAGCAAAAAACAATTCGCCAGATCATACTTATGATTTGGCGAATTTCAGTATTAATAAGCGTATTGCTATTTAATAAATTTAGATGATACCTAGCTCTTTACCAATACGGGTAAAGGCATCAATTGCTTTATCTAGCTGCGCTTTCGTATGCGCCGCTGAAATTTGCGTACGAATACGTGCTTGACCTTTTGGTACAACAGGGAATGAGAAACCTGTTACGTAGATACCTTCAGCTAATAACTTGTCAGCCATAGCCGCAGCCACTTTCGCATCACCAAGCATTACAGGGATAATTGCGTGATCTTTACCTGCACAAGTGAAACCAGCAGCTTCCATGTTTTCACGGAAGTAAGCTGCATTTTCCCAAAGTTGATCACGCAGTGCTTTACCATCTTTAAGCATATCAAGTACAGCAATTGAAGCTGTTACGATTGAAGGCGCTAAAGAGTTTGAGAATAAATAAGGACGAGAGCGCTGACGTAGCCAATCAATCACTTCTTTCTTACCAGACGTGTAACCACCTGACGCACCACCGAGTGCTTTACCTAAAGTACCTGTGATGATATCAACGCGGTCAATCACGTTACAGTATTCATGTGTACCACGACCGTTTTCACCCACAAAGCCAACAGCGTGAGAGTCATCAACCATCACAAGTGCATTGTACTTATCAGCTAAATCACATACAGCTTCTAAGTTACAAATAACGCCATCCATAGAGAACACGCCATCAGTCGCGATTAGTTTTGTTTTCGCGCCCGCTTCAGTTGCGGCAATGAGTTGCTCTTCAAGTGCTGCCATGTCGTTGTTTGCGTAGCGGAAACGCTTCGCTTTACATAAACGCACACCATCAATGATTGACGCGTGGTTTAAGGCATCAGAGATGATTGCATCTTCTGGACCTAAAATTGTTTCGAATAAACCCGCATTTGCGTCAAAACAAGATGAATAAAGAATAGTATCTTCAGTTTGTAAGAACTCACTGACTTTTGCTTCTAGTGTTTTATGGATGTCTTGTGTACCACAAATAAAACGTACTGACGCTACACCAAAGCCATGGGCATCTAAGCCTGACTTAGCGGCTTCAATTAAGCTTGGGTGATTCGCTAAACCTAGGTAGTTATTTGCACAGAAGTTAATTACTGAGTCACCACTTGCTACTGCAATTTCAGCCTGCTGAGAAGACGTGATAATACGCTCGCTTTTGTATAAGCCTTCTGCTTTTACCTGCTCAAGCTGCTCTTGTAGTTGACTATAAAATGCCGATGCTCTCATGTAGAGTCTCCAATAAATTGCACGGTGTGCCTGTTTTCACACAGTTTTTGTTGTCTGTTCATTGCGCCTAACTATCGCAATAATTTTAAACAGGCGTATTGTAAGGGCTACGCACTATAAATGCACGGAGCCATTGTTCAAAAATTGAGGCGAATGTAAACGTTTATGAGACAAATGCAACCGTTTCTTTAATAGAAACACAGACTTGATCTGCTTCTGCTGCATCTTGTTCTGAAAAAGCTTGTCCTGAATTGACTAAAATAGCCGTTTTCACGCCGGCTGCGCGCGCGGCCTGAATATCTGATACTTTATCGCCGATCATGACGCTTTGTGACACATCAATATCAAATGCATCAATGCCTTGCTGCAACATACCCGGGTTTGGCTTACGACAGTCGCAGTCTTGCAAATATTCAGGTAGCGCCTTTTTAGGATGGTGCGGACAAAAATACACCTCTGTTATTGGGCATTGCTGCTCAGCAAACTGTGCTTTCATCCAGTCTGTCAGCTGATTAAATTGAGCTTCACCATAATAACCACGACCAATGCCCGATTGATTGGTCACCACAATTAAAATATAACCTTTAGCGATAAAATCACGACAAGCGTCGAATACCCCATCGATAAATTCAAAATCTTCAATTTTATGCACATAAGCGTGATCGTGATTGATCACCCCGTCTCTATCGAGGAAAACGGCTTTCTGTTTCGTTGTCATGATAATTACTAATTCGTTTAGTTTTAAGAATAAAGGCTGTTAATTAAGGTGTTGCTCTTTGCAAACTCGGTCGAACATAGCTTGTACGTCTGCTACGCTAATTTGCGACATCAAGGTTTTGCCTTTAACACGCGTACCCCAAGGTAACTGTTCGGCACTTTTCTTAAACTGTGCTTGAAGGTTTTTATGATATACCTCAACCACATAGTCTTGATAAAGATATGGGCCTGTGCGTGCAGGGTTCGAGTGAGCGTATAAACCAATCACAGGTGTGCCCATGGTAACCGCCATGTGCGCAGGGCCAGTATCAGGAGCAATGATCAATTTAGCTTGCTCTAATACACATACAAGTTGTTTCAAAGTGGTTTTGCCAACCAGGTTCAATACTTCAAAATCTAAGTAAGAGATAATGTCTGCTGCCAGTTGGCGTTCCATATCTGTCGGACCACCGGTGATCACCACATTAAAACCTTTCTGCTTTGCATATTTGGCAGTTTCGGCATAGCGCTCTGGCAACCAATTACGCTCCGCTTTACTCGCTGCAGGGGAGATAACTAAAACATTCTCAAGCCCATATAGTAACTCAGCTGCAACTTGCTTATCATCATCACTTACCGGCATTTGCCAAGTTGGCTCGTAATGAGGCACACCAATGGCTTTAGCAAACCCTCTAAAACCTTCGAGTACGTGCGCTGACTTTTCCGCTGCAATACGCTTATTGGTAAATAAGAAGTGCCCCTCTTTAGCACGGTGCCAATCAAAGCCCACTTTTACTTTGGCAGGAATACAACGAGCTGCAAAGTTTGCGCGAAGCGCCACTTGCATGTGCAGTAGCACATCAAACTGACGCCCTTTAAAGGTCTCTTTTAACTGTTTAAATGCCGCTTTACCTTGTTTTTTATCGAAAATAACAAACTCAACTCCTGGCATTTCTTGTAATAACATGGCTTCGATTTTGCCCACCACCCAAGTAATTTTCGCCTCTGGGTAATGACGCTGAATAGCCTGTACGGCCGACACGGCATGACACACATCACCAATCGCCGACAAACGTAAAATACAAATATCTTTAGGAGTCGAAGATAAAACCACAACAGTCTCTTATGCTTGTAAAAATAGTTGGTAGCAGTTTAACTTAATTTATTATCTAGCCCAACTTGTTAAAGCAAACACCCACACATCTCGAATCCCGATCCCTTTTAAGTATATACTTAGCAAAAAACTGATTTAGAATTCTATGCGCGTCATTCATTCCTCTGCCAATACACATATTCTATTGCCCGATAACTCATCCTTACCCGTTGAAGAAAACTGGTTCGAACCTAGCTATTGGCAACAGCAAAACAAAGTCGTGGGTGAAAAAAAAGGCCGCGCTAAAACTTACTTTTTGAACTTAGGTGAGCAAATCGGCGTGTTACGCCACTATTGGCGTGGCGGCTTAGTGGGTAAGGTTTTATCAGATCAATATCTATTTAGCCGATTAGAAAACACCCGTACCTATCAAGAGTTTCAACTTCTGACACAACTAGAAGAATTAGGTTTGCCAGTATCCAAACCAATTGCCGCAAAAGTGCAGCGCAGCGGGCTTATTTACCGTGGCGATCTGATCACAGAAGCCGTTACTGGCGCGCAAAGTGTGCTCGACAAATTAAAACAAACTCCGCTGACAGAAACTGAGTGGCAAGCAACCGCAGAGACCTTAGCACGCTTTCACAACACGGGCGTGTTTCACGCTGACTTAAATATCAATAACATCTTGTTTGACGATCATGGCAAAGTTTTTCTAATCGACTTTGATAGAGGCGAAATTCGCAAACCCTCTCAACAAACGGTTGAAAATAATATGACGCGTCTAAAACGTTCTTTTATAAAAGAATTAAACCGAAATACGGAGTTTTATTGGCGAGAAAGCGAGTGGGATAAGTTTTATGCGTTATATCGTTCATTTCTGAAAATCTAAAGTAAGTTTAAAAACGAAAAAACCCAAACACAAGTTTGGGTTTTTAATAAAGAATGTAGGTAAATTAATTACTTTGAATTTTCTTAATCACATTCGAAGTTGAGCAGCCATTCACAAATTCTAGTACTTCAACAGTACCGCCATTTGCTAGAACAAAATCAGCGCCAGCGATTTCCTCTACTTTATAATCACCGCCTTTGACTAACACGTCAGGCTTTACTTGCTCGATAAGCTTAGCTGGTGTGTCGTTTTCTTCTACCGCACCGAATGGGATCACCCAATCAACTGATGCGAGTGCACCAATCACAGTCGCACGTTCATCTAGTGGATTAATTGGGCGTTCAGGGCCTTTCAAACGACTGATTGAAGCATCGTTATTTAAACCGACAACCAGCTTGTCACCTCGTGCTTTAGCCTGCGCCAAATAACGTACATGGCCAGCATGTAAAATATCAAAACAGCCATTCGTGAAGACAATTTTCTCGCCGCGTTGACGAGCAAGCTCAATATGATGCAAGATTTCTTGCGTCGGTGCTTGGTATTGCTCACCGGTTTCACGTAGGTATTGCGTCAGTTTTGCTGATAGCTCTTCAGGTGATACTGTTGCAGCACCCAATTTTGCAACAACTAGCCCCGCAGCAACATTGGCAATTTCCACCGCTTGTTTAGCTGGCATGCCCGTACCAAGCATCACAGCTAGCGTAGCAATTACAGTATCGCCTGCACCAGTTACATCAGAGACTTCTAATACTTGCGCCGCAAAATCATGTTTTTCACTTGGTGTGATCAAAGACATGCCTTGCTCAGAGCGAGTCAGTAACATGGCACCAATGCCACAATCGGCAATGATCTTACGCGCACAATCAGCAAGTACTTGCTCGTCGCCTTTAATGCCACCTGCTGCGGTGTACTCATTCAGATTCGGAGTAATAAAATCAGCACCACGGTAATCGGCAAGTTGTTTAGATTTAGGGTCGACTAAAACAGTTTTACCAGCCGCTTTTGCCACTTTAATCATCTCGCTGATTTTCGCCAATGACCCCTTGTTATAGTCTGAGAAAAGCACCACATCGAAGTCATCAACAATCTCAGTGAGTTTTTGCAACAATAGCTCTGAATGTGACTCAAGGAAGGTTTCTTCTAAATCGAGACGTACAACTTGCTGATGGCGGCTAATCACACGCATTTTAGCAATGGTCGGCGCATCATCTTGGGTAATAAGCTGAGAGTTAATTTTCTCATTTTTTAAAAGTGCTTGCAGTGAGCTGCCGTTATCATCATTACCGATAATACCTAATAGGCTAACTTGGCCATCTAAGTACGCGATGTTTTTGGCAACGTTGGCTGCACCACCGGCTTTATCTTCAAGCTTGCTGACTTTAACAACGGGTACCGGTGCTTCTGGTGAAATACGGCCAGTGTCACCATGCCAGTATCTGTCGAGCATCACATCACCAACAACCAGAATTTTAGCTTGTGATAGCTTTTGAAAATAACTTAAATCCATTATTCGCCTTTCTCAATCGCTAAATCAATGGCTTCACATAACCAGTGACCAATAAACATATGTGCTTCTTGTATACGCGCAGTTTCATCATTGGCAATGATAATCGGTAGGTTAGCAATATCTTTTACTAAACCACCTTCACGGCCTGTTAGCGCTACCGTATAAGCGCCAATCTCATTTGCAGCTTTAAGTGCTAAATTAATGTTTGGACTCGTGCCAGACGTTGTTAAACCAATCACCACATCTTCAGGTTTACATAATGCTTGGACCTGGCGCTCAAAAACTGTGTCGAAGTGATAGTCATTTGAGTGCGCGGTTAAAATAGAGGTATCTGTTGTTAACGCAATCGACGCTAAAGGACCACGCTCTAATTTATAACGTACAACAAATTCAGCCGCTAAATGCTGTGCATCCGCCGCGCTACCGCCATTACCACACCAAATTACTTTACCACCTGACTTTAGTGCTTTTTGACAAGCGACTAAAAGCTGCATCGCTTCACTTTGGTATTTATCTACTGTTGCAAACAGCGCTCTGTGGCGCTCAAGGCTTGCTAAAAAACTGTTTTCAAGCATGTTGTCTTTTTTAATTTCTTGCGACATGTGCGTTCCTACTCTTCCCGCTATTGTCAAAAATCTATTGTCTTACTAATGATCTACAAGTATACATTGACTGTTAACCAAGTATAGTTTTACCAAATACGTCTTTATCAAGAGTAAAGATACGTTGAATCTGATGGTAAAAAGCTGACTAGTTAAAGTAACTTAATTTACACGCCATAATTTTGCATTTGCGAATGCACGTTAGTTGTAAACCTGCTCTCGGCTTAAAGCTTTAACTTCATCATTTAATTATTTTCTAAAGAGCTTGTCATAGTAACAAATTCAACAGACAGGGGCACGACTCTAAACAGTTTAAATTTGTTAATTCGTTTTCATAAGCGGTTGAGCGGGTTAAAATAGCAATTGTTTCCTTACTTCAATAATATCGGTTGGTTATGGCGCGCTTTTTATATTCGTTGTTTTTATACGCACTCAGCCCCCTCATTGTGTTTTATCTTTATGTAATACGTGGCAAAAAAAATGCGGACTACCGTGATTTTTTTACCGAGCGATTTGCTTTGGGTTTAAAAAAATTGCCTAAGAAAGCGATTGTGTTTCACTGTGCTTCTGTTGGCGAGGTTTTAGCTGCAGCACCGCTTATAAAAGCGTTCAAAGCTGAAAACCCAAACCAAGCGATAATCGTTACTAGCAATACTCCCACAGGTCGCGCACAAATTAAAAATAGCTTACCTGATACGCCACTTTGCTATTTGCCTATCGACTTTTGGGGTGCCAGTAAACGCTTTATAAATACATTAACGCCTGTGCAACTTGTGGTGCTTGAAACTGAGCTTTGGCCAAATTTATTTGCCGCAGCTCATGCGAAAAAGATTGCAGTCAATGTTGTTAATGCTCGCCTATCAGAGAAGTCACTTCAGGGCTATCAAAAAGTACTCCCCCTTGCTAATGACATCATGAACCATATAACTAATTTAGCGAGTCACAACGAAGAAGATGCTAAACGCTTCTTACAGCTAGGGCTCAATAAAAATAAAGTCACAGTAACTGGCTCAATTAAATTTGATATTAAAGTTGATGGTGTAGCCAAAGCGAGCGCCGCTGAATTCAAAGAATACTTCAATCGCAGCAAAATCTGGGTTGCCGGTTCGACCCACCCAGGTGAACATGAACAAGTTCTGGCAGCCCACCAGCAAGTGCTTGAAACCCATCCTGATGCGCTACTGATTATTGCACCTCGACACCCGGAGCAATTTGCTAAAGCTGCAGAGCTTCTCAAAGAATCAAACTTGTCGTTTTCTAAGCGCTCGGGTGAGTTTAACCCGAACAGCAAAGTTTTATTAGCTGATACTTTAGGCGAACTTAAATACTTGTTTGGCAGCGCTAACATTGCCTACATTGGCGGCAGTTTAATTGAACGCGGCGGTCACAACCCATTAGAGGCCGCAGCATTTTCAGTAGGCACTTTGGCAGGCCCCCATGTCTATAATTTTGCCCATATTTACCCTGATTTAGCGGCGCACCAAGGCTGTATTACCGTTCATTCTAGTAACGAATTGGCCGAGCAAATAAATAGACTTTTCAGCAACTCAAGTGATTGTGCCGAACTCGGTGCAAATGCCCTTGCCTGCTTGCAAAAAAATCAGGGGGCGATAGCCAAAACCGTTAACTTAATCAGCACACATCTTTCTTAATTAATCGAGCAATATTTTATGACAACTGAACACACCTTAATTACCCAAGCCATGCAAAACTGGGTTAAAAGCGTCATTGTAAAATTTAACTTTTGTCCGTTTGCTCGCAAAGAAGTCGAAGCAAATACCATCGCCTATATTGTCTCAGAGGACGAAAAACACGAAGACGCGGTGATGACCATGCTTGAACAGCTGGCACATTTAGACGCACATCCTGAAGTAGAAACCACTCTGCTTATTTTTGCTGAAGGATTTAAAGATTTTGATAGCTATTTAGACTTAGTCGACCTTGCTAACGCACTACTTGCTGCACAAGGTTTTGAAGGTAAATATCAAATCGCTCACTTTCATCCAGACTATGAGTTTGCCGACAGCGAGCCTGACGATGCAGCCAATTTCACCAACCGTGCACCTTACCCAACACTGCATCTTATTCGTGAAGAAAGTATGGCCGAAGCACTGGCGAATTACGACGACCCGGAAAGCATTCCTGAAAACAATATCCGTTTAGCTCGACGCAAAGGCGAAGCATTCTGGCAGCAACTTTTGGCTAACTGCCATAAATCTTAAACTGTTATACCAGATTAATAATTACTATTGATTGGCTTTTAACAAAGGCATCAATTTGAAGATTTAATAATTCTAAATCGAAAATTGATACTCGAAATAAAGGTCAATCAAACTCAGTAAAACTCAATAACATGGTGTTTCTATATTGCTGTTCTGGCTGAACTAGAATGCTGTCGAACTGCTCATGATTTAATGCATCAGGGTAATTATGTAGCTCTAAACACACGCCTGAGTAGGGCGCAAACGGGGCTGATACCCCCCCCCCAATATAGCATTGCAGGCCATTTTGGTCGCTAAAAACACTCAGTCGCACGCCATTATTTTTTGATACAAGTTGTGCCACTAATCTCATACCCTGAGGCGCTTTGTGAAACACATAGTAATGATCTAGGTCTCTAGTCTGTTGCAACGATTTAGGCTCGCGAAAATCAAATTTTGAGGCCATTGATTCACTTTCATCGACTTTAAGTAGTTTTCCGGTTGGAATATTACCAGCATCTTTTTCTAACACTGATTCAGCATCAATACACAATTCAAGCTCTAAAGCTGAGCGCTCTGCCAAATTAAAATAAGCATGATTAGTTAAATTAAGCGGTGTGATTTTATCTGTATTTGCACAAATCTCGATTTTGAGTTTGTTGTCTTCTGAAAGGCAATAGGTGATTTGAATAGCCACATTACCCGCAAAACCATTATCGCCATCTGGTGATTCAAGCGTCAGCGTCACTGATGAATGCGATTTTTCAGCAATCCTCCAAAACCGCTTATCAATACTCTGCGCTCCGCCATGCAAACAATGCTCACCCTCATTTTGAGAATATTGATAAGTTTGCCCATCATAGCTAAAACGACCTCGACCAATCCGGTTTGCAACTCGTCCGCAAATAGCGCCCACATAAAAAGGATCTTCAAAAATCTGAGCTTCATCTTGATAGCGCATGAGCATTTCTTTGGGCCCATGACAGGTCGAAAAAATAATAGAACACAAGCGTGCGCCAAAGTCAGACACCACAACCTGCATGCCATTGTTATTTTTGAGGGTAATTAGAGTTTGCTTCATGAGTTAACGTATATAAAAAACAGCAGGTTACTCACTGAAAAGTGAATTCCCTGCTGTTTAAAAAAGAAATGACGACTACCACCAAGTGGCATAAAGTGCGATTAAGATCACTACCACACCCAAAGCGGCCACATTAAAGCCCGTATTAGTTGCGAAGCTGACATCACTCAGTTGCACACACTCTGATCTACCTTGAGATTCACGCTCATGCGCCTTAAACAGTTTTGAGACCAAAAAACATAGCAATAAACAGAGCACAAACACTAACCCCACTCGGTCCATAAAGGGCAAGCTTGGCAAGGCAAATTTCAAACTTAATGAGAACAGCGCAGAGCCAAACGCCGCAGCCAGTGCACCATTAGCGGTAGTGCCTTTATAGAACATCCCCATCACGAAGATCACCACAATACCTGGGGTAAAGAATCCAGTGAACTCTTGAATGTACTGAAACGCCTGCTCAAATTGGCCTAACAAAGGCTTTGCAACTAACAGTGCCACTATTAAAGCCAACAAAGCCGTGACACGCCCAACATTCACATAATGAGATTGGCTTTTTTCAGCATGGAGCTTTTTATAAATATCCATGGTGAAAATTGTCGAAATACTATTGGTCATCGATGCTAAGGACGACACAATCGCCGCCACTAACGCGGCAAATACCAAGCCTTTTATTCCCACAGGCATGAGCGACATCATTGACGGATAAGCTTTATCTGGTGCGGTTAAATCAGGATATAACACCACAGCAGCAATGCCCGGCAGTACTACAATCAGCGGCATCAATAATTTTAAATACGCTGCAAAGGCAATGCCTTTTTGTGCTTCGTTTAAGTCTTTCGCTGCCAGTGCTCTTTGAATAATGTATTGATTAAAACCCCAATAACTAAAGTTCATGACCCACATGCCACCAATTAATACCGACAGCCCAGGTAAACTCATATAATGTGCGTTATCTGGAGATAATATCATGTCAAAGTGCGTTGGCACTTGTTCTGTGAGTACACCAAAACCCGCTAACACGCCTTGCCCGTCAGATACGGCATCGAGCGCCAAGTAACTTAAGAATAAGCCGCCAAATACCAGCAAGGTGACTTGCAAAATATCTGTAAAGGCCACGGCTTTTAAGCCGCCATAAAGTGAATATGCCACCGAAAATACCACTAAAAACATCATGCCATATAAAGCATCAACCCCAGCGACAGTTTCAATCGCAAGGCCACCAAGCCAGAGCACCGCGGTTAAATTCACAAACACATAAACGGCCAACCAAAACACCGCCATGGTGGTTTTTACACGGTCATCGTAACGCTGAGCTAAATACTGCGGCATGGTATAAATTTGCTGTTTTAAGAATATCGGTAGCATGTATTTACCGACTAAAATTAGGGTGATCGCCGCCATCCATTCATAAGATGCAATCGCCAACCCCATGGCATATCCCGAGCCCGACATACCGATGATCTGCTCTGCCGAAATATTTGAGGCTATCAGTGACGCCCCTATCGCCCACCAAGGTAATGCCTTAGAAGCTAAAAAGTAATCTTCAGTATTGGCACCTTCTTTTTTCTCGCTGCGGGAGATCCATAGCGCAATCGCCAACAAGCCGAGTACATAGGCGCTAAAAACAGCGATATCTGTGCTGTGTAAACTGAAATTCATGATGTTCCTCGTTATTATTTTTCTAATTACTTGAGTTATATTAATTAAACTCTAAAAGCCCCTTGTACGGCTTCGCACACATACACGTCGGCTTTTAACCCCGTGTGTTTTTGGTACTCGGCTTTAACTGCTTGAGTTACTGCTTCAACTAAATTTTTTGGCATCACAGCCACCACGCAACCACCAAAACCCCCGCCTGTCATTCGTGCGCCACCTTGCCCGGCAATTTGTGATTGCATCAGCGCGACCAAACAGTCAATTTCGGCTGTGCTGGTGCCAAAATCATCTTTTAATGAGCTATGTGATACATTTATCAAACGTCCTAATTGGCTTATATCATTGACTTTAAGTGCCTCTAATGCATCTAAGGTTCGCTGATTTTCGGTGATCACATGCCTTGCTCTTTTATAGTCCAACTCACTCAATTTTGCCTGCTCTGACTCTAATTCAGATAAAGTCACCGCTCGTAGTGCTGGTGCATTAAAGTGTTTGGCCACTCGCTCGCATTGCTCGCGTCTTTGGTTATATTCACTCTCGACGAGGCCACGTTTGACGTTTGAATTAACAATCACAATGGCTAAGTTTTCTGGAATGGGCGCATCTTGAAAGGTTAAATCTTGGCAATCGAGTAACATGGCATGACTATGCGCGCCCATTGCCGAAATACTCTGATCCATAATCCCGCAGTTGCAGCCTACAAATTCATTCTCTGCTTGTTGGGCGAGCTTGGCCGCTGTAAAGCCGTCTATCTGAAACTCAAATAAGTCCGAAAACGCTTTGATCAGAGCAACTTGCAAACTGGCCGACGAGCTTAATCCCGCCCCTTGTGGCACGTTACCTGAGATGACAATGTCAGCACCTTGCAGTATAAAGTCGGCTTTTTGCAGGACATATACCACCCCAGCAACATAGTTTATCCACATCAAATCAGGATTAAATGAAAGCGCAGCCAGTTCAAGCTCACATACTTGATTATCGAGGTCATGAGCTAGCACCCGTATTGTGTTGTCGTCGCGCTTTGCGATGGCCACATCAGTGCCAAAATTAATTGCAGCAGGCAGCACAAATCCCAAATTGTAATCGGTATGATCGCCAATTAAGTTCACTCTCCCTGGCGCGTGACTTACTTGCTCGGCTTGATAACCAAACTGCTTAGTAAAAACGTGTTTAATCATTTCAGTACGACACATCATTATCTCTCACTGTAATGCGTTGAAGACTGAGCTCGTAATCTTTCAGCGGCTTGCTCTGGGGTTAAGTCGCGTTGCGGCTCTGCTAACATTTCATAGCCCACCATAAATTTACGAACACTGGCAGAACGAAGTAAAGGCGGAAAAAAGCTCGCGTGCAGTGTCCACTCAGGGTGAGCCTGCCCGTCAAATGGTGCGCCATGCCAGCCCATTGAGTAAGCGAACGCGCATTCAAACAAGTTGTCATATTTAATGGTCAACTCAGATAAAATAGCTGCAAGACTAAGCCCTTGTGACTCGGTGAGTTGCGTCATACGCTGCACCGGAAAACGCGGCAATAGTAGGGTTTCAAACGGCCATGCCGCCCAAAAAGGCACCACCACCAGCCAATCATCATTAATAGCGACAATTCGTGTTTGTTGCTGAATTTCTCTGGCCACATAATCGGCGAGTAAATTCCCGCCTCGCTGCGAAAAATACTGAGCTTGTGAACGCTGTTTTTTTTCAACCAAGGTCGGTAAAGACTGCTGCGCCCAAACTTGTCCATGAGGATGCGGGTTTGAGCATCCCATCATCGCGCCTTTGTTTTCAAACACCTGCACCCACTGATAGGTTTTACCTAGTTCGCTATATTGCGACTGCCAGGTTTGCACCACCTTGTGAATTTGCTCAGCCGAAAGCTGCGCTAATGTCTTACTGTGATCAGGTGAAAAACAAATAACACGACTTTCACCTTGTTCTGCCTGCATGGTAAATAATGGGTCGTCGCAGTGATGAGCTGGCAGCTCACTGTGTAGTGCCGCGAAATCATTGTTAAACACAAAGGTATGAACGTAATTAGGGTTTTGCTCACCATTAATACGTGTATTGCCAGCACACAAATAACAACTTTCATCATACGACGCAGTTGCTAATGCTTGCTGTTTTTCTGTTTGCCCCTGCCATGGTCGTTTGGCTCTATGGGGCGACACCAACACCCACTCATTAGTGAGCGGATTTAACCGCCGATGGGGGTGCTCAGTTGCATCAAATATCATATTTAAATCATATAGGAATAATGTATACAAAAAAATGTAAACGGTTACATTTTTTTTAGCAAGTAAATTTACTTAAAAAAATCACTCTGCTACCATCGCTCAGAATTAAGCCTTTTTAAGCAAGCGTATATGGCCACCATTAAAGATGTTGCCCGAGAAGCTAAAGTATCTATTGCCACCGTTTCTCGCGTCATAAACCAAGATGATAAAGTGAGAGATAAAACCCGCGAGCACGTAATGGCGGTGATGAAGGCCTTAGGTTATCAAGTAAACGTCAATGCACGCGCACTCTCCACACAAAAGACAGCCACACTAGGGTTAGTGGTGCCCGACATCAGTGACCCATTTTTTGCCTGCTTAGCAAAAGGCGTCGATAGCATAGCCCGTCAGCATCAAAGCCAAGTACTGCTTTGCACTGCTCAAAACAGTAGCAATTCAGAGCAACAAGCCATTGACTCATTATTACAACGCCGTTGTGATGGCATAATTTTGTACTGCACGCATTTAGCCGACAGCGTATTGATCGATATCGTAGAGCACTATTCAAACGTGGTTGTGGTAGCGCGAAATATTCCTGAAATAGCCGAAAACTGCATTTACCTCGACGATGAACTCGGGGGCCAATTGGCCGCTGAACACCTACTCGCCTTAGGCCACAGCCGTTTTGCAAGCATTATGAGTGAGCTGCCAATTCAAGATCCCAAACTCAGGCTGTCCGGGTTCAAAACGGCTTTAGATAAGCAAGCACTTACATTAACTGAAGAGCAAGTTGTTTATGGCACACCAGATCAACTCGGTGGCGAGCTGACAGTTAATAGCTTACTCAAAAATCAGCAAACTTTTACGGCACTTTTCGCCTACAACGATGCCATGGCAATTGGTGCAATTTCGGCCCTAGAAGAAGCGGGCTTTAAAGTGCCTGACGATATTTCGGTGATTGGCTTTGATGATATTTACCTTGCTCATTACAGCAGACCTAAGCTCACCACCTTGCACTACCCTGTCGAAGCCATTGCAAAACACGCAGCGCTGTTAGCTATTAATAAACACACTCAGTTAGATAAAACAGCACATTCGCATCGCTATCAACCAACATTAGTCGAGCGACAATCAACGGCATTTACGCCAACAACAGCTCCAAAACAGAGCCTAAATGAAAACCAAGTTGAACGACAAAATTAAACTTTAACCTTAAGGCTAGCTAGCAAAAATAGAGCAACATAAAGCTTTAGGAAAGAACGACACAAAACAATTGTATATTGTATTTAAAGCGCAATTTTAAAAATAAACAACACAGCTAAGATGACAACAATGAAAAACAAACCTTTTGTAATATTTAGCCTGAGCATGTTCACTACACTGCTATGTCAGAGTGTTTTCGCCAAAGCGCCATGGCAAGACCATCAAGTCTTTGCCATCAATAAACAAGCCCCGCGTGCCTCTGGGTTTAGCTATCAAAGCTTAGCGGGCGCCATGCAAGATGATCCGACCCAAAGCGATAACTATTTGCTACTTAATGGTATGTGGCAATTTCACTGGCAACGCTCTGCGATTAATCCACCAAAAGGGTTTGAACAGCCTAATTTTGATGATTCTAGTTGGGGGCAAATTCCCGTACCGGGCAACTGGGAGGTCGAGGGCTATGGCTACCCGATTTACTTAGATGAACGCTTTCCGTTCACCACCAAATGGCCCGATGTGCCGCTTGAGTACAACCCAACTGGTTCTTATCGAAAGCCTTTCACCTTGCCTGAGTCGTGGCAAAATAAACAAGTGTTTTTACATGTAGGCGCAGCTAAATCATCGCTCGATGTTTGGCTAAATGGTGAAAAGGTCGGTTTTAGCCAAGGCGCAAAAACCCCAGCTGAGTTTGATATTACCGAGTTTGTGCAACAAGGCGACAACTTACTCGCGCTCAGGTTACGCCGTTGGAGTGACGCCAGCTATCTAGAAAGCCAAGATATGCTGAGAATTTCGGGTATTGAGCGCGACGTCTATCTATACGCCACGCCAAAACAGCATATTTTTGATTTTCATGCCAAACCACGTTTAAACAAACGCTTTGATAAAGGCACGCTAGAACTTGATTTAGACGTTAAAAACTACCAAAAACACAAGGCACAACTTACCGCAAAATTTGAGTTACTCGACCCTAAAGCAAACCATGCAGTTGTCGCCAAAGCCACAAAAAACTTCACGACAAACGCCATAGGCACACAACAAATCAGCTTTTCAGAGCAAATAGCACATCCACAACTTTGGTCAGCAGAAACCCCAAACCTCTACACCCTAGTGATGAGTCTATACAATCAACAAGGTGAATTACTCGAAGTGGTGCGCGATGAGATCGGTTTTAGACATATTGAGATTGTAAATAAGCAACTGACTATAAATGGTAAGCCGATTGTAATTCGTGGTGTTGACCGCCATGAAACCTCGCCAACTCGCGGCCACGTAGTAGATAAGGCATCAATGGAGCAAGATATTAAACTGATGAAGCAGTTTAATATCAACGCAGTGCGCTCAAGTCACTACCCAAATCACCCGTATTGGTATGAGTTAACCGACAAGTATGGCTTGTATGTGATCGATGAAGCCAATATTGAATCGCACCCGTTGGCTATTGACGAGAAAACCCAACTTGGCAATGAAATGAGTTGGTTGCCTGCACACCTAGACCGCACCCAGCGTATGTTTGAGCGTGATAAAAATCACCCTTCTATCATCATTTGGTCGTTAGGCAACGAAGCCGGCCACGGCGAGGTTTTTGCCAACACCTATCAATGGCTAAAAGACAATGATGATCTGCGCGTGGTGCAATACGAGCCAGCCGAGCTTGAGCATTACACCGATATCTTTGCGCCTATGTATCCGTCAATCGAAAAGTTGGTTAACTATGCCAGCAATAATCCTGATAGACCCGCCATCATGATTGAATACGCCCATGCTATGGGCAATTCTGTAGGCAACTTGCAAGACTATTGGGATGCCATTGAAAGATACGAGGTGCTGCAAGGGGGCTTTATTTGGGACTGGGTTGACCAATCTCTAGAATATCGCAATGAATTTGGTGAAACATATTTTGCTTATGGCAAAGACTTCCACCCGACTCTGCCAACCGACGGCAACTTTTTAAATAACGGCCTGATGGATCCAAACCGTAACCCTCACCCGCATGCCTTTGAGGTAAAAAAGGTTTACCAACCGGTTAAATTTACTGTGCACAACCTGCTTAAAGGACAAGTGACTGTACAAAATAAATTCTTATTCACGGACTTAAAAAAGTATGACCTACGTTGGAAAATCGAAGCGGACGGAGAAACCGTTAAACAAGGCCACAGCGCCATGCCAAGCGTGCAACCGAGCAAAACCGCCATATTGAATTTTGATATCCAAGGCCTACCTGCTTACAGCGACAAAGAATACTTTGTCACCCTAAGCATGCATGCCAGAGCACAAGAGCCGCTACTGCCACTTGGTCATGAGATTGCCTTTGAGCAATTCAAACTGCCGGTATCGCAATTAAAATCAGCTGCAAAAAGCGCTAACAACTTAGTTAAACAACCAGTAAAACCAAGTTATACACATCAAAAAGACGTACTGATTGCTAAAGCAAATGGCACTCAGCTTAGCTTTGATAAGCGCACAGGCTGGTTGCAACAGCTTACTTTTAATAACCAAGCCATGTTAACCAAACCGCTTAAGCCAAACTTCTGGCGTGCACCGACCGACAATGATTTAGGCAACAACCTGCAGGTGCGTGCGGCTATGTGGCAAAGTGCCACTGACAGACTTAAACTCACCGCCTTACAAGCCAAATCATCGGACGTAACTGCGCGTTATCAATCACCGGACTTTGCAGGGAGTTTGGTGCTGAATTATCAGATCACAGCACAAGGTTTTGTGCGGGTTGATTACCAACTCAATCTTGATGATAACCAAACTTTGCCCGATATCCCGCGTGTTGGTATGCAATTAAGTACCCTAGGTGAATATAAAAATATGTCTTGGTTAGGTCGTGGTCCACATGAAAGTTACGCCGACAGAAAAACCTCAGCGCGTATCTCAGTGTTCAACACACCAGTGGCCGAACAACACCATTACTACATTCGCCCGCAAGAGAACTCTAACCGCATCGATGTGCGCTGGATGGCACTGCAAAACGCGCAAGGCGAAGGGCTGCTTGCGGTAGGCGAAAAGATATTAAATGCCAGTGTATGGCCTTACCTGCAAGCCGATATCGACTTCAACTCGGGCGATGCCAGTGCATCGGCATCAGGACTCGTACCTGTGACCACCAAGCACGCCATTGATGTGCCTGCACGCAACCTTGTCACCCTGAATATTGATCACAAGCAAATGGGTGTGGGCGGTGATACCTCATGGGGTCGCCTTGTTCACAAGCAATACCGCATTGCCGCCGAAAGTCAGCAATATCGTTTTACCTTAGCGCCGCTTTCTGGCAATAAAAATGCCGCTGCATTAGCCCGTGAAATTAAAGCAAGTTACGGTGAATAAACCATGAAGAACCCATTTTTAAGAACAGCAAATACACTGCTTATAGGCTTGCTTAGCGCACTCTTTTGCACACAAAGCCAAGCGAGCAATGAGCATTTGCAAAACACCTTAACCCGAATTGGCGAGCCAAGCATGATGAAGCCCGCCGATAAGTTTGGTCACAGCCCATTTAACCCATTGTTTGATGCTGGTGCTTGGCACGGACATTTGTTGCCAACTTCAGCCGATGAGCTGGGCGGTTTTACTGGCCATGCACTCATTCAAGAAGAGTACTTAACATATCTAGCCAAACGCTTTGATCGCTTACAGGTGTTTAAAAATGGCAAAAAGCTGACACTTACAGGTGAGGTATTAAGCGAGCCGGGCAAACTCATTCAGCATCTTAAAGCAGAAGACGTAACCGTTACCCTTACTTTGTTGTTTGTTGGCCCGCGTACTTCACTGGTTGAAACTAAAATAGAAAGCGACAGCCCGCTAACTTTAAAGTTTGACGGCGAGCTACTCACACAATTTGATAAAAAGCGTACGCTTGAACAAGCCCACCCACAACTGCAACCCGGCCTAAAAGCAACGCCACACGGGATCGCCGTACATTTTAATCAAGTGCGTTCACCTTATAGCTTACTTACCTCAGGCAGCTCGGCTTATGTGATGAGTAAATCTTTAGCTACCACCACACGCATTCAAGGACGAAGCTACAGCAGCCAAGTTGATATCAAGGGCACAACGACGTTTTATACCCTATTCAGCCATGTTCTGAACGCACAAGAGCACACCGAGGTTAAACAGCGCCATCAAGCAATGCTTAAAGCACCACAACAATTTATGCAAGCAAGTGAAACTCGCTGGCAACAATATCTCGAGCCTTTACAACAACTCGAACGCCCTGCTCAGCAGCGCTTGATGGCCAAATCTATTGAGACCTTAATTGGCAATTGGCGAAGTCCGGCAGGTGCTATTACCACCGACACAGTTAGCCCTTCGGTCACCGCGCGCTGGTTTTCGGGTAACTTAACTTGGCCATGGGATACGTGGAAGCAAGCTTATGCGCTCAGTGACTTTCACTCTCAATTAGCCAAAGCCAATATTGAGACGGTATTCAATCAACAAATACAAACTGGCGATACAGTCAGACCGCAAGATACAGGCTTTTTGCCCGACCTAATCGGCTACAACCTAAGCCCAGAGCGTGGCGGAGACAGTGGCAATTGGAATGAGCGCAATACCAAGCCTAGTCTTGCCGCTTGGGCGGTATTAAAAGCCTATGAAAGCGACCCTGATAAAGCATGGCTGGCAGCGCTTTATCCTAAACTCAAAGCATATCGAGCATGGTGGCTGCGCAATCGCGACCACAACCAAAATGGTATTCCTGAGTATGGGGCTACTCTCGACAAAGCCCACAACAACGAGCAAGGTGAATTGTTATTTATTCACCAGCAGGGAGAGACAAAAACCACCGAATATGGACTTGCACACTATCGCAAACTATTAGCTCAGGGTGAGCAAGTTTTTGCCCCAGCACAAACCGCAGCCTCGTGGGAATCAGGCCGGGATGATGCTGCCACCTTTGGCTTTATCAGCAAAGCCCAGCTTGCAGATTATGTAAAGCAAGGCGGTGATGCCGCTGATTGGCAAGTTGATTTTGCCCAAAACCGTGATAACACAGGTAAGCTACTTGGCTATTCTTTACTGCAAGAGTCGGTAGACCAAGCCAGTTACTTTTATACCGATACCCTGTATTTGGCGAAAGTCGCCAACATCCTCAACTTACCTGACGAAGCCAAGCAATTTGAAGCAGATGCAAAACAAGTAAAAAGTTACATTAATCGCTGTATGTTCGATACCAATACGGGCTTTTATTATGATATTCGCATTAACAACACACCACTTAAGAATGGCTGTGCTGGCAAGCCTATCGTCGAGCGCGGTATGGGCCCTGAGGGGTGGTCACCACTGTTTAATCAAGTTGCAACAGCCACACAAGCGAAATTAGTTCGCGATGTAATGATGAGCCCTGACACCTTTTACAGCAGAGTACCGCTTGGTACCGCCGCCAAAAACAATCCAGCGTATGGCCCAAATATCTACTGGCGAGGCCGTGTATGGGTTGACCAATTTTACTTCGGAGTAAAAGGGTTACAACATTACGGCTATGTTCAAGAAGCAAAACAACTGGTGAAGCGCTTTTTAACCTATGCCGATGGCTTGATGGAAAACGCCCCAATTCGTGAAAATTACAACCCAGAAACCGGAGAGCAGCAAGGTGCGCCAAACTTTTCTTGGAGTGCCGCACATATATTTATGCTTTTAAATGAGGGGTTTGCTGACGAGTAGAGTGAAAAATGGCGCTTAAAAGCGCCGTTTTTTTAAATAAATTGTTTCATACTTCTTATTGGATTAGCCAGTAAGTTAGGGCTTACCCAAAGGCTAAAAATGCTCTGTAGTCGCAAGCC
Organism: Pseudoalteromonas sp. MTN2-4; assembly: GCF_042848605.1. NCBI lineage: Bacteria > Pseudomonadati > Pseudomonadota > Gammaproteobacteria > Alteromonadales > Pseudoalteromonadaceae > Pseudoalteromonas > Pseudoalteromonas sp. MTN2-4. The sequence continues at coordinate 204,789 of NZ_BTGK01000007.1, forward strand.
CTCCCCCCATATTGCCAGTCATCAATATCTTTTAATCATGCACCCAAGGCTATCAATTACAATCTTAGAGTATTTAATTTCAACTGATAATGAGTTGGTATAAAGAATCAGCTCATAGTCTCTATTGAGAATAAGCTTTCTGTTAGCTTAGTATCAATTACTTCAACTTTATAAAATGGATTCAAATACCATACAAAGCCTTGGTCCCCACATCATCATGGCTGCAGCGATTACACATATTAACGTGATCACGGCAGCAATAGCAGTTGTCACCGCGGCCAACCATTTTACGTTTTCGGTTTTACTGCGCTTAGCCCAAAAGATAAGCTCAGCAAACAACATAGGCAATAAGTAACAAGCAAAAGATATTGTCAGATCCATAGGGCCATCAAGATTATTGTTATTGCCGTTTTGGCCTTGGTTAACTAAATACCAGCCCATTAAAAACAAGCGGAAAGTCCACACACCATTCACTAAAATAAAGGCATGTACCGCCCAGCGCTGATGCTGAATAAATTGCTTTTTAACTGCCGTTTTCCAAGCAAAGAATATCACGACTAATATAAGTACGCCGTTTAGTGTGATACCTAACGCACCTATATCACTAAAGCGAATACCAGCCCCCCAAGTTAAATACAGTCCCGTAACAGCACCAGACAAGCCTAAAACAAAAAATACTCGACCATTCCAGCGGTGAAACTGAGGGTAGGTTTTGCGTATTTTTGGAATAATTTGTAGCAAACCACTGCTTGCCATAATCGCGGCTGGTAAAATATGACTAAAAAACATGATGGAATCAAAACCCCCACTGGTATCAAACCCTCTTGCAGGAGAGATTTCATCTGCCTGATGCACGGCCCCTATTAACAAAGGGATGGCATACAAACTGAGAATATAAACGGCAAACGCCCATTGCCCGACTAATACAATACTGACCCAACTAGTCACGGCCTTTTTAAGTGCAGAATCGGCTGACATACCCCAGATATTTTTTTGATTAACGGTTAGCTGTTCCATAACAAGCTCCTTACTCTAATGTTGATGTAAGCAGCTTGGCATTGATGCGAAACAGGAACGCACCGAATTTTAAAATCGGCCTATGATTTTAGCGGTTTACGCTTTTTAAATTTTGATAAGCAGAATCTAATTCACATGTAACAAATTGAAAATAAAGCTAACTTTTTTGCTTATCCAATTATCAAGAAAAATACGACACGCTTTCTTACAAACGCGTAATTGAGACAGAACTAGCTATTAGATAAACTCTATTATGTTACTTTGGAGCGCCCCTGATGACTTTATCAAACATTTATTCCGTCCAACTTATCGTGGCATTAACCTGCTTACTCGCCCAGTTATGGGTGAAAAACAAGCATACGACGCATATTTTATTTGCGGTATTTTGTGGCTCGGTTGCCATGGGAGTGATGCAAACGCTATCCGCTGATAGCTTGGGCGCTTATCACTATTTGGTCGGGTTAGGCGCTTGTGCAACTTGCAACTGTTATTGGTTGTTTGTGCGCAGTTATTTTAGAGGGAATAATGCCATCAGTGTGCAGCATATCGCACTTGCCATTGGCATTGCTGTGTTAATCATGATGAGCAAAGGCTATTTGTTTGTCACTGAATTGTGGCAGATAGAATCAAGCAGCTTAAGTTTTGCTAAATATACGCTCACAGAAATCACTATTTTGCTGTCTTCTGCAATTATTGTTTTATCTATATGGGAAGCATTTAGAGGGTTTAATAAAGCCTCTCAGACTCAACAAAAACAGCGTGTTTTTTATCTATGTGCCATCATTTCAGCAGTACTTATTAGTAAAGTCGCTAAGGGTTACTTTGTAGACACGCCGCATATTAAAGAAGCCATCATCGCTTGTATCACTATTTTTATGTTGCTAGTTACACAAACACTGATATTTTGGCGTTTTAAATCTAGCTCTAGTCATAATCTAACTAACTCAATAGACAAAACGAAAGTAAGTGCTTTCAAACCAAAGTCAAATGAAGCACAAATAGAAGCGAGCTCTTTGGCAATGCAAACCGAAGAGTCGCAAGACATTGAGTTGAAAAACACCATTCAACAGTTATTGATAGGCCAAAAGCTATATCTACAAGCAAATCTAAAAGTAGGTGATTTAGCCAAGCAACTCGATTTACCTGAGTATAAGGTCAGCCGAGTACTAAAAGAGGGGTTCGGTGCTCGAAACTTTAACCATTACATAAATCAACTTCGGGTCGAGCATGCTAAACAGCTTCTCTCTGAGTGTGATAAATCGCATTGGCCGGTGTTAGTGATTGGCCTAGAAAGTGGCTTTGCATCGGTCGGGCCGTTTACTCGCGCTTTCAAGCAATTTACAGGGTCAACGCCTAACCAATACAGGCAGCAATTTAGCCTTAATAAAGCTCAAGTCGCTTAGCGACCTGTAGCAAACTTTTGGTTAACCCAAAGTGCGAGAAGGATAATACCACCCCCTATCGCAAGCCTGATTAAATCAGCATCTCGGTTCCAAATAACTAGGTTAACCAGTATACCCGCGGGAATAAGCACATTATTCATCACTGCAAGTGCGCCAACATCTACTAAGGTTGCGCCTTTATTCCATGCAAAATAACCAAAGCCCGAGGCGACCAAGCCAAGATAAATTAATATACCCCACTGAGTGCTAGTCGTTGGTAGCTTGTCTGTATTGCCGAACAACAAAAAGAACAGCAAAGACACGACTAATGCACCGACAAAAAACCAGCCAAACACGGTTTTGTGGTCAAGCGCACTGTCTTGCATTAAACGCTTATAGGTCACTTGCCCTGTAGCGAAACAAAGGTTAGCACCTTGCACCAGCAATAACCCAAATAAGAACTCACCATCCAGATTTTCATAACGAATGGCGACCGCACCTATTACGGCTATCACCGCAACCAGTAGATATTTGCCGTTAAACTGCCTATCTAACACATCATTGAGTAAAGTGATATAAACCGGCGTCATCACAGTAAACAGCAATACTTCCGGCACACTTAAAAACAAAAACGAGTGATAGTAAAACCCATACATTAAACCGAGCTGCACACCCCCTATCGCCATTAATTTGAGAATGAGATCTTTAGGAATACGTGAGCGAATTAAAAAAGGGATAAACACGCAAGTTGCGAGCGCCACTCGGCTAAAAGCGCTAAACCAAGCATCAACTTGCCCTGCCAAATACACGCCAATTAAACTAAAAGAAAACGCCCACAAACAGGTTACAAAGGCTAAATAAGACATCAGAAAACCACATTATAATTTTCGCTTAGTAAACCATGAATACCCAAAAACAAAAAGCCACACTCATCTCGACTTGCTGACCGTGATTAACATCTGTCGGAGGAGTTAGATTTATTTTAGGAGCTTTATTATCCGAATTATTAGAAGATTGATCTCCATCTCCACTGCCATTCCCCCCTCCCACAGGCGGGTTGGTCGGATTATCTGATACGGGTGTATCCTTACTCGTGCTTGCTTCATTGCCAACGCCGCATGCAACTAAGAAACAGCTAGTAAGGATAGCAATTGCTATGCGCTTACTCATCTTTATGCCTTAGTACTGATTAAAAAAGGCAAAACTTTAGAATTGGAAATTTGATTTTACGCAATTATTTTGTATGGCTTTTATTCAAGTTTCTGGTCATACATGAACAAGTAAGTACTTTTTGTTTCCACTATAAAAAATAGGGACTTTAACCTGAACAATAGGTTAACTAGACCAAACAAATAAATTTAATTTGCATGTAGTATTTGGTTACTACCCAATACCACCCAGCTTTATTTATTATTCAACGCATCAATTAGACAAGTAACTCTCCAGATTAATGCAAAGTTTTTTCACTACCAAAGGGTTTAGTCATCGCTTTGTAATAGATTGAAATAAATTCGGCAGCCGGCTGGCCTTCATCATTCGCTAAACGCTCTAATTACAGCCAAGCATGAACTTTAGTAACTCCTTTTTGAATACTTACTAAACGTTTTGTTGTTTCAAATAAACCTTGCGGCACAGAAGAGAAGAATTCACACATTAGATAGGTATTTTAAACGTGGCAAAAATGATCCACAGTATGATCCGAGTTTTGGATGTAAAAAGGTCGACACAATTTTATCAAGATATACTCAACTTAGAGATAAAGCGTACCTTAAACTTTGACGGCTTTGACCTGCATTATTTAGGTAATAATGAAAGTGATTTTGAGCTAGAGCTTACCGTTAATCATGACAAAACCAAGCCATACATTCTAGGTGATGGCTATGGTCATCTGGCATTTAGCGCGCAGAATATTGAAGCGCTACATGAAAAAGCGGTAAAACTGGGTTATCAACCTCGTCAAATTAAGTCTTTTTATAATGATGATGAACTCGTCGCTAAATTCTTTTTTATTACCGATCCTGATGGCTATGAAATTGAAGTGATAGAACGTTCGGAGGCTTATCACTAACAATCTCTCAATAAGTAAATTTATTTAAACCTTTTTTGCGCCTATGTCTGGTACATTACGTGGTGATTACTCAGGCTCTTTGGTTACATTTAAAGCTCAAGTTTAAAAAAGAGGTATGCCATGTTATTAAAACAACTTCGTGCTCAAAAAGGCTGGTCCCAAGAGACTTTGGCCGAAGAAAGTAAGATAAGTGTTCGTACTATACAACGTATCGAAAACGGCAAACGCGCAAACCTCGAGACACTCAAGGGCATTGCGAACGCACTAGATGTTGAAGTAAATACGCTAACTCGAGAAAATAAATTAAGCGCTGCATTAAATAAAGAGCAAAAGTCATTTATTTCTAACTTAATCTATTTTGCTGTAGTTATGCTGTCTTTAATGGTTATAAGTGTCACCTCAGCAGAAAGTGAAAATTGGGTTTGGTGGATATTCCTTGGTGGGAGTTTATATCTTTTATTTGATGGACTCGAAGTTTTTGGTGTCTTTAAAGCATTAGAAGATGAAGAAGAAAACACTTAAGCTTGATTAGCTATTATTTTTTAGCATAAAAAACCACCTAGCGAGACAACTTGCTAGGTGGTCCTGGGCAGTTATTTTCAAATGTGAATATGCTTCAAATCAAAAGTCACATTTAATTAACTTCATCGGTTTGTCTGCTGCCATAACACACCCTCTCGCTTCATCCGATGCAGCCTTACATTGCTTCAACATATCAGATTTACTTGGTGCATTTTCTTTTAAAACTGATTTAGCATGGGCGACAACTTTATCGCACTCACTCTCTGGTACAGATTCAGCCTTAGAGCATGCTGTTAGTAAAAAACCACAAAAAGAAAGAACTGCTAACGTGCTAATTGATTTCATATCTGTACCCTACGTTCATGAATGTAAAGAGTATAGTTTGAAATCTCCAAGTCGCTAAAAATTTTTATACCAATCCTCTTAATTAAGCGATCTATTTTGAGGCAAAGAAAACTTGTCGATAGCAGCACTTTCGAACCCTGCTAGCGTAAGTTTTAGTCCATTAAAATAATTAAGGTTTAGTATTACTACTATTTGAATATCAAAAGTTTCCTCTCATCACACTAAATTGTTACCAGATTTGTATTTGGCTAGTAATCAGTAACTGACCGCTTTATGCTCAATTAACCGTCATTTCATCCAAGTTTGGTTATGTCTAAAGTATCTTTCGGACTGCTAACAAGCAGCTTTATCGTTTTGCTTTTTCATACGAGTATTGCTTACTCGCAAGAAAAAGAACGACGCGCGCCACCGCGTAAACTCTCGACAGAGCAAGCTCGCGTTGCAGCTAATAACTATCAAAAATACTGCGCGCTGTGCCATGGTGAAAACCGCGAAGGTCATAAGAACGATCATGCCCCATCGCTTCGCAGCAAAAGCCTGATGGAATCAGGCGTGGCACATCAGATATTGAGGCCTATGCAATATGGCCGAGAAGGCACAGCGATGGGCGGCTATCTAGATGAAGTAGGCGGCCCTATGACACTTGCTGAAACCTGGGATTTAACTTATTGGCTTTTTGAGCAGGCAGGATACGACAGGCTTAAATTTTCAACCAACCCAGTGCAGGGCGATATAAAACGTGGTGAAACTGTTTACCAAAAAGAATGCGCAAGCTGTCATGGAAAACAAGGTGAAGGCATTACTGCACCTGCACTGATGAATCAGTCAGCCCTTGCCCATAATACGGATGAGTTTATTCGCTATGCCATTCAAGAAGGTCGACAAGACACGCCAATGCAAGCATTCAAAAATAAGCTATCACCCGCTAACATTAATAATATCACCGCATTTTTACGCAGCAAATCAATGGGACAGGTCGAAGAAAAACCAGTCCTTAGAGCACTGCCAGAACCTAAAGATTATATTGTTAACAAAGCAGGAGAAGACCCTAACTTTGATTTAAAAGATGGCATGTATGTACTTTCAAAAGATCTCAATGAAGCACTTAATTCAAAAAAACGCATGGTACTGCTAGACACACGGGTAACCTCAGTCTGGCAAACAGCACACATAGAAGGTGCTATTCCTTTTCCCTATTATGCTGATTTAGATGAAACCGTTGCTGGAATTCCCAAAGACGTTCAAATAGTCGCCTATTGCTCTTGCCCTCGCGCCGCTGCAGATCACACCATAAATCGCCTTCGCGCAAGAGGATACACTCGCACAGCCGTATTATGGGAAGGTATTTTCGGCTGGATGCATTTAGGCTACCCAGTAAGACGAGGTGATATTAGCGGCGTAAATGATTAAATTTTGATTGTTACATCACTTTACAAAACGCCGATAGAATTAAGTGATTAACTTATTCCAAAGGCGTAAACTAAATACTCAAAACTGATAAATTTCAAAGGGCGACACCTATGAAAAAAGCATTTACGATTAGTGCACTGGCATTAGCACTTGCGGCTTGTTCACAAACATCAAATAACAATACACAAACAAGTGCAACGAACGCACTTGCACCACTTGATAAGCTTGCCGTTAGCCCGAATGATCAACGCGGCTACAGAACTTTAAAGTTAGAAAATAAC